>NZ_CP037422.1:5018333-5618333 GCF_007748175.1 Gimesia aquarii
CCAGTATCTGCTGTCAGGCATTCGATGACTTCTTTACTTTTTCGATTGGCGTCTGGTCGGTGATGAATGATTAATTGATTACCCAGAATTGAGGGTGCACTATAGCCAGTACCTATCTTTTTTTCCCACAACAGTGCGGGACCTTCTTCTGGAAACTCGTCAATTAAATTGGTTTCCGCAGAAATCCCGGTTTGTAACGGTCCAAGAAAGTAAGGCCAGTCATCTGGTTTGACAGCGATCGATTGTGCGTTGATGCTCGAATCCTGTGTACCATTCTGAGGAGTTGGTAACGGAGTAATCAGCAGCACACAACTTGTGAAAATCAGTGCGGACAAGCATTTCATGTAACGGCGAGAGTTGCCTGTGTCTTTCATAAGGATTAACCATTCAAGGGAAGATGATCAGGGGAGCTCGTATACTTTATAGGTTTGATTTTGATAAATGGGTTTGAGTGTTGTAAAGGGACCAAGTCGTTTTACCAGGAGATGCGTGATTTTTGTCTCGTTATTGAGGACACGAATCGCATTCTCGTCAAAACCGTTATTATAATAGTTCTGGCCCCATTTTCGAAGGTATTTTAGTCGTCGATTCCATTCAATGAGGCCGGCTGCGTCTTGTGGACAGTCTTTAATAGTGACGTATTCCGGTCGTTGTGCATACCACTTGAAGTCAGACTGGTGGGTGGGGGTCAGAAAAAGTGCGGTTTCAGGAGTATGGTTTTTGATCCAGCGGCAAGCGTCAATCCAGTCAGTGCGCTGAGCTGGTGGCATCTTATGAATCGGAGGAAAGGTCCAGGCAGAATAAATCGCTGATATGAAGATGCAGAAACTGAACAAGGGGATCATTTGTTTGAGAGATGTTTTTTTGATTAGAAGTAATTTTAAATCTGTGTTTTCGTTTTGAAAAATCCAGTATTGAAAAGCATTGACTATCGAAATTGTGACAGCGATAGGGAGTAAGGCATCAAATAGACGAAACGGATAAAATTTTAACAGTGACATGCGAAACGCATAATACGGCATTTCGCTGGCTGGTCGTGGGCCGGCACCCAATAGTAATCCGATGCATGCAAGACCAATTGTTCCTACGATAAAAAGTTGAAAAAAGCGATTCGGAAACGATGGTCCTTCATTTCGCTTCAAGATCAACCAGACTGCCAATAGAATCGCATATAATACATAACTGCTTAAATGAAAATCCATCGGATCAAGATGATGCTTAATGCGGTAGAAGACTTGAATATAATTCGCTGCGAAGTTCTGTTCTGAATTGCCTTGGGCCAAGAGCCCTATTGAGGGAATCAGTCCCGGAAGTGAGCAGAGGATTAACAGTCCGGTAGCCGAAATCACTGATCGCAATGTCTGTCTATATGTGGCTTTGTTAAAGTCTCTTCTTTTCCGATACCAATCACAGACAAGTGAGAATCCACCACAAAGTACGCCCCAAATTCCTACGACAGGATGCCAGCTTATGGTGAGTCCTGCATAGATCGCAGCTCGATTCCAGTGTTGCTCACAGGCACTGGCGAGTGACAAAAAAAGAAAACCGTATGCAAATACCTTAGATTCGATTCCACCAATGATCCATTCACCCGAAAAGTTACCTATCGCAACCATTCCTAAATAGATCCAAGCTGTGATTAAGGGGGACCAGATTCCCGGAACTAATACTTTGACTAGCCGATACCAGCCCATTGCTAACAGCAGGAACGCTACAAGACGTCCGAGAAGTGCTGTGTTATGAAGAGAAAGCCATTGAGTGAGGCTCCCCATAACCTGATAGAAAAAGGAATGCGCGTTGGATGACTCCAGAAAAAAATCACCAGAACCCCATTGTGGGTTCCAGTAATGTTTTGCTTTACTTAGATAATGCGGTTCATTGATTCCCGGGATAGGGAAGCGAAGAAAAGAATCGGCGGCGAAGGAACCGCCGATTAACAGAATCATGAGTATGGCTTGAGGAGGAATTTTAGAAGCTTTGGATTCAGGGTTCACTGAACTTGAGCACATTGTTAAGCCATAAAAATAAACCGTAAGAATGCATGGTAGAGAACTTAAAATCTAATAAGAGTGGATTATTTCTTAGATTTTTTTCGGGCCGCTTTCTTCTTCGCCGTCTTTTTCGCAGGTGATTTTTTTGCAGGTGTTTTTTTGGCAGCTTTCTTTTTTGCACTCCCCTTTTTGGCAGCGGCTTTCTTTTTAGACCCTTTTTTGGCAGAGTCTCCGAAGATTTTGTCGTAATTTTCCCAGAACTGTGGTGTGGTACCTGTGCGAACAATCGGGCCACTCATAAGCTTACTTCTCCATAAATATTTGAAATTTCAGGATATCATTTCAAACGCAATATAATTTAGTTACCAATAAGATAGTCATTATATCAGTTGATACTGGTATTGTCTTATTTCCGAGCGATGATTCTTTCGATCTGACACTGAATTGTCAAGTCTGCTCACAATGATCTGGTTGAACTGAGGCAGGAAAAGAAGTTCGTAATTCGTTACTTTTTTGACGAATCGTTTCTAAGAGCTTTGTCAAATGAGTGTCGGTTGTGAGTGGGTTCATGACGGTAATCCGAAACGCTGCCTGACCATCAATGACCGAGTGTACGATATAAAATTCTCCGGATTCGATAATGACTCTTCTCAACTTGAAATGAAACAAGTTTTGTTGTTCTATAGATAGTTGTTGTAACCAGTCTGGTTGATAACGAAAAACGAGAATATTACACTCTGGCTTATGTACAGGTTCAAAATCAGTCGTTTGCTCCAGCATTTCATAAAATATTTGTGCGGTTTCAAATGTGACATCGACAAGATCTGCAAAGAGACCTTTTCCAAACAGTGACCAGACTCCCCAAAGGCCATAACTGTTTGCGCGTTTGGTGCATTCAATTGTTCTTAATCCTAAATCATATTCTGCAATCTCAGGTGCAGACGGATCGAACAAGTAGGGAGCCTGTTGCTGGAACGCTGCAGATTGATGTGCTTTATCTTTAAAAAACAAGAACGCACATAGCGCGGGCATGAACATCATTTTATGTGCATCGAAGACCACACTGTCTGCCCGATGGAGTCCTGCAGTAAGATGATGATGATGCTGAGAAAAACAAGTTGGACCGCCATGTGCTGCATCTACATGTAACCAGATTTGAAATTGTTCACACAAGTCAGCGATCTCATTCAGGGGATCAAATGCGCCAATGGGTGTGGCACAGGCACAGGCGATGACAGCAATGATTTTTCGGTTTTCACTCTGGCACTTTAAAATTATTTCTCTCAAAGCGAGCGGATTCATCCTGCGTTGTTGGTCCAGAGAGACTTTGAGAATATTTTCGGTACCGATTCCGAGAATACCAGCAGAGCGGGTCAAGCTATAATGGGCATCGCTGGATGCGAGTATGACAGGCATTAGTTCATTCTTAGCTGATGCTCCCTGTTGCCAAATTTCGGGGCACGTCAGATTCCGAGCCGCCAATAAACCAGTGAGATTTGCCAGTGATCCCCCGTGTGTGACAAGGCCAGAGAATTTATCGGTTGGAAATCCAATTTCTTTACCGATCATTTTGATTAATGCAATTTCGACTGCTGTGGCCCATGGTCCCATTTCATAGACGGCCATTACCTGATTCGTGACTGAAGCAATTGCGTCAAACAATCCAGCCAGTGGAACAGAGGCAGGCACCTGATGACCAATATATCGGGGGTTTTGTAAGTTGTGTCCTTTCTCTAACATCAATTGTGTGAGCTGTTGAAATTCCTGGACTTTAGGCTGTTGTGATTGGACCTCCGGTTCTGTACTTGAAGTTACATGTGAGTTTAACTTTCGCAATGCCAGTTGGATGTTTTCAAGCGGTGGATTCCAGTTCAAAACTTGACCGTCTGGAGTTTGCAGGGAACGCGCATGTTGTGTGAGTGCTTCAGATAAAGTCTGGCTAGCTGCAGACAATAAATCGGGAGAATAAGCAGCATGAATTCTTGTTCTTGCCGATTGTAATTCAGGGGCTGTCATTGACATGGAATTCTCATTACCTGCGAAAAGGGAAAACAACTTAGCAAGCGAAAGTGTGCTGGATATCGATTAATTGTATTCGCTTAGATCATACCGAAAACATGGACGGCTGAATATAAATGAGCCGGTCCTAATTGAGAACTCTTAATTTCGTATTTAAATACGTTTAGAAAAGAGCCGAGCATGTGGGTTGTGAATGTTCTATTATGATAGACATTTTAGAAACGAAAGGGTTCAGAATTCATCTCATAGCCCGGGTGCATGCAGATATTCATCAGCAAACCGAGTGCGAGGCATGTGCTCAGCAGACTGGTACCACCATAACTCATTAAGGGGAGAGTCATGCCCGTAATGGGCATCAGTCCGACTGTCATGCCGGTGTTAATAATTGTCTGTGAAGCCAGGAGCGTGACAATCCCCACTGCAACAAGTCGACCAAATGGCTCGCGTGTTGCAGTAGCGATTTGTAAGCCTCTGACAAACAAAAACGTAAAGACTCCCAGGCAAAACAGGCAGCCCATAATCCCAAAGCGTTCGCCGACCAGACAAAAGATAAAATCAGTCCGTCCTGCAGGAAGGTGATAAGCAGCGGGATCATCAATGGGCATGCCAGCAATCTCACTTCCCCAAACACCACCCAACGCCAACATCTGTTTCGACTGATAGAGATGATAACCATCTCCCTTGGGTAATTCTCCTCCATCGCGTTGGGTAAACAACGCAACAATTCTCGATTTTTGTTCCGAGTTCATCTCGAGCCAAAGTAATGGTAAAGTACAGATTCCCAGAACGAGAATTGTGATAAGGTGTCTTGGCCTCGCTCCTGCGGAAAACAACATCGCGAATAAGATGGGGAAGAATAAGAGCGAAGTTCCCAGATCTGGTTCTCGTAAAATCAGAAAAACAGGCAGGCATGTCAAAATGAAGGGGATGATTAGTCCCGGGATCCGTCTATAATTTTTACGGTGCATGAGGTAATGTGCTAGCGCCAGGATGTAAGTGATTTTGGCTAGTTCTGATGGTTGAAATTTAAAGAAACCTAATGGAATCCAGCGGCGTGAACCATTAATTGCAGGGATAAAAAAGACGGCAACTAAAAATAGTAGGGTTACAAAAAAAAGGGGGTAGCTGATACCTCGTAAATTTCGATAAGGGAAAACCATTGTGCTGCAGAGTGCCAGCAAAGAGATGAAAGCCCAGACGCATTGTTTCTGAAAAAATTGTCCTTGGCCCGATAGTTCGTCACCACGCGCTATTCCAGCCAGGCCGCATCCTATAAGTAAAAGAATACAGCATAAAATTGACCAGGGAATTTTGTGAATGTTTGCGTGACTCATTAAAAGATCATTTAAGGATTTATGAAGCAATTGTGAGCGATTTTTAACGAAAAATCGCTATTTTGGAAAGAGAAATCTTTTTTGCCTCAGTTCAACAGAGTCGGTTCCCTTTACTGGTGTCAAATCAAGAGAAATCAGCTATTCTTTCCTACGGTAAACAGACTATCGTTGTCATTTGAATTCAATTCCATGTTTTACTCATTTAGAAAAATCTGTGCGAAATATCCGGTAACTGCAGCATACATTGCGGTGGCAATCGGGTTATTTACTGCTGTTCAGATATATCGAGTCAAAAACACTTCTTACGGAGCAGAGGCGTTTGATGACGCCTTATGGAAATTGGGGGCGGTTCAGCCTTTAGTATTTGTGCATGATCACCCCTTGATCAAAGAGAAGGGTTATCCTACAGGCGGACCCTTTGATCTATGGGCAGGGGAATGGTGGCGGATTCTCATTAGTGGCTTTCATCATGGTGGTATTTTGCATCTGTTGATGAATTGTCTTGCCATCGGTTTTCTGGGGCGCTTAATCGAACCGGTAATGCGATTCTGGGTTTATGCCGCTTTTCTGATCCTGGCGACGTTTATCTCTTTACTCCCGGAATATTATTTTGCTCATTATCCAGTAGGGCTTTCGGGAGGCGCCTACGCGATGTTTGGATTGCTGATTTACCTCAGAAAGACCAATGCAGATATCGCTGCCGTATTTACTGAGAGAGAGATCACCTGGGGGTGTGGCTGGCTGATTTTGTGTTTTGTGTTAACGAAATTCAATATCATGCATATTGCTAACGCAGCACATCTTGCTGGCTTTCTTTATGGTTTACTCGCAGGAGCCGTATTGATCAGTCGTTCCCGATTTGCGGGAACATTTCGGTTTACATTTATTGCTGCACATTTATTAATCATTCCCTGTACCTATTTGATTTGCAATCCCGTTTGGAATGGCAAATATTACTGGTATCTGGCACGCCATGAGAATAACCTTGAGCAACGTATTGCTTATTTAAAGCAGGGGATGGAATTGGCTCCTGGGGAGCCAAAAATTGGAGCGGAATTGGCATTAAGTCTTTACCAGACAGAAACTGTGCCCATGAATTCCTGGAAGATTATTCTTCAATCTTTAAATAAGAATCGTTCCTATGATAAGGGAGTTCAAATTGCTCGATTAATTTGGGGCCAATTTGATTCAGATAAGCAAAAAGCAAACGCGTTAAAAATTGCGAGAAATGTTTTTGGCAATGAATCGGATGATTGGCTGGAACGGCTCAATCTTGACTCAGAGACAATCGCACAGGTAGATGTGCCATTAACAGGGGAATCTGGTTTTCCTAAAGAGGAATTTCTGTTTTTAAAAGAAGCAGACCAGCAGGTGAAACCAGCAAAACCAAAAGATTTATATGCCCCTCCGGTTGATCCCCGGTCACCTCAGAGTGCCGTTGAGGGGGTCACACTATGATGGATAGGGACGACTGACAGAATTGGCAAAATTGATACATTTGCTTCAAAATTCATAAATGCCTGTTGTTTTTTATCTACAGACATGATTCCACTAAGTGAATTTTACTCAGAGTCTGTGCTTGAACTACGCTTAACGTAAACGAATCTATTGTTATGCTGTACTAAAGAGTTCGGTCAAGAATGTCACTCGCTCTGTTTCATACAAAAACCTGCTAGATAATCATTTGATCGAACTCGTTTGACTCTACAAAACAGCATATGATGTTTAAAAGTAATCTCTCATATCGATCTGTTTATTATGGCCACTGCTTTGGAAAACCAAAACGAATCCACAAATGGGAATCCCAGCGAGGAAGACTCCGAGGAGTCGATACTGGTTGATCGCTTTCCTGAAGCATTGCGAGTATCCCGGTTTACATTTTTTACTGTATGTATTCTGTCATTATCTTTTTTACTGTTTAGCTCGCTTCCGCTCTGGCACACAGATATCTGGGGACATTTAGCTTATGGAGAGTTGATCTGGCAATCAGGCGGTATTCCTGCCTTCGAGCCATTGGTTCCCCTTTCATCGGGAATCCCATTTATCGATACTGCCTGGCTTAGTCAAATCTTTAGTTTTCAGGCTTACCAGTTATTTGGAGTCGCCGGGATTAAATTCCTGTATGCGGCTGCTATCACAGCTTGTCTGGGCTTGCTTCTCTATCGTATTCAAAAAAGAACAGATAGTTTTTTGTGGGGTCTGCTTTGCGTGATCGGGTTTCTCTTGTGTGATTGGAAGCAATTGGGAATAGTACGCCCTCAATTAGCAGGTTTACTCTGTTTTGTTCTACTGTTTATAACACTTAATGCACGTCAATGGCGCAGATTTTACTGGTTTGCGATTCCAGCGCTCTTTGTTTTATGGGCGAATCTGCATGGTTCCTTTCCCGTTGGATTAGGTTTAATCGGCTGTTTTTTAGTCGGTCGTGCCGTTGATGTCGGGAGGAAATCTGGAACATGGAAAGCAATGTTTCGAGACAGTGTGACTCGTAGATATTTCTTGCTGCTAGAGCTGTCTGCCATTGCGGTATTAGTTAACCCTTATGGCTTGCGATTATATACAGAAGCATTTGCTTTCTCGTCTCATCCTAATCTGGCAGAATTGGTCGAATGGAGCCCTTTAACTTTGCGGATGTACCAGGGTAAGGCAGCAGCTTTGCTTGGATTACTGATTGTCATTGCTTACCGTTTGACTCCCCGCAGAATTTCTGTGGCTGAAGTTCTGATTCTTGTGGGACTGGGAACTGCGGCCTTGTGGAGTTCGCGGATGATAATCTGGTGGGCACCAGTCGCCGCTTATTATCTGGCATTACACGGGGCGGCGATTTGGGGGCATAAACGGAAAGGCCTGGTAGATGAGGCCGAAGAGAATGCGGTTCATTATGCGGGGAAATGGACCGTTGTTTCTGTAGGTATGATCTGGATCTGCTTTGCCGTTACTCCGATTGGGTCTAGAATTCTGCACGGTAAGCAAGTTGATTTTGAGAAGAGTGTTTCTTCAACGACGCCGATTGGTGCGGTGAACTATCTAAAAGAAAAGAAAATCGAAGGCCAGCTCTTCAATTCGATGGAGCTCGGCGATTATTTATTGTGGGATGGCCCCGAGAACGCCTCTGTATTTGCAAATTCCCACGTCCATTTGCTTCCACAGGAAGTATGGGATCATTATTTACGCATAATCAATCTCGGGAGTGATGGTGAGGAATTGTTGGACAGATATGGCGTCAACACAATCGTGTTGGATTTACCGCGTCGAAGCAATTTGTTGCGTCGTTTGGAACGTAGTGGAGATTGGCGTGTGGGATACAAAGACGGTCGGTCAGTAGTGTTACTACGAAATGAACCCATTGAGTGATCAACTTCTGTTCTTTTATCAATTACTAAAATACTTCTTTCATTTCGAGCTCAGCTATGAAGTCACGCAAATTGACATTGAAAACGATAATTACGGTACAAATTCTGGTTGTGATCGCTTTTTGTGGAGCTTATACCCTTGGTTCCAAAGAGTCGCAACAAGAATTCAACAATGTTTTTCTGAAGCAAATTTCATATCCGGAAGTCAAAATTGATCGAAAGGTTCCACTTCAAGTGGAGCCGTTTTATGATGATCCTTCCGTTGTGACAGATGATGAATTAGCCGCGGTATTGAAACAAGTGCGGCCTAAATTTCCACGGAAACGCATGAAGCCCAATCATGTCGAGCATGCACTGCGTACCTGGAGTATTCAATCTACATTTCAAGATCCGAGTATTGTTTCAGGAATTGAAATGAGAGATTTTTTAATTGATCATGCTCGTTTTTTGACTTCATGGGGAGATGAGATCTCTCCACTGCTTGTAGAGGAACCAGCGGGGATTTCGATTCGTTGGGGCAGTCAGGCAGGAGGATCAGTGCATCATGACCACTGGCTCGCTTCGTTGACAGAAGCTGGTATTCATTTAGATGAACCCGTTTTTGGTCCGTCACGGCGTGATATGGATATTAATGATGTGATTCAGGAATCACTTCGCGATTTTCGTTTGGATGAGCGAGAAGTGGAATGGTCGGCGATGGCTTTCGGGCTCTGGATTCCTCCTGTGAAACAGTGGAAGACGGTAGATGGTCGTGTTGTCTCGTTTGATCAGATCGTAAAACGATTGATTCGAGGGCATAAACGTTTTGGTGTTTGCGTCGGAACACATAGAGTTTATTCGCTGATGTTACTGATTCGTCTTGATGACGAGTTTCATATTTTATCGAAACCAGTGCGGGCAGAAGCTTATGCCTATCTGGAACGTGTCCGAGACTTGATCAGTGTCTGTCAGTTTGAAGATGGTCATTGGCCTGCCAACTGGATGGATGGAAAAAGTGCTCTGACTGATCCGCAAGAGATACCTGATTACAAGAATGTTATTGCAACAGGACACCATTTGGAATGGTTGGCGATTGCCCCTAAAGAATTGCACCCGCCGCATGAGATGATTGTCAAAGCGGCAAAATGGGTCATTAATAATACCACTTCGCATACCGAAGAGGAGATATTGCAAAAGTATACGTTTTACAGTCATGTTGGGAATGCGTTAGCGTTATGGAGAAAAACGCATCCAGCGACATTCTGGAAGGATTGGCAGAAAACACACCCTTACGTTCCAGGTGCAGACGATCTTCAGGGAGCCAATGATGGCATTGAAGCGCGTAAGCCAAAGCTGTAGATCTGATACCTCATTTCAGGTGAAGTAATCTACTTACCACCGACAACTGTGAATGATACTTTTGAGCCCGCCGGTTTGAAGAATTCTGCTTGAATTCCTTCCTCGTTCCGATTTGCCAGGTTGATCAATAGAGTCAGTTTATGGATGCCTTTTTCCAAATCGAATTGATTTTCTGACTCTGATTTTAATTGACGCGCATCGATCCAGATTTTGGTGTCCTGTGCCGAATTGACCCGAAAGCCAATTTTGCCTGCTTCCGTTACATTAATTTCTGCCTGTAAGAGGACAGATGAATCAGTGGTTAACGTCTTCAATTCCTCGTAAGGTAATAAACCTGCCACCATCGCATATTGGGGTGTCCAATCTGTACTGGGAGCGCGAAGTACATGTTCTTCAAACAACTCTTCATCCACAGTTTCATTTGACAAAATCAGATCAGGAATATTTCGCATTAGTAACCAGCGCTGTACAGTAGGTTTGGAACGAATCGCGTATGGACCTGGCTTACCTAAAACAGACAAATATTTCACGATATCGACGAGTTCATCTCTTGTCAGAAATTTGGTCAGTCCTTGAGGCATTAAAGAGCCGCCTTCTGCTTCATCGTCAATGTCATCAACGGGGATCACAATTTGCTTTCCGTTCGCATCTTTCAGAATGATTCGTTCCTCATTGCGATCAACAATGATTCCACGGATGATTTTGCCTTCAAATGTGACGATCACATAGGTCTGATAGGCTTCTTTGACAGCTTGATTAGGATAAAGGATAGAACGAACCAGGTAATCTACAGGAGAACTGGCACCAATGGGACTCAGGTCCGGCCCGACTTCGCCTCCGGCTTTACTGACTGCATGGCATTTCATACAACTGAGATCAGAACGGCGAAAGATTTTTTCTCCTCGTTCCGCGTTTCCGTGGTCAATCACATCTGCCACGAGTTGTTTAAATTCCGCATCAGTCAGTTTCTTTTCTTTGCCCGACATCCCTGCTGCTTTACTGAGGGCATCGCTTAACAATTTGTCACTCCGGCCTACAGAATACATATAACGCAGAAGTTTTTTCGCAATATCTTCAGGGATCTTCTGCGAATTAATGGCAGCCGCCAATTGGTCAGCAGCCCCCTGTTTCTCCAGAATTGCAGCGATAAATGGTGTGGGATCACCCGATTGTCCCGATGACATGATTTTGATGCCAGCTTTAATGGCCTGTTTTAAATTTAATGTCACCAAGGCTGCTGCTCCGAGATAGCGAATCTCCTGTGGTGAATTTTCGCCGGTGAGTTCGTTCATCGCTTGCATACTTTCAGGTCCCCCAATGGAAACGAGAGCATCAATGGCGGCGGTTCGTAATTTCTCATTCGTTTTTGTTGCCAATGCTAATTGTTGTAGCTTTTCCGTTGCAGAAGTGACTTTCCACAAACCTGCTAATTCGACTGCGACTAGATTGATGGGAGGTTTTTCATTGATCAGAGTAGAGATACCTTGCAGCGAACCTGCGGGAATGATCTTTCGATTTTGAAATGCTTCTTTCAATGCAAGAAGTGATTTTTCCTTTAAGTCACCTTTGAAGGCATTTGTGGTAATTTGTCCCCAAATATATCCCAGATCTTCTTTGTTCCCTTTACGACAGATGAGTTCAATAAGCGTTCCCTGGCGTTGCGCAGGAACCCGACCACTTTTCAAGAGTTTCATCAACGGAGCAACGCTACTCTTTGATTGGGCAACAGCGTGCTCTGAATGCTGCAAGACGAAAGATAAGGTGAGCCCTGAAAGTAACAGGATTGAATAAATGGGTGGTTGATTTCTCATTTTGAAACTGACTCAGCGTAAAAGTCGTCTAAATTGTAGGTTAAGACGTTAATTGGTACAGATGGAAATGCAAGGGGCGAGATCAAACTTATCCAGGAGAAAATCAACACTTTTCTCCTGGATAAAATGTCTGATAAGTTTTGGAAAGCACTCAATAAATTATTTATTACTCATTCTTTTTTCGAGTGTATCCATTGTCTCTTTTAAAGTGTATTCAAGGTAGTAATCCTGAGGATGAATCAACGATTCGACAGCGATATCGAGTGCTTGAGGATCATGGTAAAAGCTCAGTGCGCGAATTGCTTCCAGTCTGACTCTGGGGTGTTCATCATTAACCTGAGCTCTGAGTAATTCTAGAGAGCCATTCACTCGGTCACGCCAATAACACAAGACACGCGTGGCAGCAGCCCGTGCGCGTGGTTCGGGTGAGCGTAACATCTTCTTCAGAAATTGGACATCGACAACATCAAGATTCTGATGTACCCATAACGCTTCGAGTAAATGGTGCTGGTAATCTTTGTCCTTCGGATCAAGAGTCGCAACCCATTTGTTGACTGCTGAGGTCACTTCCTGGGTATCGCGGATTCGTAATTCACGGCGAACGCGATAACGTACCCGATCTTCATAAGTCTTCAAAAGATCGAGCAGTTCAGGAATCGATGCCTTCGCAATTTCCGGATCTTTCAATAAAGGTTTTTTAGAATAGGTCACGCGCCAGATGCGTCCGTGTTGGGCATCCCGATTGGGGTCTCGAATCGAGTGTTGCATGTGACCTACCAGTGGATTGAACCAGTCAATCAGATACAGTGCACCATCTGGTCCAAATTGCAGATCAACGGGTCTGAAGTTGGTGTCTGTAGATTTTACGAGTGGTTCCACAGGATCTGCTGCGAATCCAGATCCATCTTCTTTCATTTTGTACTGCAATACGCCATGAAATCCGATGCAGTTGTTTAAGAGATAGTTACCTTGCATTTCTTCTGGAAACTGTCGGCTGGAAACAAATTCACATCCTGCAGTTGGCCGCCATTGTTTTTTAAGGAAATGCTTCATTCCTGCGTGTTTACGAGGGTAGTCCAAGTCACCAGAATAGGCGGTACCAAAATAGTTCGCTCCTCCAGAGGCATCAGCCACAAAGTTCTGGCCCCATCGATCAAAGACATGCCCCCAAGGGTTGGCGTAGCTGTATGAAATGAAGATGTCGAATTTTTCTGTGCGCGGTTCATAACGAAAGACACCTGCATTTTTCACGCGGCGGGGACCATAGGGAGTTTCTACTTGTGTATGATGGAATGTCCCTTCCTGAAAGTATAAGTCTCCGCCAGGACCCCAAGTGAAAGCACTGATAGCATGGTGCGAATCTGCTGAGTCAAAGCCATGTAGCACGATTTCTTTGTGGTCTGCGTAACCATCGCCATCGGTATCTTTCAGAAATACTAAATTGGGTTGTTGAGCGACATACGCGCCCCCGTCTCCAAGTTCAATTCCCGTTGGTAAATGCAGGCCATCAGCAAAAATAGTCTGCTTGTCGGCACGACCATCGCCGTTCGTATCTTCAAAAATTAAAACCTTATCATCCACGTCTTTACCGGGCAAATATTGTGGGTAAGATTCCATTGTGCAAACCCACAAACGACCTTGGCTATCAAAGGTAAATTGAACCGGGTTTTTCAGCTCAGGAAAATCAACTTCTGAAGCAAACAGGTTGATTTCAAATCCTTCCGGTAATTCAAATTTCTTCTGTGATTCTTGAGGCGAAGTGATGCGTATCGATGAGGGGTCTTTCACATTGGTTTTAATATCAGCAAATTCACCTGTCTGGCTGTCGTCAATTTTGTGAGGAACGGTTTTTCCTTGAGCCACTGCCCAGATTCGTTTATCGCGATTCTCTATCATCTTCCGAAGTTTCGCAAATTCTGCCGGGAAGTTGACAACTCCAAAGGGCTTTTTTCGACCACCGTAAATGTAGTAACCGTTGACGGCTCGATAGTCGTACCAGAACTGTCGATTTTTTTCCAGAACTTCGGCTCTCAGCTTTTTCATGTCTACCGTCGAGCCGGTTTTATTGTTGGTTCCAAATAAAGCTTCATCAATGATAGGAGCCAATTGTTGATATCCATAGTCAGTCAAGTGGATTCCGTTGAAAGTGAAATCTTGGTCCCCACTTTTCATTAACTTTTTACTCGGAGTAAACAGGTCGATAAACAGAACATTTTTCTCTTTCGCCATTTTCTGCATCGAGTCAGTATAAAGCTTGATCCGCTGGTTATTTTCTTTGCAGTCAGTCAAACCATGACGTTTTAAATCTTCATTTGCAATTGGTGAAAAGAGCACCAGTTGTGGGTGAGATTTTCCGTTGTATTTCGCTTGAAGCGTCGTGTCGATAAATTTCTTTAAATCGGCTTCGAATTTGGGAATACCGCTTTTGCCAGCGAAAGATTCGTTAAACCCAAAACAAGCTATGATCACGTCTGCTTTGTGGTCTTCCAGGTTGTGACCATGATCCTGAAAATCCTTTGAGCGAGGACGCAGAGTCAATTCATCGGCTGACCAGCCTAGATTACGCACAACTAGTTCTTTTTCCGGAAAACGGCTATGTAATAGGGTTTCAAAATACCCTGCATCCTGCATACGTTCGAAAAATGTGTTTCCAATTAAAACAATACGATCATGGGGTTTTACCTCCAGATGTTGTTGCCCTTCTTGGGCGTGGCCATGTGCAGCCGCAAAGATGGTTACTGAGATGATGCATAAAGCAATTTGTAGGGATTTCTTCACTGCAGTAAGCTTTCTTATTAAATAGGCAAAAGAGGCAGGAGACTCTGAAGGTATTTTTTTGAGTCAAATGATTTGGATGGGGGGCTTGCTATACCGATCCAAACTATAATTTTGTAGCATAGTACTACCTGTGTCAAATCAATCTGCTAAGTTGTCTGATATTGTTTAGTTTTTTGAACATCAGTGATACAACTATGAGGAACTTTGAATGGAGTCCAATTTAAGTTCAACGCGAGGGAATATAAAGCAGTTCCGTATTGATTCTACGTCAAAGATAAAGAAACCGCTAACAGAATCTTATTCTCAGCCGGCAGACATTTCCTCTATTAAATTAATAATCGAAAGTATTCCGTCAGGTGTAGTTTTATGTTCCGAAGGAATGCTGTTTGTCAATCAACGGGCAGACGATCTTTTAGGTGGTTCTGAAAAGCATCTTGCTGTCTTTGAGGAAAACCTCAAGCAATTATTTGAATTGAGGACGAAACTTGCTACCACATCTAAGATGTCGCAGCATTCTGAACAAGCAGAAATCAGTTTTCAACTGAGTAATGGAATGCAGCATCTATGCGAGGTTACACTTCCGAATAATGCGGAACAAGAACTTTGGCTGATCGATGATATTACTGCACAAAGACAAAATGAACGCTTGCTGCGGTTACTTTCTCACGCGACCAGTGGTGTGACCGGAGATGAGTTTTACAAACGTTTGGTTAAGGAATTAGCCGATGCCCTCAAACTCAAAGGTGTCTTTTTAGTTCAACATCTAGAATCAAGTCGACAAGTGGAAAAGTGTCGGACGATTGCTGCCTATTTGAATGAGACATTGATTCCTGATTTCGAATATGAAGTGGCTGGGACGCCTTGTGAGAGTGCTGTCGGGCATGAGCCTTATGTCGTACATAGTGGTGTAGCCGCAAAGTATCCTGAAGATTATTTTCTAGTTGAAAATCAGATTGAATCATATTTCAGCATTCCCATGATCAATAAGAATGGGGAGATTCACGGTCATCTAATTCTACTTGGTGATCGACCGATTTATGAGAATCTGGCCGAGATTCCAGCTATCAAAAACTATACTTTTCGGGCAGCAACGGAATTAAGCCGGGAACGCGCTGAGAAGCGACTAAAAGATAGTGAACTTCGTATTACCATGGCTGCTCGTGGATCAGTTATGGGATTTTGGGATTATGACATCCTGACTGGTCAAGTTAAGTTCGATGATCATTGGTATTCCATGCTGGGATATGAACCACAGGAATTTCCAGCCACATTTGAAGCCTGGGAAAAATTGGTGCATGCCGATGATTTACCACCCACATTAAAACTGCTGGAGGATTATATTCAGGGAAAGTCAACTACATACGAAGCAGAAATTCGTATGAAGAAAAAGGATGGCGACTGGAAGTGGATTTTTACGAGAGGAAAAATTTCCTCTTATAGTCCTGATAAGACTCCATTGCAAATTATTGGTACACATATCGATATTGATGATCTCAAACGCTCTCAACAGATCCGGTTAGAAAATGAAGCGCGTTTAAGAATCATTATGGATCAAATTCCCGCCATTTTATGGACAACGGATTGTCATAACCAATATACCTCAATTGTAGGTGCTGGGCTCAATCAGTTTGGGATTCAGCCTAATGAAACTGTGGGACAGGCAATTTATGGTTTTCATGAGTCGCATGATGCTTCTAAAAATATGATCGCCATGCACGACAGGACGCTAAAAGGGGAGTCTGTCCGGTTTGAGCAGCGATTGCAAAATACGATTTTGGATATTCACATTGAACCCTTAAGAAATTCGAATGATGAAATTATCGGCTGCATTGGTTTGGCAATCGATGTAACCGTGCGAAAGAACACAGTAGAACAAGTAAATCGTCAACGGATTTTACTTCAGACGATTTTCCATTCTGTCACGGATGCGATGATTGTGACCGATCGCAGTCATAATGTCGTCATGTGTAATGAATCGATACAAATCTATTTTCGGTGTAAAGAGGCTGATCTCTTGGGAAAACCGATTCGGGAAATCATTGCCTCTGGTGAACAATATGATGATAAGTATTTAAGAGTTTCCTATCCGAACTCCCGTGTCTTGAAACCTTTCATTTTAGAGTATCAACGCGCTGATGGATCTTGTTTTCAGGGTGAGACTATTGTGACTCCTTTAAGACGGTCTGATAATCAAATCACCGGTTATATTCAGGTAATTCGGGACATAACCGACCGGATTCAGATCGAAGAAGAAAAAGATCAATTGCATGCGCAAATGTTACATGCGCAGAAACTGGAAAGCCTGGGGGTTCTGGCAGGTGGAATTGCACATGATTTCAACAATTTATTACTGGCAATTTTAGGAAATACTAATTTGGCGCTTCTGGATTTAAATGACGATTCCCCCGTTATCCAGAATGTTCAAAACATTGAAATTGCAGCTAAGCATGCTGCAAAAATCTGTGAGCGACTTTTAGCATATTCGGGTAGGCGCACTTTTGCCTCAAGTACCTTTAATCTCAATCTTATCATTCAGGAGACAGTTGAAATTTTAAAAACCATTGTCTCTCCCAATGCCATCATTGAGTTGAATCTTTCTGAAGAGGAATTATTGATTCATGGAGACACAGGTCAAATTGAACAAGTGGTTCTGAATTTATTGACCAATGCTTCTGAAGCAATTCAGAATCAAAGTAGGGCAGGTGAGATCTGTATTCGAACGGATATACAGGAACTAACTCAGGAAGAATTGGCAAACTATTATTTTTGTGAAAATATTCATCCTGGAATGTATGTCTATTTTGAAATTCAAGATAACGGAATTGGTATGGATGAAGATTGCCAGTCTAAAATGTTTGATCCTTTTTTTACCACAAAGTTCACTGGACGAGGTCTAGGGTTAGCAGGAGTCTCTGGAATCATTCGTGGGCATCATGGAGGGCTTTATGTTGAGTCAGCGCTCAATTCAGGGTCATGTTTTCGAGTAATTTTACCTGTCGCTGATAGCTCTGTTGAAGACATAAAATCTGATAGTAGTGTTGATTCTCTGGTGGCTCCTCATGTTGGTTCTGTTTTGGTGATCGATGATGATAAAGCAGTGTCAAATGTGGTCAACAATATTTTAAAGCGTTTTGGATTTTCTGTATTAGTTGCAAACTCAGGAAGTGAAGGAATTGAAATCTTTGAGCAAAATCGTAATTTGATCAATGTCGTATTACTGGATATGACCATGCCAGGATTGAGTGGAGTAGAGACACTCAATTTGCTGAAAAATAAAGGAATGACTGTTCCCGTGATTCTGACGAGTGGTTTAAGTGAAACCGATGTTGCCAGTCAAATTGAAAAGTCTGAATTTGTTCACTTTCTCAAGAAACCCTATAAACCACAAAAGCTGGTCAATGTTGTGAGTCGGGCATTGTTGAGACATCAGATACAGGAAGATTCATCGAGTAATTACTACTAGGGTTTGAGTCAGAGGAACAAAGACTGTTTGATCAGTTCTGCATACTGATTGAAAGCAAGGGCCATCGCCAGGAAAAGCATGGCAACATAATCGCCTTTGCCAAAACGATCTGCTCTTCCATGTGATCTGACAAAATCAAAAATAGTTCCAGTCGGACAACCATAGTGGCAGTATGCCTGAGGGACAAACAATGATGCGAAAAGTCCTATGATGGCTATTAAAATCGAAGCAATCCCAGCAGATGCTAGCAGATAAGCATCAAATGCTTCCAATTCAGCCAAATCAATCGGGAGATCTATAAAAATCACCGTTAATACCACAACCAGCAATAAAACTGGGATCCAGCGTAGTGCTTTTTTGACATCCGGTCTAATTTTCCACTTACGCTTTGCAGGCACAATTCTTCCTAGAAACTCTTGCGCAGTTCCATGCGGACAAATACTTTGACAGTAGAGATTTCGACGGGTTGCCCAAGGTATGAAGATTGCAAGCACCGCCAGGACGACGAGACCGAAAGATTGACGCCAGGGTATCGAATATTTCGCCCAGCCGGCAAAGAGTGATTCTGCCAATAGATCACCACTCAAAAACCCAAGATAGACGAACGCTGTAGCTTTAAACAGATTTCGAAGCCAGTGGTAATGTTTGAGGCGGGTAAAAGTGATGAGATATGCTCCTGCACAAAAAAGAATCAGAATTGCATCTTTCATCTGAAATTGGAAAGGTTGAACGATCTGCGATTTCTCGTTGGAATATTGAACGCGAAAAGCGATGGTATGGGCAATTCCCATACTGGTCATGGTGGCTCCTGAAACGCCTTCGATTTCTCCGTGCTGTAGATCCAGTTTCGCTAATTCATCCCATGAATATTGTTTCCATAGATTCATGAAGTATTGATTATTACGCACATCTTTCACATGCGATGTTGTATCACCACTACTGCGAATTGATAGACCAATCACTTTTTCGGTTGTCTCGTCAAAAACGAGAAGAGTGTCCGAAGGGCCACAGTAGCCAATGATCTCATCTGCGATCGGGGAGGTCCGAATGGCATAACCGATCTGTTTTTGGTTCTGGTCCAGAATGAACAGTCCCATACGATCAGAATGGTCTATTTTCAAAGAATGCGCTTGTGGGAGAAATGACTGCACTTCTTGTAGTTCGATGGGGGACTTTCCCTGCACACGAGTGCGAACATAATAGTCCCGAATCAGGAATACGATGAGAACTAAGACCGACATGCGATAAGTTTTTAAAGCAATTGATTTCAGATGACTCACCGGACGGGCAGAATGAGGAGGCTCGGCAGCTAGCGGTAACTCTGTCATCCTGTTCTCAATAAATCAATCAAATCTCGTCTTGATTTCGTTGATCTTCATCATACAAAATTGCGAAAGAAAAACCTGCAAGCTGAACTAGGGGCGTATTTATGATTATTCGCTGGGGAGGATTTGAATTGCATCTGCATGCACATTACCGTCCACGCCACTGTTTGACATAATCACTGCGATCGGCTGGTCTTTCTCAAAGTTAAATGTTCCCAGTGATATAAAACCGTGAGCTAAGGGAGGCTTGACTCGTTGGTTGATTTTCACGGTTTTCGTTCCCTGTGATGAGCGAATCGTTACCGGTGTGTTCGTGGCACGATTTTTATGATGGCCATAAGCGAGACGGACCTCATACTTACCAGATTGATCCACCTGAAATTTGAAATGGATTTCTGCTTTTTTTCCTTTACCATGATAAACGTAATGATTACCAATGTAACCTTTGAGCCCTTCGCCTTTGGTCCATTTTCCAACGAATTGAACATTATTATGTTCATCGTCAATGACCAATCCCGGTAGCGTTGCCGGATCAATATAAGCGTCGATCACGGGAGGAAGTTGCTTGGAATCTTTACGGATATAAAAACTTCCTTCAATTGTGTCGCGCCGTTCGATCCCTTTTCTTGCTAATAGTTTTTCAAGTTCTTTATAATGATCTGTATACACTGCTCGGGGATTGCATTGTTGATCAATACAGACCGCAGCCGCCTTTCCTACGACTTCACCCATCATGCCACCTGTCTTCATGACTCTTACGGTGCCGAGTGCTTCATGAGTCACGCTAATACAACGGCCGGCCATAAATAGATTGGGAACATTTCGAGAATAAAAGCAGCGGTAAGGGATCGGGTAGCCTCGCTTACGATCAACACTTCTGTCAAACACTGCTTTGGAGATAAAAGGATCCTCCGGATATTTTTTCATATATTGTTTTTTGGGGTAATGTAAATCGATGGACCAGGTGCTGGGAACGCAGCCATCAGGAAACGCAACTTTATTTGCGATATCTTTTCTGCGGAGAATGACGTCACCACGTAACATGCGGGATTCACGCGGCCCTCCAATATATGCCATCCAGGTTAAGACTGCGTTGGCATGCTTGTCTTTGCCTCCTTTATTTTTCATCGCATTCCAGGCACCATAGACGGCTCTGAAATTCCAGTCACGCATTGATTCGAGATCTTTAATCGGATCTTTGTCGAAGCCACTTTCCCAGAACCATTGTCCATGAAATCGCTGCGGATAAGGAAAGTCTTCCATATCAAGATTTAATGCCCATTCAACATTAGGGAAGGGGCGAGATTCTTTTGTCTCTTTCCATGTCCACATGTTGCTCATGCCCATGTGGCCTTTTTCGTGAGTGTAATAGTCTGCTCCAGCAAGAAAGCCGATTTCAGCGTGACCGGTACAATCAGCAAACAGAGTGCCGAGAAATTCGGTACGCTTGGCGGTCTTGGTATTAAATGCCGTCACACTTCGAATTTTATCGCCCTCTTTTTTGACAGCGTAAGCATGCGTATTTAAGAACAAATCAATATTGGGTTCTGCCTTCACAATTTGCTCTTTGGTCTGATCTCCGAACTCTTCATAGGTTCCCGGTGAAGCAGTCGCTGAGTCGGCAAATTCTGCAATGATTTCACCAATGTGAGGATATTTGCCTCGGCGTACCAGGCCCTGTGCCCAGACACGCACTTCAGAACTTCCGTTCCCCCCCAGTACAGGTCGGTTTTGAATCAATGCGACTTTGCAGCCCATGCGTGCGGCAGAGATGGCTGCCCCCATACCAGCATATCCACCACCTACGACAACGAGATCATACGGTTTTGTTTTTTCAGGTTGATCAGGAAGTCCCAACATTCCTTTGCGCCACTGGTCCATTGGAGCCATGTCATTTGGTGGATTATAGGAAAGGTCTTTTGTGAATAGAATTGCATCACAACGGCCCGCAAATCCGGTTAAGTCGTGTAATGTAAGCTCAACCTCTGGCTTGGTGATTTCGACGGTTCCTCCATCATGCCAAAACCAGGTGGGACTTTTGGTTCCAAATGTTTCGCTGATTGGTTTTCCGTCGACCAGTAATTGGAACCGACCTGGAGTACCAGGTGCTTTCCAGGGAGCGACCCAGTCTTTGGTGCGAACAAAGAGACGATACTTTCCTGTGGAAGGAAATTGGACTGTCGTCTTCGCGTCTTCAACAGGTTGTCCCAAACCGTGTGCCAGTAAGTAGGGCGAGCCCATGATATGGATAAACTGCGTATCCAGTTTCCAGCCTCCCTGTTGCTGAAAACTTTCTGCTTCCACCAGAACTCCCTCAGTGGGTTTCGAGTCAGCTAAGCTATTTGATGAGAATAGACAGAGCGAAAGTCCTACGAGTACGTATAGAAACTGAGTTGTGAAACGCATTCTCACTGACTCCTGTGATTACTTAGCTTATTAGCTTAGAGAACATGATCAATTATTAAAAACACAATAGCTTCAACTTTCATATAATTATAAGCGCGAAGTAAAGCCAATTGCAAACAGAGGAGTCTTTTAAATTATTGCGCGTATCTGATACATAACTTTATTAACTAATATGCATTATTCCCCAGAAATTGAAGTAATTCTGAATCGGGAACTTCCTTACGATTTGAAAAGGACTTACCAGTCAGATGAGGGGGAATCTCCGGTCTTTTGAATCTGACATAGTCAAAACCTGCAACTAAGTCAGGACGGCCTTGCTTAATGATTCTTGTATTTTGTTGCGCAGGTTGCATACGAGACGCAGTTCGATAATCGGTATAAACTGTTAAGCCAACCTGCAGTTCTTTTGGCATGTCTGTGCGTCGATACCGCTGATGAATATTCCAATTGCTGTTAGGGGACTTCTTCAAGAGAATAAATTCATTACCAATTCGTGCAATCTGAATCAGAGCGGTTGGGGTGTTGGCATCAGTCACAGAAAGGTTGGAGCGGCTGTTTCGTGTTGTTTTGACTTCAAATTGAAATGTCCCCGGTTTATTAGCAGAACCAAGTGAAAGGAAAATGTAGTTTTCACCACCGGGTTTCCATGTCTGAGGTGTGACTTGGCGAGGGGTTCTGATCATAAGACCTGCTAGTGAATAATTGCTTTGTGGTGCTCCGTCTCCATTACGTCTGGCAACTCGAATATTGGAAGTGACGACAAAATTACCTTTGACTAGTTTGTAAGCCAGTACGCCTCGATAGTCCATGTACCACGTGCTCGTATAAGGCATCATTACCATCCAGCCCTGACGGGTCTTACTGATATCAAACTGTTCCAGTTGATCAGCATCTGTCTTCTCTGTTTGATAGATGCGAAACCACTGTTTCAGGGTTGCAGGATCAGCAAATTCGTCACTCAGTGAGCTAAGGTCATTTATTGACTCATTTTTCTCTTGTGCTTTTCCTACGTCAGGAAATTCCCCAGCTCCTCCCGACAAAAGAAATAGACATAGTAGGAAATAGAATTTCTTGGACATGGCAGGGGACATATTTTTCTCTTTCTTTACATTTGCGTATATTTTGTATTGAGTTCAGGTTAGGGGTGATTGATTAGCGGGAACACTCTCAGAGGATTCGTCAAGTTCTGTTAAATTACGACAAAAAAAACGAAAAAATTATACTTTGCGGCTAAAACTACCTAAGCTGTAGAATGAACAGGATTTAAGCTATAATAGAAGAGACGCTAGGTGGAGGAGAATTTCAAGAAAGATGCCTCAAATGTCTTTGATTGAAGAGACAGTTACGCAATGGATTGACCAGTTGAAAACTGGTGACACTCAAGCTGCGCAGAAATTATGGGAATCTTATTTTCTGGAAATGGTTGAAGTTGCCAGACGTAAACTGCAGGGGGCTCCCAAGGCAATGGCAGATGAAGAAGATGTTGCATTAAGCGCGTTTAAAAGTTTTTGTCTGGGTGCGCAGAAGGGCCGATTTCCTCAGGTGACTGATCGAGACAATTTATGGCCTTTTCTTGTTGCTATTACATCTCACAAATCTGTCGACTTAATTCGAAATGAGAACCGACAAAAGCGAGGGGGAACTGGTAAGAGTGGTGGGGCTTCAGAAAAGATGAAGTGGACATCAATTCCTTTGGATTTTGAAGAAATCATTCAAAAACAACCTTCACCCGAATTTGCCGTCCAATTGGCAGAAGAATTAGAACGGCTCTTGATTTTATTGGATAAAACCGGTGATTCGACATTAAGACAGGTTGCATTAGGCAAAATGGAAGGGGAAACTACTACTGAACTTGCGCAGAATCTTGGCTGTGCCCGTCGCACAGTTGAAAGAAAACTTCAGTTAATTACACGTCTGTGGCAAGAGGATTGCAATTTGTGAACTCACGAAATGAAACAGATTTCGAGCAGCTTCCTTCAGACTTGATGCTAAAAATTAATCAATTGTGTGATCAGTTTGAGTCCGAGTTGAAGCAGGAGAATCTACCTTCAATCAGTGCTTATCTTGATGATGTCGCTGTGGAATATCGAGATGTGATTTTGAAGGAGCTCATTCCATTAGAGGTAGAGCATCGCTTCGAACAAGGAGAGCAACCAGATTCAAGCGAGTATCTTAAACAGTTTCCGGCTCTGGATCAGGACTGGGTATTGACGGTAATCCGTAACGCACGTGCGGATAGTAATACCGTTTCTGCAAACAAAAAACACAACACTGATCAAAACAAAACTCGCGAATTATCATTTGAAGAGTATCTTTCTGAGTTAACTGAGTCGGGAATTATCTCAAAGCACGATTTGAATGATTTAATACAAAAATTTGATAAAAGCAAAAAGCCTAAAACGATTATAGATTTGTCAGAGTTACTGATCCAACAAGGTAAGCTGACAAAATATCAAGCGCGTGTACTCTCTTCTGCTGAAGACCATCCCCTGTTAATAGGTGATTATCTCATTCTTGAACCGATTGGTTCGGGAGGTATGGGAACGGTTTACAAAGCCATTCATCAACGCATGAAACGAGTCGTCGCTCTCAAAGTAATTCGCGCTGATATGAATCAAGTACCCGATCGACTGAAACGGTTTGAGAGAGAAGTACAGACCGCAGCCCGGCTTTCACACCCTCATATCGTAACTGCTTATGATGCAGGTGAAGAAAATGGGGTGCATTACCTGATTTGTGAATATATTGATGGTGAAAGTCTGACCGAATTGGTACGTGGTTCAGGACCCCTCGATTTTTCTGATGCGCTGAATTGCATTTTGCAGGTCGCACAAGGATTAGAATATGCCCACGGTCAGGGTGTGATACATCGTGATATCAAACCGGCGAATATTCTTGTTGATGATCAAGGCGATCTCAAAATTCTCGATATGGGGTTGGCCCGTCTTCAGCAATCTTCTGAAGATCTGCTCGCCAATGGTTCACAAACAGAACTAACAACTAGTCAGTTTTTCATGGGCACCATCGATTATATGGCTCCTGAACAAGCTAGAAATACCAAGTTGGCTGATCATCGCTCCGATATTTATAGTCTGGGTTGCACACTGTATTTTCTATTAACAGCAAAGCCAGTTTATGAAGGAGAAACAACAGTCGAACGTATTCTGGCACACAAGGAACAGCCTATACCCTGTCTCTCCGGACTTGGTCTGCAGATTCCAACAGAATTTGATACCATTTTTGCAAAGATGTTAGCGAAAGAGCCCAACGATCGCTACAACACTGTGACGGAGTTGATCGCTGATCTCAAAGAGTTCAGTTCGAAATATTTGCAGGACCAGACTTTCACTTTACCTGTTGTTGATGGCAAGTCGAATACAGTATCTGCTAATAACTGGGCCAGTACTCCAACAGAAATCCAGTCGGCCGTTTCAGATCTCACCGTTTTGGGAACAGCAACTTCGCAGGAAAATCAGAATCAAAATAAAGCAAAAGAAAAGGTGCTTTTCTGGGGAAGCATTGCCAGCGCTGCTGTGATTTTGATTGGCATCTTTTTTTGGAATCGTTCCAATCAGAGTTCGTTATCATCTGAGTCAGGTCTTAGTAACACTGGTACTCCACCGGCAAGTCCGTTCTCACCAGCTGAGGCGAAACAATATCAGCAGGAGTATGCAAAAAAACTCAAGCTGCCAGTCATAAAGCATGTTTCTCTAGGTGATCAGGGGAAGAAACAACAACTGGAACTGACATTGATTCCGCCTGGTAAATTTACCATGCGGAATCCTTCCCAATCACTAACAGCTGGTGCTGAAGATGCGTATCTCGTCAAACTTACCAAGCCATATTATATGAGTACGACCGAGATTACGACTGGACTATATCGTGTTTTTGTGGACGAGACAAAGTACCAAACGGATGCAGAACGCAGCAGCAGTGGTGGATACGGAATGGAAGGTGGGGGTTGGCGCCAATCCAGCGACTACTCCTGGAAATATGTCGGTGAATTAGAGATCAAAGATCAGATGCCCGTTCTAAGTATCAGTTGGAATGATGCTGTCGCTTTTTGTAAGTGGCTTTCTGACAAAACGGGTGATCGTTATCGCTTGCCAACTGAGGCGGAGTGGGAATATGCGTGTCGTGCGGGAACTCAATCAGACTGGTTCTTTGGCACTGATCCAGGAGAACTGGAGACCTACGCCTGGTTCCGCAATAATTCTGAAAATCGAATTCATCCCGTAAAACAGAAGTTACCTAACCCATTTGGACTGTATGACATCTATGGCAATGAATGGGAATGGTGCCAGGATTTTTATCGTGAGGACTATTTTACTGAGTCTACTCGGGAAGATCCCACAGGCCCTGAGCAAGGGAGTGGTAGGGTCCGCCGTGGAGGTGGGTTTGGGCAGACGTCTGATCAATTGACGTCCTATGCTCGTGAGAATGGAATACCTGAAGCCCCACTTCATGGTTCATTTCGCATTGTCCGTGAATTAAAACTGGACTAAGCACTTTTCATATATGCAGGTTTACGTGATTTTCGCGTTTTACTACCACGAAAAACACGAAACATGTTGAGGCAATTCGAGACGTAATCTCTCAATCAACTATTTCTTTTAGATTAACAAATCTCAGAGAATTGGGATGAGCTGCAATTATCAGTAAAACTCATGTATGCTATTCCAAATTTCTGGATACCCTCTATGAGTGAGATCTCAATTTAAGTTCGTGACTTTCGTGCATTTGGTGGTAGTAAAAAACAACGAAGCTTGCGCGAATGAACTCATTTTCAAAACAAAATGTTATAAGGCTGGTTATTGATGAACTGTCAGTTAACTAACGGCTTTTCCATAAAAGTGTTGTAGATGCGTTTTATAAGACTCAATCTGACCTGAAATCTCTTCTGAAGATAATTTTCCGGATTCAACCAGACATTGGGCAAGTTCCTGCAGCGTTTCTCGTTGTAATGTCTGTTCAAAGACCAGCATCAGACGGCGCTCAACAAGATCACCGATCGTTTCTACCCATTCATGCTCGATTGTCCAGAGCACATATTTTCGTGGAAAGTGAGTCCCCGTGATCAGTTCGGTTGAGAAGTCAGGAATCGAATCTAGAATATCTTCCAGATAGGTGCCATGCAGCCCCCATAAATATTGAATGCTTTCCAGTGACAATTGGAATTTCTCACACAGACGGCTTTGTTCCGCTTGCCTAATTGATTCGGTTTTGGGGTAATCCTTCGAGCCAGGGATGATGCGCGTCTTCGAATCAGAGAAATAGCTCATGCCGAGTTTTTTCAAAATACGGTCTGTTACTTTCTCCGCAAAGGCGCGCCAGGAAGTTAATTTTCCTCCGACCAGAGTCACAATCCAACCTGCAGGGCCTTCATATTCTTTGATCGAGTGATCGCGAGAGATGGAAGCCGCTTTCCCTTTTGGCTGGTAAGGTAAAGGACGCACGCCACTGTAATGGAAATTGATGTCGTTTGTCGTTAACTCAACCTGTGGAAATACAAGGTTGACCATGCCTACCAGATATTCCAGCTCTTGGGGACTGGCGACAGCTTCGAGCGGATTCCCCTCTTCCCGTACATCGGTTGTGCCGATCAAAGTACAGTCACCGAAAGGCAGAATAAAAACGAGCCTTCCATCGCTGGCTTCCGAGTAGATCGCCTTTTCGCCGAGCGCCTCGATTAGTTTTGGATTGAACGTGACAATGTGACTACCTTTGGTGCCTCCCATTAATCGGGGGGATGTGATTTCGACTTGCTGTAGTGTTAAGTCTCCACAGGCGCCGGAGGCATTGATGATGACCGTTGGTTCGAATTCCTCGAGAATGGAGTTGGGGTCTTGTAAAGGAGAGAGCGCAACTTTTCGATCTTTTAGTGACACTTTATGGTATGTGTGGAGATCAAATTGCAGATTCTTTTCCTTTGCGATCATTTGACAATCATGCAGTAGAGAGACCACAAACCGTTCCGGAAAACGCATTTGTGCATCGGAGTAACAAGCCATCCAATGAAATTGATTAGAATTGATTTGGGGAAGTCCTTCTTCTCCGCTATCGTGGATGGAGTGTCGAGGAAGGTTTCCTCGTGAGGCGAACCAGTCATAAAGTGTCAGACCCATATTCACCAAGTAAAGCCCGCGCTCGGATGAAAAGTGAAATCGGGATGAAAGCCAATGCGCACCGGGGACTCTGAAACCACTCAAAAAACGGAGTCCCGAAGACATGACACCAGTTGCCCGATGGGCCAGTGGAATCGCAAATCGAAGTGGTTTGACAAGATGAGGTGCAAGTTCCAGAAGAATTCCCCGTTCGTGAACTGATTCTCTCACGAGTGAGAAATCTCCATATTCGAGATAACGCAAGCCACCATGAATTAATCTTGAGGATTTGGAAGTGGCTCCCTGAGACAGATCACCTTGATCGATCATACAGACCGAAACACCGTTCAGGAGCAATTCACGTGCGATGGCAACTCCGTTAATGCCAGCGCCCAGGATTAAAACCCGCTGAGATTGTTTCATAAAAAATCCAGTATATGAGTTATTGTGCGGGTAGATATTCCATCAACAGTCGATGTTCATGTGGTCGATAGTAGCCTTCAATCCGAGTTCTTGTACGAAACCCAAAACTTTCATAGAGTCGGACTGCAGGAGCATTGTCGGGGTTTACTGTCAGTAATACAACCGATTTCGCAGCCTGAAGTGCCTGTTTCATAAGCGCCGATCCAATGCCTTGCCCACGAAAGTCCGGGTGGACCATGATTTTATGCAAGAATATTTCTCCCGTCTTAGTAGGGAACATTAAAAGTACGCCGGCAATTGTGTGTCGATGATTTTCATTGGCAATTTCAGCAATCAAGACGGTGGCATACTCACACCACAGTCGCCAGGCGTGTTCGCCATCGGGAATAAATGTATCCGGTTCTTGAGGCCAGGCGCTTCGGTCCAGAGCTGCAATTTCAAGAAAATCTTCAGATCGGGCCTGTTTGATAATGTAGTCCACGAAAGTCTTTCATAATAAGTTGTTGTAGATTGATAGCTTGATGACAACGTCGGATTGTATTGTAAGAACTCATGCAATCTGTTTCGATCATGATTGAAGAGAAATCAAACTTGCTGTAAAAGAATACGCTGAAACTTATGAAACGGTCCCTCCACTTGTCTTACCTTTCGCTAATTACGAATCGGTTGAATCACGACTTATGGCTAAATCTTCGATTCCTCATGTCGCATTGTTTATTGAAACGTCTCGCTCTCATGGTCGTGGAGTGCTGAATGGAATTCGTCAGTTCATTGCCGAAAACGAGGAATGGTCGGTTTTTATGATGCCGCGTTCGTTGGATTCTCAAATTCCCGATTGGATTTCTCGCTGGAAGGGTGATGGGATTATCAGTCGCACTTCCAGTCAGGAAATGGCAGATGCGATTACACAGTCGGGAATACCAACAGTAGAATTGCGTTCTACCAAGCTAAAACATGCGTTTCCCTTTTTGGGAATTGATAATCGGGCTATGGGACGAATGGTGGCCGAACATTTTCTGGAGCGTGGCATTCGTCACTTTGGCGTTTATGAAATTGGGATTGAAGTTTATTTTGAAGAGCGTCGTGATAATTATATTCAAACAGTAGAGAATGCTGGTTACAAAGTGAGCGTCTTCTCAGCAGCCGAAGATTCTGAAGTTCCCCGCGAATGGGAAAAACATCAGGAACAAATGGTGAAATGGGTCAAAGGGTTACCCAAGCCGGTCGGGATTATGGCATGCACTGACCAACTCGGATTCTGGCTGTTAGATGCCTGTGATCGAGCGGGGATTTCTGTACCCGACGAAGTGGCAGTCGTAGGTGTCGAAAATGATGATATTCTCTGCATGATGGCCCGTCCCCAACTATCGAGTGTCGCTTTTAATTCGACTCGCATCGGATTTGAGGCAGCTGCATTACTCAGTCGTTTGATGAAAGGAGCTCCGGTTCCTCAAGAACCTTTTCTGGTAACTCCCTTGGGAATCGTGACCAGACAATCTTCGGATGTTGTCGCCGTTGATGATCCTGAACTGGCATCGGCACTACGATTCATTCGAGAAAATGCCTGCAAGGGAATTCAAGTGAATGATATTCTCAAAGCAGTACCGATGTCACGAACCGCCTTAGAGCGACAGATGAAGGCAGCCATCGGTCGTTCTCCCAAGGCGGAGATTATTAGAACACAGCTTGAACGTGCCAAGGAATTATTGGTATCGACCGATTTTTCACTCACCCAAATTACCGAGAGAATCGGATTTCGCCACTCTCAATACTTCAGTACCTTATTCAAAGAGAAGACAGGCGAAACACCGGGAGCCTATCGCGCGAAAATGCGTTAATCTGAAGTGTTCTCACACAATGCCAGGAAAAAAAGAGGCATTATTTGAAGAACATTCTATAATATACGCAAAACCTGAGAATGTTTATGAATTTCCGTAATGACCCGTCTGGATTCAATTGTAAAATGGATCCAATTCAATGATTTGAATTTTACGCAGAAAGAACGTTTTAATGAACAAAGTGTTAATCATCGTTGGGGATGCAACTGAAACTGTCGATACACTTTACCCCTATTATCGATTGATCGAGGGGGGCTATGAGCCTGTTGTTGCTGCACCGGAAAAGCGTCTTTATCAGATGGTTCTCCACGAAGTAAAGCCAGGTTGGACCATCACCAAAGAGTGGGAAGGGTACACGATTCAAGCAGATATCGCTTTCAAGGATATCAATCCTGAGGAATATCTCAGTATCTTTTTCAGTGGGGGCCGCGCTCCGGAATATATTCGCGATGATGAAGATCTGATTCGGATTACACAACATTTCTTCGAAAAAAATAAACCCATTGCTTCGGTCTGTCACGGCGTAGAAATACCAGCACGTGCAGGTTGTGTTAAGGGGCGTCGCATGGCGACGGTACCGAAATGCCAGTTTGATCTGGAAGTATGCGGCGGTACCTTTGTGAATGAGGCCTGTGTGATCGACGGCAATCTGGTAAGTGGCCGCACCTATCATGACCATGGTCAATACATTGGTCCCTGGATGAAGCTGCTCGATGAAGCACGAAATCAATATTAGAAAGTTACTTTTCAATTTCAAAAAGTAGGAGAGCTCGATGACTTCACAGAAACTATCTCGCCGCACGTTTGTTAAAACGGTTGCGTCCGGACTTCCCATGGCTTGTATTGCTCCAGGAGTTTTTGTGAATACAGCACGCGCGGCCGACAAACCACGTAGTCCGAACGAACGCTTAAAAATTGGTTCGATTGGGATGCGGTATCAAGGGTCCGTCATCGCTGATAAAGCTCAAGAATACGGTGATATTGTTGCCATCGCTGATGTGGATCGGGAGATTGCTGAGAAAGCCCGCAAGCAGTTTGGGGGAAAGGCAACGCTATTCGAAGATTATCGGGAAATGCTGGAAAAGGCAGACATTGATGTGGTAACCATTGGTGCTCCCGACCATTGGCATACCAAGATGTTGATCGACGCTTGCCAGGCCGGCAAGGATGTTTACTGTGAAAAGCCGTTAACTTTGACAGTAGATGAAGGAAAGATCCTCAACAAGGTTGTCAAAGAAACCAAAGCGGTAGTGCAGGTGGGAACGTGGCAGCGAAGCGATCACCGTTTTCGACAAGCTGTCGAAATGGTCCACGATGGCCGCATTGGTAATCTCAAAAAAGTGACTGTGACGCTCAGTAAGAATAAAACCAGTGGTTCGTTTAAACCAGAGCCTGTTCCCTCGGTTCTGAACTGGGATCTTTGGCAGGGACAGACGCCTGATGTCCCTTACATTAAAGAACGCTGTCACTATACGTTCCGTTGGTGGTATGAATATTCTGGCGGTCAGATGACAGACTGGGGCGCACATCACATCGATATCGCACAATGGGGGGCTGGTATGCAGGACTCCGGTCCCGTTGATATCGAGGGAACGGCGACATTCCCGAATGTCAAAAATGGTTATAATGTCGCCATCGATTATCATTTAAAGGCCCGCTATGCCAACGGGGTGATTCTGGAAGTGAATGACACTGGCCGTACAGGTGTGATGTTTGAAGGAGACCGCGGACGAATCTTTGTGAACCGGGGGACGATTGCCGGTAAACCTGTCGAGGACTTGGCGAAGAGGCCTTTGCCGCGTGAAGCATTCAAGATTTATGGTCACGACAACCTTTCGCGACCTCCTCGTATGGGCAAGCTGGATGCGATTGTCAATCACATGGGGAATTTCTTTGACTGTATTCAATCTCGTGAAACACCGATCTCCAGTGTGGAAAATCAACATCGTTCTGTAACTGTCTGTCATATTGGGAATATTTCACAACGCTTAGGCAGAAAACTAACTTGGGATCCACAACAGGAACAGTTTGTAGGCGATGCCGAAGCGAATACCTGGCTCAAACGCGAACAGCGGGCCGGCTATGAAATCAAAGACACCTAAGATTTGTCGCTCAATTGAAGTGATTGTTACATTGATTGTGTTTATAGTTGTGAGGAAAAAATATGACTGTCTCAACGGGAATCATCACCGAAGATCATAAGAAACAATTTGTCGAGGAAGGTTATTTCATTCTGGAAAAGGTGATTTCTGAAGAGCACCTGCAGATCATCCGGGATGCGTGTGACCACTTGATCGATTTAATGCATCAGGAAATGGATCGTCTGGGGACTGATCACATTCATATCAGCCATCGTGGCAAACGCTATCATATCGCTAAGAAATATGATCAGGCGCCTCGACTGGATGAGTATGTGTTTGGCGATCTGATGGCCGAAATCTGCAAAGCCACGATCGGTGATACTGCGTATCTGTTTTACGATCAATATGTGGTCAAAGCGGCTGAGAAGGGGATTAAGTTTTCCTGGCATCAGGACTCCGGTTATCTGGGCTTTCGTCATCGCCCTTATGTGACATGTTGGGCGGCCGTTGACGATATGACTGTCGAAAATGGAACCGTCGATGTATTACCTTATTCCACCATCGGTGTTCGTTCGTTGGTCGAGCACATTCAAGATCCGGAAACCGGAGATAAAACCGGTTACTTTGGTAAAGAGCCAGGAGTGACTGCTGTAGTACCGGCGGGTAGTCTCGCTGTCTTCAGTTCGCTTACCTTTCATCGGAGCGGCGCGAATACAACAGATAAGATGCGCCGGGCTTACGTGACGCAATACTCTCCCGCACCGATTATTGATCCTGAGACTCAAGAACCCAAACATCTGGTGGTGCCTTTCTTAAAGGATGGTGACAGAGTCGTTTCTTAAACGGATCTCAATTTTGTAGTAATAGGAAAACAAGCTCATGTCCGGTTCGCTTAATCGTCGTGATTTCAATAAACAACTTCTGGGTAGCGCACTTTCAGCAGGTTTGGTGGGAAACGTGTTCGCCGCGGGCACAGATGGTAATCAAAAACCATTCCAATTGAATTACATCGTAGCTTCTTGTATGTATGGGACATTGCCGCTGGAAACCATTTTGCAGGAGACCCCCAAAACGGGCGCACAATATCTGGAAATCTGGGCGAAGCGACATGGAAATCAACGCGAACAAATTGATGAATTAGGCATCGACAAAACCAAACAGCTCTTTAATAAATACAAAGTCAAGCTCGGTAGTTTTACCTGCTTCAAGTATGGTCTCTTCAATATGCAGGGAGAGATGGATCTGGTCAAAAAATTGGGTGGTGATATGGTCATCTGCAATAGTGGAGGACCGAAAGGTTTGAAGGGAGGCGAACTCAAGTCGGCAATCAAAGTCTTTGCCGAGAAACTAAAACCGCATGTAGGTGCAGCGGAAGAGAAAGGTATCATTATCGGTCTGGAGAATCATGGAGGTGGTTTAATTAATGATCCGGATACTCAGCGCTGGTTGATGGATGCACTGCCTTCCGAACATTTTGGCATCGCCTTGGCACCCTATCATTTGGAACAGGATCCAGAAAAGATAGCCAAGTTAATTTTAGACCTGGATGAGCGGCTGGTGCATTTTCAAGCCTGGCAACACGGTATGGGCTGCATGAAGAAACTTCCCAAAGAACAGGAACTAATGCAATTACCGGGTAGAGGCGATCTGAATTTCGTTCCGATCTTAGCCGCATTGAAAAAAATCAATTATCCGGGACGAACGGAAATCTTTATGCACCCTGTACCACGGGGCATTCCAATTTTGCCAACTACCGACGAAGTCACAGCCGAAATCAATCGATCACGCGCTTATCTCGAAAACTGTTTGAAGCAAGCCTGAGATCACTCTGACTTTGGTTACTCCTGAATGAGTTAAGGTTGAGAAGATCTATGAACGCGCGAAGAAATATTTTAGTTGTCGTTGTATTTCTTTCCTACTTTTTGATACGTGGTGGCTGGCAGTCCATTCAAGCGAAAGAACGATCCGGGCAGCCCAATATCATTCTGGTGATGACCGACGATCAGGGGTATTGGGATACGGGAATTTCCGGTAATCCACACATTGAGACCCCAACCATAGATCGAATGGCGGCTGAGGGGGTGACGTTTACCCGTTTTTATGCGAATATGGTCTGTGCTCCCACACGGGCTGGTTTAATGACGGGCCGCCATTATCTTCGTACCGGTTTGTATAACACTCGTTTTGGCGGTGATACACTGGGGAGTCAAGAGACAACGATTGCCCAAGTCTTGAAATCAGCCGGCTATAAAACGGGATTGTTCGGGAAATGGCATCTGGGACGATATGCGCAGTATCAACCACATCGTCGTGGCTTTGATCATTTTTTTGGTCATTATCATGGTCACATTGAACGCTATACGAACCCGGATCAGGTGGTTGTCAATGGTCAGCCTGTAGAAACGCGTGGTTATGTTACCGATCTATTTACCGATGCAGCCATTGATTTCATAAAGCGTTACAAAACACAACCATTCTTTTGTTTTCTGGCTTATAACGCACCGCATTCTCCCTTTTTGTTGGATACGTCGCACTACGGTCAGCCGAAAGGGGATCAACTGATTAAAAAATATCTTGACAAGGGACTGCCTTTGCGGGAAGCGCGGATATACGCCATGGTTGAGCGGATCGATGAGAATCTGAAACGGTTGCTGCAGTCGGTTCACGATCTCGGGATTGATCAGGAAACGGTAGTCATATTTACCAGTGATAATGGTGGGGTCAGCCGAGGATACAAGGCAGGTCTTAAAGGAAGTAAAGCGAGTGCCTATGAAGGCGGTATTCGTGTGCCGTTTGTTGTGCGATGGTCGGGGCATTTTCCAGCAGGAAAGACCACGGGTGCGATGGCGGCACAAACGGACCTCTTCCCTACGTTTTGTGAGCTGGCAGGAATTCAAGTCCCCGCGAAACTCAAGTTGGATGGAAAGTCAATTCTTTCTCTAATGGAACAGGGAGGGGGAAAGTCGCCGCATAAATATCTCTATCATACCTGGGATCGGTATACGCCGAATCCCTATCACCGCTGGTCGATTCACGGTGAGCGTTTCAAATTGGTGTTACATGATTCAAAGGGGAAAAAGAAAAAAATAGAGCCCATGGGACAACTTTATGATCTAAGTGCCGACTCGGGTGAGACACAAGATCTTGCGAAACAATATCCGGAAGAAGCGAAACAATTGCGTACTGAGTTTCTGCGTTGGTTTGATGATGTGACAGCCGGGCAGGTTTATCAACCAATGCCCATTCCAGTAGGTGATGATCAGGAGCCTGCAGTCGAACTGCAACCTAGTTGGGCCATCTTAAAAGGGGGCAGCCTCGAATATTCCTTTGATGGTTATGACTGGGATACCATTGACAATTGGCAGTCGAATCAGGGGACTGCCGTTTGGCAGCTCGATGTATTAAAAGCGGGCCGGTATGCTCTGGAAATGAGCTATGGGTATCGATCAGCACAACCAGAAACAGGGCAACTACAAATCTCAGTGGGCCAGGAAAAAATTCTTTGTCAGCTTCCCATGAGTACGAGTCAGAATGTATTTTTCAAAACAACGGCTGGAACTCTGCAACTGAAACAGGGACGGCAGGCATTGAAGGTTCAAGCGACCAAAGTTGCTGGGTTAAAGGGTTTGCGTCTGAATTCGATCTGGTTGAAGTACATATCAGATAAATGATGATCAACGCTGAACTTCTCATAATATCCGTAGAAAGTTGAGAGAAGTGTGGTTGATGTTTGCTTTGTGTCTAAAATAGGAATGATCGAACATTCCCGGGCTACTGTGAAACACAGAGTCCAATCATCAGTGATTTGACAGGGCTATCATGCATCATATGACTCGAAGCACTTCTCTTATTGTTGACACTCCAGCAAGTCGCCGTTTATTCCAGTCGTTTGTGTTTTTCATCATTATGGTTGTCTTTGGAACTTCCTCTGTATTTGCAGAAAAGTATCACGTTCAAATGAACGGCAGAGACGATCCAGCACGCGATGGGAAAACATGGGAAACCGCTTGGGCATCGCTTGCCTTTGCTTGTGAGCAGACACCCGCTGATGGACAGCCACATCAGATTGTGATTCGCACGGGAACCTACCACGTCACTCGGACTGCATTTCCAAAATCAAATACGACCATTGTGGGCGAAGGAGCCCGAGGCAAAAAAGGCTCACATTTAATTGCTTCGAATACATGGAAACTGAGTGAGGAATTCAAACCAGATCAGCCACCCGCACAAGAACATGTCATTGCATTTCGCGATAAAGAGAACATCGCAATCCGAAAGTTGTCAATATCGTCTAATCCGGAACATCGCATTACGGGCGGAATATGGGCTACGGCTTCGAAGGGGCTTAAAATTGAACAAGTTGCTTTTAAAGACTTTCGCTGGAATGGCATTTATCTGAATGTTTGCCAGGAAATCGATTTGGGACATTGCCAATTCGAGGACTGTAGTACAAATAAGATGCGTCATTGGGGTGGGCACATTCGATCGCGGTATTTAACAAATGCGAACATTCATCATAACCGAATCAAAGGTCGCACTGGTGGTGGCTATGGCTATAAAGCCGGAGGACATACGAATGCACGCATCCATCACAATTTCATTGATATCAAAGGTGGATTTGGTATCGAGTCTGCCCATGAAAATGAATATGGCGTTGAGATCGACCATAACTGGATCAATCAGTGCATTTCCATTCCTAAAGGGGGGCAGGCAGCTGATCCTAATACGAGAGAATTTGAGTACTCGTTTTGGATTCACCATAATTTTCTCAGTCATAGTTATACAATTGAGGGACCTCGGAATCATCTGATTTTCGAACACAATTATGTGAATACTTCAAGCCCCAATGGTCGGGTTTATACGCATCATGGTGGCATTAATCATGGCCCCGTCACCATTCGATACAACGTAATTGAAAATGTGGATCGTGCACTGATTTGGATGAATAACGGACTTGCCGAAAATATTTTTGTCTATAACAATTCGATTTTTTGTGCAGATGCGGGTAATCGAACGGGGACATTGCTTGGCGTTAGCAAGCCTGAGCGGTTAAATAACTGGGTTTTCAAAAATAATCTTGTGATTGCGGCCTGGAGTCAGCCACGTCGCATTGTCTGGAAGGAGCATGCTGAGATCCTGGCAAAAATGGATGTGAAGCACAATCTTTTTGTCAACTGTTTGGCCGTCCCGCAGGGAAATTTAGAAAATGAAGATCCGGGACTGATACGAGAGGGGCAGAAACCGAGCCCCTTCTGGACGTCGAAAGATGCGGAGAGTTTCGTGGTGGATCGAGGTGTGAATGTTGGGTTGCCATTTGAGGGTGAAAAGCCGGACATCGGTGCTTTTGAATTCGGAGTGGAACCATGGAAACTTGAGAACATTCCACAACCCAGGTGGTAACATTATTCTGAGAGGCCACTGCTCTTTAAAAACCTGTCATAAAAAATGAATTGCCATTTTGATTTCTATGAGTCAACTGGTTGAAAAGAGAACTGCCTTCCCCCCCGAGAATGATGGTCGTTCCCTGAAACATTAACGGATGCAAGCTCGCTCCGATATTAATTGTTGGAGGCCTCAGATATTTAGAGCGACTTGCGAATGCGCTGGAATCCCTGCTCGATTTCACTGGCTACCAAACTTAGCGACTCAACCAGATTACTGGCAGACTCTTTCATTGCGGTTTTGACTGGCTCGTAGTCTTTCGTTAACTCATCTAATTTGGTTGTGACCTGTTCCCATTCGTCCTGGACTTCTTTTTTTCCAAGGTGGATTTTCAATGCGAGTTCATCACGTTGTTGTTCTAATGCACTGATCAACTCGCTTAGTCGGTCTCGGTTCGTCATGATTTTCCCTTTCAACTAGTTTGACAATAAGGTTTGCTATAACCATATCTGATATATTTTCAGGGCCTAAATATCCAGTAACGCTTCTATACTATTATAACAATTCACCGGGGAAGTTGACAGTAATGAAAATCGGAAACAAAACTGGTTTTCCATTGCACTTACATGCAGTGCAGATGAGCCATTAGTAGTTGAATGTGACTTTGAAAACAGAATTAGTGGCGCGTATTTACTATCAGTTTCACGCCATCGATCATGAATATAATGCATTTTTATGTCCTGATTTGGTACGATTATGGTCTACGAATGACGCAAAAGTGGTTTGTTTTGGCATCAATTCACGCTCAAATAGTGAAGATATTGCAGTAGTTGGCGAGGAGCTAGGCGAGGTGTGAGAAAAAGGTAGGTCTCAGGACTTTCAATGCGGGGCAAAGCGTGCATCAAAAAAACATATTACGCCATTTTTAATTTAGAAACTTTTTAAACCATAGCGAGCAATCTGAATGTTTTGGTCGCCATAGTAAGTGCATAACTTAGTCGATCAAAACCAGGACATCATGTAGTTCGTTCTGGTCATCTGAAGCGCGGGGAAGAGGTGTTGCCGCTTGGTCGCCGATCTCTTTGATGACATCACAAATTGCTGTGGTTGCATCGCCGGTGTGTAAGCCTTTCGTTAATTGCTGGCAGATCTGATCTATGAATGATTGTCCTAATTGATCGATGATTGCCTGATCGGCTAATGCGACTGCCATGTGCTCGAACAGGGAGATGTATATCAGGATGCCCGTTCCGCCTTCAGTATGGTGAACTCGTTTGTCGAAGAAAATCTCGCGTGCTCGAGCTGCGACTTCATCTTGCATTTGTTGGCGGGGTGTAAATAGTCTTCTGAGCCACCCGATCCTGCTGCCAGCTACCGCACCGATGATAAAAGCGATGATTAACAATAATGTAGCAAAGATCAATTCGACACCAAGCGGCAAGCCACTCCAGTCACCACCTTGTCCCGCGTTTCTTGGAAAAAAGTACCAGAGACAAAGTGCTGTGATAATGGTGAGCCAGAGACCTACGATATCTTCCGGGCGATCATAACGGCCTGAAGAGGTCGCCACGACAGGCACGATCTCGCAGGAAGTACGTTTTTCTGCGTCTACAACAGCTTGCTCGACCTGTTTCTGTTGCTCTTCATTTAAGAAATCAAAGGCGCTCTGCATGAATCGATACTTTCATTATTATATGAGTGAGACATTGGTTACCAGGAACCGGTCGCCCCACCGCCGCCTGAGAATCCGCCGCCAAACGAACCGCCACTGAAGCCTCCGCCACCTCCACGATTGCTTAACATCTGGTAGAGAATCGTACCAATCACGGCAAAAACGACACCCCAAAATAACCAGGCCCAGCCACTGGAACCGCGACGGATCAATGAGATCACTGTGAAAATTCCCAGTCCGATGACAACAGCGACGATGACATACGACCAGGCAGAACGTGGTTTGGTTGGCAATTCGAGCTTCCGTGCCATCTTGTCCAACGCTTCAACTCCGAGCAAGATTCCTTCTGAGAACTTACCCTGTTTAAACTGAGGGATCATGTAATCATCCATGATTTGACGGCACAATGCATCTTCGCGACGTCCCCAACCTGCACCGAGTTCAATTCTTGCTTTACGGTCATTTTTGGAAACTAATAATAAAATTCCCGTGTTCCAATCTTGATCTCCGAGTTTGGCATGGCCGATTTGCCATTGATTAAACAGAATAGTGGCGAAGGTTTCGATTCGCATATCGGCCCCGCCATATTTTGCCATTGAATCGATTGTGACCACAATAATCGGTGTTGCTTTGTCTGTGAGCAGTTTATCGCAGATCTCTTTAATCTGTTTTGTAGTCTTTTCATCAAGCATGCCTGCGAGGTCACGAACAAATTCACGATCTCCCGGGGGTTCCAGAGCTAGTTCCAGGGCATTTGCGGGGGATAATCCTTTAATGCCGAGAATGAATAGCAATACCAGCCAAACTGTGATTCGCTTGCTACTAAGTAAATATTTCACACGATCTCGCTTAGAAAAAAGGCTGGTAGCTGTTTAATACTGATACCAGTCTATGAGTCTGAGCGAATAATTTCAATTCCACTTAGTGAAGGCGGCATTTGCTTTGCACTGTCGTTGAGTGGTACAAATTCAAGTTGTAAATTATCTTTCACAGGAATGCCTTCAAATTTTCGAACCAGTGTAGATTTTGCTGCGTAGGGATTGAAGCTTTTTTCAACCACTTTCCCTTGTAGCTTAATGTCAAACAGAGGCTCTCCTTTTTGGCTTAGATTCAACGAAACTGGCTCCAGAGCAGAGAAGGATAATTCTACGCTGTAAGTTGCCGGTGCATCTTTTTTGCCTAATAGTGGAATGGTGCATTCCTTGAGACCACGAGCCCAGGAAGTGAAAACCCAAGAGGGCTCTGCCTCTTTAATGGGGTTTGTGATCTCATTAATACTGTTATATCCCCCTCCTTCTGTGAATTTTGGTTTGATATCAAATTTAAAATCAAGACCTGTTTCACGACTGGGACGAGGACGGGGATAGGCCATCCAGACAGTACCATGTGCATCTCGTCGATCCCCGGGAGCACCCATATTTAAAGCCATGTGTTGGACTGGTGTTTTGGGACCAACAGAACTGAAGATGGTCCAGTGGGTTCTCTCTTCACGTGGCTCAAGAACGATTGTAGAAGAAATCGAGAATAAACAAACACAGCCTGCACTGGATTCAGGAATCATTACCAGACCATTGGCAGGAATCGCATTGATCCAGCAACCCGTGCGATGTCCGGCAAAGTGACGTGTACCGCCATCTTTTTCAAGATCGTAAAAGCCAGTATAGCCGGAACGGAACATCAGCATGTTCTCTGATGCGGCAAGCATACCGCAGTGATGGCCCTCTCGCATAATACTCCAGGGGACTTGTTGTCCGGTAAGAGGATGCTTGCGTGTATGTTGAATACCCGTGTAAAGGTCATAGGACCAGGGTTCTGCAATAATTTTTTCACCAACAATGATGGGACGGTGTCGGTAGTTTGCATCTTTTTTCCACAAAATTGAACCATCAGTGGCATTTAATGCCACTAATCGACGGCGAGAAAAATCACCAGCGATAAACTGTTTCCAGTAATGACCGTTCGCATTCGCACCACATAGCAGCAGAACATTGTTCTGATAGAGCAATGTGAGCTTGCCACCCCCAATCCCGATCTCGCTACAATCTGTCACATCGACGGGTTTGGACCAGAGTTGTTTACCTGTTTTAAGATCCAAGCCAACGGCTAATCGAAGGTCTTGTTTTTTAAGCCGGTCTTCGGCGATTTCTTTTTCTTTGCCAGTCAGTTTTGATAAGTGTGATTTATCCTGTCTTAGAATTTTTGCACGTTGCTCACTGGTGATAGAGCTGTCAATGAAATAAGCGGCTTCTGGACCTATGGCAATGGTATGATGTGCAATGTTCTTGCCTTGATAACTCCAGACTGGTTTACCTGTTTTTACATCGATTGCGAACAAAGCATCTGTTGAATCTTCTGTCTTTCTTCCTCTGCGTCTTAGTCGACTTTCGAGTTCATTTCGTGTGGTAGCAGTTCCAAAGATCATTCCATTTTGATAAGCCAAATAACCCCATTCATGTTTTCCATCGTTGAGTTTCTCTGGTAATGGAATTTTGCGAACGGTTTTGCCTGTGGCTGCATCGAGCTGATAGCAGAACTCCTTCATCATAAAGAACAGGCTATCTTTGCTGGCTACTAAATTTCCCGGGTTTTGATTTTGAAAGACCCCTGTACGAATCGCTTGCGGATTTTCGCGTTCCCAAAGAAAGAGACCGTTGTAGGCATCAAAGGCCATAATGGTACTTTCGCCTTGGATAAACAATCGACCGTTAATTGCCAATGGTCCCACGGCACCTTCATGACGGTTGACCATTTTCTTTTCGCCAGGATCACCAAACCACAGAACTCCGAGACCTCCGCGCACTAATTGGTCTTTACTGCTGGCGGTATTTCCCGGGTCGCCGTATTGGTGTGACCAACTGCCTGCGCCTGGTAATGCACCGCGAGTGAGCATGGTATAACCATTCTTGCTTGAGATTTTGGATGTTTTTGCGAGTTTTGTCTGCTTAAGCCAGTCTGTCAATTTTTCAGATGAAGCATGTTCAGTATTAGAATTTGCAGGCATACCAAGACAGATGATTCCGCCCAGCGGCTTCACATGTTTAGCGATGTCTTTGGGAATTCCAAGTACTTGACCTGTTTTGAGGAATGTGTCTGAGACAATCAAGTTTGCAAAGTAACGCGAGTAGGGGAGAGGGGAAAGTTCCGTTTGATGAACGGTGACACGATGCCCGTAATAACCTGCCTCACTCAGTTTTTGGCGAGATGCTTCGGCTTTGGTAATATCAGGTTCGATACAATAAATCTTTAGATCACTGTTGCGAGCCAGTTCATAAGCCAACCTTCCTTCTTCACTTCCCAACACCAGACAGAACCCATTTGTAATTTGTGAGTTCGTTAAAATATCTTTGGCTGCCTGCTGATAGAGGGGCGTCCATTTGTCCTCAGGGTAGGGGGATTTTTGAGTGATCGATTCAACTGTTGAATTCGACGGATTAGAGTTGTCAGATGATTGAAAGGCAACAATATCACCAAGTGACGTACTCACAACCAGATTACCATCAGATACAGCCAAACCGCGCGCTTTGCCGTTGACTTTCAATGTTTCCAGGATTTTACCAGTTTTTTCGTCTAGAATGACTACTTTGTCTTGACCGCCGATAACCACTTTGTTGCCAGCAACGATGAGTGCATCGCGGGCATCGGAGTTCTGTTCCCAAATGACTCCTATCTTTGCGTATGTCTTATTTTCCTCTTTCAGCTTTTTGATTTGATCACGTACTTCAGCTGCTTTTTTATCTTTCAAACCGCGTAGTTTGCGTAACAAACTATTGATCGTCATATCATTTTTATGTGTTTTTTGAGAGGCAGCTGCGTATTCCTTTCGATTGACTTTTAGTACGGAGCTACCTGTTGCAATGTATCCGAAGTCGCCTTGAGCCGCCATTTGTTGACCGTTCAGCCAGGCGAATCCAACGTCTCCTTTATCTTGAGATAATGCTAAAATATGATGGGCACCCATCGAGTAAATTTGCCCATCGGCGAGTAATGCTTGTGTTCCACCGACTACACCACCGGCTGTACTTCTCCAACTATAAGAACGCTTGTGTTCCTGTTGGCCTGTTTTTTTATTAAAGGCGGCTGGGAGAGACCGACCTGAAGGAATGATTAAGATATCGTCATTTGCTAAAAGATATCCTTGTGGCGAAAGTTCATTTCGACCCGCACTTGTCTGGCTGAGGTTGTCTACTTTCCAGATGACGTTGCCGGTTTTCGCGTTGACCGCATACAAATAGATATTTTCGTGAGGAAAAATACCCGCTCCAAAGTAAGCCACTCCCTCATCAACCAGAATATTTGTTCTCACAGGCCATCTTGAAACCATTTCACCTCGTGCGATAATCATCTCTTCGTTGAGTCCTGCTCGTAGCTTCCAATGCGATTTTCCAGAATTCGCATCCAGGCAGTAGACAAAGCCATCATCGGAACCAAAGAAAACTCGAGATTGATTAAGAGTCGGGGCTAATCGGATGGGACCTCCTGTAAAAAATTTCCAGATGACGTTACCACTTTTTAAGTCAACACACCGTAGTTGATGATCGACAGAAGACCCGAAATACGCACGGCCTCCTGCGATTGTGACATGAAAAGCATCATCGAAATCAACTCGTGATTCCAAGTCATGTCCTTCAATCACACGTTCGCCGGGATCTGTTTGACCTGATTTTGGTTTACTGGGAGCTGTATATTTCCAGGCTTTTGTGAGTGGAAGCTGGAATGAATCGGAAGTAGCTCCTGATCGTTCTTTATCACCCAGGTAAGTAGACCAGTCTTTTGCCTGGGATTGATCACTCATCAGACAGAAAATGAAAGTGAGGCTTAATAGTGGCAGGACAATGTAGGGGAGGCGATGATTCACTGCAAGATCCTTGATTAATTGGACGTCTTAATAAGTTCAGGTTTGTTATCAGGTCGACGTATAGAAGTTTGTTTATGCTTTGAGTATACCCTCTATGAGCGGGGAATCGCAAGTAGTTGCAGAAAAGAGATGCTTTGAATTGCAATGTTTCTGCAAGGGCTCTATTTTGGGGATCATTGTTAGAAAAAGAGGATGGTTTTGTGAATGTTTCATGTCGATTGATTATTCGATGAGAAAATAGGAAAGCTTCCAAATCCAAGAATCCTCCCTTTATCACAAATATGTATTTTCGAGCATTATCGCCCATAACAAGGGATGACAGTATGAAAATGAAAGCGATTCTTTCTCTGTTGGGATTATGTTTGTTATCAGGTTGTCCTGATTCGAATACCTCCAAAACGCCTGATTCCAAAGCAAAATCGACTTCAGCGGAAGAGAGTCATTCCAACAAACAAACAAATGAGGCAGTTCAACCAAAACCAGACGCTCCTGAGGCAGTGCAAGCTTTTAAGGATCTGGGAGCAACGATGAAACTGTCGGATGATGGACGTGTTCTGATCCTGGATTTGAAAGGATCAACGGCTAAGGATGAAGATTTGAAGCACCTTGCTGGGTTGCCATCCCTGGAACGACTGACGATCTGGGGACCTGATTTTACAGATACTGCTACCGAAGAGATTAGTAAGAAGAAAAATTTATGGTATTTGAATATGGAAAGTACCGCCATCGGTGACGAAGGTGTCAAAAACCTCGCCGATTTAAAAAATCTGCAAGTACTCTCTCTGCGGGCGACTAATATTACCAATGATGCGCTAAAAGTCGTTGCCGAGTTTCCTAATTTGAAAGACCTCGATTTGCGATTCAACAAGGAAATCAATGACGAAGGAATGCCATTGATTAAAGGCATGAAGAACTTAAAAGTTCTCAAATTACAGGCGACACAAGTGACTGACGAGGGAATGAAGAATGTGGCCGAATTACCGAATCTGCAAAGATTGAACACTTGGGGGAGGAATATTTCAGATAAAACTTTAGAACTCTTAAAAGATAAAAACCTGGTATCACTGGAACTGGATGATACGGAAATTTCGGATGAGGGACTGAAACATCTTAAAGATATGACCAACATGGAAGCCTTGCATTTACGGCGGGATTTTGTGGGCGATCCTGGAATTGCGAATTTACAGGGGATGAAAAAACTTCAGACTTTGCATTTACGCGACACCGTGGTTACGGATGAAGGTATGAAGTATTTGTCTGGTTTAACCGAACTGACTTATCTCGATTTGGATGAATCGATGATTGGTGACAAAGGGCTTGAGCAGATTAAAAACATGAAAAAGTTGCAACGTCTCGGATTATGGGGTACTGAAACAACCGATGCGGGATTGAAAATTATCTCGGGCTTGACCAATCTCACACGCCTCAATCTGGAAGGCACGAAAATCACTGATGAGGGACTGGATTATTTACTTCCGCTAAAAAAGCTGGAGTATCTCAACTTAAGCAAAACAGAAATTACGGATGAAGGTTTACAAAAACTGACCGCTTTGAAAAACTTGAAAGAACTCCTGCTCAGCTTTACACAAGTTACCGATAAGGGAGTCGAAAAGTTCAAAGCAGCAGTACCGGGTTGTAAGGTGAAACGATAAAGTCAGGTGTTCGTGGGATGAATGACAATAAGAACAATCATTCGCAAACCAGGGCTGCCCGCCAATTAATCGAAAGCTGGCAAAGATCTGGGGTAAAACATATCAAACGTGTTGTTCCCGTCATGCCAGAGAAAACAGTAGTTGAAGAATCTCTACAGGTCAATCCGTCAGGAGCAAAGCCACGAACATCTTCGAAGGAACTACAGAGTTCTGCTAATCAGGGGGTACTATTCCGAGAGAATGATCCGTCTCCCATCAATACGGTAATTGAGACTGAAGAACCTCGAAAGGAAATGAGTGTGACTCGAACCACGAAATCAAAACTGAAAAAGGCGGATCGACAAGCAGAGTTAAATATTATTGCTGATCAGGTTGCTCAGTGTCAAAAGTGTCCTGAGTTAGCTTCGACGCGCACACAAACTGTATTTGGAGTAGGGAACCCAGCTGCAAAGATCATGTTCATCGGAGAAGCACCCGGGGCTGATGAAGATAAACAAGGCGAACCATTTGTAGGGCGTGCGGGAAAATTGCTCGATAAGATTATCGAGGCTTGCCAATTAAAACGCAGTGATATCTATATCGCCAATATTCTCAGGTGCCGTCCACCTGGAAATAGAAATCCCTCTGATACGGAAGCCGCAAATTGCCGTGGGTTTTTGGATGCCCAGATTGAGATTGTGGATCCTGACTATATCGTTTGCTGGGGGTCAGTAGCAGCTAAGAATTTGCTGAGATCAGAATTACCAATCGGTAAAATGAGGGGCCGATTTTATGAATATGGCCGCGCCCGAGTCATTTGCACATATCATCCTTCCTATCTGCTAAGAAATCCTTCAGCGAAGAAAAATGTGTGGGAAGATATGATCGATCTATTTCAGGACATGGGTATTGATTTAAAAGCCCAAAGCTGACAGATCAAAAAATGAGTGGCCCATTATTTAGCCTGGGGAGCGTTTTGCTGCAGGAAATGTTTTCTGAGACTGCTTTTGGCTAAGTGAGGTGGGTTGATTGTTGAAACGGCTGGGACAGGTGCACTCGTCATTGAGGAAGTTGGTTCTCCTTGTGTCTGTTCCTCTGCCATTTCAATGGAATCCAATGCCATGATCACGCGAAATACGTCTCTGCAGCTCAGTTTACCAACAAGTCGACCATTCTCCGTAACGGCCATACAGCTGTTACGTCGGTCACGAAACAAAAAGGCGAGTTGTATCGCATCATCTTCTGGAGAGAGGGCATCAATTTGCACGTTCATAATAGAATTGATGGGGGCGTCCAGATTTTGATGCATGAGTTTATGCTTGAGGATTTCATAATCCGGAACAACGCCAACTAACCGCATTTGCAGATCAGTAACGTAGATTTCAGAAGACTCTGCGAGAATCATTTGTTCCGCAGCTTCCTGCAGACTTGTGCCCATCAGCACACTGGTGGGATTGACGGTCATTAGATCGCGAACTCGTACCTGCATAGTTGCTCCCTTGGCAGCTTCCTTTTTTGTTTTAATCAAAAAAGGTTAACTATAAAGACGAATTAAATACTTTTATCTAACACATGATAAACGTAGTGGCCCACTGGAAGCATCAATAATTTGTCGAAGATAATCACTGAATTCTTCGATTGAGGCTCTATTCCAAGAATAAGTTGCGAAAGGACAACATGATGCTTTTTTTCATCATGATCTGGTAGAAAAAGTCATCATGTATGAAATGATATCAGTCATACAGGTTGTAACGATTGAATTTTGTGGTGGATCACAATCAAGTTGTAGAAGTGAGGCAAATGTGCTCAGGAACTTGGGAGTATTTTAACTGACATCCCAAAAATCAAGAATATTTGAGGCAACCTGCGAAACCACTTTGGGGCCGGTAGTTGCTTCGATGTGTCCAAGTTTGTGATGGAATGATTGTGCCTGCCATTGTTCAGCCAGCTTGTCAATTCGGAATGACGGAACAAAACGATCGTAGTCGGCAACATGAAGATAAATCGATGCAGGTGACAGTAAAGGCTCCCAATTAGAGACAATGAGTGGACTGATAAGGGATTTCAAACGCTCCCGATCAATTGTTTCATGAGCCACTCCACGACGAATTGCATTTACCACCGCACCTCCTTCATCGAGGATATGAAACAAGTCAACAGGCGGTGTGATTGCCATGACGAAATTTAGCTGTTCAACTAATAGAGCGGCTGTCAATGTCATCCAGGCCCCATGACTGATCCCCACCAGACCAATTTGATGACCTTTTTCCTGCAACGTGAGAATCAGGCTCCAGAGGTCCAGTACTCCCTGACGTGCTACGGTTAACTGATGATCTAAATTGCCTCCAGCAATTAATTGACCTGGACGATAGCCATTCGGAGTCCGTCTGAAATTAAAGGGGCTATCCATCATGATGACATCGATACCAAAAGGGGTTAATCGCTGGGCGAGTCTGTTAAAGCTGCGCACCCCCAGTTGCACGATTCCATCGACGGCGACTACGGTATATTGTCGTGTTTCTTCTTTTTCGGTAGGTATGGAAGTTGATTTCCAGTGCCTCCCCTTTACGAGATCATTTTCAGGAAAACCAGTTTGGATGGAACTGGCAAATTGAAAATCTTCAACTTTCGCAGTGGGAATAACAGAATTGGATAACGGTTTCAGTTGAGGTTGAAATTCCAATTTAGCTGGCGCAGGGACTGGTGAAAAGAAAGTTGTGAGATCGCTACTATATAACTCAGGCGATGACTCTCCCGCATTCGAGATAATCAGGGGATGCTTTTTAAAATAGAAAAACCGGTGTAATAAATAAAAGCCAAGAAACTCATCGAGGCAAGTCGACCAGAGCCTACGGAACATGTTCAAATCTCAAAAATGAGGGTATGGTTTAGTTTGGCTTTTGCTTCAATGTTTTTTCTAAAGCAGTTTTGATTTGGGCTTGTGTGAAGAGATTGTCTGGGTTGTCAGATGCAAATGTTTCAACGAGGTTTCCTGATCGGTCATAAATTCGGTAATTTGGTAAGGCTCCACCTTCAATTCCAAAAGTATCCATCGGGTCCTGATCTTTGGCAGCCGTTGCCAGCAAGTTAATCATTTGTGCGTCTTTAGATTCCAGGAATTTTAACACTGCTTTTTCTGTGTCTTCATCCGAATCATCCATGCTCACGGAAATAACGCTCAGTCCCTGGTTAGCATATTCATTGTTCCATTCAACAGAATGATGAAAGTTCTTCACACAAGGAATACACCATGTTGCCCAGAAATCAACTAACACAACCTTCCCTTTTTGTTTGTCCAAGATTTCCTGAAAGCCTTTAAGATCAGTTAATGTCAATGTAATCTCAATGGTTTCAGCTGGCTTGATTTCATCAACTTCAGGTTTTGTGGACTGAGCTTGTGTTTCTGCTGTTGGGTTGGAGGACTGCGAGCTTTGGTCTGATGAACACCCTGTTGACCAGAAAACCAGGCTTAGCGAGATTGAGAGCAGGCAGCAGGTGCTGATCATATCCTTATAGATTGAATAGGAAATTGTCATGTCATCGTCCCTGAAATGAAGAAATAAAACTAACATACCTCGATAAATATTATACAAAACTGATAAAAGAACATAGTGTGAAGAGTATTATCTTCTGTAAGATTTAGATTGAGATTGTTTAAGTATAAATCAAATGAAGTAGCCAACAACAGGAACTGATACATGATCATCCAGAGGATCTTATCCAGCATTGGGACTATCGTCTTAATTCCAATGATTTTCGGGACACTGGTGATCCTGCATGCAAAAGAGCCCATACGTTCCTTGAAAATTGATGGGTTGGATGAAGCATTTCTTGAAGAAAACTCACAAGGAGAATTTCAAATTGTCATTGCGGGAGAGCCATTAAGTCGTATGACGGGAGCTGAATTTTCTGCATTACGTGATCTTGAGATTGATTTACGGAACCAGAAGCATTCAGACACACAATCGAAGCGCCATTTAAACGCTTTGTTGATTGCAATGGCTCGGATTGCTGATAAACCAACATTGATGTATTTACATGAACTCTTCGAATCCTATCCAGAACGTCGAAATGATGTGGCAGAGGCGATCAGTTGGTACTCCAAGGAGAATCAGCGTCGAGATGCTGATTGGAGAATATTGGTCCGCTCTCTTAACGTGGTTGAAGGAGAGCAGGCAAAAACAGTGATGAGTGTGCTTACAAAATTTCGTCGTCGTTCCAACAAAGCGCAATGGATTCGACAAGTTATTTTGGTAGGTCTGGCGCAGGATGTTCTGGGGCAGGAGATTGCTTCGCAACTCTTATCTCATTGGACAGGAGTAAAATTCGATCAATCAACTGTAGAAAAACACTCCCCCATGTTGGTGTGGCAAAGGTGGTTTACAGAGCAATATCCAGATGAGTTAGAGCCCGTTTTTCCCATAGAAGATGCAGAGAGTCGTTGGAAATTTACTAACTTAATGAGTGAGTTGAAAAAGCGGTCGAAAGACAAGATCGATTTAAAATTGGGTGAGCAATCATTTGTAAAAGCAACTTGTGTCAAGTGTCACCGTTTCGGGAAACTGGGCGAGAAGGTCGGCCCAGACCTGACGAGTGTCAGCCGCAGACTTCAACAGAAGGAAATTTTGTTGGCGACAATGTTTCCTTCGCATTTCATTCCTGAAGAGTACCCCACCTTTACTATTGTCACTATACAGGGAAAGGTGCTTACAGGAATGATGGGAGCGACAGCGAACCGAGATCAATTACTGATTTTAACTGGTAAAGGCGAAAAACATCTGATTGATAAAAAAGATATCGATGAAATTATTCCAGTAAAAAAATCATCAATGCCAGAAGGGTTGTTGAACTTGTTATCAAAAGAGGAAGTTTTACAATTAATCAGCTTTTTGGCAACGTTACCAGACGGGGCTCCTCAGACTTACCGCCATAAAAGTCCTTGACTAAATTACTAGTTTGAATGACTTGTCTACATTTCTACATTACAGGTGCGAAGAGGCGACAGAGATTCTGCTTTAAAATTGTGATTTTTCTACGCTTGGCCCAGTCGACTTTCGTAATTTTTGTTGCAGTAAGAATATCTTTTTCGGTTGACTCCATTAGTCTTTGTGCAAATTTTCGATCGTAAATTGCCAGACCGACTTCAAAGTTAAGTATTAGACTTCGAAAATCAAAATTAGCTGTTCCTACCAAAGACCAGCAGCCATCGATTGCTAAGGTTTTCGAGTGTAGAATCCCTTTCGTGTATTCAAAAATTTCTACTCCGGCATCCAGTAGAGAATCATAATAAGAACGACCCGCATATACCGTAGATGGATTTGCTGATTTACCGGAAAGTAATAGCTTTACATGTACTCCTCTCTGAGCTGCTGACTCCAAAGCGGTTGTTAAGGATTCAGGTGGTACAAAATAAGATGTGGTTAGCTGAATACTTTCCCGTGCTTCATTGATCGCCGCAAACATAATCGTCAGGAAAACATCGGCATCTTTTTCCGGGCCAGATAAGAGGGTTTGGGCGGTCACATTTCCTGTTGGCTCCGGATGGGGATAGTAATGATATTGAGTCAACGCTACGCCTGTAGCAAAAAACCAGTCTTCTGCAAAGACCTGTTGTAGTTGTAACGCTTCAGGCCCTTCTATTTTTAAATGTGTGTCTCGCCAAAAACCAAGTTCTATGGTTTGTCCCAGGTACTCATCACCAATATTCATTCCACCGGTGAATGCCACATTTCCATCGACGATTACGATCTTACGGTGGTTTCTTAAATTGATCGACCAGCGTTCGCGAAAAGTGGCACCTGGAAGAAAAGGTGCTACTTGAATTCCCGCCTCAAGCATCGGTTTAAAGAAGCGATGTCTTAACTTTAGTGAGCCAAAACCATCGTATAGAAAGCGAACCTCGATGCCAGCCTTCGCTTTCTCGATTAATAAATCTCTGATCTGAGTACCGGAGCGATCAGGTTGCCAAATATAGTATTCAAGATGAATAGAACTTTTGGCATTTAAAATCGCCTGTTTAATCAGTCCCAAGGTACGATTGGTATCTGTCACGAGTTCAACACGGTTACCAAAAGTCGGGACGGTGTGACCGACGTTTTTGGCTAATCGCATCATGATCCGATTGAAATGCAGGTAGCCATCCATGGAAAGTAATTGATTCTGGATGACTTGTGGAAGTTTGGGGGCAAGAGACTGGTTAGACCTTTCTTTTGAAAGAGAACGCCTTTGTACGCGATTGATTCCAAAAAAGAGATACAAGATCCCACCCAGACCAGGTAACAAAATAATTGTTAAGATCCAGGAAATTGAAGCAGAGGGGTGGCGTTTTTTTTGTAAAAGAATCGTCGGAATCAGAGCCAGAGTGATCAGGTAGCCACAGAGTGACAAAACGCCCATTATCCAATCCATAGATTCGTCTCTTTACATCTCTCAAATGTGTATAATTTAAATAAAAGTCAGATTATGCAGGAATTTTTCTCAATCTCATACCTTGAATTTTATGAGTTGATTGAAAAATTCAATAATTCCTGGAACTGAACACCAGAATTATCTCGTCTCAATGTTAGAAATTACTATGATCCTCGTCTGATACTCTCAAACCCAATCCCATCTTTACATACAGGTTAAGCAATGTTTCTACTTAGAATGAAGAAAAGTGCTCAATGGTCATTTATTCTTCTCTTTTCCAGTGTCCTGGGAGTCTATCTCTTTGCCGCAGAGAAAAAGATTCCCGATGAACGCGCCCTGGCTCAAACGTTTCAAAAGCAGGGAAAGTATCGAGATGCCTATCAAATCTATCAGAAGCTGGCGACTCGTCGCAATAATACCGGTTTAGGCATTACCAATGATCTGCTTGGAGGGATTCAATGTCTCAAACGGTTGAATCGCGTGAATGAGATTGATGAATTTCGTGAATCGATTTTAAAGGTACATTCTGACAAGCCGCGTGTGTTGTGGAAAATCGCTGAGAGTCTGATTCAAGGACCGCATTATGGATATATCGTAGATCGAAAATTTATTCGCGGGAATCACAGAGGAGCAGCACAGTATATCAATACTCAGGAGCAAGACCGTTTACGTGCACTCCAATTGATGACCCAGGCAGTCGATCAATTGAAAAATAGCGATGATACTGTGTTGGCGAGAGATATTTATTATGACTTCGCAGTCTATTTTATGAATGGTCGTCAAGGAGGAAATGCCTGGAAGCTGCAGATTCTGACGGACTTGAACAAAGTACCTGACTATCTCGACGTCAGCGAAAATTCCAGAAGATTCTACCGAGGCTATCTGAGTGAGGGGCCACAAGGAGCGCCCGTCGATGAAGAGGGAAATCCGATATTTTATCGCGTTCCTCAATCCTTCGAGGCTGCTGCCAACGACGGAGAACGCTGGCGCTGGATGTTGAACCGAGTGATCTTACTGGGACCAGCTCGCCGGCAGGATGCATCACTTCAAATTGCAAACTTTTATCGTAGTCAATTTGGCGTTCAGACATTGCAGAGTTATATGGGGTATTTTTCGCGGATTAATCTCGATCAAAGTGAAGCAGAAAATGAACAAGTCAATCCATTTTCTTTGGAAAGCCTTAAAGAAACAGAGACGCTAACCAGACTGGCCACTGGAATTAAACGGCTCAATCTTCCAGACGACGTCAACTTTATTCGCTTGTACCAAAAGATTGTTGAAATGGGGAAGAGCGTTTTTGCGGAAAATGCATTGTCTCAATTGGCAAGCATCTTTGAAAACCGACGACAATATCCGACTGCAGTAAAGTATATTCAAGAGAGCATTCAAAAGTATGGTGACCCTTACAAACACAAACAGAAGCGACTTGACCAGATTATTAAAAACTGGGGGCAATTTGAACCGATTGGAACGCAGGCAGCCGGTTCGGGAGCTAAAGTAGGCTTCCGTTTTCGAAATGCAGAACAGGTTCAGTTTGAAGCGTACGAAGTGCATGTAGAAAAATTATTAAATGATGTCAAAGACTATTTGAAGACACATCCCAAACAGTTGAATTGGAATGCGATTAATATTTCAAACCTGGGATATCGTCTCGTCCGTGAACAGCAGAAAAAATACCAAGGCAAACTGGTTTCTCAGTGGGAGCTTGATCTTGACCCACTTTCTGGTCACCGTGATCGACTGATTACAATCAATACACCATTGCAGAATGCAGGAGCATATTTGTTGATTGGAAAGATGAAAAACGGTAATACCAGTCGGATTATTGTTTGGCTGGATGACACAGCGATCATTCATAAAAAGTTAGCGGGGCGTACTTATTATTACGTTGCTGACTCTCGTACCGGTAAACCAATTCCTAATGCGAATCTGGAGTTTTTTGGTTACTGGCAAAAACATACAGGACGAAACCAGTATCAAATGCTGACGTCCAATTTTGCAGAGCAGACAGATGAAAATGGTCAGGCATTTCCTGACGCGACTCTGCTAAAGGCAAAATATCAATGGATCACAATTGCCAGAACTAAATCAGGGCGGTTTGCCTATTCCGGCTTTGAACGATTTTGGTATTCGCGGTCAATCAATGAAAAATACCCTCAGCGACCCAAAGTCTATGGGATTACCGATCGTCCTGTATACCGACCCGGGCAAACCGTTAACTATAAATTCTGGTTACGCCGTGTCGGTTATGATTTAAAGGATACAACCGAGTTTGCTAATTATAAAGTGAGCATCAAACTGAGAGACAATAAAGGTAAAACAATTTTTGAAAAGTCTCTCACCACTGATGCATTTGGTGGTGTCAATTCCGATTGGGAGATTCCCAAAGATGCAGGACTTGGTGTGTACTATCTGCAATTGCGCGCAGAATATCTCGCTTCTCAAGGGGCAAGCAGAAAATCAACAGTTCGGTCAAATATTTCATTTCGGATCGAGGAATACAAAAAGCCGGAATTTGAAGTTCTTGTTGAGGCTCCCAAAGAGCCCGTTGCATTAGGAGATACAATCACTGCGAAAATTAATGCCAAATATTACTTTGGCAGTCCCGTGACGAAGGGGCAGGTTAAATATAAAGTCACTAGAACCGCCTATGAGCAACGCTGGTACCCCTTTAGCCGCTGGGATTGGCTGTATGGAACGGGATATTGGTGGTTTGTCAGTGATTACCATTGGTATCCCGGCTGGGGGATTTGGGGTTGTCGAGCGCCAGGCCCATGGTGGATTCCCCATCGCTCCGCTCCCCCTGAGTTGGTTCTTTCAAATACGGTTGATATCGAACCGGATGGCAAAGTCGATATTAAAATTGAGACTGCTTTAGCGAAAGCCATTCATGGCGATCAAGATCATAAGTATGAAATTACTGCTGAAGTAGTTGATGAGTCGAGAAGGACCATTGTGGGTAAGGGAACGGTCCTTGTATCTAGAAAGCCATTTAAAGTCTTTGCCTGGATGAATCGCGGCTATTATCAGGTCGGAGATACAATGACCGCTTCGTTCAAGGCGCAGACGCTGGATTCAAAACCGGTGACTGGCAAAGGAAAAGTTATTCTCTATCGTGTGACATACGATGATCAAGGGACGCCAAAAGAGACTGCTGTTCAGGATTGGGAACTAAATCCAGCCGATGATGGAACGGCCACTCAGAAAATGTCAGCTACCCAAACGGGACAATATCGTGTCGCGTATACGGTGACTGATAAAGCAGGAAATAAAATCGAAGGTGGGTATCTATTTTCGATTCGTGGCGAAGGATTTGATGGCAAGGAGTATCGCTTTAACGATCTTGAAATTGTGGTTGAGAAGAAAACCTATCGTCCAAATGAAAAGGTTCGACTTCTGATCAATACCAATCAGGCAGATAGTACAGTCTTACTTTTCCTCAGACCAGTTAATGGAATCTATTCAAAACCACATGTTCTTAAGCTTGCTGGAAAAAGTATGGAATACGAATTGGATGTCAGTAAGAGTGATATGCCGAATATCTTTGTGGAAGCGGTTACAATCCACCAGGGTAGAGTCCATACGGTGGCACGCCAGATTGCAGTTCCTCCGGAAAAACGGGTGGTCAATGTGGAAGTTGAACCTTCCGAGAAGGAATATCTTCCAGGGCAAGATGCACAAGTCAAACTCAAAGTTACTGACGCTGAAGGCCAGCCAATGCAGGGTTCACTTGTCGTGAGTATGTACGATAAGAGTGTGGAATATATCAGTGGAGGTTCCAATGTTCCCAATATTAAAGATGCCTTCTGGAAATGGAAACGTTCACATTATCCATTAACTTATAGTAGTCTGAATAAAACATTTCGTAATTTGTTACGACCCAAAGAAATCCCGATGCGCGTGATTGGCACATTTGGTCATCTTGTCGGCGAATCAAAAGATAAAACGCAGAAAACCGATGGGTTTTTCGGGGCTCGGAATGGCCGTGGCAATTTGAGTAAATCGATCACCAGGTTAGAAAGTGTAATGCAGAGTCGAATGCCTTCAAACAGTCCTGCGATGGAAATGGCAGATGCAGAGTCGGCAGGGGCATTTGCAAAAGTTTCGGCTGTGGTCGAACCTGTGGTCAGGCAAAATTTCGCTGATACTGCCTACTGGAACGGGCACATCACAACAGATGCAGAAGGCAGGGCAGAAATTTCTTTGAAAATGCCGGAAAACCTGACAAGCTGGAAGATTCGCAGTTGGGCCATGGGACAAGGCACTCGTGTGGGAGAAGGAGAGGATCTGGTTGTGACCAGAAAGAATTTGATTCTCCGTTTACAGGCTCCCCGCTTTTTTACAGAGACGGATGAAGTGGTTCTCAGTGCGAATGTGCATAATTATCTGAAAACATCCAAACAAGTGAAAGTCGTTCTGGAATTAGATGGCGATACATTACAGCCTTTGATCGGAGCAGCACAGACAGTCGAAATTCCCGCGAATGGTGAAAAACGAATCGATTGGCGGGTGAAGGCAGTGCGTCCCGGTTTTGCAGTGATTCGTATGAAAGCATTAACGGATGAAGAATCAGATGCGATGCAGATGACGTTTCCGGTTAAAGTACATGGTATCTTAAAAACGGAGTCGTATACCGGTTCCATTCCTGCTGATGATAAATCAGCTCAGATTAGCTTCCAGATTCCGAGTCAGCGGAAATCAGAGCTATCTCGATTGGAATTGCGTTATTCGCCATCTTTGGCAGGAGCGATGGTGGATGCGCTGCCTTACCTGATTTATTCACCTCATAAAACGACCGATACCACTTTGTATCGATTTCTTCCTACGGTAATCACTCAGAATATTCTGAAACGTATGGGATTGAACTTGAATGAAATCGAAGAGAAACGAACGAACTTAAATGCGCAGGAAATAGGCGAGGATAAAAAACGCTTCGAACAATGGAAACGGTATGATCAAAATCCCGTATTTAGTGAAGCAAAAGTGAGCCAAATTGTGAAACAGGGTGTGGCTGACTTAACCAGTATGCAGTTGACAGACGGAGGTTGGGGCTGGTTTTCCGGTTGGCAGGAACGCTCATCGCCATACTTTACTGTTCGCGTTGTGCAGGGATTGAATTTGGCTAAACAAAATGGAGTGGCACTGGTACCCGGGACATTGGAACGAGGAATTGACTGGTTGAAACAGTATCAGGAGAAAGAAGTACAGAAACTACTCAATGCGCCTAGTAAAACAAAACCATATAAACTGACTGCTTCCAATCTGGATGCTTATATCTTTATGGTGCTGGTCAATCAAAAAGTCGTGAACGAAAAAATGTATGACTTTCTGTATCGAGATCGGACAAAACTATCGGTCTATGCTCTGGGAATGTTGGGGCTGGCTTCAGAGAAATTGAATCGTCAGGATCGGCTTCAGATGATTGTTGAGAATATGGACCAGTATTTAGTTCAGGATGAAGAAAATCAGACTGCTTATCTGAATCTTCCTGAAAGTAATTACTGGTGGTATTGGTATGGTAGTGAAGTGGAAGCGAATGCTTACTATCTGAAGTTGTTATCGAAAACCGATCCTAAAAACCCCAAAGCGGCTCAATTAGTTAAGTATCTGTTGAATAATCGTAAGCATTCCACTTATTGGAATTCTGTTTCCGATACTGCGATTGCAATTGAAGCACTTGCGGAATACTGGTCTGCCAGTGGAGAAAATCAACCCGACTTAACTTTAGAAATTTATCTCGATGGTCAAAAGCAGAAAGAAGCAACAATTACAGCAGAGAACCTTTTTACTTTTGACAATAAGCTGGTGATCGAGGGAGATGCCCTTTCTGCAGGCGCTCATCGGTTAGAGATTCGGAAGACAGGCTCAAGCCCCTTGTATTACAATGCCTATGTGACCAACTTCACCAAAGAGAATTTCATCACAGAAGCGGGACTGGAAATTAAAGTCCAACGAAAATATTACCAGCTAATTCAAGAGAAAGCCTCTGCGAAAGTGTCTGGTTCGCGCGGTCAGGCGGTTGATCAGAAAGTCGAGAAATATCAACGCCAGTTAATTGATTCAGAAACGGCCCTCAAGAGTGGTGACCTGGTAGAAGTCGAGCTCGTACTTGAGAGCAAAAATGATTACGAGTACCTGGTTTTTGAGGATTATAAAGTAGCAGGATTTGAGCCTGTTGGAGTTCGCAGCGGATATGCCGGCATTGGATTAAGGGCTTACCGCGAATATCGTGACGATCGCGTTGTGTTTTATGTAAGACGTTTAGCACGTGGGAAACACAGTCTCACGTATCGATTGCGGGCAGAAATACCGGGGCTTTTCAGTGGCTTGCCCACTCAAGGTTACGGCATGTATGCCCCCGAGTTGAAAGCGAATTCGGATGAAATCAAAGTCAAAATCAGCGATTAAGGAAATTTGGTGCTAGATGCGTTCCCAGAAAGCGCCATTCCATTTGCTGAGCCGATTTTGGGATACATCAAAGAGGTAGATCTGCCGATCTGCAAATATGGATTGTAATTTTGCTGGCTCGTCTCGGTCAGCACGATAACGTCCCAGTAGAACCGACTGATTTAATTCAGGCTCGTTAATCACAAAATCAATGTGTCGATCTGCCGGATCATGTGCGATGAGTATGAGCGCCGGTTTTTCTATCTTTGGGTACTGCTGTATCATTTTTTGTAGCTGGAAATGTTTTAGCTTTGAAAAAGCCACATTATTGACCATGGTTTCCAACTTCGAAGAAGTCCATAGAGGGGAAATCGATGTCAGATTGGTCAAAACTGCGACCAACAACATAGAAATCCAGAGTAAAAACATCAAAGGCCGACCAATTTGCCTCCAGATTCTAAACAAGGTTTGGGTACTTCGTGCGAAAACCAATGCCCAGAGCGGTCCAGATTCAAATACATAGTGCCAGTGCATAATGCCATCATACCAGTAGGGGATATGTACGAAGTGCAGTGAGATGATGGAGGCAAAGATCAACCACCATCGGCTCCTGTGTCTGCACTCTGTGATCAGAAAAATCAGTCCTGCCAGTCCGAGGGGAATGATTCCGAGGGTCCATTGCAGGCTGGCCAGAAATCGGTTTTGTACATTTTGCAGGGCTAATGCTGGAGTCAGGTTTTCGGCCCATTTATCATAGTTTTCTAATACTTTCGGCCCGAGTTTTTGCTCTCCCCGAATCACATTGTTGAATCCATAGACATGGCGGGGGGTATATATATCAGTATAAAGCTGGTAAGGCATTTTCCAGCCACTACCAGTGATGGATTGATTGTAAAAAAATAAGCCGAGCAAACCACAGCTTAATGGAATTGCCAAACCAGTGGTCAATACCCAGGCAGGACGTTTCGGTTTCGAGTCTTGTGCTTCTGGCTTTGTCGAGTGATCTTGTTTACTAAGACAGGACTTGATGAGGAGGAATACCAGCCAAATTCCAAAGGGGAGTGCAAAGCCTGCCGCTGTCATCGGACGACAAAGCATCGCGAACGTTAAACCGATTCCAGCCAGTATTGCATCTCGTAGTGCGTAAGTCCGCTGCATTCTTAAAAATGACCAGAGGAACAGAGCAAGGCCAACTAAAGTGGGGTGATGTGCTAAAAGCAGGTTACTAAAGATCGCCATGCCCGGTGAAAGTGCAATCACGAAACCGGCGAGAAAACCAACTCCATTTCCACCTAATTCCCTGCCTGTCCAGAAAATGAAGAACGTAGTTATTGCGCCTGCCAGCCAATGGCCCCAATAGGAATAGGGATGTCCCCAGGAGACAAAGGGCGCTAACCAGATTCCGGTTCCTGGAAAATAACGACTGGCCATTTTACCTTCATTCAGTACATGCATCTGATCGAAAAGCTCAGGCGCATCGGGATGACTGGGAAATGAAGTGCGGCCTTCCAGAAACGTTTTGGCCTGAAACAGGTAGCTGTACTCATCATGATATGCAGGTGGTAAATCACCCATTGCGAGCTTAAGTTCGTCATTCACGATGTGAGAGGCTGTCCAGACACTCATGAATAATGAACAGGATGAAACCAACAGACAGAGGCAGATCGCCATAAAATCCAGTTTTCCTGAAGCTTGGTTTGCTCTGACCCATTCTTCAGAGAGCTTGGGGAGAAGAACCTTCGAGAAAAACTTGAAATTAAAGTAAGGGCGAATAAACCAGCAGATGGGACTCAGAAGTAGTAGAATAAAATACGGACTGGTATCGACGTTCATCTGTAAAAAGAAACGGGTGAGAAAGGGGAGGTTCTGGTCTTCGGATTGAACTCGATCCCATTCGTAGGGGGTTAAGAAGCAAAACAGCAGAACTACAAATAACAGATGGAGCAGGGGAATCCAACGAGAGTGCGATGGTTGGTCTGGAAGACTTTCATGGGGTGCTTTAGACCTAGATGAAATTGGTTTTTCCGAATCCATGAGCCAATACTAATTTCTGAATGTCTTTATAAATTTTAACTCAGCCGGGAATACATTTCGAAGACTAAGAATAGAAATGAAGGACATCGAAGAAGTTTTAATTATTTCTCACAGTATAACTTTGCAGAGTACTCAAAAGAAAGGGCGTGGTTTTATGTTAAACCACGCCCTTGTACATGTTTTATCGGCTAGCAAATCAAAGCGATTCGATATTATTTTTTCACCGTTTTTTTACTGGTTTCCTTCTTACTGGCAATGTCAGACAGGATTTTATCTAAAATTGATTTTTGTGAAGCTGTCAGAACGGTTTCACATTCCGCTTTTCGTTTTGAATTCAGTTCAGCAAGTTGCTTTCTAAGACTATCCATCTGGGATTTGTAGTTTGCTTGTATTTTATAGATTTTGTCGCGCTGTTCTTTTGAGAGGTTCAGTTTTCCATAGTGAGGGGGAACGCGAACTTTTGATTTCTTACGAGTTGTCTTGGTTTCTTTGGCGGTGGCTTCTGTGGATTTCGTTTCTTTCTTTTGGGCTGGTACTGAGTCAGCTGTGCAAATGGTCAAAGCAATTCCTGTGAACAAAACGACAATTAAGTTAGTAAGCTTATTGGTGCGCATAATGGCCCTCTTTAAAAAAAGATTCTCATGTCAGTAAAAGGCAACGAACACGCCTTTAGAATAAGAATATTTTGTACATATGTGTGTCTGTGATTCAACTGACAGAATGAAATATATTGAAAATTTGTTAATTATATATTCATTTCAGTTGTTCACGAATTCTGTACAATTCTTCAAGAGCAGCCAGGGGAGTAAGCTCATCGACATTCAAATCTCTAATTTCGTCGAGCACGGGATGAGGGGTGTTTCCAAAGAGAGAAAGTTGTTGTTGAGAGGATGTTTTTTGAGGTCGAGGTGGAATGGTTGGCTTTCCACTGGCATCAATATGATCTTTTTCGAGTGTGGAAAGAATTTGATTAGCGCGGTGAATGACTTGTTCTGGAATACCTGCCAGGCGGGCGACATGGATTCCGTAGCTTTTATTCGCGGAGCCTTCAATAATTTTGTGAAGAAACACAATTTCGCCATCTTGCTCATGTACTGCGACATTCCAGTTACTGGCTTGTTTCAGGGATTGTGTTAATTCTGTGAGCTCGTGGTAGTGAGTCGCGAACAGTGTACGGGCTTTTATCTGGTCATGTAGATGTTCCGTCATCGACCATGCCAGAGAAATTCCATCATACGTGCTGGTTCCCCGCCCGATCTCATCCAGGATGACCAGACTGCGTTCAGAAGCGGAATTGAGGATTCGTGCCGCTTCTGTCATTTCGACCATAAAGGTACTTTGCCCTTTACTCAATTCGTCACTGGCTCCCACGCGTGCAAAAATACGGTCCGCAATTCCGATACGGGCTTCACTGGCAGGAATGAATGAGCCAATCTGTGCCATTAACGTGAGTAGAGCTGCCTGACGGATATAAGTACTCTTTCCTGCCATATTGGGACCAGTAATGATCTGGACGCGTCCATATGGATCGCCGAGTAAAACATCATTGGGAACAAATTCACCTGTCGGCTGCAGACGGTCGAGTACGGGATGCCGACTCTCTCTGATATCCAGCACTGGCTCTTCCGTAACTTCGGGACGGCAATAACCAGCGTGAGTGGCAAGGTGTGCTAAACCGAAGAGCACATCAATTTGTGCTAGTACCTCAGCCGTTTTTTGAGTACGTGGTGCTTCTTTGGCAACACGTTCCCGCAATTCGTCAAACAGAGTTTGTTCCAGTTCTATGGTCCGGTCTTCTGCTTTGAGCACTTTTTCTTCGTACTCTTTCAGTTCAGGGGTGATATAGCGTTCCTGATTCTTAAGAGTTTGTTTGCGAATATAATGCTCTGGTACTTTAGTAGCATGAGCGGCTGAAACCTCCAGATAATAACCGAAAACTTTGTTATAGCCGACTTTGAGATTGGGGATGCCGATGCGTTCGGATTCTTCATTACGATAGCTGGCAATCCATTCTTTCCCTCCACGTGATAGTGAGCGGAGTTCATCCAATTCTTCGTTAAATCCAGGACAGATTACACCTCCTTCATTGAGAGTCAGTGGGGGATCTTCCACGATCATCGATTCAATATCCGCACGCACTTCGGCGCAGAGATCAATGCTGGTTTCAAGTGATTGGAGCAGAACTGACTTTCTACCGGTAAGTTTCGCTTTCAGTTTAGGTAGTAATGCTAACGTCTGTGCCAGAAAACTCAGATCACGGGCACTGGCTCTCCCGGTCGCGATGCGCGCGGTGAGTCGTTGCAGATCATAAGTCTTGGCGAGTTCTTCTCGAATATCATTAACCAGTACCGGGTTATGTAAGAGTTCTTCAACCGAATCTAGCCGTTTCTGAATTTCATTCAAGTTTGTTAATGGGTTTGCAATCCATTCTGTTAGTAAACGAGCACCCATCGAAGTGACAGTTTCATCGAGAACCGAAATCAGACTACCTTCTCGTTTCCCTTCACGAATCGTGCGCGTCAATTCCAGACTACGTCTTGTTGCTTCATCAATTAATAAGCGATCACCGCGTTCATAAGGTTCGATCTGATTGATATGTGGAATCGCACTTTTCTGTGTTTCTTCCACATATTCAAGCAGAGCACCAGCGGCTGTGATGGAAGGAGATCCCTGCTCGAGGTTGAAGCCTTCCAGCGTCTTAGTACCAAAGTGTGATAATAAACGTTTTTCACACTCATCCTCTGCGAAAGACCATGGAGGGCGTTCAGTCAGCATTGTATCGAGGTGCCCTACCGCTTTTTGCAGTGCTGAATTTCCTTCTGCAAAAATACATTCTGCCGGATGGATGCGGGCCAGTTCGTCAATTAAATGCTCTGCTGTCGTGTTCGAAGTCAGGAAACGTCCCGTAGATAGCTCCAGCCAGGCCAGGCCAATACTTGATTTTCCGAAGTGAATACTTGCCAGAAAGTTGTTCTCATGGGGATCGAGTAAGGCGTCGTCAGTCAGTGTGCCCGGAGTGACGACTCGTGTGACTTCGCGTTTTACCATCCCCTTGGCTTTTTTAGGATCTTCTACCTGGTCGCAGATAGAGGCCCTGTAGCCGGCATGAATTAATTTATAGAGATAATTATCCAGCGAATGGTGTGGGAAGCCCGCCATCGGGATGGGATTACTGGAAGATTTATCGCGACTGGTGAGAGTGATCCCCAAAATACGCGCTGCGATTTCGGCATCTTCATTAAAGAGTTCATAGAAATCACCCATGCGAAACAAAAGCAGAGTTCCCGGATTCTGGCGTTTGACTTCCAGATACCGCTCCATCATGGGGGTTAGCTTCTTGCCTGTTTTAGTCATGCGTCCTGTTTTTCTCTGACGATTGGTTTACTTTTTCGTTCTCTTTTCCGGAAATAATGTACTGACGCTGGTGCGGTCGTGAATGGATCGAATGGCAGCAGCGAATGAATGAGCCACTGAAATGACCTCCAGATTATCGGGCAGAGGATCAGCTAAGGTTTCAATCGTATTGGTCATAAACATTTTCTTCAACGGACTATTGCCAATTCGCTCTGCTGCTCCTTTGGATAACACACCGTGTGTGACCGCGGCATAAATATCGTTGGCTCCTTTTTGTTTCAAGGTCTCAGCCATGCTGATCAAAGTGCGGCCTGTTATTGTGAAGTCATCGACAAGGATCACATTTTTGCCTTCCACTTCACCAATGACTTCCAATACTTCCACGGTTTCTGAATGGTCTTTGCGGGCTTTATTTCCAATGACGACTGGGACTCCCAGTAGTTTAGCAAAATCAGAAGCTTCTTTGGCAAATCCAACATCGGGGCTACAAACAACCAGATTTTCGATATTCATTTTTTGAATATGTTCGCCGATGACATGGCGGCCGTAGAGATGATCAACGGGAACGCTGAAAAATCCCTGGATTTGTGGACTGTGTAGATCCATGGTTAACACGCGGTCTGCTCCAGCTATTTCAATTGCGTCAGCGCAGACCCGGGCACGGATTGAAACGCGAGGTTCGTCTTTCTTGTCTCCTTTTGCATAGCTGAAAAAAGGGATCACAGCCGTAACCTGCTGTGCACTAGCGCGTTTCAGAGCATCGATCCAAAACATGAGCTCAACAAAATTATCGTTCACCGGATAATGGACGCCTTGAATGAGATAGACGTCGCGCCCTCGAACATTTTCCTTAATACGAACAAAAATATTACCTTCACTGAACTGGTGCGCTTCACACGGTGTCAAACGGATGCCCAACTCATCGGCAATGGCTTGCGCAAGGATGGGATTACCGGAACCAGCCATGATGGTCAGATCACCTTGTGGAGGCTGGAAGGGCTGGACTCGGGGGCCTCTGGAGAGTGGATTCGGAGAATTAGCCATTAATAAACAGATCAATCAAACAGGGCAATTTTATGCCGGAAAACATTACTATTCTTGGGAATTCTGGATTATTTCACTTTACTCCATTCACGAAGAAAAGCAGACTCCATAATATCGATGCTGAATCGCAAAACAAGCGAACGCCAGCCAATATCCTGAAGGATGTATCCAAGTGGATTCGCCTTACCCCTATTATTGACACCAAATCGTTTACTTAGGGTTGAATTCAATTTTCAACCTGCAATTGATGTTGAGATATCTAAAATGACAGAAAGAATTTACAACTTTTCTGCAGGCCCCGCTGCACTTCCTTTGCCCGTTCTGGAACAGGCACAACAAGATCTGATTTCACTGGGAGATACGGGAATCGGGGTTCTGGAGCATTCTCACCGGAGTAAAGCATTTCTCGCCGTTTATGAGCAAGCTGAAGGCCTGTGCCGGGAAATCGCTTCCGTTCCAGATAACTATAAAGTTCTGTTTTTGCAGGGAGGGGCTTCGACTCAGTTTTTCATGATCCCCATGAATCTGCTTTCTAAAGATCAGACAGCCGACTATTTGGTTACCGGTTCCTGGTCCAAGAAGGCCGTCAAAGAAGCCAAACTCTTTGGAAATGTAAATATCGCCTGTAATAGCGAAGACAAAAATTTTTCCTACATTCCCTCTGAAGTCGCTTTGAGTGAGCAACCCGCTTATGTGCACTTCACATCAAATAATACGATTTATGGTACTGAGTTCGCATCAGAACCCGAAGTTCCAGCGGGAGTGCCTTTAGTCTGTGATGCGAGTAGCGATATCTTTTCGCGTCCCATCGATATCTCTAAATATGGGATTGTTTACGCCGGTGCTCAGAAAAACCTGGGACCCAGTGGTATGGCTGTCGTCATCATTCGGGATGATCTCATCGAGCAGGGACCGACCGACATACCAACAATGATGCAGTATCGCACTCACTCAGAAGCGGGTTCCATGTTTAACACGCCACCGACATTTGGGATTTATGTTTTGGGACGCGTCCTGCAATGGTTGAAAGATCAGGGCGGGTTAGCGGCGATGGGGCAGAAGAATCAGGCCAAAGCGGGTAAGCTATATGATTACCTGGATCAAAGCCAGCTCTTCAAGCCCACGGCTGCGAAACAGGATCGCTCCTTAATGAACGTGACATTCGTGACCGGCGATGCCGACCTGGATGCGAAGTTCATTGCTCAGGCGACTGCTGCCGGTTTGGATGGCTTGAAAGGCCATCGTAGTGTGGGTGGAATGCGTGCGAGTATTTATAACGCGTTTCCGGAAGCCGGCATTGACAAGTTACTCTCCATGATGAATGAGTTCGAACAGGAGCACGCCTCTTGAATCAGCCCGAAGTCGATAAAGCACATGCGGATATAGGACTGGTCTGTGCCTTGCACATGGAGATTCAGCAATTTCTGGATCGTTGTGAGCACGTCAAGAAATATACCGGCGGTTCGTATGTCTTTCGGGGAGGCTTTCTTGATCAAGTCAAAGTTGCCGTTGTGCAAACGGGTGTGGGATTCGCTCGCGCCCGAGCGGCAACTCAGGCACTGATTGACGCGCATTCGCCTCCCTGGGTTTTATCGGTTGGATTTTCGGGAGCCCTGGACCCAAAAATGAAGGTCGGAGATATTGTCGTCGGTACTTCCGTCTGTGACCTGCATGGCCAGGAATTAAAAAACGATGTTCAATTTCCGGAAGACCCGGAGCACGGGCTCTATGTGGGGAAGCTCATCAATGCTGATGAGATCGTTCGTACTGTTGAAGAAAAACTCAGAATTGCTGAACAATATGCAGCGCTCGCTGTCGATCTGGAAAGCCTGGCGGTAGCACAGGTCTGTCAGGCTGAGAAGAAAGGCTTCATGGCAATTCGCGCGATTAGCGACGATTGCTCTACAGATCTTCCTCCCGAAGTAATTTCAATCCTCGGGGAAACCGGAGCCGGGCGGGCAGGGGCAGCGGTAGGAGCCATCTTCAAGCGTCCTGAAAGTATTAAGGAAATGTGGAAGATGCGCGGCGATGCCTCAAAGGCGGCAACACGTCTGGGTAGTTTCCTGGAAGGTGTGGTGACCCAGCTCTATGAAGCCCGGCACTAATACTCGCCAACCTCTTCGCCACCATCGGGTGTGCTCAATGCTTTGAGTATTTCAGGGTCAATGTCTTTTGAAATGAATCTCACACTATTATCACCCAGCAGTATATGGTTACCATCTCTTTGAGAAGTTTTTTTGTCAGGTCCAATAATATGCATTGGATCTGCTAAAAACGTCGGATCACCCCAAGGTTGAAAATCTTCTGCTGTCTCTAGAGCCATTATAGTATTTGACATTCCGTCTTTGATATCTGTGAGGCGAGAAAACTGATTTTTCTTCAGCACAAGTTCGTTGCCCACGTAATGTGAAATTCCATATGCCCCTAAAGAGTCTTTAGCATTTGAGTTTTTATCATGGATAGTTCGATTTAAAAAGACTTCGAGATTCTCCCGAAAGAATTCTTGATTGCTGGGATCATTCCAGGGTTTGGCGAAATTAATTTTACTATAAAGTACAGCCTCACCCATGTAGGGGAGGATTTGAGTTTGCCAGCTATGGTAGGGGATTCCGCTTTCAGTAACGGGAGCTTCGGGAGGCAGAATACGATGTGCATCATGGTAGAGATGTAGCGCTATACCCATAGAATATAAATTGTATTTGGATTGAGCACGCCTTGCTGCTTCTGGTGCAATACTATACACAGGCCGCGTTAAATACCATATTAGTAAAACAAGACAAATTTCTGCGATTGTGATTTTGATGAAAAGCCAAAAGCAGTTTTTGGAGACTGGGACGTTTTGAGGTTGGTTAACCATCTGGCTTTCCTGATTCAATTATTATTTATGAATTCAAATTTTAGTTAACCATTCGAAATGCTAAAACTCTCCTATCGCTTTCCCATCATTGGGGATACTCAAGTTTTTTAATGTCTCAGGGTCAATGTTTTCCGAAACGAAGCGCACACTGCCGTCACCCATGAGGACATGATTGCCTCCTCTGAAAGAGGACTTCTTTCCTTGACCCATGATCTCGATAGGCTTTGCAATCGAAGTCGGGTCGCCCCAGGGCTTGAAGTTTTGGCCTGTCTCGACTGCCAGAATGGTATTCGATGTACCATCTTTGATATCTCGTATGCGACTGCCTCTGTTTTTCTTCATGACGAGTTCATTGCCGACATAATGGGAAAGACCTAATCCATCAGGTGAAATCTTTTCTTCAATTGACGGGTTTAAGTATGTGGGAATTACCTGTTCAAAAATGATTTGGTTGCTGGGATCATCCCAGGCTACGTCAAAATCGATGTCATTATAAAGTGGCGCCTGATCAACAAAGGGGAGAATAGCAGTTTGCCAACTATGGTAGGGTTTCCCGTCTGTGGTCGCAGTCCCTCCGGGAGGAAATTGCGAAAAAACTTCGTGATAATTATGTAGCGCCAGACCAATTTGCTTCATATTATTTTTCGACGTAGAACGCCGTGCTGCATCGCGAGCTTGCTGCACCGCTGGTAAGAGTAGGGCCATCAAAATTAGAATCACCAAAACAAACCCGCCGCCGGCAACAGCAACAACAATCCAAAGTACGGCATTACTTTTTTTAGGTGATGTCGTTTGAGATTGGCTTTCTTGTTGGAAATCGTCTTCCAGAAAGTTATCGGTATATTCAGGAATTAATCCTGGAATCTGGGCTGCTGGAACGAAGTCGCTCTCTTCACCTTTCCGGACAAGATCAGATTCCTGGACCTTGCCTTCGGCTGCTAATTCTTTCAGACGCTGAACAGTTAAGGGGCCAGCGATTTGACTACCACGCTTAACATACCAATTGGCCATGAGGGATTCCTTTACGTAAAGTAATGATTCAGTAACCTAGAATACAATAAGGGCTCATTAGAATACAGAGAAACATCTGGGAAGAATGTATATTCTTCAGATATCTGTTTAGTGGTGAATGAGGTTCGCTCATTAATCTGTTAGTATGAGTCTGTTGGCTGTGAAATCTGTTTATCCCATTAAGGAGATGTGCGAGTGGCAGCGGAACCTGTGATGCGTCCCTGGATTTTATCCGAGACCAATTATGCCCATGTAAAAGAAAACCCCTATGAAGTGGCGGTGTTGCCAATGGGGGCTACGGAACCGCATAACCTGCACCTGCCTTATGGAACGGATACTTATGAAGCAGACGCAATTGGCTCTCGCGTGTGTGAAGCTGCTTATCAACGTGGTGCGAAAGTTGTCATGTTGCCTCCGATACCTTACGGAACAGAAACCAATCAATCTGAGTTTCCTCTCTCAATGAATGTGAACCCTTCCACGTTAGGACAAATCATTGCAGATCTGGTTGATTCACTTGCAAATCATGGCGTACATAAACTGTTGATTCTGAATAGTCATGGTGGAAATGATTTTAAACCGTTATTGCGCGAACTACATGGTTCTACGCCGGTACAAATCTTTCTGGCGGACTGGTTTCGCGGGACTTCCGCCGATGTGAAAGCAGAGCTGTTCGAGAACCCGGATGATCATGCAGGAGAAATGGAAACCTCACTGGCACTGGCTTATTTTCCGCAGTTTGTTTCCCGTGATCCAGAAACAGACGCTTTACATGCCGATGAGGGGGCGACCAACGCGACGCGATTTGCAGCGGTCAATTCTGGTTGGGTCAGTATCACACGACCCTGGCATTTATTGACTACCAATTCCGGATCGGGTAACCCTCATCAGGCGTCCGCCGAGAAAGGCGAGAAATTAATGCAGGTGCTTGTCGAGCGGTTATCACAATTTCTGGTCGAACTCTCAGAGGCAAAACTGGATGATCAATTTCCATTCTAATAGTGTCTCAGGAAGTCCATGCCTGAGATCCTGGATATTGGTACTCTGCTTAGGCTCTGTATTTGCAATTGATCAGAGAACTTGCGTTCGGGCTGAAGAACAGCACTCTGTTATTAAATTTCAAGACATTACTGAAAACGCTCAGCTTCAATTTCAGCATCAGTCTCCTGCAACAACAAAACGCCACTTACACTTGACGATGGGGTCAGGAGTGGGCTGGCTTGATTATGACAATGATGACTTGCCTGATTTGTACTGTGGCCAAGGCGAGGAGTGGCGAAGATCTAAGAAAAAAAAGAGTGATGATTCTGCAATCGGATTATCGAACCGTTTGTTTCGTAACCAGGGGAAAAGTCAATTTCAAGACGTAACGACATTCGCAGGCTTAATTTCGATCGGTTATTCGATGGGGATTGCGGTCGGGGATTATAATCATGATGGCTTTGAAGATCTCTATGTGAGTCAGTTCGGCAGGAATCTCTTATATCAGAACAATGGAGACGGCACCTTTTCGAATGTCTCACAGGTGGCGCGTGTGGATGATCCCGGTTATGGGGCCAGTTGTACCTGGGCTGATTTGAACGGTGATGGATTGCTGGATCTCTATGTCGTCAATTATCTGAAAATTGATCGAGAGAATTATCCTCTTTGCAGCCGTAAGGTCGACGGAAGCCGCGTTTATTTTATTTGTCATCCGCGTTACGTACGTGGGCAATATGATGTGATCTATCGGAATCTGGGGAATGGTTCTTTTCTGAACGTCTCGAAAAAAGCGGGTTTACATAGTGAGCCTGCCCGCCAGGGGCTTGGTGTCTTTGCTGCAGACTTCGACCGCGATGGTGATATGGACGTGTATGTTGCCAATGACTCAGTTGCTAACCAGTTGTGGGTGAATAATGGTCATGGCGTTTTTACAGATCAGGCTTTAGTGGCAGGTGTGGCGTTCAATCGTGCGGGAGATCGGGAAGCGGGAATGGGTATCGCCGGAGCAGATTATAACAACGATGGTCAGCTTGACCTCTATGTGACGAATTATTATGGCGAAACCAATACCTTGTACCGAAATGAAGGGGCCCTTTTTTTTCTGGATGTGACCGACGAAACCGGCCTGGCAACGCCCAGCCGCATGCGCCTGGGGTTTGGAGCCTCTTTTCTGGATTTGAATAATGATGGCTGGGCAGATTTGTTTGTGACGAATGGTCACGTTCATGATCGACTGGCTCAACTGGGAAGAAATGAGCCTTACGAACAGGAACCGCAAGTGCTGCTCAATCAAGCAGGACAGTGGTTTCGAAATGTGTCTCAACAGGCAGGTCCCTTCTTTCAGAAACAACAGGTGGGGAGAGGCAGTGCCGTTGCAGATTTCAATCGGGATGGATTACCTGATGTTGCGGTCTCACATTTGAATGGGAAGTTAGTTCTGCTGGAGAATCGTTCTGAGACTCCCAATCAGAGTATTGGTTTGCAGCTCATTGGAACTACCTCCAACAGAAGTGCCATTGGTGCCATCATCGAGCTGAAAGTGGCGTCCGAAAATCTCACTCGGTATTGCCGAGGTAGCAGCAGTTATCTTTCGGCCGATGAACGTTGGGTTTTTTCAGGTGTGGGAAAGAATCAAGGTCCCGTCACGGTAAAAGTGATCTGGCCTGAAGGGAAAACGGAAATCTGGTCTGGATTACGACCGGGGAGGCGTTATACATTAATAGAAGGCGCAAGTGATTCTCAGGACCTGTCTCAAATACAGCGGTGATTATGAAACCTCTGCCGGAACAAGATAAGCTGACCAAGCCATTTCCTATGCAGAAAAAGAGCATTCTTTTTTCAAGCAAATCTATCGTGGCTGTTGTCGCTGTCATTGCATTGCTAATTTTTTATTTCTACGGCGGAACTGATTCTTCTCGCTCAAAAAAATCTGGTCAGATCAATCAGATCAAAACGGTTCAGAAAGCTGAAAAAGTCAAACAGAACGAATTGATCGCTTATTTAAAACAACATCCCCAAGATGAGTTCGCACATTTTCAGTTAGGGGAATTAATCAAGGATCGCGCTCCGTTCCAGGCCTTGGAAAATTTTTCGCATGTCACTCCCATGCATCCCCGTTATTACGAAGCCGTCGATGCGATTGCTGAAATTTCGCTGAAGCAGAATCTACCCAAACAAGCAAAAAAGGCGTTGTTAACGCTCATTCGAAAGTTCCCTCAGCAGAGTCGTTACCAGGATCTGTTAGCGAAGCTGTTACTTGAGGAGCGAGACTATGATCGAGCACTTAAGCATGCCACACGTAGCATCGAACTTGGTGCCAATCAAGCAGAGAACCATATGTTGGTTGCTAACATTCTACGACAAGCAGGAAGAACCAGCGAAATGTGTGGCCCCCTGAAACAGGCTCTGTTTTTAGAGCCCGAATCGTTGGTTGCTCATTTAAATCTGGCTTATGCAGCACTTTACTCAGGAGATTTGCAGACTGCCGAGCGGGAGGCACTGTGGTGCCTGAAACAGAATCCTTTGTCGAATACCGCGTTACGGTATCTGGCACAAATTGATAGAAGCCGAGGGAATATTTCAGAGGCCCTCGCACATATCGAGCAGGCATTAGTGGTTGATCCCGAGGATTTTGAAAGCCTGTTACTCAAAGCCGATTTACTGATTTATCAAAGGGCAGGTCAACAGGCATATGACTTACTGAAGCCACTCTATCTAGAACATCAAACCGATAGACGGTACATCACGGCATTATCGCGGGCTGCTGGTTTGATTGGAAATCGTAAAGAAGTTTTGCAGTTGCAAAGACAGAATCAGTTGCTGATTAAAGAAGACGATTTAAAACCTTCCACTTTACAAAGTGAAACCATTGAAGATTCGCAATCTCGGTAGCAATGAGGAAGCTCGTCTTAAGAGAGCAAATTTAATCAGCCAGTATTGACCTGAATTCTACGGGGTTCTGCTTTAGGGGCTTTGGGAAGGAAAATACGCAAGACACCATTTGTCAGCTTCGCTTCAATTTCACTATGCACAATTTCTCCACTGAGAATGAATGAACGCAGATAATTTCCTACTTCATATTCTTGATGCAGTGGTTGCGCTCCTTCGGGAATTTGAGGTTCCACTTTACCCAGTAATGTGAGCTTGTTGTCCTGAACCTGTAATTCAAGTGAACCGACAGAAACTCCGGGAAGATCGGCATACAGCACAAGACCGGCTTCTGTTTCATAGATATCAATCGGGGGAGTGAAAACATATTGACCGGGATGAGCCATTTCCCCTCGTTCTTCATTACTGTCTTGTCGATTCATGTTATCATCTCTCGATCTATTCCCCAGAGCTCACAGGAATTTGGCGGGGTTGCTCTTCTTCGAGTTTGGGTAGATGGATTTTAAGGACCCCTTCGTTAAATTCTGCTGAAAGATGTTCTTCAGAAATTCGATCAGGAATACTGATAGATCGCTGCCATTCTCCAAAGGTTCGTTCTTGACGACGGAAGCGTTCTTCTGAGATCTCTCCATCGGCGATCTCAGGAGGATTACGATGGCCTTTCAGAGTGAGCACACTGTTTGCAATCGTCAATTCCAGGTCTTCTGCCAGCATTCCGGGAAGTTCTGCGGTGATGAGATATTCGTGAGCCAGTTCAAAAATATTGACCGCAGGATATTGTCGGGGCATACGGATCCCTTGAACTGAGAATTCGACCCCCTGAACCAGACGGTCTACTTCTCGCTCCAAATCTCTGAGCGGGTTCCAAGATTGTTCCCAACGAAAAATTGGCATTTCCAAACATCCTAAAACTAAAAAAAACGAGTCTTTGGTGATTCTAGAATAAGCAAAGGTCATACCATTGAGGATGAGATCACTCAAATCAAAAATCGATGTTGTAAGTATCTGTAATAGAATATTTTATCGTTGACAGACACAGAAAAGTCCAGATTGAATTTTGAACGAAATGTCATTTTGGCAAGTCAATAGAGTGGATTTATGCAGTAGTGAATATGTCATAATGGCAGCTTCTTTGCTGTCTCGCGAGGGGTAGTGAGACTTATTCCCATTGAACCGGCTGAATCACACCCGTCGCCAGCAGCGCACCAAATACGATTCCGGTAAGAAAGATAGTGCGTAATACCCAGATCGCGCGAGCCGGTCCAAACCATTCTGTAAGACGCTGTCCCTTTCGTGTGTGTGCCAGAAACCATTGTTCTTTGATCAAACCGAACAACGAGAAAATCAGAACGGCTCCACCGATGAGGGCATTCTCAGAAATGTGAAATGGCATTAGGTCGCTTCTTCAGTCTGAGTCAAAGGAGTTGCAGAATGGACTCTGGGGAAGAAAGCCCAGAACAGTAACGTCGCTAAGAGGGCAATGGCGGCACTACTCAACCAGATACCAGGCCAGTCTCGAAATAAATTAATCACATCGCCGTCTAAGTTTTTTTGAGTGAAAGCCAGGACTCCAGATTCTGATTGAACATTCATTTGTGATCGGATTAACGTGCCTTTTCCTGTTGAAGTGAAAAAGTCTCCGATTTTTCCACTGATGAATCCACCTGCAAACATTCCTAAACTAAACACAAACGTTCCGAAAAACGTTTGCATACTCCCTCGAACATCAAGAGGAGCCACTTTATCGACATAGATATAAGCGGCGGCCAGAAAGCAACCAAAACAGAGCCCATGCATGGCCTGTCCCAGGCAGGTGAGCGAGAGAACGAGGGCAAAAGAGTTCTCGATTGTCGAGGCGTAGGCAAAAATGACTGATCTCATCAAATACGATAAGAGACCAACCAGCATTACAGTCTTGAATCCAAATTTTTTGAGAGCAAATCCGAGTCCCGCCATCACCAGCACTTCAAAGACTTGACCGATGGAACTGATTCTCTGCTCCCAGGCACCCTGCACCTGTCCCAACCCCAACATTGCCTTCAAGAACGGTGCGTTCCATTGGAAGTAAAATTTATGCACGATGGAGATAATAAATGTGACGAGTACAAGCACTAGAAAGTGACGCAGTTTCAGCATCTTGAGAACTTTCCCCGGAGCCAGATCTTTTTTATCACTTTTGACCGGAGGAGTATGGGGAAGCGTGAGACAGTAGAGGGCCATAATGATTCCTGCGACACCTGCCATCGCCAATACGATTCCTCGCCCGGTATTCAGTTCCTGACCCTTGAGATGTGCCAGAAATACTCCTTCCGCGACCCAAGCGGGGACGACAAAACCGATCGTCCCCCATAAGCGAATCATGGGAAACTCTTTTTCACGGTCTTTCAAATGCTGAAATGTGAGTGAATTGGTTAACATCATCGTCGGAATATAGAGCACCGAATAGAGTACACCTAAAATGACGACAGGCCAGAAACTATGCTGCACAAACAGGACCAGCATGAGGATCCCACCAGAAAAATGACAGAACGAGAGCACTCGTTCTGTCGAATAATGGCGGTCGACAATCTGTCCAAAAATAAAGGGAGCTACTAAAGGTCCCACAGCCAATGCGGAACCGAAGACGCCAATCTGCCAGGCGGAAAAGCCGAGCGCATCAATAAGATACAATGTGATGATGGGTAAATAACATCCTTGAACAAAGTACTGAAGAAACATCATCAGATAAAGACGCATCTTGAGAAGTTTATCTGTACTTTGTGTAGCCGGGCTGTCGATTGCGGTCATCCTGATGTGGCCCTGAACAAAAAAGTGGAGAGAGTGATTTAAAACTCAATTGAAGTCGAACAGATTTATTTTTCAATCACCCAAATATTTCTGAAACGAACTGGATTCGAGTGATTTTGCAGAAATAGGGGGCCGGCAATGGTTTCGTCTTTATTGGTGCCTCCCGGTGTGGGCCCATCGATTTCGCGGTTATCATGAATGGTCACTCCATTATGTTTGACTGTGATTTTCGCTTTGTCGGTCTTGTTACCCTCTTTGTCGTATTTAGCTGCCTGGAAGTCAATATCATATGTCTGCCAGGCGAGTGGCGGAAAACACATATTCACACTGGGAGCACCTACTTTATAAATCCCCCCGCATTCGTTGTCTTTACCTTCCAGGCCAAAGGAATCCAGAATTTGGACCTCATAACGTCCCAATACATAGCAGCCACTGTTGCTTCTGCCTTGACCGCGTGCCTGAGGCATGAATGGTAACTGAAACTCCAAATGGAGATGGCCATCTTTAAATTTCTGTTTGCTGGTGACACCCTCTTTTAAGAGCCCCTCGTTTGTGATTTTACCATTGGTGAAATTTTTGACGGTTTCCTCTGCCCGATTTGAATCGAACAAAACCTTGGCATTGGCAGGTGCTTTTTTACCGAGTGTAGGGCTCTTTCGATGTACCTTCTTAATTGTTCCTACCTGATTTCCGTCTGCGTCGAAGATAGTAATTTTACCATCTTCCAGATCTCCACGGCCTTGCTCTGATGTGAAGGAAATTACATTCCCTGTTTTTTCACCTTTTGCGGAGACTTTTTCTTTTTGATCCCAACCGTCACCGGGTAAGCCTCCCGGATAACCGACAGCCTGAAACGCCCCATCACCTAACGCGATAACCTGGACACCGTATTTCAGTGGTTCGTTACTATCTTCCCCTAAAACTCCCGAGTACTCTCCCTGTATCTGGAAGTCAGGGCCTGCCTTTTCAACACTGGTTGCCGCCCATTTGGGAGACTTGGAATCGGCATCACTGTCATGAGTAAAAACGAAAAGCAGAGAGCAGATTATCAGGGCGCAGAGAGGGAATCGCTTCATTGTATTTCTCCAAGGATCGTATTTGCTGTAAGGTTGTGGATCAGTAGAAAACTGACTTGAAATCGAATGTGACAAGTCGTTATGACTTGCAAGATTTAGTTTCATTGTGCGAATCGATACTCAGAGATGCAAGTACATCGGCTAAGGTTTCTTATACTGTACGGTACGTGTGTGTATTGGTTTTTGATAAAACTTGTGATGGTAAGGTGTTAAAAAATTTTGTAAGATGGTATGTAGAAACGTATGAATAAAAGACGAGAGAGGGTACGGGCTGTCACAGCGATGCCGGATATCAGACTATCATTGAGGATGTCGGCCCCTTGTATTGATTGATTGAGAGCATTGGTTAACAGCGGAAGAGCTTTATGACATCTGACAAAAACAAAAAAATTGCAGCAGATTGCTGGCGAAGGGGCAACGAAGCCTTGGCCAAAGAAAATTGGGATTATTCCATCGATATGTTTACCACTGCGGTAAAGCTGGAACCCGAAGCGCTTCTTTATCGGCAGACCAAACGTGGCGCTGAACGCAAAAAATATGGAGATAACAATTCCGGTTCGAAAATGGGAGTTCTGAAAATTACCGGATTGAAGACTAAGATCAAAAACTCGCGCCGTAAAAAGGACTGGGTCTCAGTCGATCAATATGCAGAAGAAGGCCTGTCAATTAACCCCTGGGATCCTGTTTTAAATGCGGAAATGGCTGAGGCCTGTAAGAATCAGGGTTATGAAGATTCTGCCATTTTCGGATATAAAATGGCCATCGAAAATGATAAGACAAACAAAGGTTATTACACCGACCTGGGTGAGTTGTTAGAAGAGAAGGGCGAGTTCAAACAGGCCAGAGAATGCTGGGAAATGGCGCTGAAACTGGATCCGGTAGATGGGAATGCCCGTTCCAAAGTAACCGCTTTAATGGCCACAGAGACCAGGGTACGAGGAGGTTATGAGGGTGCTGAGAATTCAAGTGGCGCGAAGAAGGGGCAGTCTGCCTATGATGAAGGACGGGCGACACGCGAGCAGAGACAGCAGGCCCAAAAAGGAAATGCACCAGATGGCCCGGGACAGTCGCTCGAAGCAGACCTCCAGCGTGCGATTCGAAAAGAACCTGAAAATAAGGACCACTATTTAAGGTTGGCTGATTTTTATCGACGTGAGGGAAAGTTGCCCGAAGCAAAAGAGCATTACGAAAAGGCCTATGAGCTATCCGGGAAAGACGCAAACATCGGCGAGCAGATTGAAGATATCGAACTTGAAAAGTTGAGGGATCAACTGGTCAAAGCGAAAGAACAATTTAATGCCGACCGCGAAAATGCGGAAGCGAAGAAGCAGGTGACCTTGATCAGCAAAGCGCTAATTAAGCGAGAAATCGATGTCATGTCCAGACGGGTCGAACGTTACCCAGCCGACTTGAGGATTAAATTCGAGTTGGCCCAACGGTTTATTCGCATTAAAAAGTGGGGGTCGGCTATTTCATTACTGCAACAGTCAGTGAAAGATACACGAATCAGTTCCGAGGCTTTGGTGGCGTTAGGGAAATGTTTCTACGCAGAAAAGAAAAAAGAGCTTGCTAAACGTCAGTTTGAGAAGGCACTGCCTTCTCTTTCTCCGGATGACAAACCCGATATTTATAAAGAAGCACACTATCTGCTAGGTCGCTTGTATCAAGAATCGGGTGAGAAAGATAAAGCAGCCGATCACTATAGCGAGATCTTAGCCGTCGATTACGATTACAAAGATGTCAAAGATCGGTTGGAAGGTCTTTAATCAGGAAGAGTTAGAATCTTCGGTCGCATTCCATTTTTCCTGAAAAAAGCTCTTTTTCGCAGCGCAAAATGGCTGGAATAACGACTTACAGGTTGTTAAGCTTCTACTCTGCCTGAGATTTTTAGTGGCGACTGTCTTCGTTGATGGTGGTCAGTGTAAGTCATAAACAGTTACTCAGAAATTACTTAAGTCAAACAAATGCCAAATTCCAATAGTGCAAAAAGAGCATTACGAAAAAGTGAAGTTCGTCGTCTTCGAAACCGTTCCAGCCGTTCGGAATTAAGATCTGCTATTAAAAACGCTCGTATTGCGATTGCAGGTGATGATTCTCAAAACGCAATCAAAGCCCTTCAGGCTGCAACCAAAAAAATTGATCAAGCTGCTGCGAAAGGCATTATCCATAAAAATGCTGCCGCTCGTACGAAATCACGACTGGCAAAGTCTGCTAATAAAGCAACTGCTGAATAATCGGCAATTGGTTAAATCATAAACGGCCCCTCGTAGTCGATTCTGTTTTCACAGGATTCTTTACGCGGGGCTTAAGTTATAAATGGTCACATATTTTCACGAGTGCATAACAAAACCACCATCGACATTAATCGTTTGTCCTGTCACTTGAGCGGCACGAACTGAGCTGAGAAAAACGATCATATTGGCGATATCTTCTTTCGTCTGCCAACGTTGTAGCGGGACCAGTTGTTTGATTTTTTCTCCTGCCCATTGCTCATAGGTTTTCTGGTTCTCTTTGGATTGACGATCATTCCAAGCCTGCCACACCGATTGATTCAGGGGAGTCTGTACCATTCCGGGACAAACGGAATTCACACGGATTCCATCCCCGGCTAAATCCTTAGCCATACATTGTGCAAAGTTAATGTTAGCGGCTTTGGATGCACTATAAGGGGGATCGGTTTGGGAACCGATTTGACCTGCAATCGAACTAATGAATGTCATAGTTCCTCTGCCAGCCTGTTGCATAACGGGGGCTAATGTATGGGCAATATGCACCATGCCTTGCATGTTAACCTCAAACACGCGTGGCCAGTCAGAGGGTTCTAAGTTCGTAAACGGAAAGCCAAACTTTCTTGAGCCAATTGCAGCCGCGTGTACCAGGTGATCAATATGAGAAGTGCGATTCAATGTCTGTTGAGTGATTTCCTCGACCGCCTTCAAGTCTGTAATGTCGACTTGAAACCCCAGCACAGTTTGTCCGGTCTCTTTACTTAATTGATTGGCAATCAACTCGATCTGATCGGTTTGATCCCAGAGAATGGGCTGGGCTCCTTCTTCGGCGAACGTACGCGCTGTCACCAGACCGATGCCACTTGCTCCACCTGTAATCACCACAGTGGCACCTGACAAATTGAGATCCATTTCTGATTTTATCCTGAGCTGTGAGAGAAGTATTTGGAATTGAGGTATCTCCATTTTGATCGATGGCTTTTCCTGCTGCAAGTCGATTGCTATCTTAATACATGATGAAACAGGAGCAGATGCGCAGTAGAAGGGAAACTAACGCCATGAGACTTGGAATGATTAATTCTGCCTGGGCCCAAGCAGGCCGAGATACCGTCTGGGGCTTAGAAAAGACAAAAGCGCTTGGATTTGACTGTGTCGATATTTTTATCGATCCACTTGATGCTGACGTCCGTGAACGAAAACTGGTCAAAGATACGTGCGATCGGCTCGATCTGCCGATTGTCTCGGTGTGTTGTGTGGCAGTGGGATTAATCGACTTCAATCCAAGTGTGCAACGTTTTCATCTCCAAAGGGTAAAAGACTATCTAGATCTGTGTTACGAATACGAGGCCCAAAATCTACTGCTGGTGCTGGGAGAATACATCTGGAACCGGGAAGTGATACCGCCGGAAGAACAATGGAAACAGGGGGTCGCGCAATGCCGGTCGCTCGCTACATATGCGGATTCTCTGGGATTAAAAATCGCTCTCGAACTGGAACCCTTTTCGCTCTCATTATTGAACGACGTCGATTCGATGGTTCGTTTTGTGGATGAGGTGAACCATCCTGCATTAAAAGCCAATATTGATATTTCCCATTTAGTGTTAGCGAATGTAGAACCGGAAGAACTGAGAAAATTACAGGGCAAAGCGATACACGTACATATTTCTGACTGTGACGGCAAAGTACACGGCGATTTGCCACCGGGGCGGGGAGTGGTTCCTTTCGAACCTTATCTGGATGAAATCAAAAAATTGAACATTGAGGGGGCGATTTCGCTGGAATTGGAATATTCTCCTGATCCCGACAAAATTGAGGAATGGGTCCAGGAAGCCTATGAATCGACCAGCGCTTTGCTGCAAAAGACAGGTTTGAGGGGTTAAAACCGCAGAAAACGACCTGAAACCAGAGAGTTTTTTGATTTCGTCGAATCCGTGTGCCAGTTGCTTGAAGTTTTCAATCTGTTTCCCTAATTTCGCTGATAGAAACGCCCAGTGGTTGGCGTTGATTCTGTGAACCTTTTGTACATATTGAGAATTCAAACAATGGCTGATCTGATTGCCCCTCATGGCGGATTGAGTGAACCTGTCTGTTGTACCGTTTCTGCTGAGGAAATTGATAGCTTCAAAGCCGAAGCCGCAACGCTGCCTAAAGTCCCTGTTTCTGCAGCTGATTTATCAACCGTCTACCGTTTAGGAGATGGTACATTGAGCCCCTTAACGGGTCCAATGGGTGAAGAAGTTTATAACCGTGTCCTCGATGAAGCGTGCATCGAAGTCAATGGTAAGCAATATGCATGGACAATTCCTTTGGCATTGCCTGTCACATCGGAATTGGCAGGCACACTTTCCAGTGGGCAAAAAGTCGCGTTAACAAATCCCGCAGGGGACATCGTTGCCACATTGGATATTACGGATGTGTATGAGTGGGACAAGCCCAAGTATCTGAAGAGTGTATATCAGACCGAACGCACCGATCATCCGGGCGCTGCCATGGTCCTTGAGGGCGATGCAGATAACTCTCACCTCATTGGTGGAGAGATTCGCGTCTTACCACAGCCGAAGAACAGTTCATTCGGAAAATATGTCCTCACGCCCCGTGAAGTACGTGCTCTGATTGCCGATAAAGGCTGGGAAGCCGTGGTCGCGTTTCAAACTCGAAACCCTCTGCACCGTGCTCACGAATACGCTCTGGTTTACGGCCTGGAAACTCTGTTGCGACAAGGCAAAAACGCAGGCGCGGTTTTGAATCCGCTCATCGGCGAAACCAAGAGTGACGATGTGAGTGCCGAAATTCGGATGGAGACCTATGAAAAACTGATCGAGAACCGGGAACTCGGAGACGGTGATAGTGATCCTGAATTATGGGGACCACGTGACGATAGTCCTCCAGATCGGGTTTTATTGCTCGGCCTGGATATCAAAATGTTCTACGGCGGTCCGAAAGAAGCGGTAATGCATGGCATCTACCGTCAGAACATGGGATACACCAACATCGTCATTGGTCGTAAACATGCCGATGCTCCCTACGCTGATGGAACCGCCATCTGGGGCGACTTCGATGCCCAGGAGATCTTCAATAATCTGGCGGGTGAATTGTTGATTGAACCTGTTAACGTTGGCTTTGCTGCCTTTTATGAATCATTGGGGCGTGTTGACCTCATGGAAAACCACTCGGAAGAGAAACCGGTTTTCATTTCAGGGAAGCAGGTGCGAGCGACCCTTCAGGAAGGCGAAATGGTCGACCCACGCATCATGCGGGAAAGTACTTCCAAGATTCTTTCAGAAGCAATGAAAGTTTCCTGATTGAATTCTGGTGAATTGCTGATAAACCAACGGCAGACAGAAGTCATTTCTGTCTGCCGTTTTTCATTTCTGAAATCAATTCTGCTTAAAAGTGTTACTATAGATTTGAATTGTCAACTAATCGGGAACGACTGCCCCTTTCCAGTTCTTTTTGAGTTGTCTGGAAAGCTGGCCGACAACGGTCTTCTGATCTGGTTGATTTGCGATATTTTTGTTTTCAGCAGAGTCATGTTGGTGGTCATAGAGTTCACGACCCACGATTTTTCCTGATTTGCGTTCCCGCCATTCGGTGTATCGATATCGGTCTGTCTTCATTGAGTAACCCATCATAGAGCCGCGTGGATACTGGCTGAACGCAGCCGGTTTCCAGGGACGATTGGGGTTCTCCAACAGCGGCTTGAAGCTGGTTCCTTCCAGGTGGTCTGGCAGAGGAATCCGGGCTAACTCACAGAGTGTGGGATAGATATCCACAAATTCAACCAGGGCACGGGTTGTTTTGCCGCTTGCTTGTATCTGTGGAGCACGAATGATTAAGGGAACCCGAGTATCCAGTTCAAAGTTAGTGTGCTTGCACCAGCCGGCATGTTCACCCAGCTTCCAACCATGATCGCCCCAGAGAATCACAATTGTATTGTCGTCCAGTTCCAAACGTTTTAGTTCATCGAGGATTTTTCCGATATTCGCATCAGTAAAGCTCACACTGGCATAATAACCGTGGCGCAGTTTCAAAGCTTGTTCCTCAGTCAGATCGCCTTTCCGGGGAATATCGGAATAGTTACGGAGTTCTCCCCAGTTCGTAGACGCCCATTGAGGAGCATCTTTCGGGAGAAACGGGTTCTCCGCCAGTTTGATCTCAGACCGATCGTAAAGATCCCAGTATTTTTGAGGAGCGACAAACGGCAGATGCGGTTTTAGAAAACCGACTGCCAGAAAGAATGGTTTTTGATGTTGTTTCTGTCGCTGAAGTGTTTTTAGAGCCTGTTCCGCAATTGCTCCATCCCGATAAAGATGATCGGGGACATCAGCCATCTCTGTCGCCGGACCCCGTGTCAAACGTGAGCGTTTTTTTCGACTCATTTTTTTAAGATTGAGCCCTTTCGTTTTAGCTCTGATAGCGGCTTGTGTTTCCGGTAGCTGATACCCTTTGGCTTTGACCTTTAGATATCGATCCCAGGAGGGATCATCATTCAAACTCCCATGATAAATTTTCCCCATGCCGACCGAGTGGTATCCATGTTTCATAAATTGTTGTGTTAGTGTGACGACATCGGGAACCGTCTTTCGAAAATGCGTCTCGAGATCATAGACCTTTGTCGAATCGGGACGCAGCCCTGTCATCAGGCTGGTGCGCGAAGGAGAACAGACTGCTTGCTGGCAGTAAGCTCGTTCAAACAATAGACCACTGGCGGCTAACCGATCGATGTTGGGACTCTTGATATGCGTGGCGCCATAACAACCCAGTTCCGGACGCAAATCGTCAACGGCGATGAACAGCACATTGGGTTTTTCTGAAGCGACAGAATTTGAAGAAGCAAGGCATCCAGAAAAAATGACAAGACAGAAGATGATTAAAAGTCGAAGTCGAACGGCCATGAAAGTCTTTCTTTATAATTGGTGCGGATGAGATTAATGAATCATGCGGATGGTAGCTCTAATATCTATCAGCTTGAGGGGAAATACAATCTGATGAGGCTGTTTCTTAACCATTTTTGTTTTCTTTTACGCTTTGGTAAATTTAAAGTTTATTAAATGGCTCCCATGTAACAAACTGAAGGTATCTGCCCTTCTGATCGGACAGTGACAACTGTTGTTTTGCACCATTTTACTGTTCGTTTTGTACTTGACTTCCACACGCCCATTTCGATACTCCCTGTTTATGTCTCGCGCGCGCGAGGAGAAAAAATCGGATAACTGGACAATGTGAATCAAGGTGGTTTATGCACTACCAAAACATGCTTTTTTTCCAACTTTTCACCTGAAGAATGGGAACTGGTTCTCGCTGTCTCGTATGGAATTACTCTTTTTGAGCACGCTGTCTGACTCCTTAAGCAATACCAAACCTCAATTTCATACCACATCTGAGACATTAAGGCGCATAAGTTTCTCTTAACCACCGCAAGCCTTCTAGCATGATATAAGAAGTGTGGTACACAAGAACGGAATTTCGAACTGGGAAACAAGTGCATTACAAAGCCTTTCAATACCAGTGCAATTCGTTGCGATGATCGAGTGGGAACTCAAATACTCCCGATGCTGGCTGCTAAAAAATTCAGGAAAAATACATCCGTCTAAGATCATAGGCAATAGCGCCAGACAACCCTAACTGAAAATCAGCCACATCTAAAAATACATCAGTGATAATAGAAGCTTCACGTCTTTTCTTTTCGTGACTTTAGTGTTTTTCGTGGTAGTACTCTTCCAAATTGATTTAGCAGTATCCGTCCTGACATTCCTGTGAGCGAAAGTGCGCTAGCACTCGGTAACTCAATCAGGCAAAAAATAAATCCAAGCCTAAGGGTGAGCATCGAGTGGTTTTAGGGTAGTATTCAATAAAGAAACAAGGTTTAATAAAGGCGTGTTCTGAGTCAATTTAAAAAATGGCATAAATTCAAAGTGAGCGTTCATGAATTCATCGAATCAAATTACACGGCGCACAATGTTGCAAAAAGCGGCACTGAGCGCTGCCGGAATATGGGTTGCAGGGAATTCAACCCAGGCGGAAAGTCGTTCTGCGAACGAAAAACTGAATATTGCCTGCATCGGCCTGGGTAATCAGGGAAATGCCAACCTGGGGTTAGTTTCCAGTCAGAATATTGTGGCACTCTGTGATGTCGATGATGCCCGCACAGCGAAGTATGCTGCTCAATATCCAAAAGCGAAAACATTTGCCGACTTTCGTCTGATGTTGGACAAGCTGGAGAAAGAAATCGACGCTGTTGTCGTTACGACTCCCAACCATTCCCATGCGACAATCGCCATCAATGCCATGCGACGCGGCAAGCATTGTTATTGTGAAAAACCACTGGCGCATTCGATTCATGAAGTACGCGAAATGAATCGTGTGGCAAATGAAGAAAATGTCGTCACGCAAATGGGAACACAGAACCATGCCGGCGAAAACTATCGTCGAACGGTGGAACTGATTCAGTCAGGCGCCATTGGTGGTGTCAAGCAGGTTCATGTCTGGTTTGGACGACCCGGAGGCTGGCGACGTTATAAACGCGTCGTGGACCGCCCCCAAGAATCACAGCCGATTCCGAAAACCCTGAATTGGGATTTGTGGGTTGGCCCGGCGCCCATGCAGAATTTTCACCCCTGTTACCATCCCCACGACTGGCATTACTGGTGGGACTTTGGAAATGGCACACTCGGAAACATGGGCTGTCATTATATGGATTTAATTTTCTGGTCTCTCAACCTCAAATATCCGACGACAGTTGAGACGAAGGGACCAAAACTTCATCCCGATTCAACACCGTTCTGGCTCGATTGTCATTGGCAATTTCCCGCACGTGAATCCATGCCACCCGTTGAAGTCGTCTGGTATCATGGGCGTAATACGCCACAACCGGTGTTGGACCTGGGAGGACCCTCATGGGCAGCTGGGATTTTGTTTGTGGGTGAGAAGGGGATGCTGGCCGCCGACTACAATAAACGCATTCTGTTGCCCGAAGAAAAATTTGTTGGCTTCAAACCGCCTGAAAAAACGATCCCCGACGCGATTGGCAACCAGCGGATGGAGTGGTACGAAGCCTGTAAGGGGAATGGAAAAACGCTCTGTCACTTCGATTACGCGGCTCCCTTGACCGAAACGATTCTTCTGGGAAACCTGGCGTTTCGAGTCGGCCAGAAAATTGACTGGGATGCAGAAAAAATGGATGCGGCGAATACAACCGCAGCAGCACAATACATTCAACGGGAATATCGCACAGGCTGGACACTCTAAAATGACGAGTAACAACATGAAAACTCAGCTTTTGAATTTCAGGCAAAAAATGATTACCACTTGCGCTGCGATTCTGTTTTTTATCGAAGGTGCTTCCACTTTGCAGGCGGGACCTGCTTTGCTCCTTGAAGTATCTGCAGGGAAACAGGCACGACAAAACTGCGTTGTGTCAATTCCGGTACCAAAACTGTTGGAGAATCAACAGGATCTGACACTCTTTCGAGTCGATACGGGAACCGAAATACCCGTTCAAATCGGTTTGACAGGAGAACAGCGAGAACTGGTATGGATTTTACGTGAACAATTGCCAGCGGGATCGAAACGAAAGTATCGTCTGCTGGCAGGACCAGGGGGAGGAGAACAAACACCAGGAGTGACGGTGGAGGATGATGGAAAACACTTAAACGTCAAAGTCGATGGCAAGCCCGTACTGACTTACAATCATGCTCTGGTTAAAGCCCCCAAACGAGATCAGGCTTATTATGACAAGAGCGGGTACATTCACCCCTTATATACTCCCTCCGGCAAAGTGATTACCGACGACTTCAATCCCAACCACGCGCATCAACACGGAATCATGTTTTCGTGGCGAAAAATATTGTTTGAAGGGAGAGAGAATAATGGCTGGGATCAAAAATCACAGTTAGGCAAAGTCGAACATAATCAGATCAACTCTTTCACAGGCGGGCCTGTGTTTGGTTCGTTCACAACAAGTATTGATCATATCGATCTGACGAAAAAAACAGGCCCTGTTACTATGTTGAAAGAAACGTGGCAGGTTCGAGTGTTTGCTTTGAAAGATCACTTTCTGTTTGATATCAACTCAGTACAGAATTGTGCAACCGACAAACCAGTTACCATACAGAAAGTTCACTATGGCGGAATGACAATCCGCGGTCTTGCAGAATGGCATGAGAATCATCAATACGATTACCTCACCAGCGAAGGTAAAAACAAAACAAACGGGAATCAATCCCGTCCACACTGGGTGGAAATGTATGGCCCCCTGGGTGCTGAAACGGCTGGTGTGACGATTTTAAGTCACCCGGGGAACTTTCGATTTCCTCAGCCAGTGAGATTACATCCCAGTATGCCTTATTTTTGTTTTGCTGTCGCAGCCGTGGATGCATTTACGATTGAGCCGGGAAAACCATACGTTTCACGTTATCGTTACTATGTGCATGATGGAAAACCGAGTGCAAAACGAGATCAGCACTTGTGGGAAGACTATTCACACCCACCGACAGTCAAAATCATTTCTGAATAACGCTTGAATTTTAGCCTGACGACTATTTGATTGATTCAATCATCTTTACGATTTCTTCTTCGTTATATTCGTCAGCTTGAATCTGTAGCATTATGAAGGCAGGACCACCTTTACCAGGGAAAACTCCTGTGACCTGATGAAACTTCGTTTTATCTTGATCGGTTCCCTCAGCAAAGGTGAAATTGAGTTTTTTGCCTTTAATCATGAATTCGCGTGTCTCTTCTTTGGTGATATCGAGCTGGCGTTGATTCTGATTTTGATTTTGATTATTCAAGCTATCGCGGAACTCTTTCTCCATATCAATCATGCCATCGTCGGGGACAGAGAGACTCATTAGGATCAAGACCCCTTGTTTGGATACAGGCTCGTACATGGCCATTTTCATGCCTTTGCCAACAACACTAAACGTAACACCTGCCATGGGTTTGAAGGTCTCGGGAATCGTAATTTCTGTGATTTCATTTTGGATGGTGATGATCTCAGCTTTTTTCTCCGTCACCTTCATTTTGATGTCCATGTTTCTGGCAGCATAGAACAGACCACCACAACATAGTAACAGGCACAGAGAACCAGCACCAAGAATGATTAATAAGACCTTAACCCCCTTGCTCATCCCCGGCTTGGGCTGAGCTGAGAATTCGTCTGGTTGTGAGTCATTGTCTTCGGAGTAAAAATTATCGTTTGACATTAGTGGATATGGCCTTTCCCAAGCGTGCAGATCATTTTGAGTATTCAGAATGCTACTTAATCATCAGTCGTGAGTGGAGTACACATTGAGAATCTCTAACAGAACAGAGCAAGTTTATAAAGAATCACTTGAAGAAACGAGCGAAATTCAAAAGTGGATCATAAAAAATTGAGAATTATGACCAATCTTCTTCCTGCTGTGCGGCCCTTTGGCGTTCTTCTTCACGCCATTGCTTTTGCAGTTTCCGTCTTTCGCGTTTGCTTAGCCCTTTTAACAGTTCCGGATCATGTCCTGAGTCGACGCGGATATTCTTTTTCTGAACCTTTGGTTTTTGTTTTCCAGTTGGTTGGGTTTGAACCGTTTTGGGGGACGAACTTGGAGCTGATCTTTTCTCTGGGGGAGTAGTGGTCACCTCATTGACAGCCTCAGGAGTTGGCGTGGGCTTGCTGCGCGACGCACGTTTTGCCGGTCGAGAAGGCTTTGGATCAGAAGAAGCTGCTTTTGTTTCTACTTCGATCTCTTTGAGGGATTGTTTTTCTTTCTGTTTGAGTGCTTTCGCAACGCACTTGGCTTTGCGTTTAATGCGTCGACGATGCAGATAATTGGCAAACAGCTGTCTGGATCGTGAGGGAACCTTTTCTGGAAGATCGATTGATCGGTAGAGCAGGTGGTGCGTATGTAAGATGAGGCTGGTGAATAAGCTCCAATGTGCAAAAAAGAGCAGACCTGCCCCGATCTGAAGATGATGTGCTTCCCAGGGGATTAAATTTCCCGTCAGCATCAACGTCAGACTGGATACGTAAGCGGCCACTGCAATAATTGTAAAATTCAGGCCTGCACGGTCTCCCCGCATTTCAAGATAGGCCATTAGCGAAATGCTCAAACCGATACATAATGCTGGAATCAGCCAGGCCAAAAGTTGAGTATGTGGTCCCCAATCAAACAGCCTCAATTCAATGACGCTTGATGCCCAGACGTGATGTAATTGAGTTGTGGTGCAAACCGCGAACAAAAAGATTCCTGCGGCAACCCACTTCCACAGACGGTGCCTTCCTGAAAAATCATGCAGACTTTGTGTACGGAGTGACCCGATCAAGAGTGAAAGCTGGCCTGATACAAAAAGGAGAGCTCCGGTCAGATACACAGGAAGCGGACTGTGTTCGAGTGACAGAAATTCAGACAGAGCAGATCCGGAAGCAGAAAATTGAGGACGATAAATGTCAGCGGCAATAAAACCGGAAAAACACAAAAAAACGGGCAAGTAATACAGAGAGAGTTTCCACCGTTTGGGGAAGATCAATGTACGCAAAGGAAACTGGCCTGCTGCAAAGCGATGCGTGCGCGCAATGTTGTGTGATGTAGATTCATCACTCGAGTCATTGAGAGACTCTGAAGATTCCGACGCTAATCTTCGACGTCGGCGTTCATCCATGGATCGGGAGCCAGCAAATCCTGTAGACATTGAAACTCTGTTTGATCCTTCAACCAGATCTTTGTCGTCAATTTCATCTTACGGAAAATGATAGGGAAGAACGATTTTCCGATCTCAGTATCCATACTGAGGTGAATTTCCAATGTGACTTTATAAAAAAGGCACCTTATTCTTTTCTCATCGGTAGGGAGCGAATTCCCACACGAGTCAGGATCTGTATTTTACTTGGTCAGAGGGAAGGCACGTTTGTTGTGTTTGCTGCATTTGGATTAACTCATAACCATTCTGTGATTCTTAATCTCAACCTAAAGTTTCCATTTGTCTTAAACTGTCTAATTTGTTGCTGGTTTTTATCCTTAATAATTACAAGGTTAAACTGTTGTCAGTGTTGCTAACGTTTTTATTATAAATGGTTTAGGGGTATTTCAGCTTCGGACGGTGGGTGAGTCCTCTTCGAGTGATGCAATGTCTATAATAGGGATTTAAAACGGGCCTCTACGAATTCAAATTAATGGAGTGTTACATGTCTGTGAAATGGAATCTGTTTCTCGCAATCATTTCAATCTTGTTTCCGGTGACGATACTTTCCGCAGCAGAGATTCCGGAATCGGCAATCTCTTCTGATGCCAGCATTGTGATTCGGCTTAAAGATCCCAAGGCGACGTCGCAAAAAGTAGCCAGTTTAATCAATCAAGTCGATGAAAATCTCTCGGGAGTCGTCGGTTTAAACTTGCGAACCATTTTGGGACGTTCGATTTCTAACCCGAATCTTGCAGGAGTCGATACCACACGCGACATGTGTGTTGGGGTGTTTCTAAGTCAATCAAAACAACCAGGATTTCTCTATGCAGTTCCTGTTGCTAATAAGAATGCATTCAAAGAGGCACTAGGTGAGAAGTATCATAGCGCCACACATGAAAACTGGCTGCTCTATAGCAGCGATCAGGCCCTCGTCGATCAGGCTATGGCGTTGATCAAAGATGGTCAGCAAAACTTTCAGACTCATATGAGCCCGCGATCACGTGATCTCTTTGCCAAAGGGGATTTATCGCTCTATATCAATTCGGGAAAGTTAGTACAGATTTACCAGCCTCAATTGGAACAGGCTGGTCAGAAGGTGGATGTCACTCTCAATCGACTTTCCGAAACAGTGAATACAGCGCCGGGGGTGAATATGAAGCCAATCATGTCGATCTATTCGGCAGTGGCTAAAGGGGCGTTACAAGCGGTTCAAGATTCGAAAAGTTACACCACTGCACTCAACCTGGGAAGTGATGGACTCGGATTGGAGAGTCTGTTTGAAGTCAGGGAAAATTCGCAGACGGATCAACTCTTTCAAAAGAATCCCCCTCGGAAATTTGAAGAATTAGGCAAATTCCCTGCCAATCAGTTGGCATATTTTGCGGGTGCGGGAAATACGGAGGCACTCATTACGTGGGGGATGAATTTTACCGCTCAGATGTTTGATGGATCAAAACCCAACGCCGAAGCCAAGACAAAATTTGAAGAGATTGTGAAAGAGATTCACAAACTGAAATTTGGGAGCTATTACTTCTCTTTTGAACTGGGCAAACTTTCGGATGGGGTTCTCAACGCGTATGCGATTTCCGAAGTAGAACCTTCGCAAAAGATGCGGGACTATACGCGAGAAATGATGTCGCTCATGCAGAATATTTCGATACCCGGGCTGAAGCAGCAGATTACATTTTCACCTGATGAGCAGAAGATCGGCGATGAAGCGGTTGATTTAACTGTGATCAAACAAGAAGTGGATCCCGAATCTGACCCATTACAGATTCAGAAACGGATGCTGGAGGTACTCTATGGTTCGGAGGGCATTACGAATCGTATGGCGTATCCCAAAGGGAAAGTGCTGCAGGTCATGGGAGCAAATGCTTCTATGCAAAAATTCCTGGACGCACTCAATGCATCAGACGCTTCTAAGCAGATCTCGCAAAATCAACCAACGTTTAAGCACGCCCGTACTGAAGGGCTCAGCAAGGCAAATATCTTAGCGATGTTTGATCTGCCGATGGGGATTGCACAAGGCTATAACATCTTCGCGGAAAGTCGTCAGAAAGAAGGGCCGTTTACTGAGGAGTTGATGAAGCAACAGGGGATTTCGCCCTCATATTTGACTTTCAGCTTATCAACCGGAAAACAGTCCCTGGAGACCAAAACCTATATTCCAGTTCAGAATCTGAAGAGTGGTTTCAAAATATTTATGCTCATTTCCACGCAAAGATAGAAGTTGCTTTCCGAATCTTTTGAAAATCACTGAAAATAGGTTCCAATTGATTGATAGTGATTGTCAGTTTGGTAAGTTATATGCTATAATACTCTTACGTTGATTTAGCTATAGCTGAATTTACCTGGACTAACCGATTTCATCCGTGAAATCTTAAAACTTCTCTTGAAATAATCAACATTTTACCGAAAACTGTCAAAGATACGCGAACCAAACCCAGATTAGGTTTGTCTAGCTGGTATGGAGAGATTCTTTACCTGTGAAGTAGAGAATCTTAAAATCATTTTTTGTAAACGGAGTGGATCCGTTTTTCTTGCGAGGCCCAGAGCCTCACTTTTTTTAGTCTCTTTCTCTGCGGTTTAACGCAGGAGGTGCCTGATGATTTTTTCTAAACAGAATCGTCGTTTCGTCGTCAAAGCAATTAACAACAACGCGTGTGTGAAAACATCTGTTGTCGTGAAAGCCATTGATGCCGTCCGTGCCGCCCTCCTAACAGATTCGTTAAGCCCTCTAGGTAGAGAACGATTTTCGGAATCCGGTGGTATGCCGGGGACCCCGTCGATGAGCTGGCATTGTTGTTATCAACATCAGCAAACATCGATGCATCTGCTTTATCAATTGATGATGCGGATGACGGGTACCAAGACCACCATAACCGGAACTGCTACTTAAGCAGATCCAGTTCCCTGCTTTTTAGCAGAAAATCGTTTACTCAAAGTGTTTGGTTAAAGCCTGATCAAAGTTTTAACTGAACCGCCATGTTTGATGGCGAGAGCTCCAAATGAGTCTCCTGTATTACTGGCAGAAAGATTTTGTCTCTTTCTCTGGTTCCACAAGCTGGCTCGACGGAACGTCGGTTCTCAATCAGAGCATGATGAGCACAAGCACTTTGAACAGCCTTGAATTTAAAGTCCTTGATCCAGGATAGAGAAGAGATATTACAATGGAAGATTCACAGTTAGTACAATTAGTTTTAGCTGCTCAGGGTGGTGACCGAGACGCATTCGGTTCGCTTGTTGTTCAATTTGAGTCGACTGTATACGCGATTGTCATGAAGCGATTGCGAAACCACGCTGAGGCAAGCGAAGTCACACAGGATGTGTTCATTCAGGCCATGCGGAAGCTGTCTCAGTTGAATGCACCTGAGCGATTTGGTGGATGGTTACGGCAGATTGCCGTTCGGATGTCAATCAACCGTGCTGTTCGTCGGCCTAACGAGTGCATTCAGAGTCCAGACACATTTGTTGTTCTGGATGATGAACCAGAAAACCCGTTAGACAAGTTGCTGGAAAGCGAACGGGCTACCGAATTGCGAGGACGCCTGGAACAGCTGGGTGAAGTTGACCGCGAAACACTGATCTCATTCTACTTCAAAGGACAGTCCTTGAAGGAAATGAGTCACGAATTTGATCGGCCTATTGGAACGATTAAGCGTCGACTGCACACGGCACGAAACCGTCTGCGAGAAGCGTTGTTAGATTTGCAGTCGGTATGAATAACTGATTTTGTTAAGACGCCGCAGCCTGCGGGATGAGAATCCTGCGGGCTGTGTGTATTTCTGAGACACGATATTTTACTTTCGATTCCATGATGAGCTGATTCAGGGCAGTATGACTCCGGCTTTGATCAAGAGAGAAGTTAACGCAATTAACGGGATGCCTGTAATTGCCGAATGGTCTGTGGAGTCGATTTCTTCAAAAAGTGTGATTCCTCGGCTTTCCAGCTTATAAGAGCCGGCACAATTCAGAGGCTGATCAAATTCCACATATCGTTCAATGGCTCCCTGGTTCAGCGATCGCATCTTAAGTTTTGTCTGATTGATGTGAGTTTCAATCAAATCAGGCCCCAGAACAGCGATCGCGGTGATGAGCGTGTGGGTTTTACCTTGCATCGACATCAATTGCTGTACCGCATGTTCTTTAGTTCCCGGTTTCCCCAAGATGGTATTTTCAAACGAAACGAGTTGATCACCGCCGATGACGATGGCATCCGGATTCTGTTGAAAGACCTGTTTCGCCTTTTCCAAAGCGAGAACCTCGGCCAAATTTTCAGGAGAAAATCCCGCTTCTTTCAGGACTGACTCATCCACCTGAGGATCCTGAGCTTCGAACTCCAGTCCCAGTCGCCGTAATTGCTCAGCTCGATAAGGGGATGTACTCGCCAGAATGAGTTTCATAAGAGGTCTCATGATGCCACTATTTAGACTGTTGATAATAGACTTGTTTGGGAGCCAACTGATTGGTATCGCACTTCCATTCAGCAATCGCAACGAGTGTGCCTGCGGAAGTCACGACGGCAATCTCATCTTGATCACCAGCTTTGGGGAGTCGATCAGGATCGCATTCGATGACACGACCATGGCAGAGATCATCAAGCTCCCCGTGATTGCATTGATAATGTTGCAAATGTTTAACAGCTCGTTCCGCAGGCTGAAGTTGGGCGGCAATTGATTCCAGAGTCACCGAATCATCAAGTTGCATTCCCGATTCCAGTTTAAAATCGCCAATCCGCGTACGAACCAGAGATGTCATCACGGCTCCATACTTAAGTTGCTCTCCCAGATCACGGCCAAGGGAACGAATATAAGTTCCCGAGCCGCACACAATTCGCAACTGAAAACGAGGAAACTCAAACGCCGTTAATTCAATTTGATAGACTTCGACAGTACGCGGTTTGATGTCAAAAGATTTCCCGCGTCGTGCCAGATCATAGGCCCGCTGACCGTTGATATGCACCGCGGAAAATTGTGGCGGGACCTGTTCGATCTGTCCTTGAAAAGCAGGCAAACAACGTTCCAGTTGTTCGCGTGTGATGGTTGGGCAATCAGTTGTTTCGGTGAGATTTCCGGAAATATCATCTGTGTCGCTTCGTTTTCCTAAGATAAATTCACCGAGGTACTCTTTGGGTTGATCCTGAACGAAACGAATGAGACGTGTCGCAGATCCAATGCAAACTATCAGGACCCCGGTGGCCAAGGGGTCGAGTGTGCCGGCGTGTCCGATCTTCAGGGGACGGACGCGCTTCTGAATCTGGTTCACAACCTGACGTGAAGTCATGCCTTGCGGTTTGTGAACATTCAACAGGCCTGATAAGTTCAGATCGACAGCTTTATTGGAGCTCATTGGGGAATGTTTCCCGTGCAAGTTGTATGTGAAAACACATACTTTCAATCATCATTCGCCAATCAAACTGAGACGCGGACTTTTTGTTGGTGATAATTTAAGGCGGCTCCGACAAATCCCGCAAATAGTGGATGTGGGCTAACCGGCTTGGATTTGAATTCTGGATGGAATTGCACTGCCAGGTACCAGGGATGATCAGGAACTTCGACAATCTCAACCAGATTTCCGTTCGGGCTTGTACCGGTGGGAATCATCCCCGCTTCGATCAACTGTTTTCGATATTCGGGATTGAATTCATAGCGATGTCGATGACGTTCGCTGATGGAGTCAGCACCATAACAGGTATGAGCTTTGGAGTCCGGAGCGATAATACAGTCTTGTGCACCCAGACGCATGGTGCCTCCCTTTTCAGTGATTTCTTTTTGTTCTTCGAGTAAACAAATCACGGGGGCGTTCGTTTCACTATTGAATTCGGTGCTATGTGCATCCGATAATTCCAAAACGTTTCTGGCAAATTCGATGACAGAACACTGCATTCCCAGGCAGATTCCAAAATAAGGAATCTCGCACTCACGGGCGTATTGTGCGGTCGCAATTTTTCCTTCGATTCCACGTTTGCCGAATCCGCCAGGCACAAGAATCCCGTCGACGTTTGAAAGCAGGACCTCCGGACCTTGTCGCTCAATTTCTTCAGCTTCGATTCGTTTTAACAGAATACGTGAAGAGTGATGGAACCCGGCATGAAACAGCGATTCATAAATTGACTTATACGCGTCTCGATGGTCAATATATTTCCCTACTACAGCGATGGTCACTTCATGGTCCGGGTTTTTAACCCGATTGAGCAGCGAACGCCAGTTGGAAAGATCCAAAGGTTCCGCATCAAGTTGTAGTTTACGTGTAATGAGTTTGTCGAGCCCATCATCGGCTAACCCTTGAGGGACTTCATAAATGGAGTATTCCGTATCGACTTCCTCGATCACAGCTTCTTTTTCGACATTACAGAACAACGCAATTTTGTCAGCATGATCTTTGTCCATCGCGCGTTCGGTTCGCACGATCAAAACATCAGGTTGAATACCGATCTGTCTTAATAGACCAACACTGTGTTGCGTCGGTTTGGTTTTCATTTCTCCCGCCGCCTTGATGTATGGCACGAGTGTTAAATGAATGAAAAGGCAGTTTTCTTTTCCGATATCGAGGGGAATCTGACGTATTGCTTCCAGGAACGGCAGGCCTTCAATATCACCAACCGTGCCTCCCAGTTCCGTAATGACCACATCGACGTCTGAACTGGCAAGGTTATAAACAGATTCTTTGATTTCGTCGGTGATGTGCGGAATGACTTGCACCGTGGCACCCAGATATTCACCGCGACGTTCTTTTTCGATGACCCGCTGATAAATTTGACCGGTTGTGTAATTCGACTTTCGTGAGAGAGGGCTATTTGTGAAACGTTCATAATGACCGAGATCAAGGTCTGTTTCGGAGCCATCATCCAGTACGTAGACTTCACCATGCTCATAAGGATTCATCGTCCCGGGATCGATATTAATATAAGGATCCAGTTTCTGCATGCGGACTCGTAATCCTCGTTGCTCCAGAAGAAGGCCGATTGAAGCCGACGTTAATCCTTTGCCTAAAGAACTGACAACGCCACCGGTGACAAAGATATGTTTAGTTGTATGTTTGGTCATTTTTAATATCTGCTGGTTAAGTTCTAATTTATAAATACCTATGATATTCAATCGATACTGTTTTTGCACGCTTCAAGTGTTCGAATCAAATGGAAGCGTTGATGAATTTAAGGCCTCTTTGTTCTCGGGATCCCTACCTGATCGCTCAGGACTATAATTCGGTTTATTTTGTTTAAAGATAGTGATCTGAACACGTTAAGGTTGAAGCTATTTGTATTCTACTTTTACTCAATCCAGACTTTATGAATGTTCTGCGCGATAACGGATGACAAATTGAGCATAATCTTCTGGAGTATCAATGCCAACTGAAGGGTGTGCTACTTGAGCAACTTGAATCCGAGCGCCTGTCTCCAGGGCGCGTAATTGTTCTAACTTTTCCAACTGCTCAAGTGGAGTCGCTGGTATTTTCGTTAAATCCAGCAAAAACGGTCTTCGGTAAGCGTAGATGCCCAAGTGTAATAACCAGGGGCTTTGCTCAGGCAGCAATGTTTCAGGTACAACATCTCTCGTAAACGGTATGGGTAGGCGACTAAAGTACATTGCAGAGCCATCCTGACGGCAGACCACTTTGGTACAAGATTGATCCTGTAGTTGTTCGACGTTTCGAATGGGAGTTGCCAACGTTGCCATTTCAGCATCAGGAGTTTGTATTAGTATCTCGATCAACTGGTCAATGAACTCAGCTGAGATTTCAGGTTCATCTCCCTGGATATTTACCAGGATCTCTGCATCTAACAGTTCTTTGAGGGCTACTTCCGCGATCCGGTCGGTACCACTGGGATGTTCACCGGTTAAGCATGCTTTCCCTCCAAAACCATGAACTGCTTCTAATATTTCCAGGCTGTCGGTGGCCACAATGAGTCGGTCTAACTTTTCCGATCGTGCCGCCGCCTCCCACGTATGCTGAATTAATGTCTGACCAGTTTCATTCAGTAATAATTTTCTGGGAAGTCGGGAAGATTGCAGTCTGGCTGGAATCACGCCGCACACTTGCATGGGAACACCTCCTGTGTTTCTTAATGAACGGCTCATTTTAATGAATGATCGCTCAAACCAATTTATCAATTTTCAACTCGAATCTTCAAGAGGGGTAGAGGCAAAACTCTAGCATTCTCTCAAGTAATCTCTATCTCAGCAGTTACCAGAGGTATTCTAGAGAAGGATGGTCTTGGACAGGATCTTAAGTTTTGATATGGTTTGCCGCTGATGGACTAGATTTCTTTTTATTCAATAAGGGCAGGGTTCTCAAATGGAGTATGGGTTCTTGGGCTATCGTTCGACATTTATGTTGGACTTTGTGGTATCAGCACTGATTTTGATCGTACCGTTATTATTATTCAGTCTCTACTCGGTTAAAATCAAACGCAATTTTGCACTGCATAAGAAGCTTCAGATTCTTTTGGGCGCTGTTTTGCTGGTCGCGGTTGCCGCATTTGAAGTTGATGTGCAGATCATGCATGGTGGCTGGGAAAACATTGTCAACCAGCGCGAAACCCCGCTGACTCCGGAACAATTCAATTATGTTCGAAATGTGCTCTATGTTCACTTGGTTTTTGCAGTGACAACTCCGTTGTTCTGGGCAGCGACTCTGTTTCTTGCTTTGCGACGCATTCCTAATCCACCGGCTCCATGTGCACACAGCAGCCTGCACAAAAAGCTGGGTTGGATTTCTACGATCGATATTACGCTGACTTCACTGACCGGCTTGTATTGGTATTACACAGCATTTGTCAGCAGCGTCTGAAAATGAAAACGATCTAAAAAGTAAGATCAGGATTTTTTTCGAGAGCGTGAAAGCGGTCCTTTGGGAGGCTTTTCTGACTCATCGCTGTTTTTATCTTTCGCCAGCACACGGGCAATGGCTTCCAGAAACACATCCATTGCGAACGGCTTTCTGAGGTAGTCATCAACCCCCAGCATTTCCGCATACGCTTTGTGCCTGCCTCCTTCGTTAGCAGTAATCATGATGACTTTGGGAGGGGAAGGCAGTGATTTCAATGATTCCAAAACGGGGAATCCACCCATTTTGGGCATCATCATATCAGTAATGACGAGATCCGGATTTGTTGTTCGGGCGAGTTTTTGCCCTTCCATCCCATTCGGGGCTACAACAATATTATAACCGGCTGACTTAATTACCCCGCTCAGGGTGGTTGAAATCTCTCGGTCATCTTCAATTAATAGAATTGTATAATCAGTCGACATAGTTCTCTTTATTCCCCGGAGAAACCGGTTGTTTCTCCCAACTCCTGTTTTCAAAGTGACTCTTCGTCACATACATTCGACATTCCTGTCCTTGGGTATATGGTATGCCCCGATCAAGCGATTCTCAAGGCAGTGATCTAAAACTGCTTTGATTCTGCCTCTCTGAAACAGTGCTAAGTACGATTATACCACTAGAATCGTAGAATCTTCATATTTTTTTTGTCTGATTGATAAATGCTTCAACCATTGTCTGGCTTTTGATTCCGGGGGCACTTTCGACTCCACTGGCAGTATCAATACCAAAAGGAGTGACCGTTTGAATGGCTTCATGAACGTTTTCTGGAGTCAGTCCCCCTGCCAGAATCAAGGCAGGCCATTCATCATATAAGTAGTTTTCCTTTATCATCTCCCAGGGAACAAGCTGCCCCGTTCCCCCATAGGCCTGAGGTGAATAAGCGTCGATTAAGATGTAATCCGGACGTTTACCACATTGGTCACACTTGGTCAGAAAATCAGACAGGCGATCTAGGTCTGGATCCTGCGTGCGGAAGGCCCAAATGATTTCGATGTCTGGAACATGTTGAGCCAACTCTGCCAGGAATTCAGGAGATTCGTCGCCGTGAAGTTGCACCATATGCGGCGAGAGTTCCCGGCAGATGAATGTCACTTCGGACAAAGTGTGCTTCACAAACAAACCGACCAGTGAGATTTCTTTGTGAGACAGAGCTGCTTTGACTTCACGTGCCGTTGATAGCTCAATCGAACGTGGCGAAGGGGCATAGAAATTAAGACCGAGCGCGGATGCACCCAGATCCGCGATCATGTGAGCTGTTTCAACGTCTTGAATCCCACAAATTTTAACCCACATTTGATTAAACACTTTTTATTAGAAAACAACATCACACGTTGATCATGAATCTGATGATTGACATTCATTGATCTTTTCAAGAAAGCATCAGCTGGATTTGATAAGAAAATTCGAAGCGAGGAATATCCAATTCGTACATAATAATTATATACGGCTTGCGTATTAAGGGGTAGGTGGCATTGGGAGGAATTTAATGCAGACTGGTTTGGGAACTTTGATTTCCTGGTTTGTCTTTTTTAATAATCCTGTCTCTAAGTCGATCTTAAAAACAACGACATTGTTGGTATTTTGATTTGCAACCAATAGGTAATTTCCCGTAGGATCTATTTTGAAATTCCGTGGAATCGTTCCACCCGTTGGTTCAAAACCGATGGAGGTGAGTTTCCCCGTTTGTTGATTAATTTTGTAGATCGCGAGGGTGTTTGGACCTCGGTTCGAACCATAGAGAAATTTTCCGGAAGGATGGACTTGGACTTCTGCTGTTGAGTTTCCTTTGAAGTTCGTTCCCTTCGGTACGGTTGAGATCGTTTGAATTTCCTGAAAGGAACCCTGCTTTGCATCATAGTCCATGGCGGTAATGGTGAGGTTTAATTCATTGATTACATAACCCCATTTACCATTAGGATGGAACGTGAAATGACGTGGCCCCGCGCCGGGTTTCATAGCAATCCCCGGAGGGGAGTTGGGTTTCAGAGAACCATCGGACGAGTTAAAGCGGTAAACAAGTAGTTGGTCGATACCCAGGTCAGCCACCACGGCATGTCGATTTTGTTGATCCAGATTAATTGAATGTGCGTGAGGCGCTGTTTGTCGCGCTGTATTCACGCTGGAACCCGTATGTTGAACAAACGAAGCGCTCTTGCTCAGTTTTCCATTCTTTTGAATGGGTAACGAACAGATATTCCCCCCAGTATAATTGGCAATCAGGACATAGTTACCCGTTGCATCAACAACGAGATGACAGGGGGCCGCGCCCTGGGAAGATTCCTGATTGAGGAAGTTGAGTTTTCCTGACTTCGCATCAATGGCAAATGCACTTACCGCTCCTGATTTTTTACCCTGGTAATCTCCAATCTCGTTCACGGCGTAAAGATAGTCTCGACTCGGGTGAATGGCCAGAAAAGAAGGATTTTCGACGTTGTCAGTGATGCCTACGTGTGAGAGTTCGCCGCTGGCACCATCCAGACGAAGCTGGTAAATCCCCTGACTTTCACTACCGCGAGTATAGGTGCCCACATAGACCCAGAAGCTTTCAGCAGCAGCTACTGTGTGATTTTGAAAAGGAGACAAGAAGGTACTTAGCATGAAACCAAGACTCAGCAGTGCTTTTTTTAGTATCGACATGGGAAACTCTAGAAATAGTAATCAATGGGAATCAGAGTGCAATCACAATCGGGCGTAAGATGCCCCGTCTCATTTATTTGACTCAAATTCTACAGGAAATGCAATGGTTCGTTTCTAGCCGGATCCAAAATACCAAGGATGCCGATCCTGTGATTTCTGATCTGCAGAGATTATACTTGCAGTCATGTTAAAACGGATTACTTTGCATAATTTTATGAGCCATTCCCATACCGTGATTGATCTGTCGGCTGGTTTGACCGTGCTGACGGGACCGAATAATTGCGGTAAGTCCGCTTTTGTGACTGCGCTGCAAATTCTTGCTGAGAATACGTCTGGCGATTTTATGGTCAGGCATGGTGAGAAAGAGTGTCGGGTGATCGTCGAAACGGATGATGAGCATACCATCGAATGGAAGCGCAAAAAGAAAACGGTCAGTTATTGCGTTGATGGTGAAGACTTTCATCGGTTAAGAAATGACGTTCCCGATAAACTGCGTTCACTACTCAGGCTCTCGAAAGTCAAGTCGGGTGACAGTGATCAGTTCGACGTCCATTTTGGCGAGCAAAAATCGCCAATCTTTTTATTAAATGACCGTGGCAGTCGGGCTGCCCGCTTTTTTGCGTCGTCTTCCGATGCCTCAGTTTTGATCGAGATGCAGAAATTACATCGCAGTAAGGTCAAGTCTGCGCAACAGGAGTTCCAGCGTCTGCAAACCGAGTCAAAGCAAATTAACGCGATTCTGGAGGCTTTGGCTCCGGTTTCCACTTTGGAATCGAAATTGGAAGCATTAGAAACGACATACGAGCGTTTACAATCGGAGAACCAGCAGATTCAACGACTGGAAACTTTGATTCAAGATTTAGAGGCTTCCTCTCAGACGGTAACGAATTTGCGAAAAACAGTTACTGCGTTAAATGAGCTACCAATAGAGTTAGAACAAAAAAATGAAAAACCATTAGAATCATTGATTCGGCGATCAGTCGCCGTAAAGCAGCAAGTGGAACTGACCCATCTTAATGTATCGGTAATGGCAACGTTAAATGAACCTCCTGAATTGGAAGAGGTAACCGTTCTGGATTCGCTCATCTATGATATTGAGGTTCAACAACAGCGATCTGATCGAGACAATTTAACAGTAGAGTGTCTGAAGGCGTTAAGTGATCCTCCCCAGTTGGTTGAGTCAGATCGATTACAGACGATGATTGAGACCATGATATTGGCGGAGGAGAGGGTCCGCGTCGATCAGATCGAATTTATGATTCTGGAAAAGTGCAGCACGCCGCCTGAACTCGCAGATTTAGACAGAATCGAACAATTCTGTCGGCAATGGGAAGAGGCGTCATCTCAATTTGAATCCACGCAGCAGGACTATCAAGTCTGTGAGAAAGAGTATGAACTGATTCGCGCTGAAATGGTGAACTGGGTGAAAGAAAATCCGACCTGTCCCACTTGTGGAGCAGAAATGGACCCCGATCAGTTCATCCAGTCAGCAGAAGTGGGACTGAAAGGGCACACACATGGAACATGAGTCATACCGTGGTGTGCTGTTGATTGGCGACCCGCATATTGAAGGGAGAGTTCCCGGCTTTCGCAAAGATGACTATCCACAAGTCGTACTGGAGAAACTCAGCTGGTGTCTGAAAACTGCAAAGGAGCAGATGCTCTTGCCTGTGATTTTGGGGGATCTGTTTCATGTACCGCGCGACAATCAAAACTGGTTGCTGTGTCAGTTAATGACACTTTTTGATCCCCCCGTCTATGGGATTTATGGAAATCATGACTGTCGAGAGAACCAGCTCACAGAACACGACACACTCAGTATCTTGGTAGAAGCGGGCAAGTATCGTCTTCTTTCAGAAGAAACGCCCTGGCAGGGGACGATGCAGGGCCGCAAGGTGATCGTCGGGGGTACGTCCTGGGGTAAGAAATTACCTAAATCTGTGGAGTTCCAGAGTGAAGATGTTTCACCTTTGATCATTTGGGTCACGCATCACGATCTGATTGTCCCCGGTTATGAGGAACAGGGGCATTTTAAGCCTTTTGAAATGGTTGGCGTCGATTATGTGATCAATGGTCACATTCACCGTTCGCTGGCAGATGTGAAAAAAGGGCAGACCACCTGGGTCACACCCGGGAACATCATTCGCAGATCGCGCAGCGATGCTTCACGAGCCCACGTTCCCTCTGTACTGAAGCTGGAAGTGACAGACAAGGGCTGGGAACGTACCGTACTCGAAGTCCCACATCAGCCTTTTGATGAAGTTTTCTTTGAAGAAGTCATCGAAGAATCAGAAACGGGAGTGCCCTCTGCCTTTATTTCCGGTTTGGCGGAATTACAATCGAGAAGAACGGATACCGGGGCTGGTTTACAGTTCTTCCTGGAAAAGAATCTGGAACAGTTCAATTCAACAGTTGCAGATGAGATACAAAAATTAGCAAGTGAGGTTTCCAGTCATGTCAACGAGTAATCAAAGTCCTGTACCTGATATCGAAACATTGACGGCACAGTTCCAAAAGTTAAACAAACGTAAAATCGAATCCGAACGCGATTTGGTGAATGCAGAAAAACATCTGAATGATCTCAAACAGCAGGCGCAGGATGAATACGGGACTGATCATCTCGATGAATTGAAGGAAAAGCTGGAACAGATAAAGACCGAAAATGAACGCAAACGGGCTGAGTACCATCAAACCCTTGAGCAAATTGAAACCGAATTAACTAAAATTGAAACCGAACATCAGACGACTGATGCATCCTGACGATTTTCTATTGGAATCACTCTGAACTTATGACCGAAACATTTTCCAGTTCGGAATCCTCCAACTCCCAACAGGAGTTGCGTTCCCCCAAAGCATTGCAGCGTCGATGTTGGGAACTGGATGCGGTCCGTAAACAGAAAATCAAAGAGGCAGCACAACTCTCCGATCAAATGCAGGAAACAGAGCAATACCTTGCGACTTCTGAGGAGGTGACTGAAGCCTTGGAGGCACTGAGTTCACAGCTCTTTGAACAACAATTGGCGTTGATACAGGAAAAGCTGACGATTGCCCTGCAGGAAGTGTTAGAACAACCTTTGAAGCTAAATGCTGTTGCAGAATGGAAACGTAACGGAGCCAGTGTTGAATTTCAGATCGAGCGCGATGGGAATCTGGAAGATATTATCAGAGGTCAGGGGGGCTCGGTTGCGAATATCCTGTCGGTTGGTTTACGGATGTTTGCCTTAATGACACTGGATGAGTCAGAACACAGGCGGGTCCTGGTGCTGGATGAGCAGGATTGCTGGTTGCGACCAGATCTGGTACCTCGACTAGTAAAAATTATTCACGAAGCAGGACAAGCGCTCGGTTTTCAAATTATTATGATCAGTCACCATGATCCCACGCTGTTTGAACGATACGCAGATTGTATTTACCAGTTTACCCCTTCTGCAGGGGGGGTTCAGGTTCAACGGATTGAAACCGATTGGCAAATGAGTGACTGAATTAAGTAAACTCTTTCGCTGATATTTTGCTGAAGGGCAGAGAAGATTCAATGGCACAGACGAAATACAAGACGAGCCCGGTATCAACTACAAAAATGCCTGCCGGAATTCCTTATATTGTGGGGAACGAAGCAGCTGAGCGCTTCAGCTTTTACGGCATGCGGGGGATTTTGGTTGTCTTTATGACCAAATACATTCTCAATGCCAGTGGTGAGCCAGACTATATGTCGAAGGGCGATGCGTCTGCCATCTTTCATCTCTTCGTTGCTGCCGCCTATTTTTTTCCGCTGTTGGGTTCACTACTCTCAGATGTGCTCTGGGGGAAATATAAAACGATATTGGTGCTTTCCATTGTCTACTGTCTCGGCCATTTGGCTTTAGCCATTGATGTGACTCGTACTGGGCTTTACCTGGGCCTGATTCTGATCTCGATTGGTGCCGGCGGGATTAAACCCTGTGTTTCAGCACATGTGGGAGACCAGTTTGGTAATGGGAACAAGCATTTACTCAGTAAAGTCTTTGGCTGGTTTTATCTGGCCATTAATCTGGGAGCCTTCTTTTCTTCTCTGCTCATTCCCGAAGTCTTAAGAACCTATGGTCCACATTACGCATTCGGAATCCCAGGACTGTTGATGTTCATCGCCACGATTCTGTTCTGGATGGGGCGTAATAAATTTGTGCATATTCCTCCATCCGGTTGGGAAAAGTTTCGAAAAGAGACATTTGGCAAAGAGGGATTACAGGCCTTACTGAATTTATCGGTCCTCTATTATGTTTTCCTACCTGTATTCTGGGCATTATTCGATCAGACGGGATCTTCCTGGGTGTTGCAGGGGTTGCAGATGACTTCATCTAAAATCGCAGGTTTTGAGCTCACAGCCGCGAAAGTCCAGGCATTCAATCCCCTTTTCATTCTTATTTTAGTACCGACGTTTTCGTATCTCGTTTATCCTCTGATTGATAAAGTTTTCCCACTGACACCCTTGCGAAAAATATCCATTGGATTTTTTTTAGCGGCCGCCTCATTTGCCATCAGTGCGCTCATCCAGATTCAAATTGATGCAAATCCGACAAGCCCTCCTCATCTTCTCTGGCAGGCGGTACCTTATTTTGTGCTGACGGCAGGTGAAGTGATGGTTTCCATCACCTGTTTGGAGTTTTCGTATACCCAGGCTCCAAAATCGATGAAATCGTTTATTATGTCGCTCTATTTTCTCTCAGTGACAGTTGGGAATTTACTGACAGCGGGTGTGAATAAATTCAATATAATTGATAAAGAGACTTCCTATCTGGAAGGGGCCGACTATTTCTGGTTCTTTTCCGGAATCATGTTTGTGGCGGCGGTCCTGTTTATCTTTGTAGCAAAACACTATCGTGGTAAGACCTATATTCAGGGCGATGAATCCGACACATCGCTGGCTCAGGAAGAAGGGGTTCAATAAGCTTTTACAAATCTATTGCAAGAAGCTTTTCTTTACGCTCAATTTTGTTATGATTTGTTCAATGCAGTGAGTGACTGCTGGGGCAATCTAGTTAAATCGTACTTTAAAATTTATGTAGTTTAAGCAAGGAATGAAAAATGCGTTTCTCTCAGGCGTTTCAGGTAATGGTTTGCAGTATCGGGTTGGCATTGTTTGTGGGTTGTGCAGCGAAAGATGACACACGAACTTTTGATGATAAGGATTCAGAGGCGTCTGCGAAAGCAGAGCACGAACATGGACATGACCATGGTCCCAACGGCGGTCATCTTCTGGAGGTAGGCGAAGAACAATATCATGTCGAAGTGATGTTTGACAATGAAGGTCGAACATTGACAGCGTTTATTTTGGGACCTGATGCCAAAACACCGTTTCCGATTGAAGTGGAAACCATCGACTTCGATATGGAAGTGGGTGACAAAGAGCACGAGATTCCACTCGCTGCCAAACCGTTAGAAGGTGAAAAAGAGGGCAAGTCATCACGCTTCGTCGCAGAGGGGAAAGCCATCCCGGATTCGATCAAGGCGGAATCCGATTTGAATGGCCACTTCCATCTGGATATTGGCGAAGATCACTTCCATGTTGATCTGAAGCATGGAGACCATGATCATGATGGACATGACCATGATGATCACAAAGATCACGACCATGATAAAGAACACGCTGATGATAAAGACAAAAAAGCCGATGCTGCTAAAGAAGAGCCCAAAAAGGATGAAGCTAAAGCAGACGATAAGGAATAGGTTGATCGCTTTCAACTGACTGAATAAAAAACTCCCCTACTCAAAAAAGTAGGGGAGTTTTTATTTTGTCTTTGCTGTTTCTTCTATTTTTCTATAGCCAGAAGAAGCGTCGGCAGGTTTCTACAACATCGCCAAACAGAACGTAGAACAGACTGCGTTGTCCGCAATCAATTTTAGCGCTGACTTCCGCTCCAATGCGTAACGAAGGCAATTTTTCTTTTTCAAATGTCGCATAGGTTTCCACAATACTACCAGTTTCTTCGGATTGATTAGCACGTGTCGAAATCTCAGTCACTTCGCCTTCATAGCTTAATTCGTTCGAAGTGGCCAGAATGAATTCTACGGGCAAGTCGATGTCTCCTTTTCGATCCATCGCTTTGAGAATATGTCCCATCCGCTTTTCTTCCACATCGAGTTCCAACTGCCAGGGGCCCGTATCGTCCATAATTTCCAGTAGTAATTCACCACGTTGAACGGGACGGTCTTTTAAAAGTTGTTCAATTTGGAACGTGGTGACCACACCATCAATGGGAGCTTTGACATTCAATTTAGCAAGGCGACCCTCTAGAATCTCAAGGTGTTTTTTGAGCCCAAAGATTTCAGTTCGTAGTTCATTCCTTTTACCAGTTAACTCGATAATATCCTTGTTTGGCCGTTTGTCATTTCCTGTTTGTAAATTTGCGACCGTGGCTTGCAATTGTAATGCTAAACCTCTGAGTTCGTTTTTTACACCTAGTACTTCTGCTTTTAATTCGTCATTGCGGATTTCGACCAGCAGATCTCCTTTTTTCACACGCTGGCCACTTTCCACATGAATGTCAACCACCTCACCTTCCCAGTTGGTAAACACTTCGCGTTGGATTGTGGGCATCAATCTGCCATCACAAGAAACACGATAATCATAGGGCACCAAAGCGAGTGTGATTCCGACAGCAATGATGACTGCAAGAATCAGCAGAGTTTTTACCAGGGTTTTCCCACGCAAGGCTGCAAAGCAACGACCGATGAATCTCCAGAACGGCATCAGGAAGATACTTTCGTAACTACGTGAATTCGCGATACCAGTGGCAATATGGCCGGATAACAATTCTGCATGATTTTCTAAATGTGGCCTTGGTTGACTATCGGTAATCTGTTCGACGATCAGCCCACCAATCAACTTTTTCGGCACGTCACTTTTTCGACCGCTTAAAGCCTCTTCATCATGTTTAATCATTTTGTCAGGCTCAAAGAGTGGTACGATCAAAATCATACGGGTCCCACTTTCCTGCAGATAATCTGCCAGTGGTTCCTCAATTTGAGGTGGAATTGCATCCACGGCTCCTGAATAAATAAAGGTCTCCCGCATCGAAAGCACTTTATTCGAGAGCTTGGAGAGTAGTCTTACGGTGTTCGCGCGTTTGTTTACTTTATCCTGACCATTAATGGCAGTGATAACTGTTTTTTTACCGTACTGCATGGCGAGACTCACTCGGTCTGCATTCAGTAGTTGCCTGCCATCATTAACTACCGTAGCGCCCACTTCTGATAAATCCAGGCTGCGATGCAGTTGCAACACAAACTGGTCGACTTCTTCCCAAACTTCCAGTGAGGCATCGGTTTTACTGGCTTTCTCGTGTTCTGCCAGATAGTGCGACGCATAACCAGACATTTGCTCCACAAATTGCAAATAACCGGGATGGGCCTGTTTGGGAGAATTTGGGCGTTGGAAGATTTCAATCACACCAACCGGCTTTTTCCGAATCGATAAGGCAGCGACGACAATCAGGTTATCCGTGGGTAAATGCACATCAGTGTCACTATCAGCGGTAAAAATGCGTGCTTCGGCGGTGGATAAGACATCAGACAATAATCGTTGGTTCTTCAGAATGGCTTCCGGCTCTTCATAAAAACCAGTGTCAGCCAGATTGACTTCGCTTTTGATCGCGAGCCGACCACTCTCATCAATTAACCAAGCAGCACCTGCCGTTGCCCCGAGGCCGGCAACGACCCTGCGGAGAAACTCACGGAAAAATGTTTCCGGTGCCACATTTGAATGAGCGAACTCTTCAATTTCCCGTGCGATACGAACAACACGTTCACGGGTCTGGCTGGGTGATTGAGTGCTTGTCATCGAGATTGATTACCTGTTAGTTATTTCTTTTAGTATCAATTCTTATACTTCTTAAGAAGCAAAGTCTTCTGAAATTTATACGGTACAAAAGGCAGAATATATAGTTTTAGATGTCTCTTCTCGCCGTTTTTCGTGATATGGACAGTCTTACATAAGCAGATTTTATTCGGAAATGTGACTGTTTGCAAAATCCCATTTCCTCGTATCTCCCATTTTTTCCCTATGTTGTGTAAAAGAAACGGAAGATTTGTCTAACCCCTTCAACACCAAAGAATCGTATAAAACGTCTTCTTTGAGAAGAGACGCTCAAATATTTAAAGTATAACATGCGTATAAAAGAAACAAACCATAATTTGAAATCTGACAGCCACTTACAACGAGTCAGTGGGTAAAGGAGCGGGGAAATTGAGTGTGCAGATTACAGGAATGGGTGATTTGTGCCGTTTGTGTCATTCATAGAGACAAGGTGTCTCGTCTCAACCAGGCGTTAGGTTCCGATCCAACCCTGAAAATTCACAATAGCATCATGAAAAATCGCTTGTCAGTGGGGGCAGAGAGACGTTAGATATATGGCTCAGAAGTGTCTATATTTATATATGCTGGAGCATGTTGACATAGAAATCATAAACGGAAGTATTGAGACCTTCCCGAACTACTTGGATCCACATTGAGGATGAAGTGATGAAGTTAAACTTAGCGAAGACTTTTTGCTGTGCGATACTGTTAATTGGGACAAGTTGGATCTTGACCGAAAGCAGTTCGAATGCAGGTGAACAACCGCAGAATAGATCGGATTCAGCAGCACCTGTTTCTGCCATTACAATCAATGAATGCCGCATTAAGTTAATTGATCGCGTCATTTTAGGTAGTGATCGACCTGGTGTCTTGGATTACGTAGAGCCCAGTGAAGGGGAAAAAGTCAAAAAAGGGCAGGAGATTGCCGCGTTAAAAACGGAATCACTTAAAGCGGCACGCAAAACAGCCGAAACGCGTGCCACAAATGATATTGAGATTCGTTACTCCAAAAAAGCCAGAGACACTTCTTATGTTGAATTGGAAATCAATCTGGATATTAACAAACGCGTCCCAGGCACTATTACACCACTGGATATCAAGCGTTTGGAACTGAATGCCGAAAAGAGCGATTTACAAATTGAACAGGCTGAGATGGAATTCCTGATGAATAAATTGCAGCTTGAAGAAATCGACGCTCAGCTCAAAGAAACTAAGATTATTGCACCCTTTGACGGGGTTGTGACTAAAAAATTCCGCTCCACTGGCGAAGTCGTACGTCATGGAGATGAAGTGTTGGAGTTAGTCAGCACGAAACGGGTTAAAGTCGAAGGTTACGTAAATATTCAAGATACGTGGAAGTTTCATGAGGGAACTCCGGTTGAAGTCGAAGTGGACATTCCCGGAATCCGTTTACCCATCGAAGATCGAAAATATCATGGAAAAATTACATTTATCGATGTCGAAGTTGAGCCCATTCATGGAAAGTCTATCAAAGTTTGGGCAGAAGTGGAGAATCTCGACAATGTTCTGAAAGCTGGGTATATGGCCACGATGAAGATCCTGCCCGATAAGTCAGACAGCAAAGTCGCTCAGGAAACATCGGTTAAAAAGTAATCATTGCGTTTGACACAGACTGATACCAAAGAACTCCACATTACTGTTAAAGACCTTTCTTGCTCATGAGTACTTTAAGCGAATCCATGACATCCTCAACGGAACGACCGATTCCGTTGAGCGTGCGCGATGATTTGATCAGCAAGTGGATTCACTATAAAGGTCTTGGTTATTGGGTCATTAAAGATCCGGTTTCATTGAAGTACACACGATTGCATCCAGAACAATACTATATACTGAATTTGTTGAACGGAGAACTCAGTCCCGAAGAAATCAAAGATGAGGTCCATCGGCAATTTCCGACCTTGTTACTTTCCATTTCAGAGATTCAGCAATTAATTGCTGACTTGTATCGAAAAGGTCTGCTGACCAGCGGGCGCCCCGGGCAAGGGGTCACACTGATAAAACAGCACCGGGAAGAAAAAAAGAAAAAGATCTTTACCACGTTTAAGAATCTGCTTTATCTCAGGTTGCCTGGTTGGGACCCGGAAACTTCATTGCAGAAATTATATCCTTATGTGCAATGGATGTGGCGTCCCTGGGCAACGACGATGTTTGCTTTGTTAATTGTTTCATCCTGGATTCTGATTGGTGTTCAGTTCGAAGTCTTTCGTAGCAAATTACCCGAATTTCAGCAATTTTTCGGCTGGCCCAATCTGATGTATATGTGGTTTGTGCTCGGGGCTGCTAAAGTGGTGCATGAATTTGGCCATGGATTGTCGTGCAAGCATTACGGCGGCGAATGCCATGGTATGGGGATTATGTTTTTAGTGTTTAGCCCTTGCCTCTATTGTGATGTTTCTGATTCCTGGATGCTGAGGAATAAATGGAAGCGAATCATTATCGGTGGCGCGGGAATGTATATTGAAGTGATCATGTCTGCGATTGCCGTTTGGGTGTGGTGGTTCACAAAGCCAGGCTTGCTGAATCACTTAGCGTTAAATCTGTTTTTTGTATCGACGGTTACCACCGTGATATTTAATGCCAACCCATTGATGCGATTCGATGGTTACTACATGATGAGCGATTTTCTTGAAATACCTAATTTAAGGCAAAAAGCAGATAAGCATCTTCGTGATACATTTGCCTGGTATTGCCTGGGGATTGAATCTCAGCGTGATCCTTTCATGCCGGAGACAGGAAAGTTTGGATTCATTCTGTTCGCAATTGCATCCGCTTTCTATCGCTGGTTTGTGATGTTTGGGATTACGCTTTTCCTGTATACCGTTTTAAAACCATACGATTTACAAAGTATTGGAGTGACATTGGCTGTCATTTCTGTCGTGACATTTATTGGTGGCATCTTACACAACATCTACAAAATTATTAAAGCACCGAGGACCGAACCCATGAATTACTACAAAGTCACAGCGACTCTCACCGTCACTGCTGCTGTGATTCTTGGAATTCTTTTAATTCCAGTCCCCATGCATTTTGAGGCACCCTTTATTGTGGAAGGGTACGGAGTAAAGCATGTTTATACGACGGAAACCGGTCGATTAGACCGAGTCTATGTCGAACCCGGTCAAACCGTGGAAAAGGGACAGTTATTAGCAAGCATTGTGAATCTCGAAAAAGAAGATGAACTCAACAAACTAAAGGTAGATCGAAAAGTTCAAGAAGGAGAAATCCGTAAATATCTGGCATTAGATGATCTGGCCGGAGTTAAGGTATCCAAAGAAAGACTGGCTTCAACTGAAGAAAGAATTGCTGATATCGAAGAGCAATTACGAAATATGAAAGTGGTAGCACCTATCAGTGGAATCGTGATTGCCCCTGCCAGTCGGCCTGAGCCGAAATTGTCCGATTCCAAAAAACAGTTATCTGGTTGGTTTGGTACTCCCCTTGATGCGAAAAATGCCAATTGTTATCTCGAAAAACAGACTCACATGTTGAGTGTCGCTCCCGAATCGCGTTTCCAGGCGGTGTTGTTTATCGACCAGGAATACCGCAATGATTTTAAATTGAATCAAAATGTTGAACTCAAACTGGAACATTTACCTGAAAAAACCTATCAGTCACAGATTGAACGTGTTGCGCATGGGCACCTTGATTATGTACCCCCAACACTCTCAAACAAAATGGGGGGAGAAGTGCCAACAGTGACAGATAAAGATGGTCGGGAAAAATTAACCAGTACGGCTTACCAGGCGATTGTTCCACTTGATGAAGACGTCAAGTTGTTTCGAGCAAACATGCGCGGTAAAGCGCGTTTTGAAGTGAGTCAGTTAACCACCGGTCAGTGGTTATGGCGCTACTTCCGAAAAACGTTCCACTTCCGTCTCTGATTTTTTTTCCAGCTTGATTCAAATCGTCTTTCAAAGCCGCACTCAGGAACCGTATGACCAATATCCTTTCCGAAGCTGTCAAACTACTCCAAGCCAATCAGGCAAAAAAAGCAGAAGACCTTTTAAGCACTTACTATCCAGCAAATTTAAATAATGCGCAATTCCTACATTTATATGGACTGGCGGCTTCAGATTCCGGGGACTATCAGTCGGGTATCGAACGGGTGAAAAAAGCGATTGCTTTGAACCCAAAGATTGCCGAGTTTCATCATAATCTTGCAGCCATCTATCGGCTTCTGGGTGAGTTCAAGTTGTCAGAGCAATGTTATCTGACAGCGTTGCAATTGAAACCTGATTATGCAGAGGCCTATTTCAATTATTCTGCCGCCAAAAAGTTTACGAAAGATGATCCGATTGTTCCCATTCTCGAGCAACAATTGTCACGATCCGATCTTTCCGATGAAGACCGTTGTTTTTTGGGTTTTGCTGCTGGCAATATTTTCAATGATATCAAGGAGTACGACAAAGCATTTTCTTATTATGGGGTGGGAAATCGGTCCAAAAATGCCCGTTTCGATATTAATCAGTTTCGGAGTGAAATAGATCAACTCATTTCCGTTTTTTCTTCCAGTTTCATCCAGCAATGTACTTCACTGGGATCTGCCAGCCAGATCCCAGTCTTTATCTTAGGAATGCCCCGGACGGGAACAACGCTGGTGGAGCAGATCTTATCCTGTCATCCTGAAGTTCATGGAGCAGGAGAGTTGCCCGATATCGCGAGCATTGCGGGAACAATGAGACAACATGCGACTCAGAAATCTAATTTTCCGGAATGTGTAACACATCTCCCTGATAATATCTTTTCAGGATTTGCAGATGCCTATCTGCGCCGTTTGCGGACGTTCGACCAGTCGGCTGTGAGGATTATTAATAAGATGCCTCCTAATTTTTTGTATCTCGGACTGATTACGATCATGTTTCCTGAAGCAAAGATTATCCATTGCCAGAGACATCCACTTGATACTTGCCTCTCTTGTTATTTTCAACGTTTCCGCCGAGGGCATGATTATTCTTTCAATTTGAAGCATTTAGGACTTTATTATCGGGAATACGAACGATTAATGGAACATTGGCGAAACGTACTGCCGGTAAAACCTTATGAATTACACTATTCGGAACTGGTAGCCAACCAAGAAGAGCAGAGCAGGAGCTTAATTGATTTTATTGATGTTTCCTGGAATGAGCGTTGTCTGAATTTTCAGGAAAATATTCGACCAGTAACAACCGCAAGTAATTTGCAAGTCCGTCGTCCCATGAATCGATCAGGCTTAGATCGCTGGAAAAACTATGATCGTCATCTCGGAATCCTTCGAGATGCTTTGGGCATTTCTGAAACGGAATGAATGACTTGCATTCTCAGGCTTGTGAGAGGGCCCATTATTGAAGAATGGGAACAATCCCCGTTTGGTTTTGAGTCGATGCCCACCAGAGTCGCCACAATCGTTCATTGTAGCCAAAATTTTGTTTACTAATCTTTTGCAGTGCCAGCAGGATTGCTTCGTTCTGGTGAGAATATTTTACAGATACCGTTCGCATGCGAATCTTTGGTTGTTGTGAAGGCAATACAATCACGCCGTTAGGATAACGGCCCGCTAATAATCCTGCTTCAATATCAGGCGGCAGAACGACACCAGAATTTCCAAATGTACCATTCGTATTGTAACTGTAAGTCGAAGTCGCATCGGGAACCCTAACTCGATACGTATGCTTGGTGATCAATGCAGAAATCAGATCCGGGATCACAGATTGATCACCAATTGCTTCCAGTCCACTCCCAGCTCGTTGTACGATGACATTTGATTTATTTTTTAAAGCTTGAATGAAATAAGCGATCGCTTTAGTCGCGTCTCGTTTTGTGAGCGCTTGCAGTGCGGCTGTTCGGATTGCCTGATTGGGATCAGTAAGCACTAATTCCGCCAGAGGACGTAATGGTTTGTCACCTGTGATCTGAGTAAGTGTAGAAACGAGCAGGGATCGAATGGCGATGCTCTTATGCTTTCCCATTAGCCGAGCCAGACCAGCCACAGCATAAGGGTCTGAGATACTTTGAATCTCTCTTAAACCTGCTTGCTGTCTTAAGAGATCATTACCGTTAGTCCAAGCCAGCCAGAGCTTGATTTTCTTGATCCATGCGCGTTCTTTTTCGAGATCGGCTTCATTTTTTTCCAGTAATTCCAGTTCAGCAGAGGAAACATAGCGTCCTTTGTATTTGATATAACCATTGCCCCGCATTACCTCATCACGGGTTGTCCATTCGCCATTCCGTTTTGTATATCCTAGTGAGGCACGTGCTTTAGCATGATCAGGGTTGAGACGGATGATCTGTTCCATTTCCTGATTTCGCTGTGCACGCAGATGGTTTTGAGAACACCACTCAGCTAGTTTGAGGTGTGCTTCAACTGTGTCTTCAATATTTTTAGACTTTGTTTCGTATTCTTCGATGACGAGGGGGCGATTCGTGATAAACTCAATGTGCTCGGCATCGATACTAATCGAGCCACCCGAGAGAGTTTTCATGATACGAGTTTCTTTTGAACCCATTTTTGTGAAGGGGACAATTTTTCCTCGAATTTCACCACCATTTTTTAGCTTGATTAAATCTGCCGACACTTTGGTTCGTGAAGGATCTGCCAGAATGATCAATGTGCATAAAATCAGACCGATGGAGACATTGATTGGCGAGAGTTGAAATGGATGTGTGATCTTATTTCTCATACCAGTCCACTTTACGAAATTGATGGTATTCGAAGTCTTTGTCTGACTCAAAAAACGTTCAGAGATTCAAATTCAGCTTGTGCGAAACTGCTTTTATTGTAGACCTGCTAACCGGATTTGAATAGTTCTTTAAATCGGCCTGTTCTGTTTTACTAGTGAATCAAAGCCCGATTTTTTCACTGCCGAGAGAGTATATACAAACTGAATTATAGAAATAATCTGATTAAGACTCCAATGAAATCAGGAATGACGTGAAAATGTTCAGTTCTCTTAGTGAATATTCTTGAAATCCAGCCCAAACAAAGCTGGATTCCTATTTGGTAGGGTGGGTAGAATGGGGGTTGTGAAACAAGGTTCTATCGAGAGAATCTGTGATCCGAGTCTGTTTTCAAACACAGTTTTCGCTGACAGTCTTCCAGTGATGTAGACTTCAAAAGAAGTGATTTCGTTTTGATCTCAACCACTCAGGTTGTTTCCTTTCATCTACCAAAATCTGTTTCCCTTATCATAATTGAAAAGACGGCAATATGTCTGGTTGGAAGAAATTAGTTTCTGGTTTTCTGACGTTGGTTCTGATGGTTTCGTTGACTGATTGTCTTCAGGCACAAAGACTCAATGAATCCTCAGTGGGCATCTCTCTGCTTTCAAATCGGCAACTGGTTCAATACGATCTGGATCGTGTCTGGTGGGGGCAAGCCACAGTTGATGCGTCACGAGATCGAATTGTTCATTTGTCATTGGACGAAATCAATTTATACGCACTTGCGAGTTCTGGGATTATTACTGCGTTCAACAATGAAACAGGAAAAAAACTATGGGCAACACAACTGGGGAGAGGTGATGCAATTACTTATCCTCCTGTTTCAAATTCGAAGTATGTTTTTATTACCGTTGGAATGAAATTGTATTCAATCAACAGATTAAATGGTGAGATTGACTGGGAATTGCAACTTCCAAACTCGGCTTCGACCAGCCCTACCGTCGATGAAGATTCGATCTATGTCGGGACATTGAAGGGACGCATGTTTGCCTGGGATTTGAAAAAACTGGATGAGTTGAGTAGTGAATCCAAGTTACCTGCCTGGCGCGACGGTGCCATTCGCTGGACCTATCAGACAGGAGCAGCAATTAGAACACCTCCCGTTGCGACAAATCGTACATTGATTTTTGCCAGCCAGGACGGCTCACTCTATTCAGTGACTCTGACTGAGCGTCAATTGGCATTTCAGTTTGAGACAGACGCTCCCATCTCTGCAAACTTAGCCGAATTTGAGAATAGTATCTTTCTCGCTTCAGAAGACCAGAATTTGTACTGTCTGAATATAGCAAATGGGATAGTACGCTGGCGAATTCGTACTTCTTTTCCACTACGTAAACCAGTCACCGTTTTAGACAATGAAGTTTATCTTTCATCAAACAAGAATGGGCTTTTTCAGCTCTCGGCAACATCAGGTCAGGAAAAATGGTGGCAACCGTTGGGATCGACTTTTGTTTCCATGTCACCGACACGTGTTTATGCGTCTGATAAACTTGGAAATTTATTGATTCTTTCCCGTAATGATGGTGCCGTGCTTTCTGCTGTTCCCCTCAGAAAGTTCCAGGTGAAACTGATGAATGAACGGACAGATCGTATTTTCTGTTCTTCAGAGTCCGGTTTAATTATGTGTCTGAAACAGAGTGACCTTCCATTTCCGATCCGTTTCAAACACCAGGATCGCTATCCCATTCTGCCTGAAGTCACTCCCGAAACAGAGACAACCGATCCCGAGACGACTGAAGCTGTGAATGAAAATGCCAACCCGTAAAGTGTGTTTTCACTTTACGGAAAGCTAGTTTCACCCAGGTTTGTTTTCTGCTCTCTGAGTAGCTAAACTGACTCCTTGTTGAGTGTCTGGCGGCTTGATTTGTTGATTCGAAATCGATTCTCACATCTGCCTGCACTCGGGGAATATCTTTACCAGGCAGGGAAGTCTTCGCTTTTCTGCATTCTCAGGCGATTGATTTAGAAACAAATGAGTAATTCGCATCCGCGTCGTGCATTAGTGAGTGTCAGTGATAAATCAGACCTGGACGTTTTTGTCAAAGGTCTTGCTGAATTGGGATTTGAGTTTGTATCAACGGGGGGGACTCGCCGCTATTTGAAAGAGCAGGGGGTCAATGTAATTGATATTTCTGAATACACAGGCTTTCCCGAAATCATGAATGGACGCGTCAAGACACTCCACCCGAAAGTGCATGGTGCGATTCTAGGTAGGCCTGACTTAGACAGTGATGCCGAAGCCATCAGGGAATTTGAAATCGTTCCTTTTGAGTTAGTCATCTGCAATCTCTATCCTTTCGAAGAGACAATTGCCAAACCTGATGTCTCTTTATCAGAAGCAATCGAGCAAATTGATATTGGTGGCCCCAGTATGGTACGTTCTGCTGCGAAAAACCATGCTTACATTGGGATCGTCACGTCACAGACACAGTATCATCGAGTATTAGAAGCGTTACAGACAGGACCGTTGACTCCCGAGTTTCGGCTTGAGCTTTCCGCAGCCGCATTCGAAATGACCGCCTGTTACGATCGTGCGGTTGCCAATTATATGGCTTCAGTGCTGCCTTCAGAACAAGATAAAGATTCACGATTTGCCTCGCAAATGAGTCTCAATCTTGTACGTCGAGATCAATTACGTTATGGCGAAAATCCTCATCAAAGTGCCGCATTTTACATAGAGAAAACGCCTCCTGCGGCAAGTGTCGCGTTAGCTGAGCAGCTAAATGGAAAAGAACTCTCTTATAATAATTTTCTGGATCTGGATGCGGCTTTACAAATCGCAAGTGATTTTGAAAAACCAGCAGCGGTAGTAATTAAGCATACCAATCCCTGTGGTTGTGCAACCGCCGATTCGCTGGGAGAGGCGTTCGAAAAAGCGTATGCCGGTGATCCTGTCAGTGCCTTTGGTTCTATTATGAGTTTTAATCGCCCCATTGATCGAGAGACGGCAGAAAAATTATGTGAACCGAACCGATTCATAGAAGCAATTATTGCACCCGATTATGATCCAGAGGCATTTGAACTGCTGACTACTAAGCCTAAGTGGAAAAAAAATGTGCGGTTGATGAAATGTCCTTTGCCGGAATCGCCTGCTTGTGCCAGTCTTGATTATCGCAGGGTCTCGGGAGGTTTACTGGTCCAGGAGAAAGATGAATTGCGCGATGACACTTCAGACTGGAAAGTTGTCACAAAGCGCGAACCAACGGCTCAAGAAGTAAACGATTTGTCATTCGGCTGGATTGTGTGCCGACACGTAAAGTCAAATGCCATCGTCTTGGCGAAGGATGAAATGCTGCTCGGTGCTGGTGCAGGTCAGATGAGTCGTCTCGATTCATCTTATATTGCTGCTTACAAAGCTGGTGAGCGAAGCCAGGGGGCAATTGTAGCTTCTGATGCCTTTTTCCCGTTTCGCGACGGGGTGGATGAAGCGGCTAAAGCGGGTGTGACTGCCATCATTCAACCCGGTGGATCTGTACGGGATGAAGAAGTAATTGAAGCCTGTAATGAGCACCAGATTGCGATGGTCTTCACTGGTCGTCGACATTTTAAACATTAATGGCTCAATCACTTCACATGAAATAAAAGGAGCCTTCCCCAACAGGAAAGGCTCCTTTTTTATCATATTTTGATTCCACTGCTGATATTAGAAGACGAGAATGACGTCTGTACCAACTGTGAACTGGCTGTCTTTGGTTCCCCCATCTGAAGTGGTCCAAGGATCAGCGCCATCTGCCCAGTCCCAACGAATTTCAGGACGAACGCGGATGCAGGAATTCAACTTGTAATTCAAACCAGCGGTAATTTCGTAATAGCTTGTTCCTGGATTACCCAATTGAGTACCGTTGTGGTCTCTCCACCATTCAGCACGGATACCAGCTTGAGCACACTCACTCATTTCATAGAACAAGTACTGGTTGATACCATAAGCTTCCGCATCCTGACCAGGATCGTTGATGTCCCCATTACGGTAGAACATGTGATCGTGTTGGAACACGTAATTCAGATTATCAGTCAGTTTTTGTTGAGCAACAATGCTGAAGACAGTCAGGTTTGATGTTCCGCCAAATGCGTCATTTTCACTACCTGAGCTGATTGCGAATGCAACAGAAGTATCTTCGCTGTCACTGGTCCAGGTTACTGAACCCAGGAAGCTCCACTCGTTGTTTTGATTTTCAAAATCATCCCAACCGGTAGTGATACCACCTGTCAGAGCAATATTGTCACTCAAATCAGTACTGGCTAAGGCACCGGTGTGAGTAAACGGTTCATCATACTGCATGGTATAAGCATGTGAGTAGAAGAAGTTATCGGGAGCGGGAACGACTTCGTATCCAATCACGGTATAGAAGTGACCAACGTTTACAGTCAGACCGTTTCCAACAGGTGCATAGAATGATGCATACAACTGTGGCATTGCCAGTCCGATTTGGTTCGCGGTAGCAATATCGTTGTCAGACCATGTACCATCGAAGTTCGGAGTATTGTTAGGTCCACCGAATACAGCGGTATCAGCAGCATCAGAACCGACGAGCAGGTCAACGCGACCACCCCAACCGAAGCAGTCTTCGTTGGCTGCGGCGTCTTTTTCTAAGACAAAGTAGAGCTGGTTCAACATGAATTGGCTATCAGCCTGGTTGAATCCAACCCCGGGTGTGTTCAAGTCGTTTTGAGGTCGGTTACCATTGAAGGTAATACCGAATTCTAACCAACCACTCAGACTCCAGCCGTTGTCTTCCAGAAAGTTTCCGCAACCATCACAGTCATCAAACAGTCGAGTCAGACGACCACTGCAGCAATCACCATCATCAGATGATTCTTCTTCGCCACAGCAGGTGTTGGGGTCTGTGCAACTATTCGGATCTGTACATGTTTTGGGGGCACAGCATTCTGCTGTTAAACGATCAAGTTCAGCAGCAAGCTTATCACCGGCTTCTTCATACACTTTCGTGCAACAAGCATTTGGCTGAGATGGTGTGCAAGCTGGTGCACAGTTACCATCACCACCAAATGCTGGTGATACTGCCATCAGACCAAGCCCACTTAAAAGGAGCCCAGTCAGCCTGGCTTTTCTAGTAATTTCATTCAGTTTTTGCATATTTTAACTCCTGAGTGCACTTATGAGGTGCCTGGTCTCCGTACCGTCAATCGGGAAGGCGCATATGCTTTCAAAAACGTCATGTGAAAGCTTAAACCGACGGTGAAATTAGTTTTTCCATCGTTAGAACTAGGCGACCTGGAATGGTCGCTAAATTGAGCGCTAATGCAACGATGGTTCTAACTCGGAATATCGGAACTATTACTATTCACTTTGACCAAAAGAATTAGCGTAAGCAAAGGCTGTATAATCAGGAGGGGTTTGCCTAGTTATCTAAATGCTCATAGCAGAATATCTTACCAAATACCTAATGTTATTAAATTTGCATAAGTTTTAAGCACTTACGAGAAGATAAATTAGAGCAGAGAAACAAAGTGTTTTAATAGAAATGAATTAGGCTACGCGTAGTTTCACAGCACTATTCAAATAGTGCGTCTACAAACCCCTGTGAGTTAAACAGTTCCAAGTCGTCAATTTGTTCGCCAACACCGACATACTTAACGGGTATACCCATCTTCTGACGAATCGCGACGGTCACTCCACCACGCGCGGTTCCATCTAATTTTGCTAAAATTAGTCCGGAACATTCAATTGCTTTCGTAAAATGCTCTGCCTGACTCACTCCATTTTGTCCAGTGGTCGCATCCAGAACCAGCAGACTTTCGTGTGGTGCCTCGGGGACCTTTTTACTGATGACGCGTTTAATCTTTTCCAGTTCTTCCATCAGATTCGCATGGGTTTGTAATCGACCTGCAGTATCAATAATCAAGTAGTCAGCTCCAGATTCTAATGCACTTTCACAGCCTGAATACGCGACACTCGCAGGATCGGTGCCATCGGGACGTGTTACAATTTCGCAGCCCAAGCGGTTGGCCCACATCGTCAATTGTTCTACAGCGGCTGCTCGAAATGTATCTCCGGCAGCTAACACGACGGTTTTGTTCTGTTTGAGCAGTAAGTTAGCCAGTTTGGCGATCGATGTCGTTTTTCCGACCCCATTCACGCCCGCGACCAGGATCACGGTCAAACCATTCGGATTCTTCTTGAGCGGAGATAAGGGGTCTGCGATATCCCATTTTGTATCGCCCTCCCCTTCGAGCAATGATCTCAGCTTCTCTTTGACCGTTTCTTCGATGTCATCCAGAACGACGGTACGGCCACCATGTTTTTTGCGAATTTCTTCGCAGATTTCAGAAGCGGGAGCCACACCCATATCTGTTTTAATCAGGCGCGCTTCAAATTCTTCGATTTTCTGATCATCGAGGATCTCACCTGCTTTAAATAAGTCGCGAACATCTGTTCGCATGACTTCTTTTGTTTTTTGTAAACCACGTTTTAAGCGGTCAAACAGACCCATTTTTCTACTCTCTTATATTGATAATGGACAACTATGAATTCGATGAATGAAGAATCCTGGACCGGATAATATAGTGTTCTGGTACAGACGACAAGTGGCTTAAAGCGGGAAGTCAGTTCTTCAGTTGATTAGGGAGCCGATTTTAAAAGATCGTCAAAGCGTTGAATTGCCTGATTCCAAATTTCACTCTCTTGTGGTTCATATCTGTTAGTTTCAGTAGAATTCAAGACAATTTCACGGATTTCAGCCAGCGAACTCACTGAACCTGCAGCTCTGGCTTGTACCAATACATTCCCCAAACCTGTGGCTTCCACAGGGCCTGTGATCACCGGAACCTGACAGGAATTTGCTGTGAATTGATTCAACAGTTTATTTTTCGTGCCGCCTCCCACGATGTGAATGACTTCGATAGGGGTGCCCGTCAGTTCTTCGAGCCAACCAAGTACTTTTCGATATTTCAAAGCAAGGCTTTCCAAAGCACAGCGAATAAACTGGCCTTCGGTTTCCGGAACTGGTTGGTTGGTTTCTTCACAATAATTTTTGATCGCATCCAGCATGTCATCAGGACTGAGAAACCTTGGATCATCTGGATCGACCAGAGATCGAAAAGCGTCAGCTGTTGCCGCGGCGTCTGCCAGTTCTGAGTAGTCCAGAGTTTTTCCACGGCGTTCGTAGGCGCGACGGCATTCTTGAACCAGCCAGAGACCCATAATATTTTTTAATAATCGATAGGTTCCGTCGACCCCGCCTTCGTTAGTAAAGTTCAATTCAAACGCACGCTGACCAAGTACGGCAGAATTAACTTCAACCCCCATTAAAGACCAGGTTCCGGAGCTGATATAAGCCCAGTCTGCTGTTCCGGTATGGGAAGTGGGAATTGCGGCAACAGCTGAGGCGGTATCATGCGTAGCCGGTGCAATGACATCGATTTTACCAAGACCCGTGTGTTGCATCACTTCATCACGAAGTGTTCCAAGTTTTGTTCCGGGAGGGACAACTTTGGGTAACATGGTGGTTGGAATTTCCAGATTACTAAATAAATCCCTAGCCCAGTCACCCGTTTTAGGATTCAAGCATTGCGTGGTTGTGGCATTTGTAAATTCAACGACTTGACTACCTGATAAGAGCCAATGAAAAAAGTCTGGGATGAGAAGAAATGTTTCCGCCTGATTTAAGAAGTCGGGATCTGTTTCTTGCATAGCCAACAATTGATAGAGCGTGTTCAGCTCCATAAACTGCAAGCCGGTTTCATTAAAAATATCCTCCTGTGGAACGCGTGAAATTGCCAGCTTCAGCATCCCTTCCGTTCGGGAGTCGCGATAGTGATAAGGCTGTCCCAGCAGTTCCTGTTTTTCGGAAAGTAAGACATAATCGACTCCCCAAGTATCGACACCGACCGAAGTAATTTGATCGCCATATTTTTGTGCGGCAAGTGATAATCCTTTCAAAATGGATGACCAGAGGCCAATCACATTCCAGCGACGGGTACCCGCCACCGGAACCGGTCCATTACTGAATCGGTAAATTTCTTCGAGGCGAATCTGTTTTCCATCCAGCAAACCTGCCAGCACACGGCCACTTTCAGCACCTAAATCAACTCCCAAAAAACACTGTTCTGGCATTTAATAATCCTTATCCACAGAGGATGAATACTTTGATCGAATCTCATTTATCATAGTGCCACGACAAATACAAATACATAATATAAAAACTTCACTGGAATTTCATTGCATACTGGTTGTTCCCATACAAAGAATTACAGATCATGGTAGCATCTGTTTCAACGTGTTTCGTGTTACGATAAGAATCAAGCAGACACTGAAACAGTTGTTCTTCGACTTATTCAAATTGTTAAGAAACTTTCAATAATTCAAATGAATCAGGCACGATTTTCCTGGTTCCTTGTTCTCTTCAAAAGCCGAATGAAATGAACCAGAAATCTGAAGAAACTGTAGAAAATTCGTTCGGGACGCGATTTAAAATCGCCTTAAAAAATTTGGGTATCGGGATTGTATTTGTGATCGCGGGGCTATTTTTACTGTGGCATAACGAAACAAACAATCTAGAGCATGAGATCAGTATCGCTCAAGCGGAGTCTGTTCTCTCAGAAAATCAGGAAACGACACCAGACAAGCAAGAGAATGAAACAACAGAAGATTCTCATTTAAGTAAAGCAACAGTGTTAATCTGGGGCTTTCGGCTTGCCAGTTGGATCATACTATTCCTGGGCTTGGCGACTCTCTTTAAGCCTTTGGTCGTGCTTGTGGAAAAGATTCCTTTATTGGGTAACTTTGTAGGACGCGGGATTACTGTTTTTGCCTTACTCAGTTCTTTAAGTCTTTCGCTCATTCTCGTTTCTGCAGTCTGGATGGTGGCGCGACCGGTCTATGGGGCCGTTTTGCTTTTACTGGGAGTCGTCCCGCTCTTGATCCTGTATCGTTCTGGTAAGCGTGGTCGATTGAAACATGCGCTCAAACAAACCTGAACTGATTGATGACTACGTTTTTGTAATTGTTACATAAAAAAGAATGTGGTCTTTTCCTTGATGTTCTATCTCTCCCAGAGTGTTGAATGTCTGCCTGCGGGTTCCCAACTTTCTGCCCAAGAACGCAGGATTCCTACAAGTCGAATAACCCACATAACCGATACCTTTGATATATCTGATACTCTTCACGCAGAAATTCCTGCGCTACAGAGTCATTTATTACTGAAGCTGTCTTACATGGAAGGCAGTTTCGTCGAGTCCCTTGGCTTGTAGACTTCTATAAAATGAGATTGAAGTACAACATGGTAAATCCGGCCTACCGATTGATGCTTGGGATGATAGTGATCCTGTCAGGGATAGGGCTTCGTTCTGCACAGGCGCAGTATAATACTGGAACGCCTGCTCAACCGGGAACAATGTTTACATCCGCTCCTTATCAGCCTCAGTATTCACCAGAGCAAAATTACGGAACAGATCCGGAATACTATCAGTCCATGGATCAATATGCTTCGGGTTATAATAGAGGCTCCTATTATGGAGCCGGTGATCAATCAGAAATGATTACTCGTGTATTACCCGTCGATCGTGGCTGGGCCTATGATCATCCAGCGGATGGCTTCTTTAAGAATATTGTTTCTAACAGTTGGATGCGAGTTGAATATTTGCTCTGGAAGTCACCTCCCGGAAATCAGTTAGTTGGTGCTCCAATTACTGCTACATCTGACCCAAGACAACCTTTTACAGCATTCGATACCTCTGGGGGAGCCACGCTTTCTACGAAGGTGGCTGATCTCAGTACAATTGGTCGAGAGGGCTCCAATGGAATCCGGGGGACTTTTGGAATTGATTTTAACAATGGGAGTATCGAGACATCGTTTTTTGGAATGGACTCGGATGTGAGTTCTGTTTCCTATGGGGCGGCAGAGCTATTAGGTGCCAACTTTGGTCAAACGAATCAGATTACGATTACCACTTTACTGGATGGTCAAATAAACGATATTCGACGAAATTTTAATCAAAAGTATGCGATTCAATATCAGTCTTCAGCTTGGGGCGCGCAAAGTAATTATGTGATTAATACAGAGCGTCTCTTTTTTAGAACCTATTATGGTGCTGGCGGTTTACAAATTCGTCCTCTAGTCGGATTTCGTTACTTAAAAATTGGAGAAGAGATGATCATTCAAGGGTCTTTCGAAAACCTGGATGCAACTCCTCCGATTCCACTATTTGAAACCACTGTCAATTCGGCAACAAGTAACAAACTATATGTGCCTCAAGCGGGAATTCGCATGGAATTCGTGCATCCCTGGTTTACTATTTCAGCAGAGCCAAAGGTTGGATTTGGTGTCAATAACTATAACGGAAGTGTGTTGACGAATCAATTTTTGGGCGCAACAGATCCGATTCATGTAACACAAATCTCAAATACAAGATTTGCACCCACATTTGAATTTGGTGTGAATGCTCGAATACATCTCAGTGAAAATTTCACATTCAATGTCGGTTATAACTTCCTGTGGGCGAATCACATTGCCAGGCCGGGATCAACGACTTTCTACAATGTTTCTTCATCTAACCTGACTGATGGTGTATCGTTACGAGCACAAGACAGTCTTGAGAGCTATAAACTACATGGTTTGGTCATTGGTGGCGAAATTCGCTTACCGTAAAAATTCTGATGGGTGACTTGAAAGAATCAACTAACAGGTCTATCTCAATCAGGCGATCAGTTTTTCGACGACTTTTCCACCGACATTAGTCAGTCGAATATCGAGGCCACCAAACTTCTGAGCTAATTTTAAGTGATTCATGCCAAACAAGTGGAGCAGCGTTGCATGAAAATCATTAATGTGTACCGGCTCATCTTCCACTGACCAGCCAAGTTCGCTCGTCTTACCGATGACTTGTCCGCCTTTGACACCTCCACCGGCCATCCAGAGACTGAACGCGTTAGGGTGATGGTCACGGCCTGTGACTGCTTTAGAGCCAGTACGATTTTCACCGAGTGGCGTTCGCCCGAATTCTCCGGCCATCACAACCAGAGTGGAATCGAGTAATCCACGTTGCTTCAGGTCTTTCAGTAATGCAGCAACGGGTTGATCTACGATATTCGTATTACGGGTAAGACCAGCATCAAGTCCACTATGATGATCCCAGGAAGCATGATAGAGATTAATAAATCGAACACCCCGTTCTACCAACCTGCGTGCTAAAAGACAATTGCGTGCAAAGGCCGCTTCGGCGTCCGAGCCTCCTCCCCGTTTCCCTTTTTTGGTGTCACCCTTTCGATTGACTCCATACGCGGTTTGAGTTGCTTTGGTTTCGCTTGATAAATCTATCAACTCAGGAGCCGAGGATTGCATTTGAAATGCTAATTCATAGCTGGCGATGCGGCTGGCAATTTCCTCATCACCAGTCTGGTCAAGCTGCTTGCGATTTAAACGCTTGATGGCTTCCAGTCCCGATTTTTGAATTTCCGAACTGATTCCCGGAGGATTATTCAAATTCAGAACCGGCTCACCTTTATTTCTGAATAGAACTCCGGCATAAGTCGATGGTAAAGAGCCGCTTGACCAGAGCGATGCACCTCCACTTGCACCACGTCCTGCTGTCAGTACAACATAACCCGGTAAGTTGGTAGATTGACTTCCCAGTCCGTAAGTCAACCAGGAACCGATGCTGGGTCTGCCGAACCGACCGACTCCGGTATTCATCATGAGTTGAGCGGGATGATGATTGAACTGTTCCGTATACATTGAACGAACCAATGCAATATCATCTGCACAGGACGCGATATTCGGAAGTAAGTCGGAAAATTCGGTCCCACATTCACCATGTTTGGTGAATTTTCGAGGGCTACCACTCAAAGTTGCAGTTTCTTTGTTGATAAACGCAAAACGAACTTTTTCAGTGACCTCTTTAGGAAGAGGTTGTCCATTTAGCTCCTGGAGTTTTGGTTTGGGGTCATATAGATCAATTTGACTGGGGCCACCCGCCAGAAAGATAAAGATACAGTTTTTCGCTTTTCCTGGAAAATGCGAGTCTTTGGGGGCGAGAGGATTTGACAGATTAGTATCCGAAGCAAGTAAGCCTTCCTTTTCCATCATCGCAGCCAGTGCATAACCAGCCACACTGCAGGAAGAGTTCAGCAGAAAGCGACGACGTGCCAGATTTAAAGAATCAGAATAGGTATTCATCGTTTTTTCTGTCCAAATCGAAAAGTGATCTTTTAAAATTACATGTAGTATTTTTTATGCTACTAGCCACGTGTGACAAACTCATCCAGATTCATTAAAACTCGTCCAATAATAATCCAGGCTGCCACTTCTTGTGGAGTACTACCAGCGGGAATCTTTTGACCTTTAGTAAGCTGAGTGACGGCTTTCTGATCTGACTTAAGGATTTGAGTTTGATCTCGATAAAGTTGCTTAACGATGTTGAGATCTTCATCCGAAGGTGGTCGCGCCAGGCAGAGTTGAAACGCATGTTTGATGCGAGTATCGAGCTGAGAGCCCTTGTTTTGTGTTTCCGCAACAATACGCCTTCCAAGTGTCTGCGAACATTCAAAAAAGACCGGGTCATTCCAGATTGTCAACGCCTGGATGGGAGTGTTTGATCTTTCTCTACGTGTACAGCTCAGATTCGAATCAGGAGAATCGAAGGCCATTAGCATGGGGTACGGAACCGTTCTTTGGAAAAACGTATATAATCCTCGCCGGTAGCGATCGTCCCCTTTGCTGGTAGGCCATTTGACTGAATTCGCGTATCCCAAGCTGGCGACACCATCAGGTTGGGGGGGATTCACACTGCGGCCTCCGATCTTATGTTTCAATAATCCACTGACAGCAAGCGCCTGATCACGGACGATCTCAGCTTCAACGCGTAGACGGTTTTGATGAGACAACCAGGTATTATAGGGATTGCGTTCTGCTAGCTCTGGTCTACTGTTTGAAGACTGGCGATACGTGGCTGATGTGACAATTAATTTATGGAGCTGTTTCAAACTCCAGTTGTTTTCACGGAATTGCGTTGCAAGCCAATCCAGAAGTTCTGGATGAGAAGGAGGTTCACCCTGTGTACCAAAATCATCAAGCGTAGACACGATGCCGCGTCCAAAATAATGGTTCCAAATACGATTCACGGTGACCCGCGCCGTTAACGGATTTTGGGGGCTGAATAACCACCGCGCCAGATCAAGACGATTGGGTTTTTGAATGTTCAGCGGTGGCAGGACCGCGGGTGTGTTTGGCTGAACTTCGTCAGCCGGGTTTAGAAAATCACCACGAACCATAAGATGTGTTTTGCGAGGAACCTTGAGGTGGCTCACAACCTGAGCTTTTGTAGTTTCAGCCGGATTCTTGGGTGCTTTTTTTCTGTGGGCGAGTTCGGCTTCTTTCAGCTTTTTAAGCTGAGGATCTATTGTATGGTAGTATTCCAGAAGTTCCTGTTGTTGAGAAGCAGTTCGTTGATTACGAGGTGTGTTTAGCGTATCAACGATCATATCCGTCATGCCTATCAGGGGCAATGGTTTGGATCCGGTAGTCAGTGACAGTCGAAATCGCCCCAGGTTATGATACAGTTTTCGCGTGGTTGAGTGCTGAAGTGAAACGGTAACGAGCGTACCTTTCTCAGAACCAAAGGCTGTTTTGGTTTCAAAGGTTGCGATCTGTTTCTTTCCCTGTTGTGGACTAATCGACCAGCCGGTATGGGGGCTGTTGTTAATGACGCGGTCAACTTTATATCCCGCCATCTCAAAACTGGCCTGAGCTTTTTGGAGAGGGATTTCTGTCGTTGTTTGGGGAGTTTCCAGGTCCGCAGCTTTCACAGTGAGCATTGTCAGTTCGAAATCTCCGGAAGGACTACGTCCGGGACCGTTTTTCGGAAGGCTGGGATCTGGTAATGCTTCAAGGCGGATTCCGTTGATGTTTTTCAGGTTCGTCTTGAACGTGATCGTATAAATTTCTGCGCGTCCCGGGTTATGTCCTCCCGCCAATATAGAACGATCGGGCAGGATCTTGAGGGTTGAATTTTGTTTGGCATGGACTGACTCGGGCTTCAGAATGGTCCAGATTGCCTTTTTCTTCGGATTTTGCTGTTCCCATTTTATCAGTGATTGATTCAGTTGAGTTTGTTCAAAATCCTGAATCGCTTTGACGAGTGGGCCATGGTCTTTTTGATAAATTTGATTCGCCTTTTCGTAGGCGGCACGTTCTTCAGGCAGGGGAGCACCGATATTCGGTTCAGTCAAAGAATTGAAGAAGGCGTACAGCCGATAATATTCGCGTTGAGTGAGAGGGTCGTACTTATGGGTGTGACATTGTCCACATCCCACAGTGATTCCCAGCCAGACTGATCCCAGTGTATTCGTGCGGTCGACGGTTCGTTTGACGCGGTCTTCTTCCGGATCGGTCCCGCCTTCACGGTTAATGAGAGTATTCCGATGGAATCCGGTTGCCACCAGTTGATCGGTCGTGGGATTCGGTAATAAATCACCGGCGAGTTGTTCTATCGAAAATTGATCGAAGGGCAGATCTTCATTTAACGCATCGATGACCCAGGTTCTCCAGCGCCAGGCATGCGGTCGTTTACTGTCTTTCTCAAATCCGTCACTATCCGCATAACGAGCTAAATCGAGCCAGTGTCTCCCCCAGCGTTCCCCATAGTGCCGGGAGGCGAGTAGATGATCAACCAGTTTTTCATACCAGTTTGGATCTGTGTCTGTGGTCCATTGCTCATATTCTTTAATGGAGGGGGGGAGTCCGATTAAATCCAGATAGACTCTTCGAACGAGAGTATTACGGTCTGCTTCTTCAGAAGGGAGTACTTTTTCCTGTTCCAGTTTTTGCAGGATGAATGCGTCGATGCCATTTTTAACCCAGGAGTTGAGCTGAACCTGGGGAAGAGGATTTGATTGAATGGGTTGGAACGCCCAATGATCTGAGCCGGGAAGTTTTTCATTTTGATCAGCAGAATCTGGCCACTTTGCGCCTGCTTCAATCCAACGTTTGACCAGTGCCAGTTCTGCTTTAGAGAGAGGTGTTCCTTCACCTTCGGGGGGCATTTTATCGCCATCACCCGTTCCTGAAATGCGGTGATAGAGTTCACTCTTTTCAGTTTGACCAGGGATAATCGCAATTCCGCTGTCGCCCCCTTCCAGGGCGCGGCTTTTGAGATCGAGTCGAAAACCGCCTTCCTGTTTTTCTCGCCCATGGCAAGAATAACATTTCGCTTGAAAGAGCGGTTTAATTTGTTTGAGATAATCAGGTTTGTGAGAATCGGTAGTGGTGTCTTTCGCGAAGACAAACGACATTTGGCTTATGACATAAAAAGCAACGATTATCCAGGCAGTGAAATGGGTTGCAGGACACTTCATGTTTTGCCTCATATGATCAGGCAATTCAACGATCTGGGTGCGTCTCTGGAAGGCCAATGTTACGCCATCGCAACATGGGAGAACAGGTAAGTCCCCTTTATGATCACTGTAATTGATATACTAAACTGCGAATACCATCCTTGTCAATTCTTTACTTCTTGATCGCTTTTGACTAGGCCAGAATCAAAAAAAACTTTAAAGGGGAGTCAGAGCCGTCTCTAAAGGTCTGTTGGTAGTAGTGGTTTAGCTGAGAGATCGATTTGAGAATCTATTTCTTTGTGGAATGCGGAATTGATGCCTGTATGGGGAACAGTTTTAAAAGTGCTTTTCTGTTGGGACGTGAACCATACTCGCATAATTCGAAGGCTTCAGCATATTTGATCTTCTTCCCAATTTCTTCCCCATAAATAGCAATCAGTTCAGTCCGATATTTGTTTGCTTCAGAAGATTGTCTGCGTACCCAGGAGGGGCGAAGGTGTTCGATTCGTAATTCAGGGGGATTGGCAGGAGGAACTTTAGCGGCACGTTCCGGGTTTCCCCCAGCACCACCTTCCAGGGATTGTGAAACCAGTTGTGCGACTGCTTTGAGTTTCTGGTCAAATACGTTGTCGATGGCAACAACCACATTTGGTCGGAAGGGGTAGGGCTTTTGAAAGCGGTCGCTGGAATACATAAAGACCGGGTTTTTTTTCAAATGTGGAACATTCGGGCAGAAGTAAGGGACCGTAACCATGAATGCGGCATCCTGAACCAGCACCCCAACATAACGATGATCTGGATGGTAGTCCCAGGGACGATGTGAGATGACGAGATCGGCCTTCCATTCACGAATCAATCGCACTATTTTTTTTCGATTTTCCAGTGTCGGCAGCAATTCACCGTCATGAATATCGAGAACTTCTGTTTCAACTCCAAGAATTTTACCCGCTGCTTTGACCTCAGCGGCCCTTCTTTGCGCCAGTGTCCCGCCTGCCATTTCAAAGTGACCAATATCCCCGTTCGTGACAGAGACCAGTTTTACTTTGTGTCCTTGTTGCGCCCACAGGGCAGCAGTCCCTCCATCTTTATATTCTGCATCGTCGGGATGTGCTCCGAAGCAAATGATGCGTAACGAACCGCTTTCTTCTGCTTGAACAGAAAACGTGCAGAGTAGAGAGAAAAGTAAAACGAAGGTTATGCGAATGATACTTGTCAAGTTTGTTTTCATGGTGCTTTGCTCCGGTAATCACTGAGGTTTTTTCTGAATCTTCCATTCAAAATACCTCAGTTTGGTGGTGAGTGATAGTGCTGCGCACAAAAAAATCAAGGCCCGGTTTACTGAGCCTTGATTCAGAAGTTTCATGATAATCTACGAATAGTGTGTTAAGGTGAAAAGCTGCGTGCTGTTTCACTTCTGGTTTTGGTCTTTTCTTTTGAGCTACTCGCAGTCTCTGTTCGATTCCGTGCTCGTTCCTGTGCCATACCTACTAATTGAGCTGCAAATTGAATTTCATTTGGCTTGAAGTAGGGAGTGGGAGGAGAGCCACCCAGGTGTTTGACTGACTTGGATGCAAGTTCCTGCCAGCTCATTTTATCGGCCAAATGCCAGGCTGCCGCCTGTCCTGCTTGTTGATTGACACGACCTGTAGCAACAAACTTGAGAAGTTCTTGCAGTGCAGGATCTTTGACCATATCTTCTGTTTTGACCATACGATATTTCATACGAGGAGCAGGTTCTGCTTTACCATGCTCCAGGCAAACAGATGTGTAGGGGACATAAACTGTTTTTTCAGGTGGAATTGAGAAGAAACCTCCACCAGCAGCACCACCGCCGGCTCCTAAACCACCCCCTCCAAGACCACCACCTAATCCACCGCCAGCACCACCACCGGCTGTTTGAGCACCACCACCCTGTCCTAAGCCTCCTCCAAGTCCACCGCCGAGTCCTCCACCACCCAGACCACCACCCAAGGCACCTTGCTTGAGGACTTGAACAGCGAGGAACGTTTCAGGGAGTTTTACATTAAGTGGTTTCGAATTGTTGTTCGTAATCAAAACGTTTCCACCTTTTGAGTTTTTGGCTACGATTTTGACATCGACCGTACCGTCTTCCATAGCGGTGAAAATGTCATCAATCTTCTCTGCAGAGGGATTGTATTTTTGAGGTCGAATCGACTTCTTTGCCGCTTCGAGATTTGTGCTCAGACAGAGTGCCAGGCAGCCAACGGAAAGAAACATCATGCATCGGGACGTGAGATTTCTGGACAACATAGAAATTGTTCCTGTGGTTCACTTAGAGAATACCACCCAAGTGTGGTGTAAGAATAGAATTCATCGTTCTTACGGGAGCAGTCATTTTTCCCAACTATCCCGTCATCTACATCTTACAGCATATAAAACAGTCCTGGCAATAAAAAGTTGCCTGGAAACGAACTTTTTCACAAGTCAGCTTGAGGGCTGTTTATGTGAAACCGGTCAGGTAAATGATGAGAGGGGCCAGATTGTGCGGATTATGTGGCACATATCAGTGGCAGAGTATTAGCGGGTTCGTAATAATTTCGGCTAAGTCGTTTTTGAAATAGGAGATTTTGGCATTAGAAGTCTCCTAAACCCCTGAAAATGTTAATGATTGTTAACGCGAATTCACTTTGAATTGCCAGGAAGGATGTATGTTCCAGGAAATCAATGCAGAGAATGCCGTTGAGTATTTAAAGGCCCATCAACATCTCAAATCTGATGAAACGGCATCTGCAGAAGCTCTGGCGTGGGGGGTTTCTAATATAGTCATTCGTATATATAGGGATGACTCGGAAGACTTTGTGATCAAACAGTCGCGAGAACAACTCCGCACGCAGGCACAGTGGTTTTGTGAGCTCGACCGAATCTGGCGGGAGTTAGAAGTCATGCAGGAGTTGCAGAACCTGCTACCAGAAGGAGTTGTGCCACGTATTCTGTTTGAAGATCGAGAGAACTATCTGTTTGCCATGCAGGCAATCGATCCCGAGCATCAAGTTTGGAAAGCAGAATTATTAGATGGAAAATTTGATCAGAAAATAGCACATGATTTGGGAAGCTATTTAAGTGCCATTCACCGTAAAAGTTTTATGAACGGAGAATATCAAACGCGCTGGGGGGATCAAAGGGTATTTGATCAACTCAGAATTGATCCATTTTATCGCTATATCCTGAAATCGCACTCGGAAATCAAACCCTGGATTGAAGATTTAATCAAGGAGATGACTGGCAATCAAATCTGTCTCGTCTTGGCGGATTTCAGCCCTAAGAATATTTTGATCACTGAGCAAGGCATTCATTTAGTCGATTTTGAGACTGCTCATTTTGGTGATCCCGCGTTTGACCTTGGTTTTTTTCTCAGTCATCTATTACTGAAAGCGATTTTTCATCAAGAACAGGGAAATCATTGTATTCAACTGGCTGAAGGTTTCTGGGAGCAGTACGTTAAGCACGGGGCTCAGTTGTCTCTGCCTGATGTTAGAGAGGCAACCAAAATGGAAGAGCAGGAATTGGGAAGCCGCACAATTCGTCATTTGGCAGCGTGTATGTTATCGCGGGTCGATGGTAAAAGTACGGTCGATTATCTCACCGAGCCTGATCAACAAGACCAGGTTCGTTCTTTCGCTCTTTCTTTGATTCTGGATCCACCCGATTCGTTACAAAGAGCAGTTTCACGATTAACTGAGATGTTGAATTCGTGAATACCAATCGGGTGACGGTTAAGTGATTTCCTGTTATCTTATTAGATGAGTTGGTCGAGTCACTTAGATTTATTAACCATTACATTAGCAACGGCAGTCAGGAGAGTGATCTGTCATGACGCAAATAGAATATGTGCAGGCGCGAGAAGTTTTTGATAGTCGTGGAAATCCCACGGTAGAAGTAGAAATCTGTTGTGCGAACTCTCGCTCTGGCAGAGCTATTGTTCCCAGTGGGGCCAGTACAGGAAAATTTGAAGCAGTTGAGTTGCGTGATCAAGATTTAGAGCGTTTCGATGGATTGGGAGTCACTCAGGCGGTTGAAAACGTCCGTGGCGAGATTGCAGAGGCATTAATTGGTCAGGATGCCGCCGACCAACGCGAGATCGATTCAAAGCTGTGTGAACTGGACGGTACCGAGAACAAATCGCGGTTGGGAGCCAATGCGATCTTAGGAGCCTCCCTGGCAGCCGCCTATGCAGCTGCGGAATCGCAACAGCAGAGCCCCGTTGAGCGTTTTGCTGAAATCTGGTCTGACTATGTTTCTGATAACGAGGACAGTCAGGACCAACGAACCTCTTTATTAGCACAGTCAATGTTACTGCCACTACCCATGGTCAATATGATTTCAGGTGGACTTCATGCAGGGCGTAATCTCGATTTTCAAGATTTCCTGATCCTGCCCGTAGGAGCGACTTCATATCGGCAGGCGTTTGAGTGGATTGTGACGATCTACCGTCGACTGGGTCAGATCTTGAATAAAACAGGGCACGAAGGATCATTGATTGGAGATGAAGGTGGTTACGGTCCCAAGCTAAGCAGTAATAGTGAAGCGGTCAAGTTTGTTGTAGCAGCCATTGAATCTGCAGGATTGAATCCTGGTGAAGATGTCGCGATCGGATTGGATGTCGCCAGTACTCACTTTTACGATTCTGAAACGGGAACCTATCATTTAAATGCAACAGGAGATGAGGCACTCTCGGCAGATGATGTGATCGATATGCTTGAGCGGTGGGTCGATACGTATCCGATTATCAGCATCGAGGATGGTTTGGCAGAAGATGACTGGGAAGGCTGGAAAAAACTGACTGAACGCTTGGGACATCGTGTGCAATTAATTGGTGATGATTTTTTTGTCACCAATCATCGACGTTTGCAGCAAGGGATTGACACTCAGACGGCGAACAGTGTTTTAATCAAATTGAATCAGATAGGAACGCTTTCTGAAACTCTGGAAACATTAAAAATGTCAATTGATCATGGGTATTGGCCCGTTGTTTCTGCTCGTAGTGGTGAAACAGAAGATACGACGATTGCCGATCTCGTAGTGGCAACAGGGGCGGGGCAGCTCAAAGTGGGGTCGGTCGGGCGGAGTGAAAGACTGGCGAAGTATAATCAATTGCTCAGACTGGAAGAAAAATTATCTGATCGAGCAGGTTATCATGGAGGCCGTATTTTTTCCTGTTTGAAACAATAAAATCCATTTCTCATGCTGGCCGCTACGATATAAAAAGAGCCCCCGAATATTTCGGAGGCTCTTTTTTGCAATATAAGGAGTAGACTCAGTTCCGCATTAACTAATTCGCGACGACTTGATTTCCTTTTGATCCCTGTTCGGGCAGGAGTTCAACATCAAGTGTTGCCAGTAACTGGCCTTTTTTATTCATAATGTGCATTTTGGCTTCAGTCGCCTTTCCTAATCCGATTTGAGGAGTCTGGAAACCAAGTTTCGTATCTTCCCATTTTTCTATCTTGGCGGGCAAACCCATTTCGTTGATTTCAATAATGACCATCCCTTGTTCATTTCCTAATCCCTGGGCTGTTAATTGAAATTGTTGGCCGGCAACTAAGGCAAGACGTTCAGGTTGAGTTTTCTCTGCGTTGGCTGGTGCTGCGACAACTGCTTCCCCAATTTCGTTAATGAAAACTGGCTCACAAGAGATGATTTGACAAGGAACAATAATGGGGTCTTCACAAATAACAGGATACCAGGGTCGGCAAACTGGTGGACACCAGGGACGGACGTTGATGTGACACCAGGGACGATACCAGAGGTTGTGACCATGATGATGTCCTATGCGATGACCATGGAAAAAATTCTTGTGTTTGATGTGCTTATTGCGGTGCAGATCTGGTTTATGTTGTGGTTTGAAAGGATGTTTCGTATTTACTTTACCAATTTTTGAAAAGTCTTGTTTCTGATTTGTGATTGGTCTTTTTACGAACGGTCTTTTCATATTGTTTTGTGACGAAGGAAATTTAATCTCTTTTGTAAACTTATGGTTCGTGGTTTTGTGAAAGCCTTTGAAGTTTGAATTTTTTGGAGTCATCTTTTTGAATTGGGATTGGTAATTTTGTTTGGGAACAAACTTTTTTGTCTGTGGGGCATGGAATTTTTGCCTGGTGCTGAATTTCTTCATGGATGAATTTCGATTTCGTTGTGAAGAAAATGAGCGGCTGCGATTACTGAATGACCGACCTGATGATCGTCCAAAAGACTTTCCTGAAGAGCGATTTCCGGCTGAAGCGTCTTCTGTGATAGTGAGTAAGGTGACCACAACACACGTGAAGAGAGTTGTTGCAAATTTCATCGTTCCGTTCCCTTTAGTTATGATTGGTTAGAGTTGAGTTTGTTGTCTCACACTCCACCAAGCGGGAACGCTTAAAATTTGTTACAACGTTTTATTGAAAAAGCATTAATCAAATGATCACTGGTTTGTGCGGTGGTTCTTAGAGTAAAGCGCGCTGAGGGAATCAAAATCAGCCTGAAGTACTTGAAAAACTCGCAAAATGCTGACTGCGCCAAGAGTTCCAGCCACAGTTAAAATACCAATTGCAATTTTATCATCCAGATTGATCATCGCCAGTGAGGCGATACTGAGCATGGGGACGAGGAATGCCATAATCAAATAAACCCAGGTCAGACGTTTCATCTGTTTGAACGTATCTGGTGCCTGTTGACTGAAATCATTTTCTTTAAGCAAGCGAGGATATATTGCGTGCAGGCTGAGATAGGTGATTCCAAAAAAAGGATAACTGGCAGCGATGAGACCACACAGTAAGAGTGAACCCAGGAAATGTGCATAGGCAGAAGCTGGCAATGCGCCAATGGCATAGTGCATACTGATGGGATATGCAATGCCCGCGATGATCCATTCTGTCGTACAGATGAGCGCAGCATAATGTCCCAATCGTAGACACCGCTTTTGAATGAGTTTGGTATCCTGTTTTTCTTTATGGTTCTCAGATATTTTCCCATGACGAAATTGGAGTGTCGTCCAGGTTAGCCAACCAATCAGGCTAAGCCCCAACGGATAAGCAATGAGATTGATGACCGATTGAATTTGCCAGAATGCCTCTTGTGAGTTCTTTAAATGTTCAACGATATGCTTTTGATTGTGAAAGAAGTTGAACAGGCCCGCGAAAAGATTGGGGATCAAAACAATCAAGACCACAATGGGAATTTCCCATCCTCTCAGGCGTGAGGACCAACTTGTGGAGGGGGGAAATAAAATCTGCTGTGCTCTGGGATTGAGGCATAATTCCAACTGGTTCGCCAAATTTGCTCCGGACGTCCAGCGTTCTTCAAGTTCGGGAGCCAGGCATTTTTGAAGCACATTGACCAGATGCTCGGGGCAGTCGGGAGGCAGGTGTTGTGGACTGGCTTTCAAGGAGGCGCCTGCCTTGCGTTGTGAAATCATCTGTTTTAAGAGTGTCGACCAGCCTGAACTGACTGGAAGATCTTGAAAGGCACGAACTCCCGTTAATAATTCCCAGAGTACTAAGCCAAGGGAGTAAATGTCACTTTTCTCGTCAAGACTTTCCGGCAGCCGTTGATGTGTGGGGTCGTAAGCTTCCAGTTGTTCTGGGGACATATACGCTAGACTTCCCCCAAAATAAGCAGCAGGTGTGGTACCTGTGACGGCAGAACTGAAGCTGATATTAAAATCGGCCAGTTTGGGAATGCCTTCCGCTGTCAGCAGTACATTTGCTGGTTTGATATCACGGTGTAAAACCCCTTTCTTATGTGCATAATTCAATGCGTTTGCCAGACGAATTCCCAACCAGCAAATCGTTTCCGGCCATGTGAGGGAGTTTATCTTTTGATAAATTAAAGACTCGGAAGGCCGAGATTCCCCACGTAACTCCAGAGATTGGTTCACCGCGGAAACCAATATTTTTCCTGAGCGTTCTGCGGGTGCTGTTTTTCGAATGATCTCAACCACTGACTGCAACGTTCCTCCGGGAAGGTATTGCATATACAGCAAACGAATTTTTTTGTCAGGCATGATGCGCTGATCGAATACTCGTACGATATTATCATGATCTAATTGAGCCAGTGTTTGTGGTTCGCTACTGGAATCTTCTGAAATTTTCAACGCGACGATACGTTGCATCGACGTTTGACGCGCCTGATATACTTTCGCGAATGCACCTTTACCTAACAAAGTTAAAAGTTCAAAATCATCGACGGTATGTCCTGGTTGAAAGTGATGGAACGCTTGTGGCGGGCACTGATTGATGATTTTTGTGGTGACATAAGCATGATTCAAGTCGAATAGCTGCTCCAGTTGGGGGCTGACAGTGGGAAATAAACTGAGATAGTCAGCAGGATCCACTTCAAATCCATTTTGACGGAGCAGATGGAATTCTTCATACAGCAGATCAACGGGAATGGTGTCCTCCAGCAGCATGGGGAATTCGTCGAGATATTCCTTGATGCGCTTGGGAAAGTTAAATCGTTCCCAACGAAATTCCAGATCAATTTTAATGAGTTCAATTAACAGGAAACGGCTGAGTGTTTCATCGTTCTGCTGATACTGCTTGATTTCCGGAGGCGCTTGTTGTGTTTCCCAGTCATTTACAAACTGTTCCATCACTTCAGTCAATGCAGAGAGCGCGCTCAGACTATCTAATGAATCCAGTTGATGCAATGGTTCAGACAACAGTAAGCTCCTGAGGGGGAGAATGACAATCCGACTAAAAATATCGTGACTGTTTCAGTAGCTGGCTTGTTTTGACGATGGTATAAAGAGAAAACTTTCCACACATTTATCTTTCCACACATTTATGTAGTATAGTAATCAATCAACAACAGTGTGGAAAGTAGAACGCTTATCGGACTTTGTCAGCTTATTGCAGGAAGTATGAAATACTAATGACGACTGATATCGAAGATCTGATTAACCAGATAAAAGAGGGGAATGAGCCGGCTTTACTGAAGTTCATGGAAATGCATCGAGATCCTCTGATGGCATTTATTAATAAAAACATGAGCGATGGGCTGAAAAGTAAAGTAGAAGCAGCAGATATTCTACAGGAAGTTTCCCTCAGTGCTGTTCAATCCTTATCCAAAATGGATTTTGAACATAAGCCACCCTTTAGCTGGCTCTGTCATCTTGCTGATCAAAAAATTATCGATAACCATCGGAAATATTTCCAGGCACAAAAGCGGGCTGCCGGTCGTGAGGTCAAACAACAGTCAGCAGGTGATGGCGAGAAACAGGGGTTTATGGATTTGCTAATTGCCAGTATCACCAGTCCCAGTCAGGCGTTTTCGCGTGGTGCCAGGGAAATGAAATTGCTCGTGGCGCTGGAGTCTTTACCAGAAGAGAATCGAGAAGCCATACGTCTCAAATATGTCGAAGGACTTCCCACAAAAGAGATTGCTACTCAAATGGACAAAACAGATGTCGCCGTTCGTGTGATGGTCAGTCGTTCGATGGCCAAATTACAGGAAAAGTTGAAAAACGAAGATGAGTTCAAAAGTATGCTCTAGCACGCCCCATTTATCTATAGCGGCTTAATAGCATTTATACAAAATTCAAACAGCGCTGAAGACGCTATAATCAACCTGGATACAGGGCTAGGTACGACTGATGCTTACTCTGCTTCGTTCGCAAGTTGGGGCGACAGTTCGGTATTGATACGGTCGATCATTTGCCGAAGTCTTCCCAGATTCTTTCGATTGAAAATCAGAGAGATACGTGGCAAGTCAGTCAAGTGGGAATCGTCTTTTTCTAGTTCATGTGCATCGACTTTAGAGATGATACCTGAGGCAAGTATGTCTTTGAATTCATCATTCAGTTTTTCGATAAATTCATTGCTCGGTTCAACATGCAAACGTAGCACTAAGCGACCGCTTACATAGCGCATACTGTTATAGACACTATAAAAACCGATAATTTCATCGACCGCATCTTCAAGGTTATCGGTAATATAAAAGAGCGATAAATCTTCTTCGGAAATCAGTTCCTGTTTGAGAAGATTGTTTTTGATAAATGCTTCCCAATCTTTCCAGTAAGTATCACCGGGAGTATCCAACAGCACAATTGGCATTGGGTCGCGTTTGCCGGTTTGGACTAAAGTCAATGTTTCGAATGCTTCATCCAGGGTTCCAAACCCACCGGCACAACAGACGATTGCATGAACTTCTTTCACAAACAATAGTTTTCGTGTGAAGAAATAATTTAAGTTAACCAGCTTCTCGTCTTTGTGAATGACATAGTTGGGCTCCTGCTCGAAGGGGAGCATAATATTGACGCCCATGGACATATCTGTGCCCGCGCCGACATGTGCTGCTTCCATGATTCCAGGACCTGCGCCGGTGACCGTCATCCATTTTTCTTCAGCCATTCGGCGGCCGAATTGAAGTGCCTGCTGGTAAGCGGGATCGTCAGGTAGTGTTCGTGCAGAACCAAAGACTGTTACTTTACGCTGTTTGCGATAGGGAGTGAATACCTTGAACGCGTATCTTAGTTCTTTCAGAGCACGATCAAGTATTTTGAGATCACCACGGGTTGCCTGATCCTGCTTTAATTTATCTGCAGTCTCTTTGATGGTGGCAATGATTGACTCATGCGCATAGAGCTCCGAACTATGTTCTGTGGGCAACACGTCTGATTCGGAGACTTCAGGTCGTGTTTTTCGATATTTCCTCGACATGATTCATTAATCCTTTAACATAACTGGTCGAGATCTCTCTTTGGGTGATAGCTATGATTGACTACCCCATCAAGGCATCGAGAGCTTCATCTCTAGTTTCATAAATTGCCCAAAGAGTATCGAGTGCGGTAATTCTTAACAACTCGTTAGCCATTTTGCTGGCACCACATAAGACGAGTTCACCACCTCTACTCCGGACATGTTTATGGCAACGTAGTAAGAGTGCCAAAAATACGGAACCAAAGTAGCTAACATCACTCAGGTCAAAGACCACCATAGGAATTTCTACTTCCTGCAGAGGAGACATTACGATATCAGCTGCCTGTTCAATCAGATCCCAACTCATGGATTCGACATTACTTGCTGGAATGATGACAACTGTATTTCCATGCCATTCCAATTGAAAGTCGTCGTGGTAATTAGACATTTGGTTGTTCCGCAATGATTTAAAGCATTCTTTGCAAATAGAAATCTAGGATTCCGCTCCATAATACTGTGAAGCAGGAAATGAGAACAGTCTTTCGGGACCTCAAAACCAAGAATTCATACTTAACGGCCTGTAAACAGGCGGGAAGCTGATTGAGAGTGGTGGGATTGCCACCAATTCATCCAGATTTCGGCTTGTTCTGAATGTTTTATTGAAGAGCTCAGGTCTGCTGGTTGCTCAGAAGGGGGAACCAGTTTTTTAAGGCTGATGAGAATTTCTTTCATAATGATGTGATTGCGTTCTGTCCAAGCTAATTGAATGAGTGGTTCGACAAAACGAGTTTGGCCCGAGTTCCCCATTTCCTGTATCGCATCAGTGCGTATTGAATTGAGAGTATTATTGGAAAGCCGTACCAGTTCCTGCATACCTTGCACATCCCCCAATCGACTCAATGCTGCAACCGTTTGAAAACGAATTCTCTGATTCGAGTGTGTCAATAGTGAACGCAGAGAGGGGCCAGAATCTAGTTCTGCAGAGGAATTTTGAATGCCTGTAATCGCAATTGGATTATGGCACTGACCAATGGCATTGATGGCTGCGAGTTGCACGGATTCATTCTTATCATTTAAGAGAGGTAATAGCCAGATTGCATATTGGGGTAACCCGTATGTGCCAAAGTATTCGCAACCCAGAATCCGAATATCAGGCCAATTATGATTGATTGCCAGTAAAGCAAGCTGAGCTGCTTCTTCATAATTGTCTTTGGCAATCGATGACATCACAATCCGCCAGACCAGCCGATCTTGTTCTTGAGCCATTATTTTACGAAGTCGTTTTACAATGATCGGACTTAATGACACATGCTGTGAACTTTGTAAAAGTTGTTGAGCTGCTTTGCGGCGATCTGAAAGATGAACGCTTGCAAGTTGATTCAATGCAGCATAACGGGGATTTAACTGAGGCAGAAGATCGTGATAAACTTCATTTGGTATTTGGATCGATGTTTCCAGGACTAATTTTTCCAAGATACTGAGTTCTTCAGCAGAAATACTCAAAAGCTCTTGATAAGCCTGGTGATATTCTGCCGATTGACGAGGGTAGTTAAGAATATCCTGGAAGTAAGATTGGATTTCTGCAAGTCGACGCTTATCGTTCTCGCGAGGATCTTGTAAGCCTTGTTTTATGAGTTGATCCCACAAGCCACCGGGAAGTCGTTCCGTTTGCATCAGTTCTCTGACAGCCACAATTCGTTCAGCTCGGGGAGCTTCTATTGATATCGCACCACTGGAGCCGATGCGATCGGTCAATTGAAGCACACTATCTCTTCGGGTTTTGTAAACACCTTCTTGAATTCCCTCGAGTAATAGTGGAATTGCCAACTCGTCGGGCCAGTTTGAGATCGATTGAACAACAGCAAGTTGAACTTCGGAATTACGGTCTCGAATTAAGGATCGAAGTAATAACGCGGCTTCGGGGGAATCAGTCTGGCCTAGCCCTTTCGCTACAGTAAGGCGAACCGAAGAAGATTTATCATTGATCAGTGGTTCTAGATAGTGCGCTCCCCAGGGAGTAAGGCCAAGGGCGGCTGAGACGCGTGAACTTTCGTGTTGTCGCTTTGATTGTTGTTTGAGCAGTTCTAAAGCAGTTTCCGTTCCCAGGATTCCCATAAATTCAATCGCTTTGTTTTGAACTTTGAGGTCAGCGTCTCTGAGCTGGGACATGAGTATTGTGATAGCGTCAGGGTGCTGTACCAAAGCAGCCCAAAAACCAAAATGCCAACGCATGGTCGGGTCAGAATCCCAACGAACCTGCATCATATTTTCAGGCCAGACTGTCGTTTTGAAATCCGAAGATTTCTCTAATGAATAGCCTGGGTGTAAGAATTGGTCCTGTTTTGCATAAAACCACAGTCCGTGAATGAGACAGGCATCCATGGCAGAGCGTCGTAAATTTTTAGGAGGGAGTGTTTTGTTATCACTAATATCCAAAGCCTGGTTCAGTGTCGGGATTTCGGCGGGGGGAACAAAACGAGCCAATCCTCGGTAGAGTTCTCCACGCAGTTTGATTGAAATATCAGGCCTTTGGAGTAACTGAGTCAATCTGTTTTTGGTTTTGAAGGGAATCGCGTCTGCTTCAGAGAGAACGAGGCAAATTGCGTTGATGGCTGCATGTTTCATCGCAGGTGAAAGAGGGGGTAGTTCAGGCTTCGATTTGTTTTTTCCTGTTTTTTGATTTGGTGAAGTGCCTTCAGCCATTCTTTCGAGGTTGAGAATCTTTTTGTCAGGGTTATTTTGTGTTAATTTGGGTTTACGGGTGGGAGCATCGAATGCGACTTTTTCTAAAATCGGAAGTGTTGTTAAAGCAGTTGCTGGTTCTAAAGTCCCCCAAAGGATCGCAGCATTCCAGCCTGCTAGAGAATTCCATTCCGAAAGCGCTTTCAGTGCAGCGAATTTTCCTTGTGGTAGAACCGATGCCGTTTCATTTGTTGAAGATTGGAAACTGGTTCTAGTGAAAAAATCTTGTAGTGTATTTACTGACCAGTGTTCAGGCTGTACTGATTCTTTTTCACGGAGCTGATTTGGTTCTGGCTGGGAATTCTGAGTAGTTTTATTTTTTTCTTGAGACGAAAGATCCACTGTTTCCTGCGATGCGACAGGAGTGTCTTTTTTGATGGGCTCGACGATCACTTTTTGTTTTTCCAATGACCCAAACATCCAGCGGTGCACGTCTATGGATGAATTAAGGGGATCGGAAGCTTGGTCCAGTCGAGTTTTCCATTCTTTGAATGCAGACCAATGATGATTTTGAAACCATAAATCCTGGGATAAATAAGTATGGAGTCCTTCCAGCTCCTTCGGCACTTGCTTCGTCTCTTTCTTGAGTATTGAGGCATATGTCTGTTGGACATTTCGGAGCAGATTCTTTTGACAACCTGAAAGCAGTGCGCAGCAGCTCAATAGACCGGTCAAAATCAGGTATGCATAGAGACGCTGATGTGTGACTGGTCGTTCTGACAAACAGTTTCTGCTATGAAGGCCAGACTGCATTTGAGGAGTAGGAGTAAAGACAGAGAAAGAAATGGTGGGAGAGACAGAGAGAATGGAGGGTAGGATCCTATCAAAAATCAAAAAATGGCAGAAGAGCATTCTGATCCTGATCAGTGGGAAGAGACTGGAATACAGGGGAAACTGATATCTGAGTCAAAAACCTGCTTGTCTGTTTTATGTAATTTATCTTTGCTGGGGACTCGAATGGTGTATATATGTTTTGAGTTAAGATAATTTGATTCGCTTGAAGTCTTGTTTTTAGTCTGTCATGCTCATGTTCTATTTTACTCAAACTAGCAGAGATGACATTTTAAATTTGGGGAGAACAAGATAGATGTTACCTAAGATGATCAAAGCGTCCGTGATCGTATTTGTTTTTAGTTGCATTCCGATCGCACAAGGAGAGGAAAAAGTACGATCTGGTAAACAGCAAGCAGCTGAGCTCAATACGACCATTCCAGTCAAAATGGACTATCTGGTTTATTTACCCGAAGATTATGAGCAAAAGGAAAAGTGGCCTTTACTATTATTTTTGCATGGAGCGGGTGAACGCGGTGATAATCTTGATCTGGTGACCATTCATGGTCCTCCAAAGCTGGTTAAAAATGGTAAGCAGTTTCCCTTCATTGTTGTCTCCCCTCAATGTCCGAAAGAACAACTTTGGCAGCCGGTTGAATTAACGGCGTTATTGAACGAAGTGGAAAAAAAGTATCGTGTTGATAAAGATCGCATTTATGTATCAGGATTGAGTATGGGAGGTTTCGGGACCTGGGCGTTGGCTGCTTATACTCCTTACCGGTTTGCAGCTCTGGTTCCCATTTGTGGTGGTGGTGAAAAATTTTGGGTCAAAAAAATCAAACATGTTCCCATTTGGGTCTTTCATGGTGCAAAAGATACAGCCGTACCTCTTAGTCGCTCAAAAACATTGGTGGATGTATTGAAAAAAGCGAAAGCAGATGTGACTTTCACGGTCTATCCGGAGGCTGGACATGATTCCTGGACCGAAACATATAACAATCCGAAAGTCTATGAGTGGTTGTTACAGCAAAAACGCAAACCGGAAGCAGAAGTCAGAGCAGCAGAAAAAAAGGAAGCGGCAGAGCGTAAAGCGAAACGAGCCGCTGCAAAAAAGAAGAAATAAAACGGAGATCGAATTACTGTACCAGACCCTTGGTTAATTCCATGAATGCGGTTTCAAGGTTGATTTCTTCTTCGTGGAATAAACGAAGTTTGAAGCCTTCATTGATTAATATTGTGGGAATAAAGGTGTAGTCCTTGACGTCGTTTTGGAGCGTGATCAGCATGACATTGTTTTGGATGTCAATGTTGGAAACGAGCTCATGAGCTTCGAGCAGGGTTGCCGCTTTGTCGGTATTTTCGTTGACGGAAACGTGTAACAAAATACGTTGTCTTGCTTTTTTCATGACTTCATCGACATTGTCGTCGATAATCAGGTTTCCTTTTTCGATCATTCCCACACGCGTACAGACATCTGCCAGTTCTGGTAGAATATGACTTGAAACAATCACCGTTTTCTTTAATTCTCCCAGGCGTTTCAACAAGTTCCGAATTTCGATTCGAGCACGCGGGTCAAGTCCACTGGCCGGCTCGTCGAGCAAAAGAACCTGTGGTTCATGTAACAGGACACGTGCCAGTCCAATGCGTTGGGTTTGACCACGGGAAAGCTGGTTGACCATGGCATCTCGTTTAAAGGACATATCAACTAGTTCCAGTTTTTCTTCACAGACTTTACGTCTTTGAGGCCCTTTGATTCGATAGGCCGATGCAAAGAACTCGAGGTATTCAATCACCGTCATATCATCATAAACACCGAAGAAGTCCGGCATAAATCCAACGAGTCTTCTGATCTCTTCGGGATGCGTATAGATCGATTTTCCACAAACGTACGCTTCACCATAATCGGGACTGAGCAGTGTAGCGATCATTCGCATGGTGGTGGTTTTGCCAGAACCATTAGGGCCAATAAAACCAAAGACGTCTCCTTCACCCAGATTAAGATTGATGTTATTCACGGCAATCAAGTCGCCGTAACGTTTTGTTAAATTACGTGTTTCAATCACTTGTTATCGCTCCCGGCAGGTGGGTCCTGCTGATCGTTTGGCGGATTATCTTTCTCTTTCAACGAAGGTAATTCGTATTGGATTTTTGTCGATTTCGTTACAGGGATCACAACTCTGATATATGCGCTCTGATTTGTCTGATCAAGTTTTTTGTTATCAAGTGAGGCTTGACTGAGAGGTGTATCCAGTCTGGCAAACAAAACGGCTCTTCCTAAACGTAATTGTTCGCTGAAATCTAATTGTTCTGCTGAAATATTAGAGAGTCCTGTGTACCCATATCCTCCTGACATTTCATGGAACGTAAGCATTTTGAGGATATCGTAAACATCTTTGGAAAAGGCATCATAGTCGGTCTGCTCTGTCACCACACTGGCCGTATTTTGCCCTTGTTTAGGTAATCGACGAGAGACAGAACGGGTCAAATATCCTTTTATATTACGCGAAGTAATGTTAGGGCTAGTAATATCCCAGTTTTGATTGGGAGGGATAAAGGAGTCTTCAAGATGTTCTGGATCTACGAGCGGCAGATAAATACGGTTACCATAGGCAAGGACCCACTCTTTGAGCGGGACAGTTAATCGGTTTGTAAATGTTCCTGAGAGTCGACTGAGACTGTTACCCGTCAGATTAGATGAGAATAATTCTGGTTGTTTTTGCGTCCATTCCGCCAGTAAGCTTTTCGTGCCCCATTTCAGGATCGGAAGGTTCACAATCGACTTTGATTGAGGGGAAAATTCGTAAGCAGGGGCACTCATGGTTCCTTCTGCCGAGCGATACATGCCAGCAAACGTTGTCTCTGGTAGTCCGTTCCAACAGATCTGAGTTGGAACAAGCTTCCTTTTTTCATCCTGCACAGGGATGCTCGACTGAACATCAATCTGATATCGACGCGTTTCAGGGCTATATAGGCTGAGATAAAAGCGTCCACGAAGTTGGCCTTCAGATACATCATAGTCGACAAGATTGAGTTGTGTTGACTGCAGCGAACGACCATTATCGTTTTGAGCCGTAGCCACCCCCCAGACAGCTGCGATCAAAACCATGCTGGGGAATGTAACCCAGGTAATATGTGGCTTCTTCAAAATTCGATGTACCAGAAAATAATCGAGCGGACCAATGAGTAGCAGATAGATGAGAATTAAACTCATCACCCACCAGTGCGACGATCGTTCCGCTTGTGGAAAATTTTGCTGAGAATGAAAAAGCTGTGTTTCTAATTCCGAAATACCGGTTTGGGAAAGCCGTTTTCCGAGCGCAGCTTCCTGTTCATTTGCGGCGACGGGCTGCTTTTTTCGAGTCGCGAGTTTAACACAGAGATTCTCTAAGCCTTCCCAGTTGACTAAAGGGCTGGTATTCAGATCCAAAGCGAGAAAGGTGACAACCCCCAGTCCGAAAGGAACTCTTACCAGAATTGGTCCATTGAGGGAAGAGGCCAGAACTTCTCCCGAATTGATTTCAATTTGAGAAGCAGTGGCTACACCGCGAATCCGTGAACGTACAGCAGCAAATAATTCCAGACTGCTTAACTCACGGACTTTATTTTCCCCGAGGACTTTAACGGGAACCCACTTCGAAAATTCACTTTTCTGATATTTTTCTAAGTCTTGGCCCACACAGAGAACGAGATGGCCTCCATTGGCGACCCAATTCTGTATGGCCCGGTTTTTTTCGGCACTGACAGTATAATCAGAATCAAGAATGAGGGAATCGAGTGAGTCATAGCCATAGTCAGTCTCTGGTAAAAATGACTGGTCAGAAATCAGTGTCGTAAACTGGTTGAGTTTTTTATCAATGGAATCTAGTCCAGCAGGCTCGATTGGATCAAATCCGGAAGTCTTACCGATGATAGCCCAGAGTTCGACCGATTGTTTTAAACCGATTCCCGTAAACTGATTCTGAGTTGACTGCGGTGAGTAGGAGTACTCATGCAATATTGCTTGAGTACCTATATCGCGCAAGCGAATTTTTAACGGACTATCAAGCAATCCGGTTTTAAATTGCGAGTAGAGTTGATAGGTTCCCGGTTTGGGAAATCGGTAGACGTCCGAAGGTACCTCGGTGGAATTTCCATCAGGAGAGAGGGACACCACGGATAACTGTAATTCAATCGGCGCAGTTGTCGTTAGCTCAACTGTAACGGGAACCCATCGTCCAATTTTGTAAAGCCCGTCAAAGCCGACCTGAATTTGTTTAACTTCGCAAGCGCTTTCATCAGCACCTTCAGCAAAAGCATGCTGGTTCACATTGAGCAGAAGCAAAAGCAATGAAAGGATCGTATTGAATTGAGAAAACCGCGATGATTTCATGTGTTTATTCTCTGATTCCATTTGTTCAAATGTTCAATTGGGAATCAGTGTTTGAAATGACGAATCGCTTCTCTTTCGAGATCGTCACGAATTGAAGCGAAATAATAAAATAAGTATAAAATGGTATTATGTCTTGAGCCGAGACGAGGCTCAATGGATTGTCATTACAAATAAAGAGTTTCCATGGATTAACCTGTTCTACATTCAGTTTCAAACCTTTAGATCAGTAAGTAGATCTGCAAATTTCTCCAACGCAATTTTTGGTATCATATGTGGACCTATAAAGTCAGAGAAGTCTACTTCGAATTGATGTTGTTCAAACATCTCTTTTAACCAGATTCCCCCTTCATATGGCAGAATCGGGTCCTGTGTTCCATGGCTCTGTAACACGGGGAACTTCTTTGATTTTTCTGCTAGCGAGATCCATCTTTGTTCACATAGCAAAGTACCAGACCAAATGACCAAGGCGGCCGGAGGTTCCGGCAGGTTTAGGGCCACCTCTGTTGAGACGATTGATCCTTGTGAAAAACCTCCCAGTACAAATTGAGAGAGTGGTAAGCCAGATTCCTTTTGGAGCTCAACAATTAATTCACTCAGTTTTTGTGAGGCTTCCAAAAATCCCTCGGGAGTCTTTGATCTTTGATCTCGGATTTGTCCAGATAGTATAGCAGCATTCAATTTCTCGATATCCAGCATCCACCAGCCACGTCCATCAGGGATTCCTATTTCTAAGGAAGAAAGCGGTGCTGCCGGAAAAACGAATCGAACTCGGTTTTTTAAAGCAGGGTTTCTATTCAATATCTCAGGTCCCAATGGTACTAAGTTATCACCCGGTGCGCCAAAACCATGACTGATGACGGCTATAACTTCCGGGCTTTGGTTCGTGGGTAATTCATCGTAAATCTGGCAGCTAAGTGCACCAATTGTTCTTGTAGTGAGGGGCATTGAATCCTGAATCTCCTAAGGTTCCCATATGGACGGTATGGATCTGTTTAAAAATCGAGAATGGCTATTGTGTCGAAGAACAAATGGTTTCGCAATCGAGTACCATTGATTATCAATGCTAAATCAAGAACAGGAAATGATTTAACTTTTGAGTTCTGAATAGAGGCAATGAGGCATTTGTACTAAACATGTTTTATCGAGTGAATTCCCCGGAGTGTGTTCATAAGTGATTCGATTCAAGGATCATTTTGATGCATTTGTTATCGAAAATGCGGCAGGTGAATAAATGGTCTAAATAAGATCGGCTCAAAGCGGATTGTAATAAGTGATTTTCAACACTTAGTTTAACATTGTCAAATAGAATATACTCTATTTCAGGAACACCTTTTGCATTAGCTCAGAGTAACTTCTCATAAAAGAAATCCAATCAATGAGGATGATTCAGGAGAATGTTCAATTTATCCACATGATAGGGAGATTCATAATGTTTCGGCGAAACAGATCGATAAAAGCACTCGTAATTCTATTGTTTTTAGTGTTCTTACAAAGTGGTTCGTTGTATGCACAGGCAAGAGACCTCGATTTGATTGGGGGAAAGCTCAACCGCGATTCCTTTACACTCTGCCGGGAGATAAGGACAAAATTTCGGGGTATTAGAGGGCAAAGAATACTTTTTGCGAAAGCTTATGAAATTCATGAAATGGCCGATAATATCCACCGGATGGTTCTTCTGAATGCTCCTACCAGAGGCATGGACCAGGCTTTATTGGAATTAAGTCTCTTAGTGGATGATTTGGATCAATCACTTAAAACCATGCCGTTGCCAGTATTCAAAGATCCTGTCACAGTGCCAACCGGACCAAACGGATATATTTTCTATGGTGGAAATGGATATCCACAACCCAATTTTCAATGTGGTATATTCCAGTGCTACGGCCCTCCTTATCGCATGATTTCAGAACAGGCTATGCGCGATGTTTGTGGAATTCTTACTGATATGCAATCTTCAATTAATCAATTACAGGCACACTATTCACTAGGGCTTGAGTTACCTCCAGCGCAAAGATTATTTCCCAGTCCGAATCCCGTTCCACAACTTGATTCAAAGCAGGGTCGGGGAGGACAGTCACAACCTCCAGGCTTGGCATTACCATTCCCGGAACAGAATGATTCCGGGTGGAAACCTTCACGTAAGACAGCTCCCATTTCTCCTCCCGTTACACCAGGAACTCAACCACAACCATTACAAAAAGGTCCAGCAGTTTTACCACCACTGCCATCGAACAACTGAAAATGTTCTCCTACTTATAATTGATATTACGAAACAGTTTTTTTGCGATTCTCAATCGACTCTATTATTTTTCCAGATGATGCGTTATGTTGTTTTTGATTTAAGCAATCATAAAACAAGTCTGTGTCTTTTAGCTGGAAGGGTATGTTGATGGAATTTGATGCTGAAGAAGTGACTGCCTACTTACATCAGCATATTCCGGTGACAAAGGCAATGCAGATTAATGTGCTACCTGAGATGAAAGACGCTCTCAGGCTGACGGCCAGGTTAGCTCCGAACCTGAATCATCAGGAGACAGCCTTTGGTGGAAGTATTGCCAGTTTAGGCATTTTGGCTGGCTGGACTTTAATCCACATTCGATTAAGCGCAGACAAAGTGCGTTATAAGATTGTGATTCAGAAAAGTGAGATGGAATTTCTCCATCCAATTGAGAGTGATTTCGAAGCGGAATGCCACTTCCCCGAACAAAAGTTATGGGATCAATTTCATTCGGGCCTACAGCGGAAGGGGCGTGCGCGAATCAAATTGGAGTGTGCCGTGACAGTCAAACAACAGGTGGCAGCAGTCATCAAAGGCACCTTTGTAGCAAAGCAACTGGAACGATCTTGAATTGGTTTTTCAAGGTTTTTGAGAATGATCTTCTGAATCAGGCTTTGCGCGATGCGTATTTTGAATTGTTTCTGCCAATGATTTATCGCCGGTAAAAAGATGAACGTCTCTTTGCGGGAAGGCAATTTCAATTCCTGCTGCATTGAATTGTTCGTGAATTGAAGTATGCAATTCGTGAATCACCTGCAAGCGATTCTCCAAATCTGGAAGAAATGCGCGGATAATTAAGTCTAAAGTACTGTCACCAAAAGATTCAAAGGTAATGCTTGCGGCTGGTTCGGAAAGAATTAACGGATGTTCGTTCACAATTTTTAAGGCAAGGTCAGAAGCTTGATTGGTGTCTGTGCCATAGGCAACACCGATCGTAATTGTGATGCGCTGTACCGAGTCGGTTAACGTCCAGTTAAGTATCTTCCCTGTAATAAATTCCCGGTTCGGAACGATATACTCTTTGCGGTCCCAGTTTGTGATGGTTGTGGCTCGCATACGAATACGGGATACGACGCCTGTCACATCATCGACAGTGATAATGTCGCCCACTCTGATCGGGCGTTCGATAAGCAGGATCAAGCCGGAGACAAAATTGGCAAAGATTTCCTGCAGACCAAATGCCAGTCCAAAAGTCAATGCGGTCGCCAGCCATTGTAATTTCGTCCAGCCTAAGCCGATTGTACTAAACACAACGAAAATTCCAATGAGTGCCACGAAATAACGGGCCAGACTGGTGATGGCATACTTAACAGGGGTATCCAAGGGGAGGCGTTGCAGAATCAGGAACTCAAGCAGACCGGGCAGGTTTTTCGTAGCAACAATTGCGAAGATGGCAAATATGAGAGCCAATCCGAGATCATAATATGTAATGGGTTCCAGCCGATCAATGGTTTTTTGGGTGATGTTTCCATCCACATCTTTGGTTTCTTCGACTGTCTGAATCGACGTCGACCAGAGCTTAAATTCATTTGTATCGAGTCGGTTAAAGGCTGGTAGCGTATCTCCCCAAATCCATAATAAACCTACTAGCAGAATGACGATCATGGTGGCATTAATTAGTTTTTTGATTTGTGCTGAGATTTTAGTAAGATCGGCAGGATTTTCTTCCTCTGTTGTAATACCGGCGACTATCGTTTCTGAACTTGATTCTAGAGATTCTTTTTTAAGAGCCTCTAATCGTTGCTGATTCTGCTGATAGCTTAACTGTCGATGGTGAATTAAAATCCAGCGCAACAGCAACGCCCTGAAAATAATGACGATCAGAAATAACCAAAGCGTCATGAAAATTAAATGAAACAGGCTCATCGCCGTAAAGTAGAAACCGATGAGCGATAACAGAATTAGAGAGCAGGGCACAAGTAGCGTTAAGAAATAAATAATGAATTTAACTCGGTCGTACCAGACCTCTTCATTGTAATTCAGAATTGATTGAAAGAGACCAGAGCGGGGATGAAAGACTCTTCGAGCGAAGACCGTGTAGACAATGAGCAACGCAACAAAAAATAGACGTTCCAGCAAGTCATGATTACGGTCGACTTCTTTACCATGCAGCAGAAGCGTGATGAAAAGTAGAGGTAAAGAAAAAGGAATGACCCAACGTATATTTCTACGTACATAGGAAACGGTTTGTTTATACCAGCCAAAATGCGATTCACCGAGACCTAAGGGTCTGCAGATTTGCCGGATCAGTTCCCAGAAAAATAAGAGCCACGCCACTTGGCGCAAACTGGAATCAACGGCTTTGACAAAAACGGGAGCATTGGGATGACTACCGATTCTCCAGGCAAGAAACCAGATAAAGCCTGGCCAGATAATGGCAATAAACAGAGTGAGGAAGGCGACCCGTGCCGTCATTCCAAATTTGCGGTAATTGCTCCTGATGATTTCTTTATTCATGATTCTTAGTTGAATCCGAACATTATACGCCAGATAAATAAGGCTCACGAAACAACAGAAAGCAGTTAAGTAAATGACCGGATTATTGTAAGTATCCTGTTTGAGTTGCTGGATCAATTGTTTCCAATGACTTGGAGAAAACAACCAGCGAATCGATTGCGATGTCTGCTTGAGTTCCGACAAAGAAACAGGAGCAGAACTTTTAATCCAAAAAACACGTTCACTGATATAGGCAGAATATGCTTTGGATTGTTTTACAAGATTGTTTTCGGTGACATTCAAATTGATTAGCTTCTCGAAGTAGTTTTTGTTACTCCGAATGAGTGTGTCCAGGTATTCTTTTTGTTTCGTCAGAGTTTCTTCGACGACCTGCTGGAGATTAATTTTGTCTTCAGTAGTTAGTTTTGGGTTCCTTTTCAGAATTTCTGTGGTTTTCTCTTCTACGGTTGGAAAGTTATCCCAAAGATCGTTCAGTTCATAATCTTTTAAATGGACTTCATTGATGAGTTGACTTCGATTCTCGATACTTTGTTTTAGACTTTCGACAACGGGGAGTGCCGCTTGTTGATTTCTGAGTAACAAGCCAATCGGGCCGGTTAATCCGACGGATTTTTCTTTTTCTTTTGTTTGATCGAATTGTTTTTTGAGATCTTCTAAGAGTTGGCTTGTTTGAGAATATTTTTGATCAACCATTTCGACTTTTTTATTGAGCGCTTGAATCTCTTCTGCATATTTTTGGTTCTTTGCTGCGAGAGGTTGCAGAATGGGATTTGTGGCAAAAACTTTTTGACGCGCTTCTTTCACACGCATTTCAGATTCGACGTTACGAAGCTTCTTAATCTGTGCCTTCATAGCATCAATTTTATCTTTATCTCTTTTAGCGAGCAGCTTTAAATAATCCTGATTGATACGCGGGTAGCCGATGTTTGCTTCAACATCATATTTAGCTAGCTCGTTCTTGAGAGCCGGTTTTTCAGCTTTGAGAAGTAACAGACGTGTTTTAAGCTCCATTTTTCTGGCATCTGTAACCGACGCTGGTTCATCTGCAGGAACAGGGACTTTTAATTGCTTTTCGATTTCGTTAATTTTTTCATCAATTTGACTCGCACGTTGTAACGCATCTTTCTGGCGATTAGCGCGGCTCGCAATTTCTGTGTCCCAGTCAGCAAGAACCTGCTTACTCTTTTCAAAATCAGCTTCAGCTTGAACGAGATCCTGTTCCAGTTTTGGAAGATTGAGGATGTGAGTATAAGAAGGGGATGATTTTTTATTCTCGCTTTCAATTTTAGCTTTGATATCATTCAGCCTTTGGACTGCATTTTTCGAATCGACTTCATCAATTTTTTCTTTTTCTTGTAATTCGACTGTTTTCTTAAGGTCCTCAATCGCTTGATTATAAAAATTGGCTGCCTTTTTCTGATCCTCTTCAGACAGGCCTTTGGTTTCCTTGAGTTGTTCGATTTTTTTCTGAATCTCTTCAGCGGTTGGTTGCTGTGTTCCGTTGAACGCTGGTGATTTAGTGGGGGTTTGTGTCTTGGAAGGAACCTGAGCCTGCAAATCCAAACACAAAAAGAACATAACCACAAAGATCAGAGAGCATACGGTCGTTTGAGTATTTCGGTGACAAAGAAACATTCAGTACAATTTCGTTAAATTGATTCGTGGAACTTAAGGAAGATGAACGGCGCTTCCGAACGTCAGTTTAGTTCTTCAGCTCCTTGTTCAGCAAGGTGTGGAGTACTTTCCCTCTGCAAAAAGATAATTGATCTTTCTTCGTTCGAGCGTTCAAGAATTTATATGATCAATCCTGCAGAGAGATCATCGGCTGCATTCGTAGCCAATGTCAGTTTCTTGCAGATGGCATTTAAGCGAGGTGGTGCTACCGAGAATGATTATGTTCTCAACAGTGTTGTTATTCGTACTTCGATGATTTCTGCCCTGAAAATCACATGAGTCGTTCTTTTTATACCCCTGGTTTGATCCAGTAAGCATGAAAATAGAGACTGTTTCATCTCTGTACCTGATAACGCCTTTTAAGTCGTTTTAATATGGTCAAGCTGATACTTGGAGTGAGCTCAAACTCATGATATTCGGGGTGTAGACTTAATCGTATAGTAGGGGTTTTCCCTATGCATGTTGATGATAAAGTCATCTTCCAGTAAGTTTTGGGTAATGCTATGTGTTATAATGTACACTTTTTCTGGAGGGGTTTGACTGGATTTAACTGATTGGATTACGAGAAGTAACAGGGATACACGTTGATTTAAAAAAATAACCTACGTTTTGTGTAGTCTTCACATCCATATTGGTTGAGAGTGAGAAACATGAAACAGTCTTCAGAATTTGAGTCGATGGGGGGTAGTCCGCAAACTGCCGATCAAAATGACTCAATTCATTTCATCTGGCCTAGGTTGCCGCTGTTTGGAATTGCCTTTGTCATGGCATTGGGAGTTTTGGTCCTGATCTATGAACTAAGTCAAGTCACACTTACCCAACACGTGATTTACGTCGATGTCAATCGACAATCATTGGCAGGAAAAGTGGCAAAGGATGTGCTTGAGTGTCGCCGCTACGAAAAAGATGTGTTCCTCAATCTGAATCATCCGGTCGAATATAATGATTATCTCTTGAAGTGGCGAACTGCCTGGAACAAGCTTTCCATTGATACGGAATTTTTGAGTAAGTGTATGGCAAATGAGGAACAGACACGTTTACAGATGCTGTTGCACGATTCAGTAAAAGAGTATCAAAAACAGTTTTTGAATATCGTCGAGAAGATAAATCGCGAGGAAATTAAGACTCCTCAACAGGCTAATCTGGCGATGACACCGTTTAAAGACGACATGCGAAATCTATCAATTCTTTCGTCAAAATATGCGGTCGAAAGTGCAAAAGACGCAACTGAACATGGTGGGATATTAGTTTGGCGAGGTGGGGTCAGTGCTATTGTTATACTTTTATTGACTATCGTGCCTAGTGTCATTCTTCTGTTTCTCTTTCGTAAATACAATCAAAAACTGATACTCGCCAATGAAAAACTTCAATCATCAAAGAATGAATTGAAACAGAGTGAAGCACAGTTTCGAACCTTGATGAATAATATTCCTGGCGTGACATTTCGGTCGCATGTGGACGAAAGTAGGACTATTGAATTCGTCTGCGAGACAATCAAAGAGCTTCTGGGGTATCCTGCTGAAGAACTATTACAGAATAAAGTACGAACATTTACCAGTGTCATTCATCCTGATGACATTACTAAAGTCCATTCAGTTATTCAGTCGGCCGCGGAAAAACCGCAATCATTCCAGGTTGGATATCGAATGATACGTGCTGATGGAGAGGTAAGATACGTTTGGGAACAAGGTTTAGTTTCACATGATCACAATAACGTGCCTATGGTCGATAGTGTGATGTTTGATGTGACAGACCGAAAACAGGCCGAACTTGAGTTGCGTAATAGTAAAGAAGTATTTGAACGCGCCTCATTAGTCGATAAATTGACAGGTTTACCCAATCGTACGCTATCCCATGAACGTTTAAAGGAATTAATTCTGGAGTCCCAGGAGAAATCAGAAGCAAATTATGCTGTTATCTTCCTCGATTTTGATCGTTTCAAAATGGTCAATGACAGTTTAGGACATGATGTCGGTGACTTACTGCTCGTTGAGATTGCAACTCGCTTGCGTCGTCATCTTCGCTGTACAGATTCAATCAGTCAGCAGGTTTCAGGAAATACAGCAGGTCGACTGGGAGGCGATGAATTTCTGATTCTGATCAATAATATCAAGAGCCTTGACGAAGTGAACTCTGTTGCAGAACGGCTGTTGGATGAATTAGCCCGTCCGTACTTCCTGGAACAGCATGAAGTATATTCAACTGCCAGCATGGGGATCGTAATCGGCAACAAATATTACAAACGGCCGGAAGAGATCATCCGTGATGCAGACACTGCCATGTATGAAGCAAAACGCTCCGGAAAAAGCCGTTATGTGATTTTTGATGATTCAATGCGGAAACGTGTGATTCGAGAGATGATTCTGGAAAACGATCTCAGAAAAGCGATAGAGAATCAGGAATTGGTACTTTACTATCAACCCATCGTTTCGCTCGAAACTGGTACCGTTTGTTGTGTAGAGGCTCTGTTGCGTTGGTATCATCCGACATTGGGACTCATCAGTCCGGGAGAGTTCATACCCATTGCGGAAGATTCGCAACAGATTATCGAACTGGGTGAATGGGTTTTACGAGAAGGATGTCGGCAATACGCTGAGTGGTCAGAGCGGCTGGGATATTCCGCTCCATCCATGATCAGCATTAACTTATCGCGTAAGCAATTTATCTGCCCGAATTTGGTGCAGATGGTGGAAAGCACGCTCCAGGAATTTAATCTAGATCCTAAACATCTTCAATTGGAGGTGACCGAAGATGCCTTTGCTTCCGATGTGAATGAAGCGATTCAAGCGATGAAAGAAATCAAAAACATTGGGGTCAAGTTGGCCATCGATGATTTTGGTGTTGGCTGTTCCTCTTTTGCTTCACTGAATCAATTCCCTGTAGATACACTTAAAATTGATCGCTCGTTAGTAGATCAAGTCATACGTACCAAAGGTATGGCCGCGATGATTAATTCTTTGGTAGTCCTGTCTGAAAACCTGGGGATCATGCTTATTTCTGAAGGTATCGAAGAACAGGACCAGTTGACCGAACTCACGAAACTGGGCTGCGAGTATGGACAGGGGTTTCTCTTTGCTAAACCATTGACCTCGGAAGTCTTTGAAGAATACTTACTGAAACAATCTGGTGCCTCAATCGCATCGACTCCACAACTGGTGGAAAGTAATTAAGTGCTCTGTTTGATACTATTTGACCGGCAGTGTTCTCACTCTCTAGCACGTTTCGCTATCATAGTTGTTTAAATAATGCAAAGATATCTTACTTTGAGCATTGCGAATGACTATGAAACGACGACAACTGTTTGAGTTTGAAGACTGCCGCTGGTTTCCAAGTTTGCTTAGAGATTTTATGACAGATTACCTGCGCTTCGTTTCTGGCAAATTTAATCTGTTCGGTGGAACGCTGCCGGTTCTCAATGAAATCCTGCAACAGACTGGTCGTTCACAGATTGTCGATATTGCCTCTGGTGGCGGTGGTCCCTGGTTTACATTGATTCCGAAGTTACTAGAGCAGGTTCCGGGTTTACGTGTCAAACTGACTGACTATTATCCAAATCAATCTGGTTTGCAAGAAATTGTTTCAGCGTTCCCTGAGACGGTTGAAGTTGAGTCACGTTCTATCGATGCGAAAGCCGTGCCCCAAGATCTGGTAGGACTACGAACGCAGTTTCTAAGTCTGCACCACTTCAATCCGAGTGACGTAAAAGACATTCTTCGCAACGCAATCGCGGCTCAGGAACCCATTGCCATTTTTGAAGCACAACAGCGCGACATAGAACATCTGATTCGGTTTGCACTCTCTCCGATATTTGTTTTGCTGTTGACACCGTTTATAAAGCCTTTTCGTATTTCACGACTGATCTTTACATATCTGATCCCCCTGATTCCGGCGTTGGTCTTTTGGGACGGCCTTGTTTCAGTGCTTCGAACCTACACAGTCAATGAAATGCTCGAAATGGCTAACGAAGCTGATACACAGCAGAACTATAAGTGGAAATCCGAAGTCCTGAACTGCGGTCAAATCAAATTACCTTATCTCACAGGTAAGCCTCTCGATTAATCAAGTCTTAAGTCGAACGAGAAAATGAACAAAGATGCTTGACTCTTGATGAATTGCATTGTTACAATAGTGTGACACGTTACATATGTGAAACCAAAGTGGGGTCAGCCTATGAGTGTTACAACGACGAGTGTTCCTGCACTTGAGCGGGGGCTGGATGTGCTGGAGACGTTGAGTCAGGCGCCTGATGGGCTCGGAATCAGCGAGCTGGCCACACGGCTTTCTCTCAATAAGAACGCGATTTTTCGTATCACGCATGCTCTTACTGATCGCGATTATCTGGAACGCGATCCACTGACGAAGCGGTTTAAGCTTTCAACCAAGTTCCTCACATTAGGGATGCCACAGGTGGGAGATGTGAGTTTGGTTGAAGAAGCGCTGCCACTCATGCGTGATCTCCGTGATGAAACTCGCGAAACGGTACAACTCGGTTTACGCGTGAGGGATGAAGGAGTCATTATTGAACAGGTAAGTGGGCTCCATCCTCTCAGGATCGCCGTTGATGTGGGACTCCGCTTTCCATTACATAATAATGCCCCAGGAAAAGTGCTCCTGGCATTTCAAACTCCTGAAGAATTAGCTGCTACAATCAAACGCATTCCTTTGACACAAGATACATCGCGCACCATTACTGATCCAGGCATGTTACAGGAAGAATGTGAACGAGTTCACAGTCGCGGTTACGCTACCGATTATGCGGAAGCGGATGAAGGAATCCATTGCGTCGCTGCTCCGGTATTGAGTAAAACTGAAAACCTACTTGCTGTAGTTTGGGTCTCCGCTCCTTCCAAACGAATGCCTAAGAGTCTGTTTTCCAGCATTGGTAAGCAGGTTATACAGTGTACAGAGAAAATTACCGGGAGACTCATTCGATGAAATTCCTTCCTGCCTGGTTTTGTTTGTTGAGTTGGCTCTCGATGGTGGGGGGGATTTCTGCTGCTGATGATACGTTCTTTCATGACACTGTGGAACCAATTCTTCGTAAACATTGTTACGAGTGTCATTCCCATGCTTCTGGAGTGATGGAGGGAGACCTCACACTGGATTGGCAGAGTGGTTGGAAAACGGGGGGAAGTCGCGGTGCTGCAATCGCTCCTGGTGACCCGGAAAGTAGTCTGCTGATTAAAGCGATTCGTCACAGTGATTCCGAATTACAGATGCCCGAGCAGAAGCTATCTGACAAAGAGATTGCTGCTCTCGTAAAATGGGTCAAAGACGGAGCCCAGGACCCGCGAACGACGAAGCCCGCGTCAAAGGCCACCGATCCTACGGACTGGTGGTCGTTGAAACCACTTTTGCGCCCTCATGTTCCCGGTGATGGATCCAGAAATTCGATTGATGCATTTATCCAAACGCGACTGCAGCAGAAAAAATTGAAACCGTCTCCGGAAGCAAATCGACGCACCTTGATTCGTCGGTTGATGTTCGATCTACATGGGCTACAGCCTACGGTTGAAGAGACAAACGCGTTTCTTGCAGACTCAAGTCCTCAGGCTTATGAAAAGTTAGTTGACCGATTGCTGTCCTCGCCTCGATATGGAGAACGCTGGGCACGACACTGGCTCGATACGGTCCATTTCGCAGATTCACATGGGTTTGAGCACGACGTCTTTCGGCCTCACGCGTGGCGGTATCGTGACTATGTTATTGATCGCTTTAATCGTGATATTCCCTGGGCACAGTTTATTCGAGAGCAACTGGCGGCTGATTTTTTCTTTCCTGAGGCATCGGAGCTAACGGTCGCGCTGGGGTTTCTTGGGGCAGGTCCTTATGATCAAAGCGCAGCTGCCACTGCACCCAAGTCGTTTGAATATCTTGACCGTGATGATCTGGTGACCCAAACCATGGGGGCCTTCGCCAGCACCACAGCAAACTGTGCACGATGCCATACACACAAATTCGACCCCATTACACAAGCCGACTATTATGCGCTGCAGGCAGTATTTGCTGGCGTTGGTAAAGGCGATGTTGCATTTGACATGGATCGAGCGGTCGCCAGTCAGCGATCTCACTGGAAAAACCTTAAGGCAGCCGCTCAAAACAAGAATACAAATATTCTATTGAAACCAGATAATCTGAAATTGGTTGCGGAATGGGAACAATCCCGCGCTCCTCAAACGCGTTGGGTACCTCTTGAGCCTGATGTCTTTGTTTCGACCAACCGCGCGAATTTGAAACGCCAGCCTGATGCATCGATACTTTCAAGCGGAAAAACGCCAGAGCAGGAGACAATTGTCGTCACGGCAAACACATCGCTCTCAACAATAACTGCGGTGCGGCTGGATTTATTGAATGATGACTCGCTGCCCCACAAAGGGCCGGGAAGGGCACACAATGGAAATCTCCATTTAAACGAGTTTGAATTACGTGCTTTCAAACCCGATGCAGTGGAAGGACAAGTGGTTCCCATTGGTCAGGCAACAGCAGACTTTAATCAGGCTGGCTGGACGATTCAGCATGCCGTCGACGGGAATCCCAAAACGGCTTGGGGAATCTACCCGAAAGTCGGCGTGCCGCATCATGCAGTATTTGTTTTGAAAACACCGTTGATTGTTGAGCCTGGTACGAAATTATCAGTCACACTGAAACAGGTACATGGTGGTGCACATGTCATCGGGCGTTTCAAATTAGCTGTTACTGATGCACCGAAGTTGAACGTGATTGCACTTCCGATAGAAGTCGAGGCGGTTTTAAATAGTCCCGCTGATCAGCGGTCAGCTGAACAACAGACATTGCTCGCTTCCACTATTTTGCAACACCGGGCGGAGCAGGAACTGGAGAAGCTCCCATCACAAGTCAAGGTTTACGCGGCGGCAGCAGAAGCTGCGAACGAGAGAGGTATGATAAAGTTATCCCAGCCGCGTGAGATTCGACTTTTAGTGCGTGGTAATCTTGAAAAGCCGCGCGATGTGATTGGGCCTGGTGCTTTAACGGCATTATCTCCTTTGCCAGCTCGGTTTGAACTACCAAAATCTCATCATGAATCAGCGAGAAGAGCAGCACTTGCAGACTGGTTGGCTGACCCACGGAATCCGCTGACCTGGCGAAGCATCGCCAATCGCGTATGGCACTATCATTTTGGTAAGGGACTATGTGATACGCCAAATGATTTCGGACGTATGGGAGGTACACCCTCTCACCCTGAGTTGCTCGATTGGCTGGCCTGTGAACTGCGTGATCAAAATGGATCATTGAAACATCTGCATCGTCTGATTTGTAACAGCAAAACCTATCGACAATCATCGGCCTACCGCTCAGAGTTGGTTACACACGATCCCGAAAATCGATTGCTGGCACGCATGTCGCGGCAACGTCTTGATGCAGGAAGTTTCCGAGATTCGGTTTTGCTGGTGAGCGGACAACTTGACTTGAAGAGTGGCGGGCCAGGAGATTCTCATTTTACAACGACTCCCGGTCCGCAAGTGACGCCGGTGTTACACTACGATCAATTTGATCTGGATAGTCCGGCAGCCAATCGACGCAGCATATATCGCGTGGTCTGGCGTGGTATCCCTGATCCTCTGATGGACGTGTTGGATTTTCCCGACCTGGGTTTATTAGCTCCGACACGTGGCTTTTCAGCCTCTCCTTTGCAATCTCTGGTTCTGTTTAACAATCGTTTTATTTTACATCAGTCACAAAAGTTGGCAGAGCGGGCACGAAAGTTACAAACCAAATTACCAGGCCAGATTAAACAGATCGTTTTATGGGTCTGGTTGCGAGAACCAGCGGAAGATGAATTGAAAAAAATGACAACTTTGGCTGGCAAGCATGGTTTGGAAGCCGTTTGCCGTTTGGTTCTGAACAGCAATGAGTTTCTTTTTGTTGAGTAACAACAATGTCAAACTTAATCAAACATCATCTTTCGCGGCGTGAGCTTCTCATGCAGTCAGGCGGTAGTTTTGGCGCTGCGGTATTGGCTCACTGGTTGGGACACAAATCAGTTCCGGCGGCTTCGACAAGGAAAATGAACGGTGGTTTGCATCATCCGGCGAAAGCACGACGTGTCATTCAGCTGTTTATGAACGGCGGCGCCAGTCCCATGGACACGTTTGATTTTAAGCCAGAATTGAAACGTCTTCATGGACAGAAACTGGGACCGAAAGAGAAACCGGAAGGTTTCACTGCGGCCGCTGGTGCTGTGATGAAGAGTCCATTCAAATTTGCTCAACATGGTGAAACCGGTCGTTGGGTCAGTTCGGTCTTTCCCCATCAGGCGAAAATTGTCGATGAGTTAGCGTTTTTGATGGCGATGACTACCAAGACCAACGTGCATGGACCAGCCAGTTACATGATGAATACCGGCTTTATGTTGCCAGGGTTTCCCTGTATGGGGGCCTGGATTTCCTACGCCCTTGGTAACCTTTCCGACAATCTACCAGCGTTCGTAGTGCTGCCAGATGTGCGAGGTCTGCCTTATAATCAAAAAGGAAATTTTAGTGGTGGCTTCCTGCCCGCAAAACACCAGGGAACTCTCGTCAATGCGGCAAGCAAAACACCGATTCCGAATCTATTTGCAGATCCGCAATACACGTTCGCGCGAGATACAGCGGATAAGAATACTTTTGCGCTATTGCAACAGTTTAATCGACAGCATGCGGAAACTCGCCCGGATGATTCACGATTAGAAGCACGCATTGCCGCGGGTGAACTCGCCGCGAAGATGCAACTGAGTGCACCCGAAGCATTCGATCTCACTCGGGAATCAAAAGAGACACAGACCGCTTACGGTCTGGACCAGAAAGTGACGGAAGATTTTGGCAAACGTTGTCTATTGGCAAGGCGTTTGCTGGAACGGGGCACACGGTTTGTTCAAGTCTGGAGTGGTCCACAGGGGGCGGTCAATAACTGGGACAACCACGGCAATATCCAAACTGAGTTGCCTGCGATCGCGAATAGTGTCGATCAACCCATTTCCGCTCTCTTTCAAGATATAAAGTCGCGTGGGTTACTTGATGATACACTCATTATCTGGACGACGGAATTCGGGCGCACACCTTTTGCCCAGGGAAGCCAGGGGCGTGATCATAATCGAGGCACGTTTGTTACCTGGCTGGCCGGTGCCGGAATCAAAGCAGGGGCAAGTCATGGTAAAAGTGATGATCTTGGTTACCAGACCGCTGAAGGTAAAACCTATTGTTATGATTTGCATGCCACGGTCCTGCACTTACTGGGCATCGACCACAAACGGCTGACGTACCGTACGGCTGGTATTGATCGCCGTCTGACTGACGTCCATGGGCATGTGATACACGACATTTTGAGTTGATACATTAGATGCCGTGGTGCGAACATCTTGAATTTCCTTATGAGCCGATGGTATGATCTTGATAGTCTAGTCGGGCGGCGCTGACCCCGGCTGATTGAGTTCAAAGTTTCGTAAAAAGGAAACTGAGCCATGCCGTTGAATCGACGCGATTTCGTTCAGGCCATGATGTATAGCCCGTTTGCTCTAACTCTCTCTTTGTCACAAGCAAAAAGAGTGACTGCAGAAGAGACAAATACCAGTGGTGTATCCATTGCTGAGATTCATGAGGGCGAGGATGTTTTTGCGTACATCCAACGCGTCAAAGGTGGATTCGATCTACAACTTTACCGCGAAATTCTTGGTGCGGCTAATGCATTCAAAGAGGGCGATCAGATCATCGGCGTTGCTGCGACTGACGAAGAATCTCGCAAGAATGCCCGTGCATTGTTAGAGGCGACTCGTATTATTGATATCAACGCACATCCTGTCTTCAAAGATAAACTTCATCAACTGATAACAAACCGGCAGAGTTCTACTTTAAAGGAACGTTCAGCAAATCTGACACTTGGAGCTTTAAAACAACTGTTACTCACTGAAGATGAGGCGACCATCAAAAAAGTTACGAGTGGTCTCTCCAGTGATGTCATTGGCTCTGTTGTGAAGCTGATGACTAATGGAGAATTGATTATCGTTGGTTCCAAAGTCTTCAATTCCCTGCCGGGTAGTCAGATCGGTGCGCGAGGTTATTTGGGCGCACGATTGCAACCAAATTCACCGACGGACAATTTAGATGACATCTTCTGGCAAGTCCTTGACGGATGGTCGTATGCAGTAGGAGATGTTCTACTGGGAACAAATCCTGTTTCCAGCACGCCTGAGTCGGTTGAGGCTGTGGAATTGGTGTTGAAGGATATCCTTTTGACATTTGGTGTGGCAGATATTATGCCGCATTGTGTGCTATCACATATTGACGTTCAAGCAGAAGTCGAGCGACAAAACCCAGGCAGTACGGCTCTTTGGTTCCAAAGTATCGCAGGTAGTGATGACGCCAACGAAACATTTGACATCAGTGTCAAAAAGATGCGTGACTACGCACGTTCGCGGACGGGGCAATATGGTTTGTATTTTGAAACGGGGCAAGGGGCAGATTTTACCAACGGCCATAGTCATGGCTTTGATATGGTACTGCATGAATCTCGCAAATATGGTTTTGCACGTGCCTTGACTCAAGATGTTGCCGCGGCTCAAAAGTCTGCCGGTAAAGAATCTGCTCCCTGGGTGCATCTCAACGATGTGGCAGGGTTTATCGGACCGGAAGTATTTCGGACGCGCGAACAACTCGTCCGTTGTTGTCTGGAAGACATCATCATGGGTAAGCTGCATGGCTTGACAATCGGACTTGATGTCTGTTCCACATTGCATATGGACGTTTCGCTTGATGATTTAGACTGGTGCCTGGATCAGATCATGCCTGCGAATCCGGCGTATCTGATGGCGTTGCCAACGAAGATCGACCCTATGCTGGGTTATCTTACGACCGGTTTTCAGGACCATGTCCGCATGCGAGAGAAATTCGGCTATCGTGTGAATAACAAAATGTGGGGCTTCTTTCAGAAGCTGGCTGTGATTGACGCGAGTGGAAAACCAACCGAGCACTTTGGTGATCCTACTTGGGTATACTTGCTGTACCGCCGAAAAAAAGGAGATTCTCGTACCAACCGGGCAATTTTAAAAGAAGGTCGTCAAAAATTATCAGAAGTCCGGGGCCGCGGCGTCTTCATCGCAGAGGGGTATGGGGAAAAGCATTCGGAGTTGGAACCTTCATTGAAAGTCGAAATCGATCAGATTTATCATGATGCCAAAAAGAGCATCTGGGCAGAGCTCACTCCCGACTTTATTTCCAATGTGCCTGAAGCGGTCCCTTTAACAACTCAGTCAAATGATCGCCTTGAATACATTTTGCATCCGACAACAGGGGAACAACTTTCCAAAGCCGCTACAAAAATGATTCGACAACTACGAAACAGTTATGATGAAAAATTCGATGTGCAAGTGGTGATCTCCGATGGTCTAAACGCACTGTCGATTATGGACGAAGGACACCTGGAACCGTTCCTTAAGGAACTAAGGCAGCAATTGCAAGCTGCGGGCTACCATCCCGCGAAGCGTAACATCATTATCAAGTCAGGGCGTGTTCGTGCGGGTTACCGAATTGGTGAATTGCTCTTCGGCGGTCTTTCAGGGAATCGTGCGATTCTTCACATCATCGGCGAGCGTCCGGGTACCGGCCACCATACATTTTCTGTTTATATGACTTCCCCTCTTGGTTCCGTCTGGAATCAATCAGGTAAAGTGGACCACAATATTACGAAAGTGGTCTCCGGGATCGCCACGACTGCTCTCATTCCCAGCAAAGGAGCCGATGAGACGGTTCGGATATTGCATCAGATGAATGCGGGCTAAGATATGGGTGTTGAACCAGTCGAATTGTTTAACTGTGAATACCTAATCTTGCGTGGGAAATGTATCATTGGAGAAAATACTATTCAACATTTTCCCTTTAAATACTAAAATACCGATTCATCGATGATTTTAGATTCATTCCGCATGCAAACCAAATAATGAGGCTCAACTTAACTCACTAGAGAAGGAGATCGAAGTGAAACAAGTGGCATTACTGGTTCTATTTCTCATTTGGGGAGGTACAACGACATTTTCTGCAGAACCTGCACCAGAAGAAGATTACCAGATTGTGGAAGGGAAATGGTTTCGGATGGCCAAAGATAGAAAAGGATCCCCCGTTCGAATTGAGCAGGAGCTATCACAGAAGATGGCAAAAGTTAAAGCCTATGATCGACACGGCAAGTTGATCCTTTCACAACAGGCAAAATTTCGTTTGCAACGTACGGACGATCTGAATCTTTTTATCTACTACGAATTGGAAATTTTAGAAGGTCCGAAGAAAGGCGTTAAGCAGAAGAAGCCTCAGCTATGTATTTATCGTTTGAGAGGTGACAGGCTCATCGTTGTGGAGGGAATGGCGAGTGATGATAAATTACCTTCAGTGGTTTTAGTCTGGTGGAAGATGAAAACGCTGAACTCAACTCCAGAAATTTAAATGATAGATATGGTTTTAATTCTTGGCTCGTTTTTTTCTGGAACGATTCCAGGCAATCCAACCACCAATTCTTAAAAAGAACCAACCTACCCATGCCTGAAAAAGATTAGCATGGCATTCGCCAGCGAGTGCTGTCAAACGCCAGACCGTGTCAGATTCACAGCGTGTGTATTCACCGGTGGCATAGAGCCTGTCATGTACAACTCCTGCGATATCTACCTTGGACCAGCGAACAAGAATACGACCAAACCAGGGGATGGAACTAAAATCGGTAATGAAATTTTCCGGGACAGTAATGACTTTGTCTCGCACATTGACTGTGAGTTCGCGTAACAGCTTGCGGCAGCCATCAGGTTGTCGTTCGGTTTGAAGTAATCCACTCACAAGAAATACGGATTCTTTGTCAGGAGTTGTTGTCAACAGAGTCGCCTTTCATTTCTGGATCAATGAAATTCAAGATCAGCACTAATGAATCCATACCGGTATTTATTACCGATTCATAAATGATCTGTTGATTGTAATAGTTCACATTGCTCCTGAAAATGCATGTCAGGCGAGAATTTCCTTGACGACTCTTGGACTGTTTCCGACACCTGTCAGGCGTTCATTCAATCCATTCCGGGGGATGAAGAGCTCTTCGTGGTTTAGTCCGAGCAGATGTAACATGGTCGCATGCCAGTCTGGTACACTAACGCGGTTTTCCACGGCGGCAAAGCCCAGTTCGTCAGTTTCTCCCAGAACCATACCTTTCTTGACACCTCCACCTGCCATCCAGGTACACAGAGCATTCTTGTTATGATCGCGACCCGATTTTCGTTCATCTTTATCCGCAGTCAATTGTGCAATGGGTAAACGACCCATTTCACCACCCCACATCACAAGCGTATCATCTAATAAACCACGTTGTTTCAAATCTTGCAATAAGGCAGCAACCGGTTGATCTGTTCGCTGACAGGCAGTTTTCAAATTTGTCGCGATCGCGCTATGAGTATCCCAGATTTGGCTGTTGATAAATAATTGCACGAAGCGAACGCCTCTCTCAACGAGACGGCGTGCGATCAGGCATCTGCGACCATATGATTCGGTCACTTTTTGATCAATGCCATACTTCTTTTGCGTTTCTTCTGTTTCTTGAGAAAGGTCGAGTGCGTCAGAAGCTGAAATTTGCATTCGTGCAGCCAATGCATAAGTTGATAAACGAGATTCTAACTGACGATAATGTGATCGTTTTTGTTGATGAATTTGATCCAGGCGTGAGATCAAATCGCGTTCGAGTTTTGAGACTGCTTCGGGTTGATCGTAGCCCGGTTTCAAATTCAAGACCGGAGAGCCAGTCGCACGAAAACGAGTTCCCTGATGTTGCGCAGGTAGAAAGCCGGATTGCCAGTTTTCGATTCCGTTGACAGGTAATCCGAGTGGATCATCTAAAACAACATACGCAGGCAGGTTTTTATTTTCACTTCCCAATCCGTAAGAGACCCAGGCTCCCAATGCCGGATGTCCTGTAAATTCGCTGCCTGACTGAATTTTGTAAAGTGCAGGTTCGTGTGTCAAATTGGTTGTGAACATCGAACGAATCATGGTGATTTCATCAACTTGCTTCGCCAGATGCGGCATAACATCAGATACCCACATGCCGGATTCACCATGCTGGGCAAATTTGAAGGGGCTCTTCATTAAGGCACCAGCTCGTTCAGGGAATTCGACTTCTCCTGCAATTTTGTCAAAATGCTCCTTCCCATGATGTTTATCCAGAAACGGCTTGGGATCAAACAAGTCCATTTGACTCGGTCCCCCGTTCATGAATAAATGAATCACTGACTTGATTCGCGGTTTGTGGTGAGGTCCGAGTGTCGGTGCCTCTTTATGAGTTGGAGTTTTTGAATCCGCATACAAGTCCTGACTAAGGAGCCAGGTCAAAGCGGCCCCTTGAATTCCTGTAGAGACTTGCTGGAAAAAATGGCGTCTCGTTATGTTCTTTTGCGAAGAGTAATGATCTTTCATGCGATGGCTCTTAATTTTATATGAATCTCCAAATCGTTATCCTGATTCAATCAATCGATGTACTGAAACTCAGCCAGATTGAAGACGGCATGGCAATAATTAATCAGTGCCTTTTGTGTCGGTGGAATTTGATCTTTTTGCTGATAATTTGAATCTTGCCATGTTTTTGTCATTTGTTGCATTATGTCGTCAGCTATGGTTTTTTCTTCCGCGGTGGGATTCCGACTGAAAGCTTTTCGATAAATCTGGACAATTTGTGCTTCTGGAACTGGTCCAACTTCAGATTGAATTTGAGAGGCAAAATCTATTGCTAATTGATAAACCATTTTATCATTCATTAAGTGCAACGCTTGTGGCGCCACAAGTGACTTGCCGCGACTGATACAGTTTGGTCCCATTTGTGGGTAGTCAAAATTTTCCAGAAGGGTTGGGATTTGTGTACGACGCTGTCGAATATAAATGCTTCTTCTCCACCCCTTTTGAGTCCGCTTTGATGTTACCAGACCATCAGAACGAACTTCAACCGGATCCGCGGGACCAAAAGGAGTTTCGTCTAATTGACCGGAAAGATAAAGCAGAGTGTCTCTGAGAACCTCGGCTTCCATGCGCTGCAAGGGCATTCTTGACAAGAGGCTTCCATCGGGATCTCGTTGTAATGCTTTCTTTGTGATCGAAGAATTTTGTCGATACGTGTTTGAAGTGACAATTAAGCGGTGCAGGGATTTAAGACTCCAGTTTTGACGTACAAACTCGTTGGCCAGCCAGTCCAATAATTCTGGGTGGGACGGTTTTTCTCCTGCGCGTCCAAAATTGCCTGGTGTGTTGACAATTCCCCTCCCGAAATGATGCAACCAGATACGGTTCACCATAACTCGCGCCGTCAATGGGTTATCGGATCGAGTTAACCACTTCGCAAAAGCGAGTCGACGACGAATGGAATTCCGATTATTCTCAGGTATGATGGAACTGAATGGATTCGCTTTTTGAATAAGGACTTCTGGTACTCCGGGTTCAACCAGGCGTCCTGGAGTGAGGTAATTCCCTCGTTTCAAAATATAAGTAGGAGAGGGACTTCCTCGCGACCAAAGTGCCCGAATACGGGGCTCCTGCTTCATTTTCGATTTGAGAACCTTCATCTGATTTTGGAGATCATCAGATTTCTTTTTATATTCCTGATCCAGTTTTTTTAATTCATCAGGAGAAGGAGTTAACAGTCTTTTATGCTTTTTCAAAAGTATTTTTTGCTCATCAGTCTGTTGAGACGCTTTAGTGGAAAACGCAATTAAGATTGTTTCACGCTCCGATTCAGGAAGTGACTGAATGCCTTTCTCTCGCTGTGTTTTTAATGCTCTTGCTGTCCGTTCCTTTAATTTTTGTTTAAGTCGTTCAATATCGGCTGTGATGAGCTGGTTATGCTTTTCATAATGACGTCGTTCTTCAGATGTCACGTGCGGTAAGGTGCGTGGTCCTTGTGATTTCAGCCAGTCATGTTCATCGTAAGCCTCTTTAAAGATGGCTGTCAGACGGTAATAGTCTCGTTGAGCTATGGGATCAAACTTATGCGAATGACAACGTGCACATTTGATGGTCAATCCCATGACTGCCGACCCCAGGATTTCCATTTCGTCAGAAATGACTTCGAGGCGGTCAGGCACAAAATTGGTGATATTGGCAAAGGTACGATCTGGGGCAGTTCTCAGAAAACCTGTCGCAACGAGACAGTCATAGACCTCTTGTGTCACTTCTTTACTTTGATAATCGACCAGTTCATCACCTGCGATTTGCTCCATCAGAAAGCGTGAGTAAGGCTTGTCATTATTGAAAGCGCGAATTACATAATCGCGGTAGCGATAGATATGTGGACGTAACCGATCCTCGTTTTGAGCCCCTTCCGAATCTGCATAACCTGCAACGTCAAGCCAATGACGTGCCCAGCGCTCTCCATAGCGTGGTGATGCCAATAATCGATCTACCAGCTTTTCATATGCTAAAGGATCAGTGTCATTGATGAAATGTTCGACTTCATTGGGAGTCGGTGGTAAACCTGTGAGATTGAAAAAAAGTCGGCGTATCATTGTTCTCTTACTTGCCGCTGGAGACAAAGTGAGTCCGCGTTGTTCCAGCTTTCGTAGAATAAACGCATCGATTGGATTTCTTACCTGGTTACTGTGTTTCACTTGAGGGGGCTTCACTTTTGAGGGAGGCTGAAACGACCAAAACTCGCGATCTTTCTCAGTTACAAGAGCATCGGACTGATTTTTATCGTCTACCGAGGGATGCTTTACTTCCGGAAGCTTGAGCGCAATCCATTTTGAGAGCCGTTTCAGCTCATTCACCTCCATGGGTTTGACACTGACTGAGACCAACTTCCGACGTGGTGGCATCTCACCTGACGCGATACGCTGGATGAGAAGACTTTTTTCTGGTTCACCAGGAACAACTGCTGGTCCTGATTTTCCACCTTTTAAAATCGACTCTTTTGTTCTGAGATCGAGCCCCGCTTCCTTGCGTCGGCCTCCATGACAGGCAACGCATCGTAAGTGAAGCAGGGGAATAATATCATGTTGTGTCACTGAAGGTTTGGTTTGAACTGTTTCACGAAACTTCGCACCAGCAGAAATCCAGTTGCGAATCTCATTCAATTCTTTTTTACTCAGATGGTCTTTCCCATCTGGTGGCATTTCGCCTGCGTTGATCATTTCGATTAAGAGGCTTTCGTCCGGATCTCCGGCTTGCACGATACGACCCGATTCGCTTCCATTTTGAATGCCTTGCGCAGAACTGAGATCAAGGCCCGCTTTTTTTGTTTTTGAGTTATGACAACGAAGACATTTTTCAGTAATAATTGATTTGACAGCACTTTCATAAAAAATGCTGTCCCTGATTGTTGTATCTTCACTGGCTGTGAGGTGACTGGAGTTAAATGCAAATAAACAGAGGGCGATCGTCTGACTAATCACCATATTAGGATGAAAAAACAGCGGGCGATCTAAATATGCCAGCAGTTTATCAATCATGATTCTTCTCCGAGGCTCTACGAACTATCTCATTATACGAAAAAGATTTACTCAATTCACTCAAAAAACAAATTCCATAGGAGTGCAGCAGACAAACATCCATAACAAAGAGCACAAACCACCAAAGCGCATCGACGCCAAATGGGGGGACGTAACTCCAGAGGCAGGAGTTTTGTATTCAAGATCAAGATTTGAATGGCGGCAATTGCCAGGACCGGGCCAGCAATTGCACCCAGGATTTTAAACAAGGTAATGGCATGCCCCCAGTGGACGGCAAAGAGGCCCCAGACAGTCGCGATTGCCAGAAAAGAGTAATAGAGACGACTGACGCTCATCTTGCGACGCTCACGCAAGTGGGGACTCGCCACCCAGACGATGTCTGTAACCGTTCTAATCAGGACGTCCGTGTTACTCAAATGAGTTGACATCAACACCCAGAATCCGTTCAAGAGAGCCAGAATCCAGAATCCGCTCCAAAGCTGATCTGCCATGTAGCGTGCCTGAAAAGCACCAGCTGCCATGTGATCCATATTCGTGTTTTCGGGAATGACTGCTGTTGCCAGATTTACATTCAGAAACATTCCAATAAGACATCCCATTCCCCACAGCCAGATCTGATCGGCTGAGACATACTTCCACCAGGAATTCCAGTTATGAAGATTCTCTTTATTGATCGGAAATACCTTACCAACGGGAGAGAGTTTCATTTCACTGTGGCTGAAAGCGCTCGTAATCGATCCGACTTTGGCTCCCATTCCGAATCCTTTATCACGATACCAGTTGGTGATCACTAGGTTTCCAATGCCTCCGGAACCGGCCGTTGCGGCAAAGGTCGCCAGTAATAACAGATCGACATCAGCCGGGAGACTTCCAAACTGAAAGAATCCTGTGAGTGTCTTCATCCAATGCTCAAAGGGTACAAATAAGACATTGACGAGCGTGAGGAACGAAAAAATGAATGAGATCATGATCCATGAAAAATATTCCAACATGCGTTCAATAGTTTTGCCAGAGAGCAGAATGCCGACCGTTATCAAAATCACGGTATAAGTAAGGTAATGGAGAATGGTTGTATCCCCATCACCGGCCATACGACCTGCAAAAGAGGCAAAAAGCACCGATGCACAAGCTGCGGCCAATGCCGGGACACCTAGTTGAGCAATTGTGGCGAAGATGTAACCAGAGGCCCAAAATTTAGAACCCGGTCGCAATCGCATAATTCCCACCAGAATTGGCTCGCCCGTGTATAACGTGTAACGAATGGCTTCCAGATTAAAGAGAAGTTGCAATGCGATGGCGACGGTTGCGATCCAGAGAATGTCCATACCATACTTCACCGTAATGGTAGGACCGATGAGCCACTCACCGCCGCCAATTGATCCGGCAAGCAAGATTGCTCCCGGCCCAATTGTACGAAACAGGTTGCGTACCGAGAACGGCGGTGGTGCAGGCAAATCGCTTTCATTCCAGGGAGCAAGGTTCCCGAATCGCATTGATTTCGGTTGTTGATGAGAATCTGAATTCATCATGTCCTTTTCTAATTGTCTGACTCACAAGCTTGTTTGATGAATGATTCTTCGCAGCAACATTGCTCTAATACCGTCCGATCTGGCTCATCACCGGCGTAGACCCAGATCATTGCCATCGCTTGATCCGAACGATTGATAAATCGGTGGGGTCGTCCTTCAGGAATACAAGCTGTATCACAATTTGACAGTCCATATTCACGTCCCGCTACCTGACAAACGGCCGTCCCTTCGACGATTGTAATCGATTCATCAAAACCATGGATATGGCAGGGTAGCGAAGCTCCGGGTTGGAAAATACCGTAACCACCACAAATACCCCGTGATCCAAACCGGCCAGCAAACAGATCGCGAAAGAGTGCGTTTTGTGCTAATTCATAATCAGGGGCAGACTCAAACCGGATTAAGTCTTCCGTTACAGAGGAATCGGTTTCAGTACAATCTTTGTTTATAAAACTGGTTTCTACCCATTCGCGTTTTGGCTCCTCGCTGGCGAACACGCTGAAGCAGGAAACAGGCAGTTCACTCAAATCATTTTGAACCCAATGTGCTACGCCCGCTGGCACATGGAAAGCATCATACCGACCAATCTTGTAACGTCGTCCTTCAACAATGACATGTATATTTCCCGTAATCGGTATTATGACTTCGCTGACTGGGTGACGATGAGCTGGAAGCATCGCATCCGATTGAAAAGTAACAATCCCCGTAGAAAGTCCTCGTGCTCCCAGAGTGCTCGAAACGAGAGGCCTGAGCTCAACACCATCAGCCAAGGGAACGGTTGCTGACTCATTGCTTGAGATAATGGCTTCCAGGCGTTCCTGTTGTAGCGTTCTATCTTTCATCTCGACTCCCCGACTTGCTCGAAACTGGTTCACAGCCCGGAATGGAAATCTGACTGTCATGGAATGCTGGATTTGTCTCGTTGGACTCAATAAAACCATGCTCGATATTGAGTGATCGACAAGTGGTACAGATCTGTTTCCAGGTGATCTCATCCAATTCGATTCCCTGTTCTAAACGCTGGGCTTTGGTGCGCTGTTCCAGTTCGCCTGGCATAAGAATTTCACCATTGTGGTTGATGGTTCGTGAACTCTTTACGAATGATATAAAACGCTCTACTTCTGGAAAGAATTCATTATCAGATCCAAAGAAACGACGGTCAATGATTACGGACAACATACCATTGGCTACGCGCGAAGCATTTTTCGGATTTGTGCAGGAACTGCCAGTGAGGGCGCCCGCGAGCATTTCAATAATCAGTGAAAGGCCGGAGCCTTTATGGCCGGCGATTGGAAGAATCGCACCGGGAGGATCTCCATAAAAGCATCTGGGGTCGTTGGTTGGATTTCCTGCTGAATCAATCAAACAACCATCTTCAACCATTGTTCCCTGGTTGAGTGCGACACGAATTTTCCCTTCCGCGACCGTACACGCTGACATATCGAGGATGATCGGTTTGCTGTCTCCGGTAGGCACGCCTGCGGTGAAGGGATTCGCAGAGAGCCGACGGTCAATTCCACCGAAGGGAGCAACCAACATCCCTGCACCACTGGTGTTGACAAAATGCAAGGAGAGCATTCCAGCTTCTGCCGCCATCTCCGCCCAGTCGCCAATGCGTCCCAGATGCCCTGAATTTCGCAAGGCGATGACGGTGACACCATGTTGGGCTGCTTTATTGATGCCCAGTTGAATCGCTTCTTCGCCGACGATTTGTCCCAGGCCGAATTGTCCATCGACAACAGCGATCACATCATTTTCAGAGATAATTCGAATGGACTGATTCGCAAGAACCTTGCCATCGTGCAACCATTCCACGTACGAAGGTATCCGAATCACTCCGTGCGAATCGTGTCCTACCAGATTGGCTTCGACGAGGCGTTTTCCAACTTGATGCGCCACGTCGTGTTTGCAGCCAGCTTTGATAAAAATCTCTTCAGCGAGTGTTATCAGCTGTTCGTGTTGGAATTTCATTGTGGAACCTTTTTAGATTGATGAATGAATTTCTGGAGACTATGACAGTTGGGGGAAACAAGTCCACGATTGCCGCCCGCAGACATCGTCACTTCGCTAACATAAACATCACCGTGCGAGTCAACCCAAACGTCATGCGGGGCAAAGAAGTCTCCCGGCGCGCAGGGAGTCTTACCACCTCCCCAGCGGGACTGTAGCTCTCCTCTTAAATTAAAGATACTCATTCGCCCGCCTGTGGCATTCGGAATTGGTGGATGTGTGCCTGACCACATTCCCGCACGAAAACCAAGTTCGGCAACATACACGTTGGAATCGTCACCGATAAAAACTTCACATGGTCTGGCGACATCATTCCATTCATCCTTATATTGACCATCGGCCGTAAAGATCTGAATGCGACTGTTCTCTCGATCGGCAACATAAACATTTTCATTGCGATCGATGGCGATACCATGTGGGATTTGAAACTGCCCGTGACCATCTCCAGGTTCTCCCCAAGAGAGTAGCAATTTACCATCAGCGGAAAATCGATGAATTCGTGCGTTACCATAACCATCGGTTATGTAGAGGTCGCCGCTGGGAGAGATTGCCAGATTGGTCGGAAAATTAAAAGGGGGGCCGGCACGTTGAATGTTTCGATAATCGACGCTGGTTGCACCGGTATCAGAGTAAAGTCCGCTGGTTCCCAATGTCATCAGTAACTGACCATCAGTTGAAAATTGTTTCACTGTATGATCCAGATCATCAACGCAGTAAACCGTGTCATCCGAGCCAATCGTGATCCCATGTGCCCGGGCAAAAACTTCCTCCCCCCAAGATTCGATGAACTCGCCTTCCGGGCTAAAGATGGCAACAGGATGCTTACCTCGATTAAACACATAGACTTGGTCCTGTGAATCCGTTGCCACCGCAGTGACTTCGACCAGATCTAAGTCTGAGGGCAAACTTGGCCACTTCGTTGAGACCCGATAGCGGAACGCATTCTCACCGACTTCAACTGTCGCGCCATTTTGATCCTTAGATGTGTCAATCGTCATTGTTTTCTCCGCAGTGTAGGGTGATGCCCTTCTGTTTTTACTCGCACTCGGTACAGACTCTTATCAATTGTCACATAGAGAATATTCTTCTCGTCGCCGATTCCAAACTCGACATTACTGGGGATGCCTCTCCAGTCTTCAAACTCACCGCTTTGGTCGGTCGGTCCGGTTGGTAGAAATGCAAGTTCCTTTCCATGCGGATCAATGACCATCAGTCCGGGCTTTTTGAGACTTCGACACGTAAGATAAATATTGCCATGCGCATCGACGGTCATCCCATCGCATCCGGCTTGCTTGCCGAAGTCGACCAGAGTGCGTCGCGGTCCCGAAATCAATCCGTTTTTGTCGAGTGGAAATTCATAAACCTTCATCGCACCTTTGGTGGGTGGTGGGGCATTGGGGGCAACGTTGATTCCATCACTGCCGTTATTATGGTCTCCCACGTAAAGGGTCCGTTCATCCGGGCTGAGTGTGATGCCATTTGGTTTTTCCACATCGCGTGTGATTTCGATAATGCTTAAATCCTTGTTGAGACGATATACTGCACGATATTTAAGTTCCCGTGGTTCATCACCAATATAGCGGGGATCTGTGAAATAGATTCGACCTTGTGAATCGATACACAGATCATTGGGTGCATTGAGGCGTTTTGCATGAAAGCGATCAACGAGAGTTGTGCCTTTGCCTGTTTTTAAATCCCAGCGAATCAGGCGCCGACCGCCCCCGTCTGCTCCATCACATGAAATCAGGAACCCATTTGTATCGAAGGCCAGTCCGTTTGATTTACCACTATCATTCGTGAATACTGTTGTTCGTTGTGTTTTGGGATCAAAGCGGAGAATCATACCATGATCCGCTTTCCCAAAAGGCATATCGGTAAAATAAATGCTCCCATCGGGGGCGACTGCAGGTCCTTCTGTCAAGCCGCTGTTGATTTTTGCTTGACGAGTAAATAGCAATTCCAGTTTCACATTGTCGGGAAAGATAGGGTTCTGCTTAATTCCGTCAGCTCGAATGAATGGTGAGGTTACGCAATTGCAAATCAGAATGGTAATAGTTAAAACAATCCAGCGCATTTCGGAGTCCTCTGGAAGCTGATATACTTAAAGTTGTAACAGAATGTTATTCTAGGTCTGCTCAGCATATACTGTGAAATCAGAATCAGCCGAATGTCAGTTGAAATCGGACGAGAGATAAAATACCCAGGCACACCACAATGAAGAAATCACGCGTTTCTGGATCGCAAAAAGAATCTTCAAATCACGCAGATCTCTTGATTGACGTCGACAAGAGCTATTTAGCATACTCACTTCCTGTGACACGACCGTTTGTCCATTTCAGGTCGGGACACTTTCCTGCGGGGACAATCACTCAAAAACACAGTCACTCCATTATGGCGATGCACGGAAGCCTTCAAGGCCCACTTACATTAAAGACTTCTATTGGTGATTACACACTTGATGCCGGCGACTTCTGCATTCTTGCTCCTGGAACTCATCACTTCTGGTCTAATTCTGGGACACACACAGCGGCGACCATTTCGTTTCTGATTGATACCGATCACCCAGGCCGCTGGTCAGCCGGTTCGGGTGTTGTTGAAGCCTGTGGTGAGTTAGGTCAGTTAGTTCAAGACGTTCATTGTTTCAGTTCCTCGGGTGATCCAGACCTGCAACATGCCTTCTGGCAAATTGCTGACCAGCTTACGATTGAGCGTCCCTGGAAAAAGCTGGGAGTGACCGGGCGACTGTGGACATTTTTATCGATTATTCTCGAACGTTTGTCACCAGAATTAATCAACGAATCCCAACATGATGTGGCACAGCAGATTCGGCGTCTTTTGCTCAGTCGAGTGAATGATCGATTAACAATTGCTGAAGTGGCTGCAGCAGTTCATGTGGGCGCAACACAAGCCAAAGAAGTTTTTCGAACCACATTTGGTTGTGGAATCATGGCCTACTTCAACGAACTCAAAATCTGGCAAGCCAAACGACTGCTCTGTGATCCTAACCTGACTATCGATCAGGTAAGCAGCAAGCTGGGATTTTCTTCACCAACCTACTTTAGTCAGACATTTCGAAAACACACGGGGGAAACACCGTCCGACTTTCGCAAGCAGCGGTAAGTCATTGGAATGATGATGCCAGGCGGCAGTTCTTCAGGAAAGCTTTTCATTTATCAAAAAAATACTGATAACAATGTTATCAGTAGCAGATTCCTATTCCCGTTTACCTGATCAGAAACCGGAACAGTATTTGGACAATCCATTCTCTTGCAAAAAAACTGTAGGTGATTTGTAAATCACTCTGAGGCGATCCTCAATTTAAGCAATGATTTCCTTCACTACATTTCCAGCCACATCAGTGAGACGATAATCGCGACCACTGTGGCGGTACGTCAGCTTTTCGTGGTCGACGCCCAGGAGATGGAGAATGGTGGCCTGGAGATCGTGAACGTGAACGGGGTTCTCTTCGATGTTAAAACCAAAGTCATCGGTACGACCATGGACGTGACCGCGTTTCAATCCGCTGCCTGCCATCCAGAGACTGAAGGCATTCGGATGATGATCGCGTCCTTCTTTACCAGCGGTGCTACCGCGGCGGACTTCACCCATGGGAGTACGGCCAAACTCACCCGCCCAAACAACGAGTGTGTCATTGAGCAAGCCGCGTTGCTTCAGGTCTTTGAGCAAGCCACCGGCAGGCAGATCCGTCATACCGCAATTGAGCTCGAGACGCTTATCCAAAGAACTATGATGGTCCCATGTTGAATGAACTAAATGCACGAAACGCACGCCCCGTTCCACCATACGACGTGCTAACAAACAGTTCGTTCCGAAGGAACGCGTTTTTTCAGCATCAATCCCATACATGGTTCTCGTAGCAGCAGTCTCCTTACTGAAATCGAGCAACTCTGGGGCGGCACTTTGCATATGGAAGGCCATCTCATAGGAGGCGATGCGTGAGGCAATCTCGGTATCACCTGTAGACTGTTGATGCATTTGATTGACATCACTTAATACGTCAAGTCGAGCGCGTTGTGTTGAAGCACTGATGCCATCTGGACGTTTGAGATAGAGAATGGGATCGCCGGAGTTACGGAACCTGACGCCACGATAGGTCGAAGACATAAACCCACTGGACCAAAGCGAACTGCCAGCACCTTCCAAGCCGTGACCATCATCCGATGTGAGGACCATATAGCCCGGCAGGTTCTTACAGGCACTACCAAGTCCGTAGTTGACCCACGAACCAATGCTTGGATTACCAAACAGTGGCGTACCGCAGTGCATCAATAATTGTGCGGGATCATGATTGCTCTGCTCACTGTGCATCGAACGAATGAGGCATATCTCGTCTGCCATTTTCGCAGTGTGTGGCAGCAGTTCAGAAATCTCAACTCCACTTTGTCCCCGTCGTTGAAATTTGCGGGGACTGGCCATCACTCTTTCGAGTATTCCCCCGGTAGCGCTCTTTTTAGCTTGTACGAGCGACTCTGGGATCGGCTCGCCGTGTAAGGGAGCCATCTTTGGTTTTGGATCGAATAGATCGATATGTGAAGGACCTCCCATCATGAAGATGAAGATCACGTTTTTCGCACGAGGTTTAAAGTGTGTCTGAGAAGCGACTGTATGGCCTTCTTGCGTAAGCAAATGCCAAAGTGCCATTGCGCCAAATCCATGGGAGTTCCGGGTCAGGAAGTCGCGGCGCGAGAAATTAGAAGTAAACATCGATTAGGTTCCTATGGTTATTCACGAGTAATCGTTTCATCAAGGTTCAGTAATACACTGGAAAGCGCAATCCACGCTGCATATTCCACAGGATCACCCTGGGGCGTCGATTCCAGTAGTAGCTCGCGCATCGAAGATGGTTCGTTATTGAACAGCGTTTTCTGCTGTTCAAGATACTTGAGTAGTCTCTTCGATTCTGCTGGTTGCGGAGGACGCGCAAGGACCAGCATATACGTATGGTTGAGACGGCTCTCATTGGAACTTCTTGACTCACGCATGACACGTGATGTAAGCGACCGTGCCGCTTCAAGGAAAACAGGGTCGTTCAATAGATTAAGCGCCTGCAACGGTGTATTGGAACGTTCACGTCGCGTGCAGCTGCTACTGGTATCTGGCAGATCAAAAGTGACGAATTGGGCAAAAGGGGAAGTACGTTGAATGAAAGTGTAAAGACCACGACGATAGCGATCTGCCCCCGAGCTTGTCTTCCACTCGTTACTATAGCCAGCTTTAGAGACGCTATCGGGTTGTTGTGGTTTTACACTAGGGCCACCAACCGTATGAGAAAGTAGCCCGCTTATTTCGAGTATCGAATCTCGTACCATTTCGGCAGAAAGACGGAGTCGTGACTGTCGTGCGAGTAATTCATTATCAGGATCGTGTGTTACGAGTTCCGGTCGAGCACGTGAGGACTGCTTGTAAGTTTGAGAAGTCACGATCACACGTAGTACTTCTTTAGTACTCCAATTATGCTGCTGAAACTTTAGAGCCAGCCAGTCGAGTAACTCAGGATGAGAGGGCCGATCTCCACGCACCCCGAAATTTTCTGACGTTGCCACGATACCGCGACCAAATAGCTCCTGCCAAAGACGATTTACTGTGACACGCGCTGTGAGTGGATGTTCTGGTGAAACCAGCCAACGTGCCAGTGCGAGACGGTCTGGCTGACTCTTGTGTGCGTTAAGTCGAGGTAAAGCTGCTGGGGTGCCTGCGTTCACTTTTTCACCATGACGACGATAATTTCCTCGAATATGAATGTGCGTTGCCCTAGGAATGATCGACTGCATCATCCCGGGAGCACGTGTCAGTTTTGGAAGTTCGTTTTTCCATGTTTTGATCTGAGCACGAACTTCACTCAGTTTGAGTTCCTTGGCTTTGGCATTGTAAACAGAAGGGATGTTGTCCAGAAAATAGTCAAGTAATCGATCTTGTTGATCCTGTGTCCTTTGTGCGAGAGGTGTCTTTATAATATTGAGTCCTTCCAGTTGTCCTTCACCCAGATTTTGCCCCCACTGAAGTCCTAACAGTTCCAGTTTACGATCCCAGGAAAAGTCATCACCCGGATGTGCTTCGGCATGCAGGATTTGTTTTTCCCAGTCCGCCTGAAGTGTGGCAAGGGGCTCAGAAATCGGTGCGAGTCGCTTGCCTCGCTTTTGATCGTAGACCTGCTTTGCTTTGAGCCAGGGCTTCAGTTCACCGGGTAGCGGCGCATTGAAGTTTACTTCATCTGCATTATTGAAGAAGTCATAGAATTGGTAAAATTCGCGCTGTGAAATGGCATCGAATTTATGATCGTGACATTCAGCACAAGCAAAAGTGAGTGCGAGCCAGGTCGTACTCACAGTCGAAGTACGATCGATTACTTGCCGCACACGAAATTCTTCGAGCCCTGCACCTCCTTCACGGTTACTCAATGTGTTACGCAAGAAACCGGTAGCGGTCCGTTGTGAAACGGTGGCATTCGGAAACAGATCGCCTGCAAGTTGCTCGATTGTAAATTGATCAAAGGGCATATCACGATTAAACGCGTCCACCACCCATTGCCGGTATCGCCAGGCAACAGGGCGAAGGAAATCTTGAAGATAGCCATCGCTGTCCCCATAATGCGCGAGATCTAACCACCAGCGTGCCCAACGCTCACCAAAATGCTCGGAAGCGAGCAAGCGGTCAACGACTCGCTCATAGGCATCGGTCCGACGATCATTAACGAACGCGTCAACTTCCAATGGTGAAGGGGGGAGGCCGATCAGATCGAGACTCAAACGGCGGATTAACGTCGATCGATTTGCTTCCGGTGAGGGGGTAATCTTTTCCTGCGCCAAACGTGTCTGAATGAAGCGATCAATGGCATGATCAACCCCAGCTACTACAGGCGGCTCTTGGTATTGGGGAGGAATGAATGCCCAGTGTGCTTCGTATTGAGCGCCTTGCTTTACCCAACGGCGTAATATTTCCTGTTGGTCTGCTGTGAGTTGCTTCCCTGACTCTTTGGGTGGCATTAGTAAATCAGTGTATTTGGTGAAAATGCGTTGAATGAGCGCACTCTGACCTGTCTTCCCCGGTATGATAGCCCGTGCTCCGGATTCCAGCGTTGCCAAAGCACCCTTCTCAGAATCGAGCCGTAACCCGGCTTCGCGTTTTGTTTTATCAAAGCCATGGCAGGTAAAACAATTCTCCGCAAGGATGGGCAGTACATCTCGATTGTATCGCACTTCTTGAGCGATAGATGATCTGTCTTGAATTAAAACCATCATCACTGTAGCAACAATGGCGAGCCAGGCAGTCCAGAATTGGCTGGATACAAAGCGGGGAAAGGGTGTCATGACAATCTACTCCAGTAATTGTGTCAAAAGAGGCATAGCACTCATTTGAATAAACTATAATGTAGACCTGATACATCAGACAGGATATAATGCGCAAATATTTTGATGTTTTGCGCAAACGCTTTTTTCTGGTCGAGCTTTGTATGTCAACTAGCCAACCACAAAGAATTGCTTTATTGATTGACACTTCAGTTACTTTCAGTAGCCTTGTGATTCGTGGGGTGGCTCAATTTGCACGCGAACAACCTTCCTGGCAGATTTTCTTACAGCCACGGGGAGTTCGTGAACATTCCAGCGTCCCCCGGCATTGGGAAGTGGAGGGGGTAATTACACGTGTGACACACCGCACACAAGCTGCAGCCTTAAAACGGTTGGGTATTCCGGTAATCAATGTTTCTCGAAGTGTCGTACCAGGATTTTCGATACCACAAGTTCGGATTGATGAATGTGAATCGGCGCGATTGGCTGCGACACATCTATTGGAACGAGGATTTCGCTCACTTGCATATTACAGCGTACCAGAGCATCCTCATTACGAAGATCAGATGGAACCTACTTTTGCGGAAGTCGTACACAGTTGGGGAGGAACTTGTAAGTACTTCAAACAGTGGCGTCGTAAACGTTCCAGCCAAAATGTGACACTTGCAGAATTGGGCGCCTGGTTACAAACGCTTCCTAAACCAGTTGGTATTCTTGCCTGGGATGCCGTACATGGCCACCTCCTTTGTGAAGCATGTGTCTCAGCCGGATTCCGGATTCCTGAGGAAGTGGCAATCGTTTGTGGGGAAGACGATGAGCTTTTCTGTCAGATTTCTTACCCTCCTTTATCGGCCGTCGATTGTGGACCAGAGCGTATTGGTTATGAAGCGGCTGCTCTACTAGCGCGTTGTTTAGCAAATAAGCAGCTAAAAACAAAGCCGAAACTTGTCACTCCGGTTGGTATGTTGGCCCGCCATTCAACTGATGTACTGGCTATGGATGATCGGGAACTGGCGCAAGCTCTGGAATTTCTGCGTAAAAATGCCTATGGTCCATTACAAGTTCGTGATGTTTTACGTCAGGTACCGTTATCACGTCGTGCTTTGGAATTACGATTCCGTCAGGTGCTTGGTCGCTCCCCAGCCGCCGAGCTGCGCTGGTTGCGCGTTACCAAAGCGCAAGATTTACTCACAAATACAAATTGGTCTATGCCGAAAGTCGCCGCAGCGAGTGGTTTTTCACAAGTCGAAACGATGAACCGTGTCTTTCGCCGTGAGCTACAACAAACACCAACGCAGTACCGCCGTTCGACACGAAGTGGCAAGGTTGTTTAATCGAATTCCTTCTTTCGCTGTTTGGCAGAGCTTTAATGGAATTCGCCTGCACTAGAAGTAGCTGATGCTGACATAATCGCCTTTGGTTCACGCGCATTGGAAATGGCTACGTCGTAAGTGATGTCACCACTTTGATAAAGTTCCATTAAGATCTGGTCCATCGTTTTCATTTGAAATTTGCGACCTGTCTGTATTTCACTATAGATGTGGTGAACCTGTCTTTCCCGGATATGATTTCGGATAGCCGAGGTGGCGATACAAACCTCGCAGGCAAGTAAACGCTCAGAACCTGTCGCATGTGGAAGAAGTTTTTGTGAAATGATTGCCTGGATACTGTTGGCCAATTGGACTGTAATAGAATTTTGTTGTTCTGCGGGAAAGACGCTATAAATTCTCTGGATGGTTTGCACTGAGTCTGGAGTATGCAGAGTTGCTATAACCAGATGTCCTGTTTCTGCAGCTATCAATGCGGTTTCAATCGTTTCTAAATCACGCATTTCACCAATGACAATGACATCGGGATCCTGCCGTAGAACGTGTCTTAAGGCACTTTGGAAATTCAGCACATCTCCTAATACCTCTTGCTGAATAATAATGCTGCGAATATTGTCATGAGTATATTCAACCGGATCTTCAATCGTGACTATTTTAGCGCGACGTTGTTGATTAATCGAGTGAATCATGTAGTTGAGTGTGGTGGTTTTTCCCATTCCCGTTGGTCCAGTCACCAGAATTAATCCGCTAGGTATCCGCGTCAGTTCGTCGATAACGGGAGGAAGCCCTAATTCATCCTTTGTTCTTACATCAGATTCACATAGTCGGATCGAGAACTCGGGAACTCCAGAGTGATAGTAAACACTCACACGATAGCGTCCAATACCTTCGGTATACTCAGAAAAACAAATTTGCCAGTGTTCCTCAAAGAACTTTTTCTGTTTCTCGTTCATGATTGAGTTATAGAGTTCAAGCAGGTCTTCTTTGAGGAGAGGGTGACCTTCAAGAGGTCGGATATCACCATTAATCCGAAGTGAAGGAGACAACCCACGTACCAGATGGATATCGCTTGCTTTAAAAGAGCGTGCTCCTTTAAGGATCTTTTCCAGAGTCCAACTCATCGGATTCTTTCTAATGCTTTTCAAATATCTTATTTTTCAGCCAACATTGGCCATAACTTTATTGAATCGAATGCAATAAAAATCGGTTCGTCATTTTGCGTTCCTATTTTCGACCAATCATTCGTTTAAGAAATCGTCCTACACTCCAGCTACTTTGATTGATCTCGAATAAGCGTTGTTCTGCTTCAACGTGGTTTGGGCAAAGCTCTAAACAACGTGTAAAATTCATTTCGGCAGATGAAGTGAATCCCAACTTCTGTCCACAGACTCCTAAAATGTACCAACAATAAAATGAGTCAGGTGATTTCTCGACAGCCACTCTAGCCCGCTGTTGTGCCTTACTATAAGAACGATAAAACAAGTAGATCAGAGCAGTTTCCAAAGAAACCAACCAATCATTATTGGCAAGAAAAGCCTTATCGAAACTCATAACATCACCTGTTTTTTTGGTTGCGACAGAGAGCTCACCTCGAACTTGCCATTGATAAGCAGATTCACCTCTTTGCATGATTGCGGCATCGCTTAAAGTATGTGCCGCTTTGATATTACCAAGTCGGCACTCAGCTTGAGATTGTCCTGATAATAAATCTGGATTGTTGGGAAACAGTTCCAGTGCTTTCTGACTCCACATTTTGGCTTGTGGGTACTCAGAGAGTAGAACCAGCATTTGTACTTGTCCCACCCATGCCATTACGTGTGTTTTATCTTCTTCTAACGCGCGGGAATAATAGCGTAACGCGTTTTCATACTGGCCAATGCGACGATTATGATCAGCCTCTCGTACCCAATGGGAAAAGTCTTTCTCAATGGGAGCGGAATTCTCTCGACCAGATTCTTCGGGAGTTGAATCAAATTCCAATTTATCAAATCGCACTACTTCAGCTTTCGTAAACGAGGATTAGAATAAGGTGATCCGCGAAAACGGATAAGAACGGTATATCACACGGCCGCGCACATTTCCGGATTGGATCAGACACACTTGTCTAATGTTCTGCGCTCTGATTAAGGCATTGGTTACGGGAATCCGTCCTGTCGGATCAATAAAGTAGGAATCTGAGGGAACTCTTACTCTAATCGTGAGATCTTTGGCAAATCGCTTACTAGTTGGAAATGGGCTGATCTCACCATCGACAAAGAGAACACCTTCTTTGATAGTCACTTCTTGTCCCGGTCCTGCAAGCACGCGGCTCACTCCAGTATCGGTAACTCGATACTGGGGGACTCGCTCACGAGTTGTGTTATTTATTAAGGCCTCTGAATTTACATAATGAACATATTCTCCTGGAGCTAGTTGTATGTTCTGCCTGACCCACAAGATGTCTTCTGCTCGAAAGGAGCCATAGTCGTTCACCATGGTTTGAGGGCGTATGATTTGAGATATTCCCCATCCAACAGGGAGATAAAATAGTAAGTAGAGGCAGAGGCCGATCAGGAATCCTGAACTAATTCTTTCTTGGACTGATGTCTTGGCAGCAAAAACAACATCAGTAATTGATCCGAAATGCAAAGCAAAAGCAAAACCTATCAACCAGGCCCCCAAAAGGGTTCCCATAAGCAGAATACCTGAAGATAAAAAGAAGAGGTATCCAAAGAAAAAGAAGCAAGCCCGTCGAGGGCGATTGAATGTCAATTGCAACCAGCCTGGGATGATCCAGCGAAATAGCATGCTCCTGTTGAACTTTAATGCTCCCCCGTAAGACAAAAAGTCAATGGAAGTATCTATTTGACCCGAGAATCGTTCTGATAATGCAATTTTTAATCGTGCCCAGCCCGGTAAGCGCAACGAATTGGGTTTAGCACGCGGGGGATTTACATCAATTGTCGCGTCTGCCAGCTTCAAAGAAGTACGACAGCGTGCACAAAGGGCGCTCCCTGGCATATTTTCAAATTGACAGCTTGGACATTGCATCTAAAAAGTCTGCGGTTAATGATTAAAAAAAATTAGTATTTTCGTTTTACATCGATATGAGATCGCACCTGTTGTTCGGTTTCATAATATTCACTAGTCAGTTCACGGGATTCTTCCTGTCCTAGAATTTGAGCGAATGATTCAGCTACATCCAGGCAGCGAGGGCCTTTGATACCAACTGTTTTAACGGTGACTTTACCGAATTTATCGATTTCTATCTCAAGTTCTTCTTGAGCCATGTTTTAGTCCTTTACCAGTTTCGAATACGAATTTTAACGGATTCCGTTTCGGTCATACCTTCTTCAACGATTGTCATATTTCGTTCTTTTAATTCTGTGACAACACGGTGATAGGCGTATTGTTGTGTAACACGGCCCATTAATTCTTCACCAATTTGACGCAGCTCAGATTTAGACTTCCCTTTGCCTTCCATACAAAGTTTCAGTGCTCCTCGTGCATCACGTGTGAAGGTTGCTTTGATACCATCTTTTACAACAACCATCTGTTCTCCCGTTCCTGCTGAACCATCGAGAACTTCACTATTTTCGACTTCAATTTCTTCGCGAGTCATGTTCTCACTGAACGCTGATTCGAGTTCAGCTGTATTGACAACTGAAAATCCTAAAGAGCCCACACCTGCCGCTACCGCTGCCGTGATGACAGGCCAGTTGGCGATAATGATGGGAGCCACAACAATGACTGAACTCATGATAAATCTCCTCGGATTAATCGGGATGTATACTTATTCCTTGCCTTTTATCTCGTTTCAAAAACAGATCGCTTATTTTGCTACGATTCAAAATTCAATTTTTCGGCGTGATTCGTTCTTATTTTGTGTGTTGCCTCTTGTTGCTGGACGGGCACGTCCCGATGCCCAGGTGCGTAACCCATTTATTTCTTCACTCATCGTTTTCGAGAGTGGTACCGTCTCGGATATAGCCTGGATAATGTGTTCTGTCGATAAATTCGACTGATTACTGAAGGCATCAAACAAGGCAGAAACGACAGATTCTTCTATTTCAGCACCATTGAAGCCTTCGGTCGCCTCTGCAAGTTTGTCTAAATCGAACTGTTTTATCTCGCGTCCGCGTTTGGTAATATGAATTTTGAAAATATCGCGACGTTCACTCATGTTAGGCAGGTCAATGAAAAAGATTTCATCCAGGCGGCCTTTGCGTAATAACTCGGGCGGTAAATTACTGATATCGTTAGCAGTAGCGATTACAAAAACGGAAGACGTTTTTTCAGACAACCAGGTTAGCAGAGTTCCAAAAACGCGTGCTGAGGTGCCGCCATCACTCCCTGCTGAATCAGTGGAGCCGGCAAGGGCTTTGTCAATTTCATCTATCCATAAGATGACAGGAGCTACACTTTCTGCGATTTGAATCGCTTGTCTCACATTTTCTTCGCTTGAGCCAACCAGACTGCTAAACATTCTCCCAAGATCAAAGCGTAGTAACGGCAGCCTCCATAACTGTGATACCGACTTGGCGCAAAGACTTTTCCCACATCCCTGGACTCCCAGTAATAAGACTCCACGCGGGGACGGTAAACCGAATTTTTTGGCTTTGTCGGTAAAGGCGATTGCTCTTTTGTTCAGCCAGGATTTCAGGTTTTCAAGACCGGCCACATTATTAAATTTCTCTTTGGTGTCGCAATACTCAAGCAGTCCGCTTTTCTTGATGATTTGTTCTTTCTCACTGAATACAATATTGATGTCATCCGCGTCGATTTTTCCATCGGTTACTAATGTTTTTGCGAAGACATTCTCTGCTTCTTTTAGCGTTAAGCCTCTTGCAGCCCTCACAATCTTTTCACGTGAAAGTCCATCTAAGTTGATTGAGACCTTCGGATTCTCCTTAACGTCGTCAATTATGCGATCCAGTAATTGGTTGAACTCATTTGTCTCAGGTAGCCCAAATTCCAGCAGCGTAATATCCTTAGACAATTCCGGAGCGATTTGCATCAGAGGCGAGGTGATGACAATCGTTTTGTAGGTATCTCTTAAGTGGTAGGCAACATCTCGCAAACGTCTGATAACTGAAAGATTGGCACGTTCGTCTACAGTAAAGCGATGAAAGTCCTTGAATAAATAAATTGCTGGTTCAACCTGATGGATGACATCATCCAATGCTGCCAAGGGATCAGAAGTGTTTCCACAGCCCGATTTGCTTTTCTGCGGTTCTGCTCCTGATTTGATAATTCCCTGAGTGATCGTCCAGGTAAAGAGCTTCTTTTCTCTCGATGTGGCGATGTGGCGTAATGCCCTTTCCACCCGTTCTTCTTCCCAAGTCACGACATAAATGATGGGATATCTGGCACGAATAAGGACATCCAGTTCCTGCTGGGCTTCCGATGTACGTGGTAGTTTTTTGGATTTCTCCGGTGAAGAAACTGTTTGTTTTATCTTCTTCGTTGCAACTTTATTCTTAATCTCACTTTTAAGCTGCTCTTCGCTCATGAATGATTCCTTTGTTTCTTTACTATGGCAGGCTGATCTGTACTTATGATTGATGAAATATCAGCAGTGCCAGAAACGCTGTCCTGTTTCAGGCGTTGTATCAACTTTGACTGAGACTCGATCTGCATTGTTTGAAAGATCTCCAGGACTTCCCGGGAAGCACCAAAGACACAAATCCGTCCGTCAGGCAAGATCTCTAATTCAGTGATATTTGATTCATCTTCGGCTTGCATGGATTAACCAAATTTCATTGTTAAACAACTTGGTTGATTTCTAATTCAAGTGATTAAATTAAGCCCTTTATTTTCAGCATAAACTTTCGCTGATTCTGATGCTCCCTTAACTAGCGGCATTGAAAGCTCCTCATATTGTTTGGCTTGCCATCTCGGGAGATAACCGTTTCGAATACTGAATTTGACGTCAGGTAAAGTGGAGGCGATCCAATCGACAATAGGACGAAAACAACATTCCTCATGTCCAGGTAATAGCAAGTGACGCACAATCAAATCGGAATAATGAAATACCTGTTTGAGATTGCGTTGGAGGATTTTGACATAAGAGTCGACTTTGGCAATTCGTTTGGCACAAACATCATTTCCGAATTTGAAATCTGCTACGAATACATCGACAGTTTGTTCCAATAGCTGGAATGCTTCTGGAGTGCCATAAAAGTCAGACTTCCAGACAACCGGCGGTAAGTTAGCACAGCCACTCATAGCTTCCAGAATTGCAGGAAGATGAATGGTTGGTTCACCCCCAACCCATTGAAGATTACGAGCTCCTTTAGATATTCCTTGCTCAAGCGCAGCTTCAAGAAAGTCTGTTGAAAGAATCGTTCCAATACGAGGGTTAAATGCCTTTTCTTCCGCGATGCAAAAAGCACATCGTAAATCACAGCCAGACAAGTAAAACAGATGAGAAGGAACAAGCTCTATTTCTTCGCCATATTCCACACGATGTCGAAAAACCCGTGCCTCCGCACTTGCCTTGCATTTTCCACGTTCTCCTTTGGCTCGATTCGATCCGCAGTGATGTTCACACAAATGGCAGTGCAAATATTGTTGTTGAGCCAAAGAAACTAAATTTTTATTGATCGTATGCAACCGCATGACCAATAGTCCAATCCTGAGATTAAATACAAAAGAAGAAATGCCTCAACTCCACCAGGCAAACTGGCCGTTGTCACTCTATTTGTGAGTCTGACTGTTCTTTTAAGAACGACGCTAGATATAGAGAGTCTAAATCTAAAAGAGATTTGTTTAAGAAATCTGAAAAATGATAAAATTAATGCATTTTCAATTTCATGGAGAGTTCAGACGCGATATAGAGGTTGCATCCAGGACGTTACGCGGTGAGGCCAAACAGGCTACAATTTCCAGGCGAATGAAAGACCTTACTGTGATCGATTCAATCAACTCAATTTTTGTTTTGATCAGGTAGCAGCAGGCTAACCAGACTTCCGGTCGCAAGGTTGACGATCACGGCACTGGGAGCAATCCATTGAAAGCTGATTGGATCGAGATTCGTTTTTTCATCAAACCCAAAAAAGAAACCAGAAAACGCGATTAAGACCGCAGTTGTCGTTCCGCAAATGGCACCCACCCAAACTCCGAGTGGTTTGGCAAAGGGTATGAACAAGGCAAAAACGAACAAGCAGAAAATAGGGGTCGTCAACAAATTTGCGGTTTTACCAGTGACTGCAGTGATGTTGCCTTCAATCAGCCCCATAAAGGAACTGCAGAATACCACGATTCCTCCAATTCCGAACGCCAGACAACGTGCAAACAGGACATGTGACTTTTCGGATTGAAATTCGATTCCGAACCGGTCAAAAAAGTCGGTCACGACCACTGCCGTGATCGAGTTCACTCCCGAGTCGACGCTGGACATGGCGGCGGCAAACATCGCGGCGACGACTAATCCCGATACTCCGATTGGGAGTTGATACGAAATCACATAAGGAAAAATATCGTCTGCATTTTGTTTTAAGTCAATTGATGCGGGAAGTTCAGAGGGGAATGCCTGGAAATAACCAAGCATAGAGAAACCAACCAGCGATAATGTGATTCCCACAATTAGTGAAATACAAAGCTGAATTGCAAGTGAACGACGCGCAGCTGACGCATCCTTCGTCGACATGAAGCGTTGAACTGAAACCTGGTCTCCCCCCGCTGTCGCAATATACCAGATAACGACTGAGATAATTGTACCAACAAAAGTGACTCGCGTGCCTGGATTAAAGTCGAAAATGGGTTGCGTGTCCCAGTTGGTGTCCCATTGAGTGGGGAACCAGCCAAAGCCACCCATCTTCCAGGAAATTGTGGCAATGACCAGCAAGGCACCACCAAACAACAGAATTGTCTGGATCAGATCGGTAATGACAACCGCGCGCAGTCCCCCTAGAGAGGTATAGGTGATGGAAACCACACCGGTTACTAAGACGATCCAGGGGATATAGGAAGCATCCAGATTGAGCATGGTTGTCAACGCCTTTGCTGATAAATAAATCAGCAGTGACATCCAGACTAACCGAAGTAGTAAGAACATCGCGGCTCCCAACAGCCGGATACTCAAGTCGAGTTTCGTCTCCAGCAGTTCATACGCACTGGTCACACGATGTTGCATATAAACTGGTATCAGCCAATAACCAACGACATAAAAAACGATGGGCAGCCCCAGGTAACTGGCTAAGAAGATAGGGCCTTTTCCGACTACTTCGCCTGGCAGTGAAAGATAGGTGATCGTGCTCAATAAGGTCGCGAAGAGTGAAACTCCAATCAAGATTGGATTCATTTGGCCGCTACCGATGAAGTACTCAGAAGTGTCTTCCTGCTTGCGGCTGAAATACCATCCGAGCAAGATGGTCGATGCTGCGTAGATGACGATGATTGTCCAGTCGACAGCCTCCAGACCGGCAGGAGGTTCCACGGAATTCGCTTGCGCAGATTCGGGCGCAGTACTATCTCCGTCAGCAGCAAACAGTACTGATGTACTACAAAATAATGAAATTAAAAATAAGATCTTAAAAGCAAGTAGTGGTAAACTCCATTTGACTCCGAGAATTGATTTTCGACACAGGATGAATCTCATTTTTGTTGTGGCTCTCATGGAAGTCTGATATTAATGGATAAAAGGCAAAATTGAGATCTAGCCTATCCTCGAAGTTTCAGTCAAGAAAACAAAATCCTACCGTAACAGAAACAAAATCACAACGAACTGTAATTCTAGATTACTAATGTGAGATGTATGTACCTTCCTTTTTTGCATCGTTATCTAATCGGAATGAGTACAGGTGGCATCATTGAATTTAAAACTCTTGATTGGAAGACAGACAGAGCAAGCTTTGATAAAATTTAACGTATCAATGTTTAACTGGATTTATACTTCAGGATTAATCAAGAACTCAAAAACCACATAGTCGAAATGCAGCGCCTCACCATTTGAAAAGAAACAACAGCAATGAAGTATTTCACAATTTGTTCTTTGACTACAGGTTGTCTTCTCGCAGTCAGCTCTCTCATCGCTGCCGAGCGGAAGCCTCAGGTAAAATCGTTACGGCCGGGTGTTCGGATTTCACTTGTTGCCGAACATCCTGACCTATCAACACCGACAGGCATTGACGTTGATGAACAAGGTCGTATCTGGGTCGTTGCCACGCATACTCATTTTCGACCCGACGATTATGTCGGACCGGAACATGATGAGATCCTGGTCTTCACCGATCGCAATGGAGATGGTAGCACCGTACAACGGCAGGTTTTTTACAATGCGACCGATGCGACAATGGATCTTGAACTTGGCCGAGATGGTTGGGTCTATCTGGCGGAGCGGGACCGCATCCTGCGTATCAAGGACACTGATGGAGATGGAAAGGCCGATATCGAGGAGAATATCGCCACCCTGAAAACAGAGGCCAATTATCCACACAATGGACTCGAAGGGATGGCGTGGCATCCGGATGGGGATCTGGTGTTTGCACTCGGTGAGAATTATGCTAAGCCGTGGACACTGAAAGGAACCGATGGCACTTCAATCAACGGGGCTGGTAGGGGGGGGATATTCCGTTGTACTGCCGACGGCAAAAAACTGAAACGAATTGCGTCTGGATTCTGGAATCCGTTTGGTGTTTGTGTTCGCGCTGATGGTGAGATTTTCGCCGCAGAAAACGATCCTGGCGAAAGGCCTCCCTGTCGAGTACTTCACATTGTCGAAGGTGGTGACTACGGCTATGAACGGTCTTATGGAGCAGAAGCACATCATCCCTTCGTCAGTTGGAATGGAGAGTTGCGCGGCACGCTGCCTATGATCCATCCTTCGGGGGAAGCGCCCTGTGGGCTGTTACCTCTGGGACGCGGTTTACTGGTGCCTTCGTGGAGTGATCACCGCATTGACTTTTTTCCGCTCACTCAAAAAGGAGCAACTTACGAGAGCAAACCCATCACTTTAGTCAAAGGAGGACGTTACTTCCGACCCAGTTGCATCGCTAAAGACCCTGGTGCCCAGGGACAAAAACGCATCTGGTACTTAAGCGATTGGGTCGATGGTCGATATCAGACACATGGTTATGGACGCTTATGGAAACTGGAGGTTGATTTGCAACAGGCTCCCTGGGTGGGGAACTTGGATTTGGAACCACCCACACAGAAAGCGCAGCTATCGGCGGACTTACGTAGCGGAAAGGTCAAACATAATCGCAAAGAACTGCTACGGTTCGCTCAAGATGAAGACCCGTTTCTCGCTCAATCTGCGTTAATTTCGCTATCTCGGGAAGCATCAATATGGACCCCGGAAGACGTAACTGGTTGGTCGGCTGCTGACCGGGTTCAGGCGGTGCTGGCGCTGAAACTGGCCAATGCTTCTCCACAGAAATGGATCAAATTATTACTGTCAGACAAAAGCGTGGATGTGCAATTTGAAACATTACGCTGGATCTCTGATGCCCGGTTAAAAACTTTTCTGCCAGAAGTGGAACAGAAACTATCTCAGAGTGACCTCGATTATCGGCGATTCGAAGCTGCCATTGCAACCTGGAACACGCTGAAAGGAAAACCTGAAGCGGGTATCCGTAACCCAACGCTACTGTTGGCCAAGGTCAAGGATGCGAATAGTGCACCACGAATACGGGCTTATGCTCTACGTCTACTACCAACTCAGCCACGTTCTGCTCCCAAAGAAGGAGTTCAGCCGGTACATTCCTTTCCCAAAGAGTTGACACTGGAGCTCCTCCAGCAACTTCTTGAACTCAGGGATGAGGTCCTTTCGCTGGAAGTCGTTCGCACTCTGGCTGCTAACTCGATTATGTCTCAAAAACTTTTAGTCAAAATAGCTGCCGATCCAAAGCAAAGTGTGTCACTACGTGCTGAAGCAATTGCCGGGCTGGCATCTGTGGCAGAACAAAATAGCGCATTTTTATTAAAATTGGCTGGTGATAAGGAACGCATTGTGCGGGAGGAAGCTTTACGTTCTCTCAGGTCCGTTCAACACACGTCTGAGGATGTGCTGGCTTTGAAAATGCTTGCCAGTCAGCACCCTGAATCTGCGGATCTATTTCAAGCTGCACTGGCTCCCAAAAGTCTCACCACTGGTCGACCAGCGCTGACTGACACACAGGCATGGTTACAGGCAATTGAAGCAGTAAAGGATCCGGCAGACCTGGAGAGTGGCCGTCGTATCTTTCATCATGCCCGATTGGCGAGCTGTTCTCACTGCCATCGACATGGTGGCCGAGGAAATGTAGTCGGCCCGGACTTAAGTAGCCTGGGTAATCGTAAAGACCGTATGTGGGTGCTGAGGTCAATCCTTGAGCCCAGTCGGGAGATGGCTCCGGAATACCAGCCACGTACTATCATCCTCAATGATGGCCGCACCTTTACTGGCATTCGACTCCGGTCCTACGTGAAAGAGACGATACGAGATGCCAATGGCCAGAATCGCACGTTTGACCGTAACGACATTGAGATGATGGTAGAATCGCCGACTTCCTTCATGCCGTCTGGTCTGGTTCATAGGTTGACTGACCGTGAGTTGAAAGATTTGATTGCTTATCTCGAGAGTAATTCTCATCGGAAAGAGTGACTGTTATTTTTTTTAGATCTCATCGATTCAGCAGTAAAAAAAATAGCGCATGCTTTGATTGTTGGGGATCTTAGTGTATTTCACTATACTCTTCGCTTTAACATCCTGCTGGCATAACTAAGTCATGGTAATGGACTCCAACGATATTTCGACGACAAGAATGCCTGAGCATCGGCCCGTGGACGAGTGCGCTAATCTCATCACACATGGTCTTGGGTTTTTACTGAGCGTCGTTGCATCAGTTGTACTGATGACCTTGGTAGTGAAAGATCATCAGACGATTAATATCATAGCCTGTAGCATCTATTGTTGCTCTCTGATAGGGTTATATGCGGCATCGACTCTCTCACACATGTTTTACGACCTCGCCTGGCGTCGTTTTTTTCGTACCTTGGATCAGGTCTGTATTTATTTACTCATCGCGGGATCATACACACCATTTGCTGTGGTTTTCCTGTGGCATCAATGGTGGCCGCTTCTGCTCGTTGTGATGTGGATTCTGGCACTATTTGGTATTCTCCTCGTTTTATATATGCGGAACCTGACACCGACCGCGATGCTCACTTACGGCTTGCTTGGCTGGCTGCCTGTCATCTCTCTAAAAACATTGTACGAAGTGACTCCATCTGAAGTGTTTGCATGGATCATTGCTGGTGGGTTCTTTTATTCTATAGGCGCGGTCTTCCTGTTGCTCGATCGACGTGTTCGATATTTCCACGCTCTCTGGCACACATTTGTCATCGCCGGCAGTACCTGCCACTATATCGCACTTTTGTTATTTGTGATCTAACGCAATTGTTAGAGAAATTCAGATACCGAAATCAAAGCGGATTTTTCAATTAGACATGTCACGTTAGCCTGTGTCCAGATTTTAGCCTGTGTCCAGATTTATTGTAGCGTCTTCAGGATTGTTTGGATCTCGTATCGTTACTTTGCAGCCGCTATGCTTATCTTGGACGTACTATAGACAAATGCTTGATTTTCTGGGCATACTATCTGATTATCAAAAGAGCAAGTGCATGTAAATGCGAAGCAGAGTAACTCCAAATTGACTCAATTGAAAGAAATAAAGATGCTTGTATTAAATCGATTACAGATGATGCTTTGCTGTTTGAGTGGCATTGTCCTGGTTTTACAATGTAAGACCAGTTGCGCTGGGGAAGATGAGAAACCGCTCTCTTATACCATTTCGCGGCAGGTGTTGCTGCAATCGAAACCGAATGATCATACCTGGTTTCACCCACGTGTTGCTGCGATTATAGAACCAGATTCCAATCAACTGTCAACGGTATTGATGACTTTACAGAAACTGTTACCAGTGTCTGACTATTTTTCTGGAATGAGTTGGATGTTGTTCTCTTCGGGATCGAATCAATGGGGCAAACCGATTACGCCTCCTGAACTGGGTTGGAAGAAAGGAGCAGGGGATGTCGATATCGCTGTTGCCGATGTTACACCCGTTTGGCATCCTCAGCTTCAAAAGGTGATCGCCGTTGGCACACAAGTTCGGTATAACCAACAGGGGCATCAACTGGATGATCAAACGCGTTCACACCAAACCGCGTATGCCATTTATGACCCTGAAACCAGGGATTGGACTTCTTGGAAGGTTCTACAAATGCCTCAGGATGAAAAATATAATTATGCCTGCAGTGCGTGCGCCCAATGGCTAGTGGAGCCGGATGGAACGCTTCTACTTCCTTTCTATCACGGCCCAAACAGCAAAACTCCCTTCTCTGTTACAGTTGTGCGATGCACATTTGATGGAAAAGAGATTCAATTCAAGAATGAGGGAAATACTCTAGAACTTGATATCGCACGTGGTTTATTCGAACCTTCTTTGATTCAATTTCAAAACCGCTATTTTCTGACACTCAGAAACGATCTAAAAAGTTATGTCTCAACCAGCAAAGACGGTCTACATTTCAAACCAATCAAAGCCTGGACTTTTGATGATGGAGCAGATCTGGGAAGCTATAACACGCAACAGCACTGGGTCGCCCATAGTGACGGTTTGTTTCTTGTTTATACGCGGCGTGGTGCGAACAACGATCACATCGTCCGGCATCGTGCCCCGCTGTTTATGGCTCAGATTGACCCAGAGAAACTGACGGTACTTCAAAAGACTGAGAAGATACTCGTTCCGGAAGAAGGTGCTCTACTCGGTAATTTTGGAGCGGCCAAGATCAATGAAAAGGAATCCTGGGTCACGGTAGGAGAGCGCCGCAACTTTAAAAAGATTCCACAAGATCAGTGGAAGCCCAATTCGGTGTATCTCGTCAAAATCAAATGGTCTAAACCGAACTGTGAGAACTAGAATTCACCCAGGAAGAGATCACTGATGACAACAAAATGGAATTGTGTACTGGAGTTGGACCGTCAGCGTCAGCATGTCTCAGGCAGTACAGTTGCGTTGCAGAAATCGATTTGTGCCGGGGCGGACCTGCGTGTAGGAACCGGATTTCGGCACAATGAGCATATCGATACCACCTCCGACAGTAATGAACTCATCCGTGAAGTCATGGACTTTCGAGTGACCTATCTGTTAGACAGCCACTGGGTCGCCGGGATCGAAACGTTGCGCATGCCAATCTCATTGCCAGATGGTTTTGGACCAAGGGCATCGATGTCTTTTTTTATCTACAATCAGGATGGGCATCAAGCAATAGCGAGACCGCATCTGGATGGACAACCTGCACATGGTGAACTCGGACCATCTCCCGTTGCCTCACATGCCGAAATGCCCAAGTGTCATGAACTGGCCAGTTGGGATGCTGACACGAATGCGCCGAGCAGTAATTTTATTTATGAGTTTGAATACTTTCGTTATTTCGTGCACGATGCTTGGGAAGAAGTTCTCTCACATAACGCAGAAGGACAGATTGAATCTGGCTCGTTAGAGGTATTAATTGATGCGTTTACCGAGGGGGGTGAGATTAAGGTCGCCATTCATAATCTCTGTACCGATCTGGGTAGTCCGGAAGAAACTCAACTAGAGCATGACGTATTTGTGCATGTTGGTGCGGGTTATTATTACACAGAAAGAAAACAATTCATGGCTTCTGCGAATCCCGTAGTGAGGACGCGCCCCAGGATTCCCCTCGGTTACGGTACCTCTTGCTGGGATTTCGGTTGGGTCATGCCACGTACCGATGGTCACCTGGCACGCTGGTTCTGTAATCCTTATACACTGCAATTTGAGAAATCATCTACCAGACATTCGATGCGTTGGTTTGTAAGTCGCTCAGTAAAAAGTAATGTCTAATTAATCTGTTTTTACAGATGTTTTTTGACAAACGCCCAAGCCGATCTATCATCGAATTCATGTCCGCCATCAAACACGACATGTTCGAATCGATCTTGCAGTTTAAGTTTTTTATAATATGCTGCAGACCGTGGTTCTATCGATTTCCCCATTTCCCGATGCGAAGCTTTGTCCTTAGAACCTGCTTGAATTTGATGCGCACGAGGACAGATGAGTGCAACGAGATCTGCATCGTTAAACAGTGTCATACGATTCATGAACCGGAAGTCTGTCGGAACAGACAATTCATTCTGTACATACCGGCCTTCCTGTACTCCAAAGTAACAGCTCGATACAGAGACTTTGATGCGCGTATCGATTGCGGGAGTTACCTGCGCATAATATCCGCCATACGAGAGGCCGACCATTCCGATTCGGTTTGAGTCGACTTCCGGGCGTTGAATCAGTTCATCTAAGGCATATGTGATCTTCGCGATTTCCACTGCTGTGATACTCGTTCCAACGAGACGCATGCGGTCGTCAATCTGTCTGCGAATCTCTTTGGGATAACCATCGGCTCGAAACAGATGCTGTGGTGCGTAAACTAGATAGCCATGCTTGACAGCCCCACGGACCATATCGTTGTAATTCGCTCCCCCGTTGAACAACGCTACTTCGGGAGACCCTCCGCCACCGTGCATTGAGATGATAAGTGGAGTTTTCCCTTTGGCTGACTTTGGGACAATGTAAATGCCTTCGGAGTGAACTCCTGGCAGGATCGGGAACATTGCTCTGTAATACGTTCCAATAGAGTCTTCACCAATCTGCTGGAATGTAGCGGCTTTGGTAGGACGTTTGCCAGGTGGTGGATATCCAATACTCTCACAAAATGCGCTTCGGAGTGGTGCAGCCGATTTCTCGAATGCCTGCGTGGTTGAGTAATCGGGTTGAAAAAGTTGGTGGAAGCGTGATCTGTCTGCGGCAATCGTTTGGATGTATTCATCCAGTTCTCGTGCCTGTTCTGTGCGCAATGGATTCGAGTCTGCAACGTTCTGGTTAAAGTATTTTGGTTTTGCAGGTTCTGATTGTGCGTTTGCCAGTGATGGGATGGCAATATTGATCACGACGAGTATCTGAGCCAACTTCATGAGGGTCTATCCTTTCGATGTGCGCTGATTTCTAAAGCAGTTATTTTTTTGTTAGGTCAGAATCTTTTCAAACACGGTTCATTCTATCCATTGCTCATCCCTTACGTCTATTGAGAGTTCGAACTCAGATCATTTTTGTTTTTGGGAATGTAAACTGGAAGAAGTAGTCTTTTAGTATTGTTTATGAATTACTTGTGAAGTGGATTGGTTTGTGTATTGAAGGGTGTAACTTTTGCTATCATCTCCATGGTGTTCATGATATAGTTGTGTAAGAAGTCTAAACGTATCTGTCAAGCCGACAGTGGTAAAGAATGCGCTGCTTAGAGGGTGCTCATGTTAAATATGACAAAGCTATTTCTGATTGCCTCGCTGGCTACTTTCATCACATCTGTTGCTGCAGCAGAAGAAAAAATCGAATTCAATCGTGATGTCTTGCCGATTCTTTCCAATCATTGTTTTATTTGTCATGGACCAGATTCAGCGACTCGTGAAGCTGGCTTGCGGTTAGATCAACGAGAATCTGCTACAGGAAAGGCAGAGTCTGGCAAAAGAGCAATTGCACCCGGCAATGTCGAAGTCAGTGAACTCATCCACCGCATCACGACCGAAGATGAGAACGAGCAGATGCCACCCGCTGACGGACCTAAACGGCTCAATGCAGCTCAGATTGCGATACTGAAAGCATGGATTGCGCAAGGCGCTGAGTATCAACTGCATTGGGCGTTCGTAGCACCGAAACAACCGGAGAGACCCAAGCCACTGAATACCGCTTGGCCAAAGAATGAGATTGATCTCTTTGTATGTATGGAAATGGAACGTGCCGGACTGAAACCTGCTCGTGAAGCGAGTCGTGAGACGTTGATTCGACGTGTTGCCTTTGATTTAACGGGACTGCCTCCCACACTTAAAGAAATTGATACCTTACTTGCTGATAAATCTTCCAAAGCATATGAGAAGATGGTTGATCGCTATCTCAATTCACCCGCTTATGGCGAACACATGGCAAAACACTGGCTCGATTTAGCTCGTTATGCAGACAGCAACGGTTATCAATATGATACAGAACGAGAACAATGGGTCTGGCGTGACTGGGTCATTAATGCCTATAACAAAAATAAACCATTCGATGAATTTACAGTCGAGCAACTTGCCGGTGATTTATTACCAAATGCGACTGGTCAGCAAAGGTTGGCGACCGGCTTTAATCGAAATCATGGAATTACTATCGAAGGGGGGATCATTGATGAAGAGTATCGTACTGAGTATGTGATGGACCGACTGGTCACCACGGGGGAAGTGTGGTTGGCACTCACAATTGGTTGTGCACGTTGTCACGAACATAAATACGATCCGATTTCGCAAAAAGAATTCTATCAGCTTTACGCTTTTTTCAATCAGGTCCCAGAACGAGGCATGCGCGGGTTTGCTCCTAAAGAGCGTATTCCTTCGCCACTGGCTAATTCAATACAGCAAGAAATAGAAACGAAGTTAGCGCGTCTCAAGGCAGAGTTAAGGAAGCCAATTGATCTCGACAAGCAATTGGATATATGGTCGCAAGACATCTCCAGGCAGTCTGTTCGCGGTTGGACTGTCGTAGAACCTTTGACAATGAAATCATCTGGCGGAACAACGCTCACAAAACTTGTCGATCATTCGATTCTCGCCAACGGAGCGAATCCACAAAAAGATGTCTATGAATTGACAGCCCAAACTGATGCAACTGGTATGACTGCCGTCAGGTTGGAAGCACTGACACATAAGTCACTCCCTGGCGGAGGCCCAGGACGGCACAGCAACTCTAATTTTGTCTTAAGTGAATTCGAATTGACAGCGATTTCCATAGCGGATCCGTCGCAACGGCAAGAAGTGAAGTTCCATCACGCCATTGCCGATTATTCACAAGCAAACTATGAAATTGCAAAAGCCATTGATGGTAGTGTAGCGGGCAACAATGGCTGGGCCGTGGATGGTCCGACTCGTAAACTACCAGCGACAGGAATGTTCATTGCCTCCACTCCTTTTGGCTATAAAGGTGGCACCGAACTACGATTCCGTCTTCGTCACGAGGCGGGTTTTGCAACACACGGTATCGGACGTTCTAGATTTTCCATTACTGGGGATTCCGATAAAACGCTAGAATTACATGGTATTCCAGCTAAGATTCGGCAAATTGCGGCTAAAAAACGAAATCAACGCAGTTCTAATGAACAAAAACAAATTCGCGAATATTTTCTGACCCATCACAGCCCGAAACAAAAGCTGGAGCAACGCATCACTGACTTGGAAAAACAAAAAGTGGCAGCGTTTCCTGAGACAATGATCATGCAGGATCTGGCCCAGCCGCGCACGACCTACCTTCTTGGTCGCGGGCAATATAATGAGCCACGGGATCAAGTCGCTCCCAATGTTCCCGCGATTTTCCCGGCAATGCCAACGACAGCAGCAAAGAATCGACTCGGATTTGCCGAATGGCTCGTCGATCCCAATCACCCGTTGACTGCTCGTGTTGCTGTGAATCGCTACTGGCAACGAATATTTGGTATGGGTTTAGTCAAAACGTCTGAAGATTTTGGAGTGCAAGGAGAATTACCCAGCCATCCGGAATTGCTGGATTGGTTGGCGTTGGAGTTTATACGCAGTGGTTGGGATATCAAACATATGCAACGATTGATCGTTAATTCTGCGACCTATCGACAGACCTCTCACGTCGGTGCGGCTGCTTATGCACAGGATCCGGAAAATCGATTGCTCGCCCGAGGACCGAGAATGCGGCTGGATGCCGAGCAGATTCGGGATGCCACGTTAGCGATTGGCGGTTTGCTTGTGCAACGCTTGGGTGGGAAAAGTGTCTACCCTTATCAGCCAAAAGGACTCTGGCTTGAATTGAACAACCGTCCTAATTATTCCAGGGAATACGCGCGGGGATCTGGAGAGGATCTCTATCGGCGGAGTCTGTATACATTCTGGAAGCGCACAGTGCCTTCACCGATGTTGAAAACACTTGATGCTCCTGAACGTGAGTTTTGTACGATCCGTCGGTCACGGACCAACACACCCTTGCAAGCGCTGTTGTTAATGAATGGTCCACAATTCGTCGAAGCTGCTCGAAAATTGGCAGAGCGGATGCTGACTGAAGGTGGTTCGCACATCGATGGACATATTAAGTACGGATTCAGACTGGTAACGGCTCGGAATCCCAGTAAGGCAGAACTTGCTGTATTCCGTGAATCATATGATACGGATTTGAAAAATTACACGAATGATCAGGCAGCAGCAATCAGACTGCTACAGGTTGGTGATTCATCTTTTGATACGAAATTGAATACCGCCAAGTTGGCTGCCTGCACGAGCCTCGCTCGTTTGTTCCTGAACCTGGACGAAGCAATTACCAAGGAATAATAGAATGTCTCATCCGCTTTCAGATTTACAATTTCTCGAAAACCGGCGGCAGTTCTTCGGCCGTTCAAGCACCGGCATTGGTGTTGTGGCGCTGGGATCATTACTGAATCGTGATTTATTTTCGAAAGAGACACCCACCAATCAAATGCGCGTAGGTGGATTACCGGGAGTTCCTCATTTTGCCTCCAAAGCCAAACGTGTGATCTATTTGCTGCAGTCAGGTGCTCCTTCTCAAGTTGACTTGTTTGATTACAAGCCATCGCTCGATCAACTTCACATGAGCGACTTACCAGATAGTGTGCGTAAGGGACAAAGGCTGACGGGAATGACAGCGGGGCAGAAGAAATTCCCTGTTATCAAATCACCCTGGAAATTCCAGCAACATGGAGACTCAGGAACGTGGTTGAGCGAACTATTGCCACATATGCAGGGGGTGGTCGATGATATTTGTGTTGTGAAATCAATGCATACAGAAGCGATTAATCATGACCCTGCGATTACTTTTTTTCAGTCGGGACATCAACAACCCGGTCGTCCGAGTATCGGTGCCTGGCTCAGTTATGGATTGGGTAGTGAAACTGAAAACCTACCATCATTTGTCGTGTTACTGAGTAAGAATTCTTTTCATCAGGCGCAGCCGTTATATGACCGATTATGGGGCAGTGGATTCCTATCATCGAAATTCCAAGGGGTGAAATTCCGTAGTCAGGGAGACCCGGTTTTATATCTAAACGATCCTGCCGGCGGAAGTGATGCGAATCGACGCATGATGCTTGACCGTCTTTCCAAGCTGAATCAATTACGAGAACAAGAGATCGGAGATCCGGAAATTACTTCTCGGATTGCCCAATATGAGATGGCATACCGCATGCAAACATCGGTACCAGAGTTGGCTGATATTTCTAATGAGTCAGCCAATACTCTGAAACTGTATGGAGACGATGTCAAGGAGCCTGGATCACATGCGGCAAACTGTCTGCTGGCCCGGAGGTTGGCAGAACGTGGTGTGCGATTCATTCAGATATTTCATCGTGGTTGGGATCATCATAGCAATGTACAGAAACATTTACCGACGCTGACCAAACAGACGGATCAAGGCTCTGCAGCGCTCATTGCTGATCTAAAACAGCGCGGCATGCTCGACGAAACACTTGTCATTTGGGGGGGAGAGTTCGGTCGCACTGTTTATTCGCAAGGTAATCCTAAGTCGTTTGGTCGCGATCATCACCCACGTTGTTTTTCGATTTGGATGGCCGGCGGTGGTATTAAGCCGGGAATTAGCTACGGACAAACTGATGACTACTGTTATAATATCACAGAGAATCCCGTACATGTACACGACTTTCACGCCACAGTTCTACATTGCCTCGGCATCAATCATGAGCGCCTGACACATCGTTTTCAAGGCCGTGATTACCGTCTCACTGACGTGCATGGAACCGTAGTAAAAGATATTCTGCAGTGACTTTTACATTCTTAAAATACCTGGTTTATTTTTCAACCGCTGCCGAAATCACTGGTTTCAAAGCCGTTTCGAGCAGGAATGAAAAAGGCATCGTTTGTTCCATCGTCACGACGATTAGATCGTCTTTGGGAGATGACCAATAGTGCGTACTGGCAGCACCTCCCCAACCATAATCATCGACTTTGCGAGCAGAATCAAACTGACTTGGCTCAACACAAACCGAAAACCCATAGCCAAAACCAACACCATCGCGGACTGACTTTCCGAATTTAATCCAGCCGACCTCTTTGGGAACATGATTTTGAGTCATAAGCTTAACCGTTTCGGGTTTTAAGATTCGTTTTCCATTTAATTGACCTCCATTACGCAGTGCAATGAGAAATTTCATATAGTCGGAAATCGTACCAACCAGACCACCGCCACCGGAAAGCAGATTCGGTTTTTTCAGATAGCGACTGGTCGCTGGATCATCGATTAATTCGCCACCCGGCTTGTAGTTTGCGGAAAACCGAGCTCGCTTTTCTTTCGGAACGAAGAACCCTGTATCGCTCATATCCAAAGGTGTAAAAATATTATCCTGCAGGTATTTATCGAATGGTTGTCTGGACACAACTTCGATAAGTCGACCCAGAACATCAATCGACGTTCCATACACCCAATCTGTTCCGGGTTCGTACATTAAGGGGGTTTGTCCCATTTTTTGAGTCATCTCCTGCAGCGTATTGTCTCGATTAATGGCATCTTCTTTTTTGACAAGCTTGCCATATTCACCAGCTGCCCCATAGACCAGACCCGCTGTGTGCGTCATCAGCTGTGCGACAGTGATCGGGTTTTTCGCTGGCCTGATTCCTTCCTCTGTGAAAACGGTCATTGCTTTTAGTTCAGGAATGTACTTGCCAATGGGATCATCTGGCGAGATTTTTCTTTGCTCTATTAATTGCATCACGGCAGCAGTTGTGATCGCTTTCGACATCGAATAGATGCGGAAGATGGTATCTTTTTGCATCTCTTTATCACGTTCGACATCCATCTTACCGTACGTTTCAAAGAAACAAACCTGTCCATTTCGTGCTACCATCACGGATGCCCCCGCCAGGCGTTTCTTGGCGATGAGTTCATTGACAATAGTTCCAACTTTCGTAAGCTTGTCGGCTGACATGCCTACTTCAATGGGACTAACGACAGGTAAATCTTCAGCCTGATTTTGATCGAGCCCGAAACCGAAAAGGGCAATTGATATCCAGACCAGCTGTTTCAGTTTGAAATGCATTTTCATAGTTTGATACTTTATTATCAGGGAGTGAAATCGTGTTAGATAATTCAGTGTATCAATTAAAATGACATCTGTCAGCTATAGATGTTCCGTCTCGTGATCTGTCTTGCTTCCTGGGATAAGATACTGCTGTTTTAGAACGGCTTGAGACGATCTAGATTGTTAAAAACTATAAAAATCGATTCTCTAGGCAGGGCGGATGGTGATATGTTTTCTAATAATCTAACAGCCAACTTTTACCTGTGCAGGTCTTCAAAATCCTCGCAGTGCTTTAGTCTTTTTTTATGAGGGTGATTGCTTAAAGGCTTCCTGAACCATTTTAATTTCTTGGTTTTCGTGTGCACGCAGGTCGATCAACAAAGCATCAAATTGTTTTAATGCTTCATCCCAGCTTTGGAAAGGGTGTTCTGATTCTTTTAGTCTTGCAATGAAATTATCAATGTTACACAAACTTTCTGCATGTTTCTTGTGAAAGTCTGGTACCATAATACAACAACCGGGAGACTCATCAAAAATGGGTTTAAAGTATCCTTCCTGTTCTTCATTCTTAAAGTGCTTTGCCAGTAAATCACGAAAAGATTTCACCCGTGTTCCCAATTCACCAAATTTAGGAAACCCTTTTTCTTTCAGTTGCTCTGTCCAGTCAGCCAGTTCGTTTATGTGAGTGAGGATTTCTTCATGCTCATCTAACAATAACTGTATATGTTCATTGGGATTCGATTTTGGGTCCATAGTTAACTCCTTTTATAGTTAAGTTAAAATGATTCATCATAAGGTCAAATTCCCTTTCATTTCTGGACTGGAAACAGGTGATTCCAATTCCGCTTCAACTTCTGCGATACGTGAAACGGTTTTCAGTATGGAATCAGGATTCAGCGAAATACTGTCAATTCCCTGTTTAACAAGAAACTCGGCAATTTCAGGGTAATCGCTGGGAGCCTGTCCGCAGATGCCGATTTTTTTACCCGCTGATTTGACCTGTTTAATGGCTGCCGCTAATGACTCCATGACAGCAGGATCACGTTCATCAAAGAGGTGAGCCACAATTTCTGAATCTCGATCAACACCCAGAGTTAATTGTGTCAGGTCATTCGAACCAATTGAAAAACCGTCAAAAATATCAGCAAAGGCCTCTGCTTGAATCACATTACTGGGAAGCTCACACATGATGTAGATTTCCAGTCCTTCTTCTCCGCGACGCAGGCCATGTTTCGCCATTTCTGCCAGCACTTTTTTTCCTTCATCTACCGTACGACAAAACGGAATCATTAGCTTCATGTTTTTTAGACCCATTGTCTCACGTACTCTTTGCATTGCCTGACATTCTAAACCAAAAGCATCACGATAGTGCGGATGATAATAGCGGGAAGCGCCCCGGAAGCCGATCATGGGGTTTTCTTCTTTGGGTTCATAGCGATTTCCGCCAATTAAGTTCGCGTACTCATTTGTTTTGAAGTCACTCATTCGGACAATGACATCATGTGGATAAAAGGCGGCCGCAATCATGGCCACACCCTGAGCCAGAGTATCCACGAAGAAAGACGGTTTATCATCATAAGAAGAGGTTCGACGATCTATTTCAGATTTTAAGATGGGATCCTTGAGTTTTTCATACTCTAACAGAGCCATCGGATGAATGCGTATGAACGAGTTGATAATGAACTCCATCCGTGCCAGACCAACTCCATCACTGGGTAACATAGAGAGGCGAAATGCTTCGTTTGGATTTCCAACAATCATCATCACCTTTGTTTGAGGGCGAGGAATTTGAGAGAGATCGACCTTTTCAACCTCGTAATCGAGTTGGCCTTCGTATACATTGCCGGTATCTCCCTCTACACAAGCGACTGTGACCATCGATCCTGAAGGAATAGAAATGGTTGCTTGTTCCGCTCCAACAATTGCCGGCAATCCGAGCTCACGGCTCACAATTGCTGCATGGCAGGTGCGACCTCCTCGATTCGTCACAATCGCAGCTGCCTTTTTCATAATGGGTTCCCAGTCTGGATCAGTCTTCTCGGTAATCAGTACATCACCAGGTTGGACTTCATCCAGATTATCCGCACTATGAACGACACGGGCGATTCCATGACCGATTCGTTCACCCACACTCCGACCACGAGCAAGAATTCTTCCGCGTTGATTCAAATGGTAGGTCTTTAAAAGTTGAGTTTTATTCTGTGAGTGAACTGTTTCTGGCCGAGCCTGTACAATAAATAGTTCTTGTGTGATTCCATCTTTTGCCCATTCAATATCCATAGGGCAGGGGTGTCCCCGGACTTTTGAGTAATGATCTTCGATGAGGCATCCCCAGCGGGCCAGTGTAAGAATATCGTCATCATTTAAGGCGAACTGTTTCCGATCTTTGTGTGAAACTGGAATATTTCGGGTCATTTTCTCCCCACCAGTATCATACACCAGCTTAAACTCTTTCGATCCCAGTGATTTATTCAGAATAGGCTGGTATCCTTTTTTGAGGGTCGGCTTGAATACATAGTATTCATCAGGATTTACGCTGCCTTGTACGATGTTTTCACCCAGTCCATATGCGGCATTAATCAAAATGGCATCCTTGAATCCGGTCTCGGTATCGATTGTGAACATCACTCCGGAAGCCGAAAGGTCTGAACGCACCATACGTTGTATGCCGATGGAGAGAGCAATCTCAAAATGGTCAAACCCTTTTCCAGTGCGATAAGAAATCGCTCGGTCTGTAAACAACGAAGCGAAGCAGCGACGGCAAGTATCGAGTAATATACTTGGTCCTCGCACATTCAAATAAGATTCCTGCTGCCCAGCAAAACTCGCATCAGGTAAATCTTCTGCTGTGGCACTGCTACGCACGGCGACATCGATACCTCCTGGAAGATTGTCGCTCAGCTTTTCGTATGCTTCTTGAATTTCCTCTTGAATCGATTGAGGAATCTCGGCAGAGAGAATGGCATGCCTGACTTCAAGGCCATGTTGTTGAAGATTGATAATATCCGAGGTATCCAGATCACAGAGGATCTCTCGAATATGTTGGTCGAGGTCCGTTTCAGACAAAAAGCGACGATATGCGGTGGCCGTAGTTGCAAAACCATTAGGGACGGAAATCCCTTCTGATTTCAGGTGATGATACATTTCTCCCAGTGAAGCATTCTTGCCTCCTACTGAGGGGACATCGCTTATATCAATCTGATCAAACCAAAGTATCAGTGGTTCTCTGGTCATTGTGATCTCCTCCTTGAATTCAATATTTCAATGTGCTGCGGATCATTTTCACAATCAATTAAATCACAGAACAGCCGTTGTCGTATGTTGAAGAGACACGACCAGATGTAAACAATTGAACGAGATTATAATCCATTATCAGTGGTTTACAAATTTCTATTTCTCTGACTATTTTCATGATTCTATGTTAAATTAAGTACCAAGAAGTTCCTGGAACTTACTAGAGGTAATTCCCGGTTCTGCTATGGGGAAAACCATTAGTAAGCAGGTTTGCCTCTTTAGCATGCAAAGAAATGTAAAAAAGAATCTTATAGCAATTGAGTTTTGGTGAAAAAAAGATCGTCAGCAAAATGGAAGGCAAGTAGCCTGGTGATTTCCTATTTGTTAGCATAAAATTAAGGATTCAGAGGGTGGATTGACGGGAGAGGAGTACCAGTGACAACACAACAGAAGGTCCAGTCAAATGAATTCAGCCTGGGAACTATTCTGTCAGTTCGAGGAAGTGTGATCGATGCCTGCTTTCCACATCAATTACCAGGAGTTCAAAGTGAGTTGCGCGCAGGGGAATCTCATGAAATTATTATTGAAGTACTCACGCAACTAGACAGCCATACCATTCGCGGAATTGCTTTAACCTCGACACGTGGCCTGTCGCGCGGTGCTCCAATCCATAACACAGGGCATCCACTCAGAGTTCCTGTGGGACGAAAGCTATTAGGACGTATGTTGAACGTCTTTGGTCAGACGATCGATTCGGGAGAATCAATTGAGAGTGCCAATTGGCGATCAATCCACCATGAATCACCGGCTTTAGTAGAACGTCCTCCGCGGTCCGAGATCTTTAAAACTGGTATCAAAGCCATTGATCTTCTTTCTCCCCTCGAACGTGGGGGCAAAGCAGGTCTGTTTGGTGGGGCGGGGGTTGGAAAAACGGTATTGATCACGGAGTTAATTCATAATGTTGTCGGAGCGCATAAAGGTGTGAGCTTGTTCTGTGGAATTGGAGAACGTTCTCGTGAAGCCGAAGAATTATATCGGGAGATGAAACAAGCGGGTGTGCTGGAAAACACGGTGATGGTCTTCGGTCAAATGAATGAACCACCTGGAGCTCGTTACCGTGTAGGGCATGCGGCGTTGACGATGGCAGAATATTTTCGCGATGATCAACGACAAGATGTTCTGTTGTTGATTGATAATATCTTTCGATTTATTCAGGCTGGAACCGAAGTTTCAGGACTCATGGGTGAACTCCCTTCGCGCGTCGGGTACCAGCCCACGCTTGCATCGGATTTAGCGGAACTGGAAGAACGGATCTGTACAACGACAAATGGATCGATCACCTCAGTCCAGGCTGTTTACGTGCCCGCAGATGATTTCACCGATCCTTCCGCGGTTCACACATTTGCTCATCTTTCGACCTCAGTGGTGCTGTCTCGTAAGCGGGCTTCTGCAGGTTTATACCCCGCGATTGATTTGTTAAATTCCAGTTCAAAAATGTTAATGCCTCCCATAGTCGGGGAACGACATTATCAGGTTGCACAGTCCGTACGTGAGACTTTGGCAAACTATGAAGAACTTAAAGATATCATTGCCATGTTGGGGCTGGAAGAACTTTCGCGAGAGGATCAACGAATTGTGAATCGAGCCCGCCGACTGGAACGTTTTTTGACACAACCCTTTTTTAGTACTGAGCAATTCACTAATTATCAAGGAAAATTCGTATCCCTGGAAGATACCTTACACGGTTGTGAACGTATTTTAAATGATGAGTTTTATGATGTGCCGGAACGTGCTCTCTATATGATTGGGGTGATTGAAGAAGCGGAGAAAGTGGCGGTTTGATGAATTTAAAAGTCCTATTGCCCACTGAAATCTTTATTAAACAACCTGTCACTAAAATCATTGCGGAGGCGGAAAATGGTTCCTTCTGTCTCCTGCCAAAACACGTTGACTTCGTTTCTGCTTTGCTCCCGGGAATTTTGACTTATGTTGATGAACGGCAATGTGAATACTTTCTCGGTGTTGGTGGTGGAATTTTAACGAAAACGGGTTCTGAAGTGCGTGTCTCAACAATTTATGCTGTGCAGGGAGAAGATTTGGGGACGCTTCGTCAAAAAGTGATCGAGCAATTTGAAATCATGAATGAACGCGAGCGATTGGCTCGTTCCGCCATTGCCAGACTGGAAGCAGATATTCTGAGGCACTTTGTGAAACAGGGAGTGAGTGCCGATGGATGATCAAACACCTGCAGAAGACGACGAAACTCCCAACAGAGATTTACAACCAGATCATTTGCAAATGCAGAATCAGAGGGAGATTCAAAAACGAATTGCTTCCCAGGAACTGCGTAAGCTGAAAGCAAAAAATGAAAAACATCACACCATCTGGTTTGGGCTTGGTATGTTTGGACTCATTGGCTGGTCGGTCGCAATTCCCGCTGTCTTGGGAGCCACCATTGGCATGTGGATTGACTCACGCTGGCCGACCCCATACTCATGGAGTCTGATGTTGCTGATCGGTGGAATTGCCTTGGGTTGTTTTAATGCCTGGAAATGGTTGCATAAAGAAGGAGGAATCGATTGATGGACCTCATTTTGGTTTTACAGCTTCTTGTTAGCCTGGGAACCGGGTTACTATTGGGGGCATTATTCTTCGGCGGACTTTGGCTCACTATTAAAAAACTCACCAAAGTAAGTCAACCCTGGTTATTGTTTTTACTGAGTGGCTTAAGCAGAACGGTAATAACACTCTGTGGATTCTGGTTTATCGGAATATCGTTGTCACCAAACCATCAATGGCAGCGGATTGTGATTTGTTTGTTAGGTTTTATGATGATGCGTTTTTTTTTCACACGTTATGTGAATCTGGCTAATACATCTCTATCGCGGGAATCTCATCAATGACCATGTTTCCTGACGAACCAATCTGGCAATGGGAATTTATCATTCTGAATCGGACGATTATTTATACATGGGTCGTCATGAGCATCCTGGTATGCATCTCATGGCTCGTCACGCGTAATTTGTCTTCCAGTACGAAAATTTCGCGCGGGCAGAACTTATTGGAAGTGCTTGTCACAGGACTACGAAACCAGATTCGAGAGGTCAGTCAACAGGATCCTGGTTCTTACCTGCCATTCATAGGCACACTTTTTTTGTTTATTGTCGTTTCTAATATATTGGCGATTGTTCCCGGTTATTATGCCCCTACCAGTTCACTCTCCACGACAGCGGCTCTGGCAACTTGTGTCTTTATTGCGGTACCCATTTATGGAATTGCAAATCAAGGAGTTAAAGGATACCTCAAGCAATATATCAGTCCTTCCGTCTTAATGTTGCCTTTTAATATTATTGGTGAACTCTCTCGAACGCTGGCATTAGCAGTTCGCCTTTACGGTAATATGATGAGTGGCGCAGTGATTGCAGCGATCCTGTTGGGATTTGTGCCGTTGTTTGTCCCGATTTTAATGCAGGCGTTTGGACTACTGACGGGTGTCATTCAAGCTTATATCTTTTCAGTTCTCGCCATGGTTTATATCGCGTCGGCGACACAAGTGAGTGATGACTCAATTCGAAATAACAAAGTTCCTGAAATCAATTCGGAACAATCTCGCAATGATGAAAACTAAAGAGAGGAAGTTCTTTATGGACTCAAACACGATGATTGCAGCGGTGTCAATCTTTACTGCAGGTATTACGATCGCGATTGGTTCAATAGGCCCTGCTTTAGGAGAAGGACGAGCTCTGGCACAGGCATTGAGTGCCATTGCTCAACAACCAGATGAAGCAAGTACAATCACCCGCACGCTCTTTGTAGGGTTGGCTATGGTGGAATCAACGGCAATTTACTGTTTTGTAATTTCAATGATTCTGATTTTTGCGAATCCGTTCTGGAATTTCTTTCTGCAGTCGAATGGTGGTTAATCAACTTGAATGACAACGTAGGATTCAACAATGTCCATTGATTGGTTTACATTTATTGCGCAAATCTTAAACTTTCTTGTTCTTGTCTGGTTGTTAACCCATTTCCTGTATACGCCAATCATCAATGCGATGAGCGAACGGGAAAAACAGATGGCAACGGAACACGAAAAAACTCTTACAGCGCAACAGCAGGCGGAATCTGAGGCAGAGAATTATCAACTGAAAACAGAAGAACTTGCACATGCTAAGGGCGATTTACTGGCCGATGCAGGGAAAGAGATTCAGCATTGGAAAGAAGAACATCTTAACCAGGCTCGGGCAGAAGTGGATCAAGCAAAGACAGAGTGGTATCGGACGCTTAGCAGAGAAAGGCACTCTTTTATTCGTGAGGCGCGCCTGCTGATCTCAAACCACATTCAAAAGATGAGCCATCGAATTTTAACGGAATTGGCGGATGTCGATATTCAACAGCAGACGATTGAGATCTTTCTAAAAGAGATCAAGAAGATTGACATACAGCAAAAGCAGAGAATTATCTCATTGCTTGATACAACAAAACATCGCGTATTGGTAGAAAGTGCCTTTGCACTTAGTGAAACGGACCTGGAAAAAGTCAGGACATTCTTGCATCAATTCCTGGGGGAAGATGTCGCGATCGATTTTCGAGAGAATTCTGAATTAATTTGTGGAATGGAATTGCATGTAGCTGGATACAAAGTCGCTTGGAGCATTCAGGAATCACTCGAAGAATTAGAAGAGGAGTTTGAAATATCGCTGAATGAAGAAATGACATTGGAAACAGAAACTGATGTGCCAACCACGGCATGAATTTCTACATTCATATTATTTAGTCTGGTCAATCATGATTGAAAGTATGTAAATGGATATTGATCTGAGTGTCCGAGCACTTCTCGATGAGACATTTAATACATTTGATGACACGCTCACTCAACATAATTTCAAACCACGACTCATTGAAATTGGTGAAGTCACATATGTAGGTCGGGGTAATGCGCGTGTTATCGGTTTACCCAACGTGCAATCGGAAGAACTCTTACAGTTTCCCAATCATGTACTCGGTCTGGCATTAAACCTGGATATGGATGATGTAGGTGTCGTATTACTAGATCATAGTGATCAACTTACTGCCGGCGATGAAGTGAGGCGGACACACCGTTTACTCGATATCCCCGTCGGAGAATCATTAATCGGTCGCGTCATTGATCCGGTGGGGCGACCCCTTGATGGGCACGGTCCTATTTCGGCGGCAGATCGCCGACCTTACGAACGGGAACCAGCATCGATTATCAACCGTGCACCGGTCACCGTTCCATTGCAAACAGGTTTCAAAGTGATTGACGCTTTGATTCCGATTGGACGGGGACAACGCGAACTGATTCTTGGTGATCGACAAACCGGAAAAACAGCCATTGCAATCGATACGATTATCAACCAGCGAAACAAAAACGTTGTATGTATTTACTGTGCCATCGGCCAACGTAATACAGCTGTTGCTAAGGTGATTGACGATTTACGAAAATATGATGCACTCGAATATACGGCTGTTGTTGTAGCCGAAAGTGATGCGGCACCGGGACTACAATTTGTCGCACCTTATGCCGCTACTACGCTCGGTGAATACTTTATGGATCAGGGGCAAGATGTACTTGTCGTTTATGATGACCTGACTTCGCACGCGCGCGCGTATCGCGAATTATCGCTTTTATTAAGACGCCCTCCCGGAAGGGAAGCATTTCCAGGCGATATTTTCTATTTGCATTCCCGTTTGCTGGAACGATCAACACATTTGCGCGACTCAATGGGGGGAGGTTCTTTGACGGCCTTGCCGATTGCCGAAACCGAAGCCCAAAATCTGTCTGCCTACATTCCAACGAACCTGATTTCGATTACCGACGGTCAAATTTATCTTTCTCCGCAGTTATTTCAAAAAGGAATCCTCCCGGCAGTCGATGTCGGGCGGTCAGTCTCGCGTGTGGGAGGCAAAACACAATTACCCGCTTATCGAGCGGTCGCCGGTGACTTGCGGTTGTCTTATGCCCAGTTTGAAGAACTGGAAGCATTTTCTCGTTTCAGCAGTCGCTTAGATGAAGAAACCCTTACGACGCTCGAACGTGGTCGACGTGTTCGGGAAATATTCAAGCAGTCACAATATCAACCACTTTCCGTTCCTCAGCAAATTTCTATTTTACTGTCAATGGCGGCAGGAGTCTTTGATACAACAGGGATACCTCTGATTCGGAGTGCAGAGCAGAGGGTACAAAACATACTTGTCGATGAATTTCCCGATGTGAGTGAGGCGATACTGGCGGGGCAAAAATTTTCTGAAGAGGATCAAAGAGAGACGATTCAATCAGCGCGTGAAATTATTCAGTCTCTTAACCAATAAACATACTGAACCAGTAAAATAAGATGCAAGACTTTGAATCATTAAAACGAAGTATTGATAGTACTAGAGATCTCGAATCAGTAGTTCGCACGATGAAGACACTTGCCGCTGTCAGTATACGTCAATACGAACAGGCTGTAGATTCACTGACAGACTTTTCAGAAACAGTTGAGCTGGGGCTCAAAATGGTGCTCTGGGATAGTCCATTGGAGTCGCGTTTGCGAGGGCTGAAAGCCGATGGTGCAACAGGTATCATTATTTTTGGGTCTGACCAGGGTATGTGCGGACAATTCAATGAGCAGATCGGTTCCCATGCATGGGAGCATTTTTCAAACGACAGTGACAAAGGCAAGTACTTAGCCTGGATGACCATAGGCTCGCGGATTTCGAATAAATTATTGGATTTGGGAGCGAATATCGATTTTACTTTTTCACTACCGGGGTCTGCTACAGGCATTGCACCATTGGTAATTGATATTCTGGCGAGTATTGATCATTGGCGGAGAGAGAAAAGCTTGGATCGTATTTATATTTCTTATAATCGGCGGGTATCTGCGTCAACATATAAGCCGCATATGTTGCAACTGTTGCCTATCGATCCAGCATGTATTTTTCACCATAAAAAGAGAAAATGGTCTTCGCAAACACTCCCCATGTTTACGATGAATCGCAGTGTATTATTATCACGGCTCATTCGACAGTATCTGTTTGTTTCATTATTTCGCGCGTGTGCTGAATCACTGGCAGGAGAAAACGCCAGTCGGATCGCTTCCATGCAGGCCGCAGAACGCAATATCAAAGAGCGACTCGTGAACCTGCAATCTGAATACAACCAACAAAGACAGACCTCCATCACAGAAGAATTGCTCGATGTCGTCACCGGGTTTGAAGCACTGAAAGATTCGTAACGCAATTCATAATGAAAAGGAAACATTAAGTATTGTATCATTTCCTGAACAAGAAAATCATTACAGGAGTTTCAATCAATGAATGAACTAAAATCATCACCACATGCCAAGGATTTTATGACGAGTCATGTTGAAGTTGTCACTCCGGAGATGCCGCTTACTCAAGTGGTTCGATTTTTACTCAAACACCATGTTTCAAATGCACCTGTAGTAGAAATGCGTAACGAAAAAAAATATTTAGTGGGTTTCGTCTCCGAAAAAGACTGTTTGTCTGCACTTTCCAAAGAAATCTATTTTGGAAATCCCAGCCCTCCACAGTCTGCCAAAACTATTATGACGTCACATCCCATCTGTATTGCTCCCGATACAGAACTCTTTGCGATTGTTTCTATTTTTACAAGTCATCATCTGCGCCATTTACCAGTTGTGCAGGAAGGGGAGCTGCTCGGCATCGTCAGTCGATGTGATATTCTGGAAGCAATGGAAAAGTATTACTCGCAACTAGTTCACAAGAGTGACCATGAACGAGAGTTACGTGATACTTCGCAGATCATGAACCTTAGGTTTACAATTGATCGGAGTTGATGTCTCCGACTTGAATATCACTAGCGACTATCCTGAATTGACATTAACAGATCCTTGGGAGTGGGCTTCCCAATGGATCATCCAAGGGTTGTTCCGAATCCAGCGTGCGACGAATTGTGACTGGGACGATACCTCGGGATTTCACAATACCAATCTGTTGTGCCGTAGCGGTTTCTGGAATTGATTTTAGTATTTCAACGGCAGCTGTGCCTGCCCCTGGTTTGACGGCGATGACCATGGTTCCTTCATTAGCCATATGGAGTGGGTCAAGCCCCAGCAATTCACAGACTCCCCGAACTTCCGGTGAAACGGGAACATTGCGTTCTTCGATACTCAGAGTCAATTCGCTGGCTTCCGCCCATTCATGTAGAACTGCGGCGACTCCACCTCTGGTTGCATCGCGCAGACAACGTACTTGATTACCGATTCCACTTCGTAAGAGTTCAACAGACTGTAGTAATGAACCGCAATCACTGAGAGGCAGCGGTTCCAACCCGAGTTCTTCGCGTGTTGCCAATACCGCAATTCCATGTCGACCAATGGGACCGCTGATGATTAATTCGTCATCTACCTGTAAAGTCGCCGGACCGGGTGGGATTGGTGTGATGAGTTCTCCCACCCCGGCCGTATTAATAAATAGTCCGTCTGCGACGCCGCGGGGAACGACCTTCGTATCACCGGCAACAATCTTGATGCACGTTTCCCGTGCAGCCCGAGCAATACTTTCCAGAATACGATCTAGGATCGCGAGCGGAAATCCCTCTTCCAGGATCAAGGAAAGTGTCAGCCAGAGAGGTTTCGCGCCACTGACAGCCAGATCATTGACTGTTCCGAAAATCGCCAGTGAGCCGATATCACCTCCTGGAAAAAATAGAGGTGAGACGACAAAACTGTCTGTCGTTAACGCCAATGGTCCTTCGATTTTGGGGAGCTGAGCCGCATCATTGAGGGCGATGAGATATTCATTATTCAGAGAAGCTAAAATATGCTCTTGAATCAGTTTTCGTGAGAGCCGTCCTCCTTCACCATGAGCCAAAGTCACATATTCAGCGTTCGCTGGTATAGAAACGGGACAGTTCAACTGCCAGGAGGCAGGATTGTTATTACTTGACATGCTAATTACAAACTTTCCTGCATGATGAATCCATCTATAGTTCGGTTAGGGAGTAGTTGTGACACCATAACGGTAATAGGCGGCACACGCTCCTTCAGACGAGACCATAGGGGCTCCCAAAGGTGACTCAGGCGTACAGCGCGTTCCAAAATGAGGACACTCGGGGGGCTTGATTTGGCCCGTCATGACTTCGAAACTCTGGCACTCATCCCGTTTGAAGACGGGTATTGCTGGTTTATTAAATCGCAATAGAGCATCAAACTGTTGCCACTCGGGACGCAGTTCTAAACCTCCTTTAGGTATGGTACCAAAACCGCGCCATGCCCGATCACAAACTTGATAGATTTCCTGCACCAGATCTTGCGCTGACCGATTTCCAGCTGCTTGAACCGTACGCGCATAGCGATTCTCAAGCATTGCCTCGTTTGCTTCAAGTTGTTTGACACAAGCCAGAATTCCATCCAGTAAATCCAGTGGTTCGAAACCAGTTACCACGACAGGCAGTTGGTATCGATTCACAAATGATTCATATGATTCATATCCCATGACGGTACAGACATGTCCTGCTGCCAGAAATGCTTGTACGCGATTTTCAGGTGCTTGCACCAGTGATTCCATCGCAGGTTGCACGCGCACATGTGAAACAATCATACTAAAATTCTCTAATCGATAACGGGCCGCCTGTTTGATTGCCAGAGCGGTGGCAGGCGCTGTTGTTTCAAATCCCACGGCAAAGAACACAAACTGTGTTTCAGGCTGCTTCCGTGCCAATTCCACCGCATCCGAGGGAGAATAGACAATTTGGATATGAGCTCCCGTCGCCTGAGCATCCAGTAGTGATCCATGACTACCAGGCACACGCAACATGTCACCAAAACTGGCCAGAACGATCTCCTCACGCTGTGCCAGTTGACAGGCAAAATCGATGGCTGCCTGATCTGTCACACAGACGGGACAACCCGGTCCATGAATCAGTTCCACGGTTCCTTCCAGCTCTACAGCAATACCGTGCCTGAGCAGACTATGTGTCTGACCGCCGCAGACTTCCATCAAAGTCCAATGACGAGTTGTGATTCTGCGAATTTCATCTAACAATAATTGCGCTGTTTTGGGATCGCGGTATTCGTCAAGATATTTCATGGTGATGCCTCTGTATCTTGCGACAATCCCGTGTGCCAGCCTTCGTCTTCACCCCATTGGGAAAGTGTTTCAAAGATACGCTCAGCCTCAATCGGATTGATGCGGCTGATGGCAATTCCGGCATGCACAACAACATAATCCCCCAGTTCCGCTTCAGTGACACATGCCATATGGACAAGTCGTCGAATTCCTTCAAATTCCACTTCCGCTTGTGCAAACGCCCCCTCTCGTTCAATCCAGCGAACGACCTTACCGGGAATTCCTAAGCACATTGGTCTGCCCCTTTCAGATTTCCGCGAGAAATGGCTACAGCGAGTTGACCTGCCGCCAACCCGCCATCATTGGGAGGAATTTTGCCTGGCAATCCGAGTGGCTGTCTGTTTTCTTCGAATTCTTCTAACAACAACTCAACCAGGCATCGATTCTGAAAGACGCCCCCTCCCAGAACAACGGGCAGGGGGGCAAACTGATAACAGAGCTGAGCGACCGCTCGCGCCAACCCACGATGAAATCGCATCGCCATCACTGCCGGGGGTACGCTTGCATCACGGTCTTTTAAAATCTGTGAGATCAACGGCCGCCAGTCAAGTTGAATGGGTTTGCTTCCTTGCAAGGGAATCTCATAACATCCTGGTTCAGATTGATCGCAGACCGCTTCCAGTGACATTGCCGCCTGTCCTTCAAAATCACACTGTTCTATTCCCAGCACGAGGGCAGCAACACCATCAAACAGACGACCGGCACTGGTCGTCGGAGGTGAAAGTCGCTTTGACTTGATGATTTTCAGCAGCGGTTTTATCTGTTCTCTGTTTAGTTTCAAACGGGAAGCAACGTCTATACCAGCAACCTGTGTGACCAACGAGACGGCGACGCGCCACGGTTCACGCATGGCACGTTCTCCACCTGGCAGACGAAACGGTCTCAAGTGTGCCACTCTGGTATAGTTGGTAGCGGTCGATAACAAAAATTCTCCTCCCCAGATGGTGCTATCATCGCCCCAGCCAGTGCCATCAAAGGCGACACCCAATACCTGGCGATCTAACCAACCCTGTTCCAGCATGCCTGCAACAATATGGGCATGATGATGCTGCACCGTTTCCAGTGGAACCGATTCGCGAGCCGCCCATTGTGAAGTGAAATAATTCGAATGAGTATCACAGACCAATGAACTTTGTGAGACGCCGTATAGTTGTTTCAATGACTGAAGTTGTTCTTGATACCGTTCGCAGGACGCCAGACTGTCCAAATCACCGATATGAGGACCGAGCATGCTTTGACGACCGTTGCAAAGCGCGAATGCTGTTTTTTGATGTCCGCCTAATGCGATTTGAGAGACACTGCTTTTCAGTTCGAGGGGCAAGGGTGCTAAGCCACGAGCTATACGGATTGCTACGCTTCGTCCCGCGATGCATCTCACCACGCTATCATCAATCGGACGGGTAATGGGACGATCATGCTCCAGCCAAAGATCGGCTATCGATTTTAGTTCTGTACTGATATTTTCCCTCTGATAAGCTAACGGTTCTCCCTCCCGATTTGCGCTGGTGACGACTAACGGGAAGGAGCACTGTTGTAGCAACAGCCAATGAAGAGGAGTTGTTGGTAGCATGACTCCCAATGTATTCAAGCCGGGATTGATACTGCTTGCCAGGTTGGAAATACAGCGTGATTGTACCAGGACAATCGGGGCGGCGGGGCTAGTGAGTGCAGACCGTTCGGCTTCATTCAGATAGACCAGCGTTTTAGCTTCTGCAATAGAACTCACCATCACGGCCAGCGGTTTCCCATAACGATGTTTTCGCTGCCTTAGTTTTTTAACGGCGCGTTCTGATGTCGCATCTATGAGAAATTGGTAGCCGCCCAATCCACGCATTGCCACAATCTGTCCCTGCTTCAATGCCGTTGCCGCAGCTTTGACTGCCTCATTCTGACAGGCAATTTGTCGTCCCTTCGCATCGGTGCACCAGATATGGGGACCACATTCCGGGCAGGCGTTGGTTTGTGCATGAAACCGTCGGTCATCAGGAGACTGGTACTCCGTTTCGCAACACTGGCACAGAGCAAACTCTGACATACTGGTTTGTGTTCGCTCATAAGGCATTGATTTGATGATTGAATAGCGGGGACCACAGTTTGTGCAGCTTGTGATCGGGTAATGAAAACGACGGTCTTCTGGTTTTGTGATCTCAGAGAGACACTCCTCGCAAACGGCGATATCGGGGGGAACTTGTGTAGAAAGAGGGCCTTCTGTTTCGCTCTCGATAATCTCAAATTTGATTAATGCACTTGGCTTTAGATTTGCACGTGCACTTTTTTCAAGGTAAGCTCCGCTCGGCAAATGTGTGTCTAATTCATTTTCAAAACGTTGTACAATATCTGCGGGGCCTTCAACAATCAGTTTGACACCTTGTGTGGTATTGCAAATCTGGCCGGCTAAATTTAATTTCTGTGCCCAACGAGCTATTGTGGGACGCAATCCGACTCCCTGGACGTGTCCTGTTAAAGTCAACTGCACGGCCACTTTTGATTTCTGTTGATTAGCGATTACCTGCTGGTTCATGATATGTCGCCAATTGCTGTTGATGTTGTTCTTCCAGAAAATCACACCAGCTTGCAATGCCGGAACCATCCAAAGCACAATTTGCTAAGACTTTCAAATGAGGCTGAATACGATGGGCATCTTCTGTCACCGCTTTTACTGAAAAGGGAACGTGTGGCAGTAAATCCAGTTTTGTAATCACCATTGCCTGACTGGTACGGAACATTTTCGGATATTTGCCTGGCTTATCGTCTCCCTCCGTCGTACTAATGAGTACGACACGCAAGTGTTCTGCCAGATCGTGTGAGGCCGGGCAAACCAGATTGCCCACATTTTCAATAAATAGAAAATCGACTTCAGGATCGCCCAGCGCCTTCAGTCCTCGTTGCACGAGTGATAATTCCAGATGACAGGCTCCCCCTGTGGTTAACTGTGCTACTGGCACGAGAGGCGACAAACGTTTTGCATCGCGATCTGTTTCAAGATCACCTACCAGCACAGCCATACTGCGGCGGCCAGCAAAATGCCGCGCTGTTGCTTCCAGTAAGGTCGTTTTTCCCGCGCCTGGCGAGGAGAGTAGATTGACAACCAGCGTCCCTCGGCGTCCCAGTCTCTCTCGTTCTGTAGCAGCATCCGCTTTCTGATCAGCTTGCACATCGCGTTGTACAACAATTGTGCGCTGGTTCATGATGCGACTCCTTCGATTGAATTGTTCGAATTAATGGAAACGCTGATTAATGTTACTTCGTCTCCCTGAATGACCTGCACCGACTTCGTCTGGCATTCAGGACAACGAAACTGAAAATCAACGATTTCAAACTGATGTTCACATTCGCTACAAACCGCCGTGACTGGCACGATTTCGAGTGCCAATCGACAGTCGGAAGAAAACACACTAGGAACCATGTCATCAAACGCTGTCTGAAACAAAAGTGGTTCCACACCGGACAAATCACCCACCTGCACACGAATTTCGGTGACCTTCCCGCCGCCTTCTACTGCGACGATTTGCTCCACTTGCCGTAATAAACTCCGGATCAGAGACCGTTCATGCATGTTGGATCTCAGACTTTTTTATGGGTATCGATAGTTCTTGACAGATTGTCTCTGCGACCAGAATTGCTCCTGCCTTCACTGGATCAGACATTGAGTCACCAGGCTGTGTCTGTTCAATTTCGACACCCCAAATTTGAACCAAAGTGGGAAGTCGGCCCAGTTGTTCGGCCAATGCGAGGACAGTGGGTAACGAAACATGGTGTGTTCCCGACCATGTCATTGTTTCCAGTTGGTCAGAGGGCCATTCCCAGTGGTGGTGAGTACCTACATCTCCCGCACCCTGGCAAGCATCGCAAATCACCAATTGTTTTATTCCCTCCAGCCAGTCGATTAAATCATCGGGCGTTCGCGCCAGACGGACATCAACGAACTCGCTGCCCCTATCTTGAATCTGCTTTGCAATCTCCCAACCGACTTGATCATCGCCGTGGGGGCTGCCGATGCCTATGACCAAAATCCGGGATTGATGCTTCATCACAGTCAGACTTTCGTATCTTGAACTAAGTGCGTTCTATTTTGACATTCAGAAAATGAGTGGAACAACTGATGCAGGGATCATACGCACGGACCAGGTTTTCACATTTGCGGGCTGTTTCTCGTTCATCATTACTGATGACATGCGAGATCCATTGTTTTAAATCTGTTTCAATTTGAGCCTGGTTTTGTGAAGTCGGTGGAACAATCGATGCTTCAACAATCTTACCATCTTTATCGACAATATACCGATGAAAGAGGGTTCCGCGCGGTGCTTCGGTTGCAGACAATCCCTCGCCGGCTTGATACTCGTATGACGCACGCGATTTCCCTTTTAGTGTTTGATCTCGCAGGATCATTAACGCTTCTTCGTAAGCGTGGATGATCTCCAGTCCCCGCGCAATAATCCCTTTATGCGGATTGCAGCATAAAGGCTCCAGCTTGATTTCGTCTGCCAGTTTTTGTGCGGAGGGAGAGAGTTTGTCCCGATTCAGATTGATGCGCGCTAACGGCCCCAGTAAATAAGGGCGTCCCGTTGACTTTCGAATCGCATGTAAGGCCGTGGAATGCGGAACCTGTTGTTCTTCAAATTCTGCTTCATAATTAGCCACATCGATCGTGTCACCACGACTGGTTTTCATGACTCCTGCATTCATCGGATATTCATCGGGATGCGAAAGTGAGATGTATTCACAATCAGGGGATTCGAAGTCAGGGAAATCAAAACCGGCAACCCAGCGTGTTGTTTCGATGGCTGCATTCAACCCCCATTCAAAATCAGGAATCAATTTATGGACTTCTTTTCGTGTTGGCAGACGATAAAAACCGCCAACACAAACATTGATGGGATGAATGGCTCGCCCTCCCAGCATATCGACGAGTTGATTGCCATGTTTTTTCAAACGCAGCCCTCGATTGACTTCGTCCGGGAACTGTTTCGCCATTTCCAGTCCACTGTCGAATCCCAGGAAGTCTGGCGCATGCAATAAGTGCATGTGTAAACCGTGACTTTCAATCCATTCACCACAATAGAGCAATCGTCGCAGACGGCGGATCTCTGGTGAAACTGTCACTTCCAAAGCAGCTTCTAATGCATGCACGCTACTCATCTGATAGGCGACCGGGCAAATTCCACAGATCCGCGCCGTAATATCGGGAACATCTTCCAGAGGTCGGCCGCGTAATAGAGCTTCGAACAGGCGCGGCGGTTCATAAATTTCTAATCGCACTTCGTCAACGGCCTCTCCATTCAAACGAATATAGAGACCGCCTTCGCCTTCGACCCGCGTCAATGTTTCAACTTTGATTGTACGGTTACCCATCAGTTCTGCTCCCTGGCCTGATCCGTTAACCGCTGGCTCTCTTTATGAAAGGCAGGTGCAGAGACGTTGAAGTTTTGCAGTCTGTGAGCAGCTTCTGCTGGAGAAACGCCTGTTTTGAGTGTCTGTGTGCTCAAGCTTACCAGATTTGGCTGAGCAGCGGGACCATAACAGCCATAACAACCCCGGTGATAACTGGGGCAAATCGCATCACAGCCGGACTGCGTGACAGGTCCCAGGCAGGCGATTCCCTGAGCGACGGTCACGCAAACCGTTCCACGGCGTTTACAATCGAGACAAACGCTATGTTTGGGGGTACGTGGAGTTCGGCCTGCCAATAATGACTGAATGACTTCGATTAATTGATATTGATTGATGGGGCAACCCCGTAACTCAAAATCGACCTTCACATGTTCGGCAATCGGCGTTGATTGGTCTAAAACCTGAATGTATTCAGGGGTCGCATAGACGGCTTGCATGAATTCACTCGTATCAGCGCCATTGCGTAGTGCCTGGATTCCACCTGCAGTCGCACAGGCGCCGATTGTCATCAAAAACTTCGAGTCGCCGCGGATTTGCTGAATTCGTTCTACATCGTGTGGGGTTGTGATGGAACCTTCGATCAGTGCAATATCATAGGGACCCGATTCCAGTCGGCTGCTTGCTTCAGGGAAATGGACAATGTCGACTGCTTCCGCAACAGCAAGCAACTGATCTTCAGCATCCAGCAGTGATAATTGGCAACCATCGCAGGAGGCAAATTTAAAAACACCAAGTTTTGGTTTTCCCACGATTAGAGTCCCTCCACGATTAAATAAGGCGAAATCTGATCGTAGCGAAAAATGGGGCCATCCTTGCAAATAAATTCCGGACCCAGTTGGCAATGTCCACACAGGCCGATCGCACATTGCATGTTTCGTTCCGTGGAAACCCAGATTTGTTCGGGCGTCATTCCGCGTTGCATTGCTGCTCTGGCGGTAAATCGCATCATCAGCTCCGGTCCACAAATCATGAGTATCGAATGAGCAGGGTCGAATGGTTCTAAGCGTTCCAATAGCATGGACACCACTCCGACATTCCCCTGCCAACCGAGATTTTTTCGATCTACTGTTTCTTTAATCAACAGACCTTTCTCAGACCAGTCACGATATTCTTTGGTGTAAAGTCGCATATCGGGAGATCGTGCACCGTAGAGTAAATGCAGTTGTCCGAATCGCTGTCGCTCAACCAGCAGACGATGAATGAGCGGACGAAGCGGTGGTAATCCAATGCCTCCTGCTACCAGAATGACATCTTTGCCGACACACTTTTCCAAAGGCCAACTCGTACCAAAGGGGCCTCTGAGTCCCAAGGTATCACCTACTTCCATAGTTGCGATACTGCGTGTCACATTTCCCGCAAACCGAATCGTATGTGCCAGAGTTTCCGGTGAATCAGGATCGCCACTCATTGAAATCGCCGACTCACCCGCGCCTGGCACGTACAACATATTGAATTGTCCGGGCTCGAAACGGTATGCTTTGGCAAGCGCAGGATCAGATAGCGCCAAATGATAGGTACTGACTTCGTTGACTTCATGTGTGACTTTACGAATCACCGCCGTATGCGGTACCCAGGAATTGGCTTGCGTAATGCTGTCTTCTCCTGTTGTTGAACAAGCGGAATTCATGTCTGGCTTTCTCGAATGGCGGCAACTTCCTGTGTCAGATCAATGCCGACAGGGCACCAAGTAATACAACGACCGCAGCCAACACAACCAGACGTTCCGAATTGGTCGATCCAGGTTGCCAGTTTATGAGTCATCCACTGGCGATACCGGTTTCGAATACTATTCCGTACCAAGCCACCGTTCATATAACTGAAATCAACGTTAAAGCACGAATCCCATTGACGTTGTCTTTCGACATGATCGCCAGTCAGGTCACTGACTTCTTCCACGGAACTGCAAAAGCAGGTCGGACAGACCATCGTACAGTTGGTACAGGAAAGGCACCGTTCCGCGACATCATTCCATTGTGGATGTTCTAAATTAGACAGTAATAAGTCTCGAATATCTGTTGTATCGAATTCTCGTGAGATCTGATCGACCGCTTGTTGCCGCGCGGCTTCAGCCTGTCGTTGATTTTCGTCTGAGGCAATCTGAGTTTCCAGAGCATCAATGATTGTTTCACCAAGTGAAGTGGCCACTTCGACAACGAAGCCATCTGGTAGTTCCGTGAGGGCCAGGTCATAGCCACTTGTACAACGGGGGCCGGTATTCATGGAGGTGCAAAAGCAAGTCGATGCCGCCTGTGTGCAGTTCACAGCGATGACTAATGCTTGATTACGACGTCCCTGATAATTCGGATCAACATACGGGCCTTCCATAAAGACACGATCCTGAATTTTGAGAGCCGCCAATTCACATGCGCGTACTCCGAGAAACGCAAATTTGGGTAGCTCCTGTTCTACTTCAGTAAACTGCCAACCCTCGTCTGTTCGATCAGCACTGGATAATGTGCTGACAGGCGGAAATAAATTTTGTTTCCATGAATGGGGACCGACCACATAGCCAAATAAGGCATCGTCATCACGTTGCTCTAATCGATACTTGCCAGGCTCTTGAATGTCCGTCCATCCGCGGGGCAGATCCTCAATCGATGTCACCCGATCATACACAATCGCTTCCTGATCTAAAGTAGGGCCGATGACTTCGTAATCTAAAGCATGCAGCACTTCGAATAAATTCGCAAACTGATCGATTGAAAGAAAACAAGATCGGGGACTTGCAGTCTGTATGGCTTCATTCATTCTGCTGTCCCTCTCGAGCTATTTTCGTAAGAATCGACATCATCAAATAACTCGAGACCAAACATATCGAGCACCTGTAAGCGAGAGGCTACAAGTCGCTGGGAAAGTGCAGTGGCAATTCGATGCATGATTTGATAGCCAATATCATGATCCTCGTCACAAAGTGTTCTTAAACTTGCTGCATCAATGGCAATTGTTTGTGTGTCTTCCAAGGCTACGACTGTGGCCGTCATTTCTCCCAGTTTTAAAATAGATGACCAGCCAACCAGATCGCCTGATTCGAGCGTTAAAACAGGTAAACATCCACGGGCCGGTATGCTCATGCAGATTTCGACGCGACCAGTTCGTATTACATAGATATCTTTGTGCGCGCTACCCTCTGTAAAAATAGTCGTACCTTTGGGAAAGTCTCGCGCACGCGAAATACGAGCCAGCTTCTGTTGCTCTCCCTCTGACAGTCCAGCGGTAAATCGTAGTTCCATCAAGATTTGTTGAAGCTGTTGCGTCTCCATAGAGGCCTCTTTTCTGGTTGTTAGTAGCTGATAGGACTGCTCCTAATCGATTCTAACTTTCACTGATCCTACCGTCTATAGACTCAAGATTGAGAGATGATATGTGAAAAATAATAATAGAAACTTCATGCTTTGCTCTTCGAATCAGAAACAGTAATGACCACGGATGGGGAATTTCCCCAGGCTTGGCTTGGGAGATTGTCTTATGTAAGATCTGTTTTAAACGTAGTAGAAAAGTGCAGTTGATCTTTTCAAATATCATAGTTTGGAAGCACACAAGAGAACGGTGATGCCAACAACTGTTTCAAGCTGTAAATAGTCTTGATTTCTCCGGTCTGGTGAAGTGTCAGGCGGGAGAATTTTGATACTTCACTCAGGCATAAGCACTAATACCATGGCCATGATTATTTGAAGTCGATATTTGAATCATTACAAATATTAATATAAGCACCAAAGAATTTCGATAGGAATTCATTTCGTTCTGAGCACCACGCCAATGGAGCATAGAACCAGACTATAAAGTTTAGCTATTCCAGATGTTCCAAATCTCCATTCGAGTCATACATCAAAGCAAAAACAGGACCAGTGCACATAATATAAACCACTAATAATATAGGGACAGCAAAACATGCAAATCGAATGAAAATGGATTCTTTCTTTTCAGTCATATGAACTAGTTCCATGTAATAGAAATCTAAGCGTGACAAAAGCAGATCATAATACAAGCTAGAAAAAGCCACCAAAGCTACAGTAATCGTGTGTGTCTGGAAATATCAATCTATGACATAAATTAATATAGCGTTTAAGCATTTCATTAATGAATTGATTTTTGTTTGCAGCCCATGTCAAGGGGAAATAAAAAGAACCCGCTTCAACATAAATTGATCCAAGAGTAACATTTGATCCAGGCTCTTGAGTGTGAACATAAAATAAGTGTAAAAATATCGCTTCAACAGGGCCAATGCTCAAAACATAAATCACTAGCAAAAATGGGATCGCATAATATGCAAATCGAAGGAGCATTGAGCGTTTATTTTCAGACATGGGAATTACACTCGTGGGTTCAAAACACTAAGAAAGTGTTAAAAAATTTTTTTCCAGAAATCAATGTATTTCATGAGTAACGATCTTAGCCATGAATTGGTAGTTGCCATAATAATCACAGGAGCATAAAAAATTTCCATCTGGCTTCTGTACTCAGGATAATAAAGGCCTCCATTTACTTTGGTAACTAACGCATATGCAGTTCAGGGGTAATTTCCATTCAATTACCGTAAAATTGTTTAAATGTTCTTAATGATCTGGGAGAAACTCTAAGGACTGATTACGGGTATAATGATAGGAAGCATTTTCAATTTTCCATTTCTCCCAGGCAGGCAAAATCAAATTACGAAATTGATTTGAGTTGTACATAGAATCTCTGGGTTCGTAAAACAAACACGCTGCATATTCCGAGCGTAATTGTCTGCCCGGCCAGGCTTCGACTCCATGATAGATTGGTAGTATGTCACGCCAGTTACTAGCCCATATTTCGCTATTCCTAAACCAAAACATAGTTCCAGAATAATGCCAACCATGGCCTCCCCAAGCATCGCTATGCCCACGGTTGCTATTGTGTTTGAATGGTCCTACTAATCCAAAACCACGTTGTAAAAGAAACTCAACTTTTTTGTGGTAATGAACGTTCGCTTCATACATTAGATCGGCCCAGGCGTGGGCTATGGTTCCAGGGTTATGATTAACTCCTTTTGCGTGACCATAAAAAGTAACTTCGTCAGGATTCTCATTCATCACATATTCCAACATTTCAGGAAAGGTCTGGACTTCTCCTAGTTCTTTTTGGTTTTCGTGAACGATAAATTCTTCAATGTACTCTTTTAACAGATCCTTTACTTCTTGAGGATCTGCTGTATCAGTTCCATGAGCAATTCCTACAATGCGCTTGTGATTGAAAATTTCTATATCACGTTTCAGATTATTGATGAATTTCATCCAAACTGGTCGAGCAGATTCTTTGGGCCAAATGTGAAACATCAAGTTTCGTTTCACATTGTCATTGAATTTATGTGGTTTGAGAGCAATATCATCTTTGTCAGTCATTCAAACATCCAATATTCGGCCGGCTCTGGATTCAGAATAGTTGTTGGTAATGGAGTTCCAGTACAACAGAAAAGCGAAACAACTTTTTCAATGTTCTCCTGGTTATATTAAGATGCCTTGGCCAAGAATTCATTGGTACTTTTGACCTGTCCCAGCATAATCCATTGATTATGGTAGTCTTCAGTCATTCCACCTATCGTTAGCTTAAGGTCCAACCAGCCACCTATCATATTTATAATCTCGGCTTCGGTAAAAACAGTTCGCTTGGCATCCGAGCAAACCTCGTTTGGTGGTGAACGAAACCAGCTAATCCATATGTGACCATCTGGTTTGATGATCCTTTGAATTTCATGAATGTAGTTTTTCGCAACTTCAAATGTTTCGAGGTGCGAGAATAATGATGCGCAAATGACTAAGTCTGCAACATTCTCTTCGATAGGGATCTGAAACGTCTTCGGATCAATTACCCCAGTTGGGTTATACATTTCATTTCTAACGTTTGAGTGTTTCCAGCGATATTGGGGATAGTTTAGTGAGCCTTTTTCAACCGAATCTCTGTTAACATCAAACCCGATATAATGAATCGTTGGGTCAAGCGACATCGCTGGGGCAAACCGTTCCCCACATCCAAGATCGACAACAGTGTCCCCCGATTCCAAGGCACCGAACTCGTCCCACAAGTTAAGAGCCCATTGTGTTGCTCCGTATTTTTGAGAGATCCCCAGTTTTGAAAAAAGTGATTTCAATTTCTCATTATCAATCTTCACCAGTTACTCCTGATATTTTAGGGAAGTGATTTCAAGGTAGAAAAGCTTGCTCTACAAAAAATTTATTTTCTATCGCTGGATGAGGACTAAAGGTCTATTTACTTTTTAATATGTGTATCCATATCGTTCCAGTACGCGGCGTTCATGTTGAACTACATCTCTAGCCAATGCAAAAGAATACCCTGTGAATTTGACGCCTGTTTTAGTACCTCCCACATTTTTCGATTTGACTGCTCTCAGTTTGACCTCATCAAAAGTTTCTCCTGCCAGTCTTAAAATACGGACGAGGTCATTCACAAGGTTTTCCTGCTTACCAATCATAGAAATTTCCCCAGGATTGATTCCTGTAAACCGTTCATAAAGTGCAGAGAGATAGCCTTGAGGTTCAACTGCCATACAATTGCGAACAAACTGCTCAAAGTCGTCTGTTTCTACTTTGGGTTCCTCTTCCAGGCGTGGAAAGCGATTAGTTTCTTTCCAATACATCCAGGCAGACCTATACCAGTCAAGAGGATGCCGGACGAAGGTAATGGTGAGAGGGATTTCGATTCCTTTTTCTAATATGATCTGCTTGGCCGTCTGCAAGTCACAATGCCAATCACCAATTTCAGTAATCGGCCCTTCGACTGCTTCATAGCAAGCGGTGCGAACCCAATCTGAGCCTGTCTTGGGAATATGTAGAATCAGAGTATGAGGAAGTAAATAAGCCATTTGATTTCAAAAACTCTTATTGAATCATGACAAAAATCAACATGCCAATATTATGAGATTAAGCCAAATCACTTCGACTTTCCACATTTTCAAATTCAAATCTGAGGTACTCACTCTTGTAATCATTGATTGCTAAACACTGGTTCTAAGAAATTATCTTCATACAAAAATGATTCTCAGCAACTTCCGTTTCTTGTCGAGAAACTGGGAAAAGTCAGGCCAGGGAAAGAGCCTCCCGTTGCTTTCTCAGATCCATAAATTGGAGGGAGGGAGATACTACCCCATGAGAGAACCCAGCTATTGTCGTCTTCACAATTTAAGACATAGCTATAGTTAGTAGTGAGCCCTGTCCAGCTTGTTCCAGCGCCAATTAATGTGTTTTCAGGATCGCCTGGGTCAAATTGGCTAGTGTCGAGACAGAGATAAGGAAAATTATATACTAATTCTTGGAGTTTAGCTGGATCGCAAGAAATATCATTTGGGGGATTACAAGCGGGATTCGCATTGGGCATCTTTTTCTCCGTTATGGTTTTAATGTTTGTAAGAGGTTACGCAAGAATAGATTGCACATTTTTAGAGCTCTCATTATTCTTGGGTAACTTCAGCAAAATCCCCCTGTTGTAGAGAAATTAGGAAAGATAAGATTAGGGAAAGAACCTCCTGTTGCATTTTCTGATCCTGAACTCCAAGGAGGGAAAATTTCATCCCATCCAACTTTCCAAGTATCCTCGCCTGAGCAAACTAAGCCATAATTATAACGCCCAGAAAGACCTTGCCAGCTAGTTCCAGCACCCCCAACGCCCAATAGCGTAGTTTCAGGATCATTAGGTTCAAATTTGCTAGCATCTAAACATAGATCGGGAAACCTCTCTACTAATTCATTTAGTTTAGCTGGATCACAGGTGACATCACTTGGTGGATTGCAAGCGGGATTTGAATTGGGCATTGTTTTCTCCGTTGTAATGCTAGTGGGAGTGTATTTTGGATGAATTGAATCAGAGCAAAAATTAGTCCCTTTTAAATGGTTGGCATTAACCAGACATTATCAATGCGAGTGGTATGCGAATGCTGGATCATTCAATAGTCACCTGACAGTATCATCGCTTTACTCTGCTACTATCTAATAATGAACCTAATTCCAAAAAACGTTTTCATTGCAGAATAACTCACGAATATGTGGATCATGATATATTATGAAAAAACTGATTCATCTGATTTATTTAATCAGTATTTTTTTGTTTGAGTATCAGTAGTTGGAAATAAGAGACCTGTCTCCTTTAATTTAGCCGGTTTTAATTCCGTTTCTCTCTTCATCTGGTACTGACCAATCTGTACCGATTGCGACTGACGGATTCCGACTTGTCCTGATGCATCGTACTCAGTTATTTTGAGAAGTTCAGGAAGAGTCTTTTGCCTGATGCCCTCAAAGGAGCCACTGTACCACTACAGTCAAGTTCTAATCTGTATTGCTGCTGTTATTCGTTGGTGAGATACGGTGGTCCGTAACCCCATTTTGAGACAATCTGCATTACATTTCCTTCAGACAGAGAGAACCCCCCAGAGGTTGTACTATTCTTCAAGTGCTCATAGATGGTGTCGTTAGTTTTACGGATATATACAATACTACTATTGTCCCGTATTTGAACACCGCTCATGTCATTGAGATCGTCTGCACCGGTCAGCCTGAAAGAGGATTTGGCCGAATAATCTTTGTTTTCTGTAGATAAGATTGAGTAGTAGAAATCGGAATGCGGAAAAGCAGGAAGCGGCTCAGTTAAATAGGAATCATATTTTTTATCGTTCATGATGTTATTTACATCTGACAAAGATTGAACAGACAGCGCTCCCGTTACATAGTTTCGATTTTCCTTGAGTAAAAACGTTCCGTTATCCCAGACTGCAAAGGTAATTTCGGGCTGAAACAGATCGTTAGGATATGGTGCAAATCGAGTTTGAAAAACGGCGATCATGGGCTTATTGAATAAATAAGCTGGCATATCAGATGAAAGATCAAACTCACCTGAGAATTGTGATCGTTCCTCAGCCGGACGGGAAGCGCTGGTCGATATTCCACGGTGACAACTGGAAAGACAAGTACAAAATAATATCGAGATAAGTGTTATGATGTAACGGGCATACATTCCGAACTACCTCCAGTTAAGAGAATTATTATAATTACATGGACAACATGAAATTTAATAAAAACTCTACTAGGGAATGAAAGGTATTTTTAACGGATCATATCCACAATTTCTTAATACAAAATGCCTTTGAAAAGTAAAGTGTTGAACAAGTTTCTGCTGACACTTTTGACTCATTGGGAATTTTTTTAGTTCTTCTGGGTCTGTCATTAACACGTAGAACCTCTGGGCATCACGTGAGCGAGCACGACATTCTGATTTGTTAGGGTCTATCTCCGGCTTGAACGGAGGACGAACTATTGAGCAGTCATTTTTGTTACATTCGTTAACTTCGGGGAAGTGTAAACGTTCATGGCTTTCTATGAATTTGTCTATTGTAGGGCATTCGCCTGGTTCATAATCAAGGCCTGGAGCGAAAGGACTAGGCCTTTGATGAATTGGAAACAGACATATACACCTCACTCCACACTCACAAAATATAGCCCCACCGGCAGGATTACTAAATCTCTGGGGGTTTGCTTTATTAATTTTCTTTACATCTTTGCATATGGATTTACATGTCCTTTTCTTTTTTCGTTTAAAAATTGGTGGAAGCGGAATGCGTGGAAATGTCCCTTTCTTTTTTTGTTGATACATCCCGGAAGGGTCACTTCGTAACAATGGATTGTTATTTACATAAGTAAATAAATTCATTCCATCCAGAAAACCTATAGGGTCAACGCTCGACCATCTTGCAATACCAGGATCATATATCCGGTTGCGGATATGGTTGTTTCCTGTTTCAACATCAAGATAATAGCCCAACTCACCGATGAAACCCATGAAGACTAGCGTGGTACCACTACGGCTGATAATATTACCCCAGGCATCGTAAATCCAAGTGTCAGTTATTGTCTCACTTTCGTTAGTTATTTCGCGTGTACTTCCTAGTACATCATAATGACAATAATTGGTTTCTCCTGCTCGCCGTTGTGAAATCAGATTGCCGTATAAATGTGGTTCGTTAGTGTAGATGCAAGTGGTATTGCCAGAGGCATCTGTTTCCAAAAGATAGTTCTGTTCATCCCAGATAAACTTTGTTGTGCCTGAATTACTCTGTTTTTCAATACGCAACTTTTCGGCATTGTAAGACATGGTGATAATATCGCCAATAGGTAATTCATACTGTGTAGGCTGATTCTCATAGTCCCACATTGATGTAGTCAAATCACCGTTTGGTTCCTGAACGAGCTGCTGGTTACCATCATTGTCGAATATGTACGTTGTAATTCCGCTGGAATCGATAGATGTATTCAGCTGATTAGCAACATCATAGCTGTATGTGGTACGAAAACCGTTAGTAATTTTAACTAATCGATTTCCTGCCGGATCATAGGTAAACGTGTTGGAGTATGTATTTGGGCCGCTACGGTGTTCACTCAGGAGTTGGTATGAGTTATCATAACCCCAAGTGACACGATCACCGCTCAGTTCCAATACGGAAGTACGATTACCAACATTGTCGTACTGATAATCAAACCTCGAGATGTAGCTGCTGATAGAATTCAGATTGGCCACCGTTTTGACATTGTTAGCATCATCATAATTGAAAGATGTCCGTGTGCCGTTCGCAAGTTTCTTCACTGTTCTGCGGTTCGCTGCATCATAGCTGTAACTGGTTACTTGATTTTGCGGGTTTTCGAGATTTGTGATTTGCCCAGTAGAGTTAAATACATATGTAAATACACCTCCGTCAGGATCAGCCATACGAATACGTTGCTCGTTCGCATCATAGGAGTAAGTGATTGCCTTGCCATCAGGATCGATCACTGACTTTTTTTGGTTCAGCGTATTATAAGAGGTCGTGTATCTACCAGTCACACTTGCCATGATAGTTCGATTGCCGACAGCGTCATAAGCGAATGTCACCCTTGTGCTATCAGGGTACTGTCGGCCTATTACCTGATTGGCTGCATCGTGTGAATATGTTGTTCGGTAGCCACGAGCGTCAATTCGTAGGATTTTACGACCGCCCGCATCATAAGCAGAAGTTATGCACCGAAGTAACGGGTTAATGACCCGTATTTCCCTTCCCGCTGCATCATATGTAAAGCTGGTGAGATTTCCATTCGAGTCAATCAAAGAAAGCTGCTTTCCATCCGCGTCATAAATCGTTGTTACGCGATTCCCAAGAGCATTGATGCTTACAATCAATTGGCCTATTGCATCATAAACCATCGTTTGGATATTATTATTCGCATCTTTGACTGCTACTTTCTGACCTGCTGCATCATAACTATATGTAATGCGGTTGCCAATTGGATCAATGGTATCGGTTGTCTGGCCGTTGGCGTTATAGATGGTCGTGGAAATATTCTCTAATGGATCAATCGTTTCGATGACTTGACCAACTACATCGTAGACTGTCGAGGAACGATTATTATCTGCATCAATGTAGGCAATCACTTGACCAGCAGCATCAAAGATTGAAGTGCTACGATAGCCAAGTGGGTTCACTCTCGCTACATTTTGATCTGCTGCGTCATAAACCGAAGTATTACGATAACCAAGTGGATTAATTCTAGCTATTGTGTTTCCATCAGCATCATACAGAGTCGTGCTTATAAAACCTAAAGCGTTTTGGAAAGCGACTGATTGGCCGACCTCATCATATGTAGTTGTGGATCGGTTATTTAATGGGTCGATACTCCCAATTATCTGGTTATTCGCATTATATACTACCGTGCTGCGGTTGAGCAGCGGATCGACATTGGCGATATCGCGGTCGTCAACATCGTAAACTGTTGTGTAGATGTCGCCTAGTGCATTGGTCGTAGCAACTTGATTGCCCCTGCTGTCGTAACTGTAGCTGCTGCGGAAGCCGAGTGGATTGATCTCGGCAACAAGCTGGTTGGCGGAGTCGTAGACTGCGGTGTTCCGATTACCAAGCGCATCTATAATTGCTACAGTACGGCCAGCGGAATCGTAAAGAATTGTAGTGCGATAATCAATTGGATTGATTATAGTAATAGCCTGACTGGCAGAGTTATATATCGTCGTTGCTCTGTTATTCAGAGGATCAATGGTGGCAACATTTTGATTAAGCGCATCAAATAGACTTGTATTGCGAAAACCTAGAGCGTTTTCGGTGGCAATTAGGTTTCCGGTAAGATCGTAATTGAACGAAGTACGATTACCAAGAGGGTCAACAGTTGCTGCCACGCGGTTCAGGCTGTCATACACGATAGTTGAGATGCTATCGAGCGGGTCGGTATCCGCGATCTGATTGCCATCTGCGTCATAGCTATATGTAGTGCGGTTGCCGAGTGGTGTCACATTGGCGATCAGTCGGCTGGCGGAGTCATAGACATCCGTGGTGATGAAGCCTAGAGCGTTTTCGGTATGAATTTGGTTGCCACGCGAGTTATAGGCATAAGAAGTGCGGTTGCCCAGAGCATCGATTTGGGCCAGCACTTTGCCTTCCACATCGTAAACCGCTGAAGTCCGATCACCCAACGGATTGACTGTGGCAACTTGTTGTCCCAAAGAATTGTATATGTACGTAGTGCGATTCCCAGCTGCATTGATCATCGCCGAAATCTGATTAGACGGATTTCTTATATAAGTGGTGATTTCATTGAGTGGATTCGTGATGGCCACGTATTGGTTTTGTGCATTAAAACTAAAGCTGGTTCGATTGCCGAGTGGATCAATGGAGGCGATTTTGTTTCCGGATGTATCATAAACATTGGTACTGCGATTTCCCAATGGGTCGATACTGGCCAGAACTTGTCCGTCAGTGGTATAGACAGTCGAAAATCGATTTCCCAGTGCATTGACAACGGCGATGCGTTTGTGATCGGAGTTCCAGATGAGCGACGTCCGATTGCCTCGTTGATCGATAGTGGCACGCGTATAGCCATCTGTGTCATACAGATAAGTATAGATTCCACCATCGGGTTGAGTAATGTTTTTGACACGGCGCGTGCGGTTCCCGACTGTGACATGTGTGACGGAAGTGCGGTTTCCCTGAGCATTAACAATCGCATCCAAGACACCATTGTTCCAAAGGTAGGTTGTACGGTTGCCCAATGAATTGATGACCCCAGCTGGGGTATAGCCGGCATCATAAAGATAAGTGGTGACATTGCCGAGGGGATCGGTGATTGTGTTTTCAAAGAGCGAATAAGTGTAACTGGTGATGGCGCCGGAGGCTTCTTCCACAGTCTTGACACGGTTACTGGAATCGTAGGTGTAGGATATCGTGTTTCCTTCTGAGTTCTGATACGCCTTGACACGATGGCTGCTGTCGTAGGCAAAGGTTGTAATGTTGCCTGCTGGGTTTTGGGTACGAATCAAGTTCCCATTGGAATCGATTGTGTAACTTGTGATGCGATTGCTGGAGTCGGTAATACTTTTGAGTTTATTATTGGTGTCATAGCTGTAAGTCGTACGGCTGGTTTTAGGGTCAATGATGGCCGATAGTAAATCCCCATCACGTACGACCGTCCATATTTCTCCAACGGGAGAAACTTTCTTAGTCAACATGCCTGATGAGTCGTATTCGAACCGCATGCCGCTCGGTTGTGTCTCGGTCCAGGTTCCGTTGGAATTTTTCTTGAGAGAATTATTAGTACCGGGAGGTGCGGCATAGACGCCGTTTCCGTCTTGATTGTCGTATTGAAACCCGGATCCATTACCGGTCACGACGAGCGCTGAGTCACTGTCAATGGCAGAGACCGTGGGGTTATATAAATCAGCCCAGCCATTTCCAAATTGAATCGTACCGGCTGCGGCTGATGAGTTATAGTTGAGGTTCAAACTTGGAGAAAACACACCTGTTTGAGGTGGGGTAATACTGAAATTGACATTACCGGTGCCAAGATTGATTGTTCCAGGACCTGGATTGGGGACATTGGGATTCGCTTGCGATTGGACCAGATTGACCATACTTGCTGCATTTTTGAGTGGGTCGTTAGCTGGCTGAACGCCTCCGTTACATCCGCAACTGTCGCTGTTACACCCACAACTACCACTACCACTTCCTTTGTTATTATCACTCCTCAACCACCCGATACCAGTACCACCAGGAGGTCCACCAGGAGGTCCACCAGGAGGTCCACCAGGAGGTCCACCAGGAGGTCCACCAGGAGGTCCACCACACTTCGTTGGTTGACAGACCTTCTTGCAATCATTTGTTAATATTGTATTGCATCCACTAATTGTCGAATCCTGAATCGGATCTTTCTGAGTTGCGCCACAACCGCAATCACCTGGATCCCCGGCAGCTTCTCCTTTTGTATTAGTACCACTTGAATCGCAAGATGGCTCTCCACAAGTGGTGCAACAACAGATCAAGTCTGGGTTCACAGTAGTTACTGTTGGCTGGGTACAGCAATTGTCTGGCATAATTATCTTCCTTTTGCCAAAATTTGTTCGCGTAAAAGCTAACGTGTATTCAATTAAGTGCTAGTTAAATTTTTTCTTCAATCAGGACATTGCTTGTTTGTTTCTCAACAGCATTTTCTGGATTCACAGTCCACTTATTGAGTGGGCAACGTTCGGAATCCCAGAGGGCTTTGACTCTCAACGTGCAGCCACAACTTTTGTGTTTACAAACCATGCGACTGGTATCACACATTTCACATGCTTGACATGTTGAGAGTCGTGTGTTGTAGGTTGCTTCATCGACGTGTTTACTTCCGTTGGTGACATGTCGGGCGACTGCTTTGGTAAAATTAAAGGCTTTTCGCATCATGCCGGGTTCTGATGACTCAACAGAATTTTCTGATACCGCCTGCAAATTTTGACCGGGGCCGGCGCCTTTTTCCCAAAGCTCAAAATAATCGGTCCGGGTTTGGCAGAGCTTATGAAAGTGAGGATGCTTTTTGCATTGGTGCCGTTCACACCAACCTGGCTCGGCACATTCACAGTCTGTCTTGGATGATTGTTTCGGTTTCATGATTTCGGACTCCAACGCACCACTGTGCTGTGAAAAACAGGACCAGTTGACTTTGGCCTGAAAGCCTGTTGTCTTCAGACGCGCGTAAAATGCAATATCAAAATCGGGCATATTGTGTAAGGCAGTGAATACATTATCCCTAATGGTGGAAGCCCGTAGAATCGTGCAGCCAAATCCATTACCCCCGACAACTTCTTCTTGATAACCCAGCTTCTCATAAGAAGCACCCGCCTGATTCCAGACCACAAAACCCTTATGAAACCGAGAGGGGTAGGGGGCCGCGACCGAGACCGTTTTTGGATCGAAGCAGGAAAGTAGCTGCTGGCAGACGTCGTCAGGGGGGACGATGTCATCTTCCAGAATCCAGACAAATTCCGAATCCACCATCCGCAACATACGATTGTAGATGCGGGCCATGGCGAATCGAACCTGATCACGAATATCAGGTAGACGCCGATTTTCATCGGCCAATCCAGAAAGACCAGCATCAAATTTTAAATAACGCACATCACGATAATCACAATCTTCGATCCAGTCTCTGACGGTTTGCGAAAATTCCTCACATTGGCTGGTATCCATCAACACCAGGGAAATCTGATCGTGAGGCCAGGTTTGTCGCTCCAGGACACCAGCTGTCAGTGGCCAATGTTCCACTCGGCCAGAAAGAGGAATGAACAGCATGATTTTCTGATGAGCCAGACCTGCGTATTCAAAATAGCTACGCTGTTCGGCCGTTTGCATTTGCTGAGTCCAGTTGGTTTTGTGGATGCGGTAGTGATAGAGGGCCTTTTGTTTTCTGGCGGTCCAGGTTCTGCCCAATACTTCCCGCCAGAGAAACCAATCTCCTTGTGTGAGCAGGGGGTCAATTTGTTTTTCAAAGACACGACTCAACTCAATCGCTTCACTTAACGCCAAACTGCCAGCATGAATAAAATTGTCGAACTGGAGTTGGTCGGCAGAGTAGGTTTCGGGATAGTTGGAGCAACCTTGTCGTTTACCAAAAAACTGAGTATCAGAATAGACAACGGCCACCTGGTAATGATCGAACTGTTCTAATCCTTTTTCAAGATAGTCTTCGGAAAGCCTGTCATCGGCATCGAGGAAGCATGTAATTTCAGAATTCGTTGCTTCAAAGCCGGCTCCACGGGCTGCATGCACATTACCCACATCCACAGACAAATATTTCACGCCTTGCCGTTGATAGGATTGAGCGATCTCTTTGGTATCATCCGTGGAGCGATCATCGACCACAAGAATTTCGCGAGGTTTGTAAGTCTGGGCCAAGACACTATCAATCGCCTCACGCAAAAAGGCTCCATAATTATGCGAGATAATGACGACGGCAACAGAGAAATCTTTGAGTCGTCTGCGATAGCGGCGGGATTTTTTCTCTGAGGGACTTAACTGGCCAGGTCCTATTCCCTTTTCCCACATTTTAAAATAGTCAGATCGTGTCTGACACAAATGAAAAAAGTGTTTTGGCTTATGGCAATTATGCCGTTGACACCATCCTGATTGACTACATTCGCATTCCGTTGACATATTTTGCTCTTCTATTTTTTGTCTTCCATAGGCATTAAGCGGTCACCGTCAGTATAAGCTGTTGTCTCTCATCGCAGCACTTTGAGTTTTCTAAGGACAGAGCGGGAAATTCGAGTAAAAAGGGATCACAGGAATCAGGGCCTTCCTCAGCAACAAAATAGCCTCCGCCGCAGATCACACCACCCCGCCAATGAAAGCCTGACTGATCTCTTAAACAAATTAAGCCAGCGGCAATTTTGTGATTTCCACAAACGTCCAAATCATATTCCCCGTACCAGCTACTGTGCCCTGTAAATTTCAAGCAAAAAGAAACACCATCCAGACCTTCACAACCTCCTGATCCGATATCAATGAGTGTGGCGGTCAGACGCCTTGAAGGCATGCTTGTCCCAGTACAGCAACCAAAGTTCCTGGACTTGAGTCCTTTTGGATCAAGTTGTCTCAGGATTTCCTCTTTCAATGAAACGTTAATTATTAAACTCCTTTTTATTGGGATAGAGGCAGCCGTTGTGACTTAATACTGTATTTCCTTTATAAGCTGGCCCACCTATAGAGTTGAATCCACCATCAAAAGTAAGATTTTGAAATGTTCCACCTGTCATATCTTCGCTTTCTTGAATTCCAAGAATTTCAACAAAATCCATCTGTTGTTGAAAAATTAGGAAAGATTAGGTTAGGTAAAGAGCCTCCTGTTGCTTTCTCAGATCCACTTACTGGTGGAAGAAAAATACTATCCCACCCAAGTAGCCAGCTATCATCGTTTGAGCAATTTAAATGATAATTGTATGTACCTGAAAGTCCTTGCCAGCCTGTCCCAGCACCCAATAACGTAGTCTCAGGATCATTCGGTTCAAACTGACTCGTATCAAGACAGAGGTGTGGAAACTGTTCTACTAATTCTTGAAGTGTCGCTGGATCACATGAAGTATCACTTGGTGGATTGCAGGCAGGATTCGAGCTGGGCATCTCATCTCCTTTGTCTGTATGAATTTACATTTAAATGTATATTTAAATAGATATTATTGTCTAATTTAATAACTATAATCATATTATAATATTAACAATTATTAATATAGATAATACTACTATACAAATTAAAAAGTTCGACTGTGTTTCATGATAAATAGGGACACCAAAATGTCAATCAGTTTTTTCGAAAATACTGGAATTATGTATGCAGGTATATTCAGTATAGGATTCCTTGAGAACTGTTAAGGTGAGGGCGGTGTCCAGGGTAAAGTCGTATTGAATTGGACTGCAGGAACTGTCGGAACAATCTTTTAGTTGATATGTGACTCCATCCGTGAGTTGCACGACACAATTAGTCAGGTAGTCAGGCAATCAAAAGCGTGAGGCCAGCCAGCGCCACTTGAGGTCGTCCAGGCATAACCGAGACCACCACCTTCAAGGACTTGATTAATGGGGGGAGGCCCTACCAGATAGAGAAACCGCGGAAGGTCTGCAGCAGGACCGAAACATTCTTCGCAAGCAGAATAAGGGGGCTGACAAGCCGAATTGGAATTAGGCATAAATGGTTCCTTTCGAGATCAAGGTAACCTGACTTAAAAACTGTACCAATTCTTAGGTCGATTGGTTAAAGTGAGATCACTGTGCAGTTACTGATATTGCTGTCAGTTGTTGTTACTCGCTTATTGTAATACGAAAATAAGTGGTTTCATCGAATTGTTCATAAAACTCAAGTTGAACTGGGCTGCATTGACAACTATTGGGACCATTCCAATAGCTAATTGGTGAATATGATGCTAAAAGACCCATGTCACACGGACCTGGAGTTGCATTTGGAGTGTTATAGCTCTGATAGTTAATTTGAACGCTCCAACCACAGTATGGATCTGATAATGCGGAATTGTATGCAAGGTCAAACCCAAAAATATGAGTTTTGATTCCAGGATATTCACCGCAAACAAAAACGATTTGCTCAAACCAATCACACGGAGTCTCGTAGTCGTTTTTTAGAGTTACTGTTCCAGTAGTGGTGTCAGTACCATTTGTTATATAATAGTCTAGCTGGAGTGTATTGGGGACAGGATATGACGTCCCTCCTGATTCACAGTCACAATGGTATGTTTGAGGAGAACTACAAACGGGGTTTGAATTCGGCATCATTGTTTCCTTTCGAAGTCGAGGCTAAGCTCGCTAGTTTATCTGGATCATAAGTAATATCACTTGGTGGGTTACAAGTAGGATTTGAATTCGGCATTGTGTTTCCTTTTCCATTTCTAAGTTTAGAAATGGAATTTTATGTGTCTTTTCCTAAAATTGATTCAGTTTACTCATGTAGAAAATATTTCAGACCGAATGCAATAACTGTGCGGCTTCGTTATGACCGGGACACAGTCGCAATGTCTCATGCCAGGCACTTTTAGCACAGAGGCAATCTCCTTCGTTCTGGTATGCATGACCAAGCAGGTGCCAGGTTGCTGCGGATTCTGGTCTAAGTTCTAACGATTTTTTGTAGTTGGCGATGGCTTTCTCACACTGATTGAGCTGTAAAAACGTGGTACCCAGGTTATGAAACGCGGACGCATCGTTTGGATCTTTTTCAGCCAGAGTTTGTAATACCGACAATGACTTTTCAGGAGATGACCGTTCAAAATTGAGACGACACAGTTCGCGGAGCAACTCGATGGCCTGTGGTTTTTGGTCGAGCTTCTTCTGAAGTTGTACGATAGCCTGATCCGGCTTTCCTTGTCGTTCCAGAAGTCGTGCTGAAAGAATGAAACCATCAATGTGAGTTTCCTCCTGACCACGCATTCTCATGGCTAACTGCTCGACTTGTTCCAGCTTATCGGCTTTGAGGAGCGTTTCTCCCAGACATTTCCAGGCAGTGGTATAAGTCGGAATTTCTTTGATGATCAGGCGCCATTGTGCTTCTGCTTCTTCGAGCTTTCCCATTTCATCGTAGACAATGGCCAGGTTGTGTCGCGTCTTATAACCACAGAGTCCCACATCAATACTAGTAAAGTGGCGGTCGGTCTGTTCATTGATGACACGCAGGTAGGTTTTTTCGGCATCAAGCAACCGGCCGAAGTGATGCTGCAACATTGCCTGTCGAAACAGAAGTTCTTTATCACTAGGAAAATGGCTCAGACCTTGACTGCAATAGTCCCAGGCGTCCTGGTGTTGCTCATTTTGAGACAGGGCATTGACCAGTAACGCGTAGGCCTTGCGGACTTGCGATTCACCTGGATCAGAGACTCCCAGGCACTGTTTTAAATATTTGATCGCTTCAGGGTATTTTTCATCATCTGCGTACGTCATGCCCAAATTGAACAACACAAAAGGATGATTGGGACGTTCTCTGTTATCTAATTTAAGCAGCCGGTAGTCGCGTTCCAACTTGCGTTTACGACCTTCTACACTATGGTCTGAGCCTGAATGCACGACGTACAAATCGGTCCAGGCCACCTCTCCTCCCAACCTTCTAATAGCAGGGATAATTTGTTCGTGAATCCTATGTTCAAACTGTAACTCAGGATGATTGCGGAAGAGCTTCACATGATCTACGGCTGTCATACTGACATCCCATTCAGGGCCCGGACAGTGAACCTGCATAATATATCCCAGAGTACGATCAGGGTGAGACTGTGCAGCTAGTGCTTTCAGTTTTTTGCCACACTCGGCAGTGATCGTATCATCGGAGTCCATCCAAAAAATCCATTTCCCCTGTGCGTATTTAATGGATTCATTACGGGCAGCTGAAAAGTCGTCACACCAGGGAAATTCAAACATGCGGGCACCATACTCACGGCAGATCTCAGGAGTCCGATCAACAGAACCAGTATCAACGACAATCATTTCATCCACCCAAGGCTGAATACTTTCCAGACAAGGGCCGATGGTGTCTTCATTATCGCGGACAATCATGCAGAGTGAGAGTGTGTGTGGATAGTCAGTGTCGTCAGTCACCGATGTTTCCACCGATTCTTCCTTTGGTCTCAAATCTGACTGCCATTTCTTACGGTACTTTCGCTCGTTTTCCTGCATGATGCCGGCAAAGTCAGCCCCTGATCCAATGAAGGAGCGACTCCCAAAATGATGCACGAATGCGCCGACTGCGATGACAGTTCGATAACCGGCTGTGATGGCCCTTCGACAAAAATCATCATCCTCAAAGCAGCCAATCCCAAATTGTTCATCCAATGTTCCAATTTGATTGACGACTTCCCGCTTCATGAGCATACAAAACCCCACGAGTCGTTCTTCATCAAGGGATTGCTGATCATGGCGTTTGCCCCAGTCCCAGGCAAATCCATCGAGACTCGACAAATCGGTATAAGAAATTGGAATTTGTTGTGGGCCACTCACGTTATTGGAAACGGGGCCGACAATTCCGATCTCTGCTGAGGAATGAAGTTGTGTCAACAAACGATTTAGCCAACCGGTTGTCAGGAGAGTATCATTATTCAGGAGCAAGATATTGTTGCCGGAAGCGATTTCTATGCCTTGATTCACGGCAGCCGGAAAACCACGATTTTCGGAGTTGAGAATGAATTTTGCGTCAGCAAGTGTGTTTAAATAAGCGGGCGTTCCGTCTGTTGACCCGTTGTCAACGAAAATCAATTCGTAAGGTTCATCGGTTCGCATCCTCAAACTATCAATGCACTGTTGGGTGTATGGCAATTGATTATGGGTCACAATGATGATAGAGGTTAAACCATAATCGGGTTGTGGCCGCTTTGTAGCTGTGACTAAATATTGATAAGCATAGAATTCTTCCACTTCTTCAGGAGGGAGCCCGTCAATGTGTAAGTTACCGATTTGGATTTTCCCAGGGTAACCCTGTGTTTGCCATTCCTGGTAGCCAGGTCCCGGCACAATTTGGAGTTTGTCGATTTGATATCCCGCACGAAAGAAGAGCTTTTCAATTTCGCGTCGGGTAAAGAAGCGATAGTGGGTTTGATCGAGTAATCCTGCGCATTCGTAAGTCCAGTTGCCTTCCATCAGCCCAGTCAGCACGCTTTGATTTCTGACATTGGGAATACTGGCCACAATTGTGCCTTCCGGAGTCAGCCAGTTCGCGATTTTGTTGAGGACTTGTTCGGGTGCCTTTAAGTGTTCAAGCACGTCTGCACAAACGACACAATCAAACTCCGCCTCTTGAAATTCCTCAGAGAGGGCTTCGATATTGTTTTGAATCACCCGGTCAAGCCGTTGTTGAGCAGTTTCGGCGGCAAAGCGATCCAGTTCGACTCCGGTCACAGTTGCGGATTGCCGTTGTTTGAGGGATTCCCCTAAGCGTCCCGATCCACAGCCCAAATCGAGTATGTTGTGTGCTGTGGAAGGAACCAGCGTCACTACTTCAGGACGTGGGAATTCGAAATAACTACGGTCCTGTTGGGGGGGCGACTTGGAATCACTGGCTTGGGGAGCATGAGTACTGGTCTTATTGGCAGGTTTAGAGCAGGGAGTCTGTTGAAGAAGTGTGAGCGCACGCTCAACGGCCTGGTCGCTTAGCTCTAAATGGTCATCGCGAACCGAAAGGGCTTCAGTTCCACTCGCGCCTTCAAGATCCGTTACTTGGGCTAACAGTGATTGATGACGTTGGTTTAAAAGCAAGGAAAAAAAACGATCTGCTTTTCGGATTAGCAGCTCGTCTTCTCCAAATTCTTCACGATACGCTTCCAAAACACTGACCCACTCTTTTTGAAAAAAAGCGCCCCAGCCCACGAGGGCCATTTGTGCTTGACCAAAACAATTCGTGGCATTTTCAAACAAGTGCGGATGTTTCAGTCCATGTGTAATTCGATCTGGAGATGCCAGAAACGATTCATACAGTTCAGGGATGTTATGCACGAGGCAGTCGTCGTCCTGAGTATAGATAATGGGGTGTTTGGCACGCTGTGCGCACAAAAAGCGTCCGTAGGTGACCTGGTTTTGCTCGGACTGGATGACATGTACGCCCTCTACTTCGATGTCGAGATGGATTTCCGGATTATTATTCCAGACCAAGATATCGTCGATAAACGGGTAGCGTCGTAAGTCTGTGACAATCTGCGCGATATTTTGAGGACGTTTCCAGGAGAGCAGGCACGCCGATACCGATTGGTCAGGCAAGTGAATTTGATAGTTTGGTTGCCTGATTTCTAGATCGGACGAGGGGACAAACACAGAATTGGTGGGAGGCATCGAAACACTAGTTTTCGCTGGATGAGTTTCGATTGAAGCCAGTAGTGATTGCATACGATGTTGATATGTGTGTTGGGAGACAGCAAGTTTATGCCCCTGCCGGGCAATTTTGTTGCGTTCTGTTTCTCGCTTCAAATAATAATCCATTTTGTCACAGAGCTCTTCAAGGCACTGGTAAGTTACCAAGTGCTTACCGTCTGTAAACAACTCTGCTTGTCCATTCTCGGAAAGATCATTGGTGAGTAGCAGACCGCCACAGCCCAAGGCTTCAAACACACGCATGTTAACGTCATTTTTGACACTGCGATTAAAGATCACATGCGAGGCCGCATAGGTACGGGCCATCTCTTCAAAGTAGGTTTGACCGATAAAACAGTCGGGATACTTCTCATTAAGAGATTCGAGCAGTGCACAGCGTTCCTGTCCCACCAGATTCCCGACAAACGAAAAATCATACTGTTTCGGTTCTGAATAAGGCCGGTGAATTTCCGGATCACAGGCCAAAGGTAGCCAGAGTGCCGATACAATACCCTCATGCTGCAGTCTCTCTGCCCCGTCATTCTGAGCGGCAAACACAAAGTCATAACGCGCCGTTTTTTCGAGGCACCATTCGAAATTCATATGCGTATCAATTACCCAGCACGCGGCAGGCCTGAGGTGATCCGGTAAGTGATATTGGAACCCATCGTCGATATTGAGAAACAAGTCGAATTTTCCTGTGGGGATCTCTGAGATCTCTTCCGGGATGAAATGTTCGACTTCAACAAGGCTTCCTAAGGCGCGTCGGCAATAAAAACCTGTTGTTTCAGGCCGAGCCTGATTATCAAAAATGAGGGCGATGCGTTTAATCGTCATGTGATCTCTCTATGCTGTAATTATCGGGCTTTAATGGCAAAGCAGTACAAATCATTGGCTGCCGTGTTATGATTGAGATAAAGCTCTTCAAAGGAGGTTTCTCTTATCCAATCCAAGAACATCCTCAGGCTCACATTTTGATAATAGTCTGGATTGGGACCAAACAGTTCCCCTGTTCGTGATGTTCCATGCTCCTTGCGTCCCTCCCCTGCGCAGGTCATAAAAAAGAGTCCACCGGGACGTAAGAGTGATAACATGTGAGCAACCGTTTTGTCGGCATAGGGGTCATGCTCAAATGTCTCTAGAGAGCAAACTACATCAAAGGATTCAGGATTAGCCTCAAATTCATGTCCCAAGCAGACCTGATCAACGCCGTTACCGGTTTCTGCATCAATGCCCATATAATCACAGTCTGCAAACTGATCACGAACGGAACCATTCACGTCACGAGATCCTACTTCCAGGACCCGTTTGTTCTGGAAGCAGTCAGGAAAGCGATGTTTCACAGTTTGACAAAACTCTTGTTGTTCGCGATGAGCCACGGCATTCCCTTCCCATCCCTTAGTTTGATACGACACACCTACTTTGATTGAAGAGTCGTTTGTAATCTCGTTCAATCACATCGCCCCATCGAAAACGTTCCTCGAAGACAGCCCTCCCTGCCTCTCCCAATGTTTTCATTCGCTCTGGTCGATCTAGTAGTTGGTTTAACTTCGAAACCCAATCTGCGACGTCCCCCGGGTTACAGAGCAGCCCAGTTTCCTGATCGGAAACGCTACAGGGTAGTCCTCCAATGTGGCTGGCTATTACCGGTAAGCCACAGGCCATCGCTTCCACCGAGGTACGACTGAGTCCATCAGGAACAATGGTCGGAACGGCGCAGAGATCACAGTGTCGATACCAAAGGGGAAGTTCTAACTGTGATTTCCAGCCCACATATTTCGTGAACTCCTGTTGTTGCTGAGGAGAGTCCGAAGTTACTATCAATTCAAAGTCCTGGCGTGTTTCCCATAACTGCTCACACGCTGCCAGCAAAACAGGAAACCCTTTAATCGGTTCATGAACCAGGCCTGCAAAGATAACAGATATCTTGTCTTTGCTGATTTCAGGAGGGCATTGTTCGTCAGAAGGAAAAGGCCAGGGGAAACGCGATTCATCCATGCCCCAGGTGACCACTTCCACGTGATTGCAAAACGGTTTATATTGTTTGGCAATCATCGGATTCAGGACCAGCACCGCTTCCGCTTTATGAAAGGACTGCTGTAAAAGATCATGATATTCAGAAGACCCGACACCACTCAACTGTCGTTCCAGTTGATGAAGTTCGCCAGAGCGATTTTTGATCAGGCAGTGAAAGCAGTCTTCGGAATTGAAAAATTGATTCTGGGGGCAAGGAGTTAATCCCTCTGGTCCCGGGAGCATTTGCAGGTTATTCAAAGGGCACAGGCATTCTTGCGCCTGCATTCGCAAGAAGTAAGGATAGTCACTCACGGCTTCCGCCAAATGCGGCTTGAAATTCCAACTGTCTGTAATGATCACAAAATCCGGATCAAAATCGTAAACAGCGTCTTTTACTCGTTTACGAATATGATTTGCATTCCATTCAGAGGGAGTAAAATTCAAAACTTGGCTTGGAATGGGGGCATCGGACTCGATTTGGCCAATTTGCCAAGGATCATAGCGGACACAGATATGTTGAACATCGTATCCAGCCCGGCCTAAAAATTGGACTAATTCTGTGGTGTGAATATTACCGCCACCCGTGGAAGGCCAGTTATATAGAAAACTGACAATGCCAATTTTGGTGTTTTCAACAGAATTGGTTTCAAGGTTAGAATGAAAAGAATAATTTCTTTGGGGTGAAGCTGCTTTTGTTTCACGAGGCGTACTTTGCCGTTTTTCTCTCTGGGATTCTGTCGTATTCAGGGTGGTGTCGATGATGGTTTTCAAACGTTTCCCGATGTTTTCACGTGAGAGTGTTTCCCGTAAGTCTGATGCAAACTCAATCGTTTTGGTTCGATATTCCTCAGAGAACCAATAGTCCTGATCCTCTACTGCGGCGACTTCAAATCCTAATCTGGCCAGATGCTTGACACTGGAGCTATCCCGGTTCATGGCCAACGGTAAACCCGAGGCCAAATGATCAATGGCTTTGGCGGGAGGTTTATGTCTGGCTCGAAAGTCGGTTCCTTTAACGTCAATCGCGCTGCTGGCAAGTTCGGCCCAGGCAACGTGTTTGGGGGGTGTCCAGTGTTCAATACGAATGGAATGCTTGCTAGCGAATCCCAAGTTCTCTTGAGGAATCGAGTCTATTTCCGGTTCAAGGTTGGTCAAAATCCACAGTTCTTGTGGCAAGGAATGCTGGTTCACCCATTCAATTAAAGGATGCAGATTGGAGTGAAGGCCAGTCCACAAAATTGGTCCCTCGGCTGGTTTGGGGGTCAGGGTTTTCGAAATAAAACGCAGATGGTGATCAATGTATTCTACAGGCGCATACGCACAAAAATATTTTCTAAGAGACTCGCAGTGAATCAGAATCTGCCGACATTGAAACAGCCATTTCCCATCGCGATCAATGTCTCGGGCCGATCCATAACAGTCAACCGGGCAAAAGATGACTGGGATGTCTGGCGACCTGGAACTCATTAACTTTGAGAAATCATATTTGACGATGAGGGCCAGATCACAGGCGGGGATGGAGTCTGAAAAGAATTCGATGTCATAGAATTGTGAGAGCTCTTCGGCCATCTCTTCGCCGATCCACTCCCAAGATCCAATGCCGGGATAAACAGGTCCAATACCAATACAAGGGTGAGAAGTTCTCATTTACTTTCTGCCAATACAAAACGCGTTTCAACAAAGTCGTTGGGTAACCGATTTCAAAATCAGGCGACTGTTGAGAACAATCCGTCAATTTGTTGATACTGAACACGGATCTGGCTTTGTGGGGGAAGTTTATAAAACTAAGAAACTGTTCCCACATATAGTGTGATATTATGTTACGTTTGTGATTCGTAGAATCAAGTCTGATTTGAAAATTTACCTACGCATTACGTGAATAAATAATCACTTGTTTGTGGGTGGGTTTTGCTGGAGTATTTTCTCGGACCATGGAGAAAATAAGAGCGATGGGAGTGAACAACACATGATTTTGAATTCCGACCACTAGCTTACCTTACCAATATAATTATTAAGTTATCTGTAGAGTAAACGATATCTCTTCATTGTATTGATAATAATATCCAACTTGAAATGGGCTGCATTGACAGCTAGTTATGTCATTCGAACCCAATGCAGCCTCTGAAAGTAGTGGAAAAAGACCTGTTGTATCACAAGGACCTGGAGTTGCATTTGGAGTATCCTCTTCAAAATCGTACGCGTCAAGGTGCCATCCACATAATGGAAATGCGGATTCTATGTCATATATTACATTAAACCCAAATATCTTTGTTTTTACTCCATTCACTGTTTCGCAGACAAATGATATTTGTCCTTCCCAAATACATGGAGTTTGGTAGTAGTTTTTTAAAGTTACAGTTCCAGTGCTGGTGTTAACACCATCAGTTAAATCATAGTCTACCTGGAGTGTATTTGGGAGAGGATAGGATGTCCCTCCTGATTCACAGTCACAATGGTACGTTTGAGGAAGGGTACAAGCTGGATTTGAATTAGGCATTTGTTTCCTTTCAAATTCGAGGCTAAGAGTTTTTTTATATTATGTATGTGCTGTGTGGAATCAAGTGCAGTTTAAAAATTAATATACTCATCATATGAATGAGTAATCACTCGTTGTTGGAGTGAAACTTGCTGGTGCTTTTGAGTTTTTCTAAAGAACAAAGAGAGCGATGTGGACAAGGTCAGTTGCAAAATCACTGGGACGGAGAACTGACGTTGCCCCCTTAACCGAGCCCAGAACTTGATATACTGATCAGGGTTCTGGACCTAGTAAGGAGAAAACATCAGTGCTGCTGCATCGTAGAGTATTTCCTGCATCATTTTCTTACAGAGGATGTGGTAGCTATCGGCATAATAGACCCACAAATTCCTCGAATACGGGAAAGTGCGACTTCGGTCAATGAAAGTTGTTATTTCGCGTACAATCACTTAAATAACCGTCAAACGGTTTCACGTCACTTCGTACTGATCTGAAATTAATCCATGTCAGTCCGCCAACTTAATTCTGTTCATGAAACTCATGATTTTACGTATAACAACTCAAACACTCTATTTTGCTAGCAATTAAGTGAGCCGGAACAATGGATTCAGGAAGATGTGAAATTAACACAAAAACTCTCCACCAGATAGAAGATTATTTCTCCAAATCAATCAGTTATTTTAATTATCCAACTGAAGACTTTAGACAAAAAATGTTTTCGGTAGAAGCAGAAAAATCAATTCTAAACATAAGGTGCTTGACACTCCCCGATTCCGAAGACTGGTGCTCTATCCAGTTGAGCTAACATCGTAGCAAAAACGTCAGACGCCCTATTTCTAAAACCAAATATTAAAACGATCGTTTTCGCTGACACGTTATTTCAGTCAAATACAATTGAGTTGGATTGGAATGATTCGAATCCAAAACAAAGAACACAAGATATTAATCAAATTTTGTTCGCAAATCTCGTCGTTTTCGCGTACACATCATTTCGGTTAGATGAGGCTAGTTTATTAGTAGTAAAACGAAACCATAACCAACCACACGAAATTTTATTAATACATCCTTACAATCAATTAAATATGAAAAAGAAAGAGGGCAAAATGCCCTCAATCAATATTCAGATGGTAGCAATAAGTTTCCATCAATAAGCCATAGAATAAAGTTCTCAAGCGGAAAATCAGTAAACGAGATTTCTTGTTTCACTTTCAGCGGCTCATTAGTATCTTCTTTCATGCTAAACAATTGCCGTTGCTCCCTTTTTTGATCTTTTAAGTTTCCACACTTGAAAAGGAATTGTTGCAATGTCGTCTTGTTCCTGGTATGAAGCAATGAAGTCAATTAGCCAACATGCCTGAGCACAATCAGCAAGATGCTTAGCACCATCCGTGTATGCGAAGTAATCTGTAAAATGTTTATAGTATGTTTCAGTTCCCGTAAAGTGCTGCAATTCCTCTAATAATATTTTATCGAATATTCCTTTTACACCCTTACACTGCCTACTCGATTGTGGCTTATACAACTACCAATAAAAGTGCGAAAGCCATACGATAGAGCGATGGTTGAGAATCGTAACGAAATGCAATGAAGTAAGGGTCACATACCAAGTGAACGAAGTGAGCAATCTGTTAGACAGCAATTTATTTCAAAAGTGGTATGATATTTAAACAAATTAAGCAAGAAGGTCTTCGATTAAGAAAGAACTATCATCCCGCAATCGTAGAAGACCTTGAACGTCTCGCCCAAGATGAGTATGCAATCCGAGTCATAGTGACACCCTATGCGATTAAGGAGAATGAATGCGGCTGTAGATCTGATGGATTAAAGTACACCTTGTATTCATCAATTAACGGCAAAAAGAGTATGTTGTCTTTGGCACATCAAATCAGTCATTTTGAAGTAGGGCATTTTAAAAGAACAACGCATTGTAAGATACGCACCTAAATAGAAGCAAATGTGTTTGCAGCAAGGCTTCTTGGCATGGGATTTTTTGGCTGTAGCTTCGCAAAAATTCTGATAGAAATCAAATTGGGATATGCTTTTGGCAAACACCTCGAAAAATACTCCCCACCAAATGTCGTGGAGTTGCTTCGTATCGGCAGTGAAGAGGTACGGGGCAATGGAAAAGAATACGATCCAAATGATTTAATCGCGTGAGGAAAAAAGATCGCCCAATAATTTGTTGCCCGCTTTTTTTCTTGCGCATAAACGGGCAATGAGCGACACTAAACTATAGGAAAAATAAAAAAATCCCACAAACAAAAAAGCCACAACTCGTTATGAGTCATGGCTTTGTGAATGAGGGCGCAGGGACTTGAACCCTGGACCTACGGATTAAAAGTCCGTTGCTCTACCAACTGAGCTACGCCCTCATTGTTCTTTTTGTATCTGGACAGGCCTGGATGACAAGTGTTCGGAACCACTTTGTATTTCAACAGGACCGTTTGATCGCTGAGTTAGGATAATAGCAACAAGCCCAATAAAATCACAACATTCCGAGCAAAAAAAATCATTGTAAATTCATATTTTCTCTACCCTTAGTCAAATTCCAATGACTTTGCGCCTAAATGAATTCATTCAACAGTCATGTCCCGAAAAAGTCTCTATTTCTTAGTGATTTGGGCATGCCAGGATTCCAGGAGCGTGAGAGTCTAATTATGAAGAATAGTCGTCCGTTGTGTACATTCCATCGATGTATCGCCATAGTTTTGAGTTAGGATTTTGTGGCTTCAGTGCTTCCGGTAATCGATGAGGGCGAACGTTGTCATAGCATTGGAGCATCGAAAAACGGTGGATCGCGGCGGGAATCCCGACCGACGTAAATACCGGATGCCCCGTTGAGGGGAACGGTCCGCCATGATTCATCGCGGGACTAACGGCGACTCCCGTTGGCATTTTATCGTTTAACAGTCGACCGACTTTTTGCCGTAAGACCGGAGCAATTTGGTCGTAAAGTGTGTCATCATTTCCGTCGGTATGGCTATAAATGCAGCCGGTGAGATTTCCCTCAAGGTATTCTGCGATTTCTGCTAACTCCTCGTCAGATTCAGCGATGACGAATAAGGCGCTGTTTCCAAATGCTTCTTCCTGTAATGAGGATGGGTTGGCAAGAAATTGGTTGCCGCTGACTTTTAACAGCGTATTCGCATAGGAGAAACCAGGACCATCCGATGCGGTGCCGCCGGTAATCAGGGTGGCACCTGCCGCCTCGATTGCCGCTATCCCCGCTTCAAGACCTGTTTGCCCTCCTTTGCTGAGTAATATTCCTGCGGGAGCTTCTTCAAATTTCTGGGTCACCTGTTGAATAAATGTGTCTGCGGAAGCGCCTGCTTTTAAAATCACCAGCCCCGGATTGGTACAGAACTGTCCGGTTCCCATCAGGCAGCTGCCTTTAAATTCTTCGGCGATGTCAGCGCTTCGTTCATTTAAGGCTTCAGGCAGCACAAACACAGGGTTAATACTCGACAATTCCAGATAGACGGGTTTGCCTGCTTTATCGGCTGCTGCTTTAATCGTCAATCCGGCACTACGACCGCCGGTATAGCCGATGGCTCCCATGAGAGGATGTGATACGAGTCGACAACCATCTTCATGACTGGTGCGATAGATGAGTTGAACGAACCCTGTCGGCATATTGGTCGCTTTTGCGGCTGTGTCAGCAGCTTCCGCAAAGATCTGCGTGGTACCAGGGTGAGAAGAATGTCCTTTGGCAATGACCGGGTTTCCTGCAGCGACCGCCGCAGCGAAGTCACCTCCTGCGATACTGTTAAAAGCGAAAGGGAAATTATTGGGACCAAAGACGGTGACTGGACCAATGGGGCCAAACAGGGAGCTGATACCGGTTGCGGTATCAATGGTTGGCATTGCCCACGAGCCTTCACGGGCATGAGTGGCGGCCTGTCTCAATTGATTGGTCGTGCGGGGGAGTTCGCCATCTCTCAAGCGGGGAGATTCAGGGTAGCCGGTTTCCAGATGCGCTGTTTCGACTAACGCTTCAGTCCGTTTTTCAATTTCCTCCGCGTAGGAATCGAGAAAGGCAGCAAAACGTTCTCCAGACCAACCTCGCATTTGTTTTGACGCATCAGAAGCGGCCTGAATCGCTGCTTCGATTTCATTCCAGGGGCTGACGGGATAGAGTGGTTCCAAAGTTTCCGCCGTTGCCGGATTGGTCGCCTGAAATGTATTTGATCCCGTTGAAGAAATCCATTGACCATTGATAAGAATTTGTTGTGTTGCCATGACGTATCCTTGTGAGCCTGCCAATAAGTTGGCAATTGGTTAAAATGTGTATTTGGGTAAGATTTATCATAGTCTGTTTAGAGAAGATTAACAGTGATGCAGCAATTTGATGTTGTTATTTTGGGAGCTGGCTTTGGGGGAAGTCTGACAGCATTGCTGCTGAATCAGATCGGTCTCAACGTGGCTTTGATTGACCGGGGAACGCACCCCCGTTTTTCCATTGGTGAATCTTCCACTCCCATAGCCGACTATCTGCTGGAATCGCTCTCCGAGAACTATGATCTTCCACAATTTCAGCCATTTTGCAAGTATGGGACCTGGCAGGAACGATATCCTCAATTGGCCTGTGGAATCAAACGTGGATTCAGTTATTTTGCTCACGAGCCAGAGCAGTTCTTTCGACAAAAATCGAACCACAGTAGCGAGTTGCTGGTGACAGCAAACCTGGATGAAGCATCAGCAGACACACACTGGTTTCGGGCCGATGTTGATCATTTTTTCGCGGAAGAAGTTCAAAAGTCGAGTGTCGTTTATCTGGATCAGACTGAAGTGGTTCTGGCTCAATCCGATGATTGGACAATCCAGGTAGAGAGAAGAGGGGAACGCTTCGATTTTCGAGCTCAATTTCTCATCGATGCGACGGGGGCGATGGGCGTGGTGCCTGAATTTTTAGGAGTGGAACGTCAAACAGAGTTTGAATCCTGTTCGACAGCGGTCTATGGGCATTTTGAAAACGTGATTCCCTGGTCAGAAATATTAGATCAATATGAATTTGATCGATCGGAATATCCTTTTGACTGCGATCAGGCGGCACTACATCACGTATTGAGTGAAGGGTGGATGTGGCAATTACGTTTTAATAATGATATTACGAGTGCCGGTTTTGTTTTAGATTCAGCTAGGAATGCTCGTTCAGCCAATGAACTGTGGCAGAATCTTTTGAGCCGCTATCCGTCAATTCAATCGCAATTCGAGGAGGCATCGATCGTTTCACCGAACTTCGGTCTCTGTTCAACAGGCAGGTTTCAGCGTGGTTGGAAGGAGTGTGCAGGTCCCAAATGGGCTCTGTTACCGAATACGGCAGGTTTTGTTGACCCGTTACATAGTACCGGGATTGCCCATACTTTGTGTGGGATCGAGCGTCTCGTTATGATTCTGGAACAGTGCTGGCGAAATAGTGATGAATTGTCTGTTGCCTTATCGCACTATTCACAGTCGATTCAAGCGGAGTTGAAATTAATTGATGCGTTGGTCGCCGGTTGTTATCGGACTTTGAAACATTTTGATCTATTTACGACGAGCACGTTGTTTTATTTTGCTGCTGCGACTAGCTTTGAACACCAACGATGTAACGAGCAAAAGAGACCACTGTTTCTATGCGCTGATGATGTTGGCTTGAGTAACATCATCAGCGGTTGGCTAAGTGAGGTCTCTAAGATAAATGACAAAAATGTGTCTGAACCCGATGAAATCAAACGCGCGATTCTAAACGCGGAAACAATGTTAAAACCCTGGAACCGAGTGGGTTTGTTTCACCCCGATGTCCCGAACATGTATTACTACACTGCGGCTCCCAAAACAGAGCCGCAGTGAGTAGAGTGAGAAAGCAATCTATTGGCCTTAGGTAATTATGGGCGAACGCTTCTGAGCCAGTTCTTCCATCATGCTCTGAATGTTGCTCGTAATCTCATCAGGACTTGTTGCGATTCCCGTCATCAAGGAAGCGTTCCAGAAGAGTTGACGGCCACATTGCTTGATAAAGGCGTGTTGATCTGTGTTGGAAGAGAGCGTGCAGAGACGCTTTATCAATTCTGCATCCGGATTAATTTCCAGAATCCGTTTTGTCGTCGGAAAATCTTTATTGTTCATACTCAACACTTTTTGTAGCTGAGAACTGATAGCGCCTTCCGGCATGACAAGACAACAGGGGCTGTCTGTCAAACGATCTGATTTTGTGATCGATTCGACATCGTCTTTGAGTTCTTCTTCGAATAACGAAAGGACTTTCTCGAATTCAGGAGAGACCGGCTCCTTATGCTCTTCTTTCTTTTCCGATGCCTCTTCTGATTCTACTTTCTCTTCACTTTCACCAGGAAGTTTTACCTCTGAAGAATCGATGGAAATAATATCGTGATCTTCAAATTTCGCCAGGTTTGAGAGTACGATCTCATCCATTGGATCTGCCAGATAGAAAACTTCGATTCCTTTCTTGCGGAAGATTTCAAGATTCGGGTTCTTGGCAATCGTATTGAAATCATGCCCGCCGAGATAATAAATTTGTTTTTGGTTTTCTTCAGCTCGCCCAAGATATGTTTCTAGTGAAACGAGTTCATTTTCAGAAGCTCCTTTAGAGGATGGGAAACGCAGAAGTTTGGCAATGGCATCACGGTTTTCAAAGTCAGTACCAATTCCTTCTCGAAGACTGCTGCCGAATTGACGATAGAATTCCAAATACTTTTCTTCATCGTCTTTGGCAATGGAGGCCAGATGTGAGAGTACTCGTTTCGTTAACACTTTTTGAATCTTGCGGAAGATGGTGTTATCCTGCAGCGATTCACGCGAGATGTTCAGTGGCAGGTCTGCCGAATCGACAATCCCATAAATGAATCGTAGATATTCAGGCAATAAATCTCTGTTGTCATTTTGAACCAGGATGCGTTTTGCACAGAGGCTGATGCCATGTTCGGTACGACCAAAGCCCATCAATTCGAGATTGGTTTGTGGACAATATAAGATGCTGTGAAATTGAAAGGGAGAGTCACTGCTCAGGTGCAGATGCCAGCGTGCCTGTTCTTCTCCGTTATGCGCCAAATACTGATAAAACCCGTCATATTGTTCTTGTGTGAGCTGTGTTTTCGGTTCCAGCCAGATGGGAGGCTGATCGTTGACAAGTTCATCGCCGAGTTTGATAGGATAGGGAACGAAAGTGGAATACTTTTTCAGGATAAATTTGAGGCGTGTGTCGCTTGTATATTCGTCGAGGTCTTTGCGTAAGTGCAATCGTATCGATGTACCACGTTCCAGTCCCTCTTGTGCTTCAATTGTGAATGCACCTGTGCCATCTGATTCCCATTTCCAGCCAGATTCTTCCTGGTAGCTGCGCGTCAAAACTTCAACTTTATCGGCGAGCATGAAGGCAGAATAAAATCCGACTCCAAATTTTCCAATGAGAGAAACTTCTTCTTTCTCATCACCGGCTGCATTTTTCAAAAAATCAAGCGAACCACTATGGGCAATGGTGCCAATGTTCTCGATTAATTCTGCATGTGTCATACCGACGCCATTGTCGGAGATTGCCAGAACTTTGTTTTCTTCATCCGGTTCGAGACGAATTTCCAGGTGTTGCTCTTCTTTTGCGGTTTCCTCTGTCAAAGAGAGGAATCGGAATTTATCCAATGCATCAGAGGCGTTGGATATGAGCTCTCGGATGGCGATTTCACGGTTTTGGTAAAGTGAGTGAGAGAGCAGATCTAATAGTTTTTTGATTTCTGCTTGAAACGTAAATTTTTCGGGTGTTTTTTGGTCCATGGTCTTTCTCTCAATTAATCAAGCCTGTGTCCAGATTTATTATAGTGCCTTCAGGGCAATTTGGATCTCGTATCATAGCTTTGAAGCCGTTACGGTCAAATTGGATGCGTTATAGAATTTTGATGTAAACTGGAATTTTCTCCGGCAAAAGAAGTAAATCCACTGATTGAGCCTCTATTGTCTTGTTTATAAAAAGTAGAGGATTTATTGTAAAGTGGCACAGCATCTTCGTATGGCGGCTCTGGTCTGAAAACCCTCTAAAAGACAATTGTAATCTGTAAGAGGTCGCTGTAATAATAAGATGTAACGGTGGCAGGTTCAGACTTGCCGGGTGTTCAGAGTAAAGTCTTTTTTAATGAAGCATTCAATCTAAATAGATAATCTGGAGATAGCGATCATGGAATTCTTCTCTCGTCGTGACTTTTTGAAAACTACCGCATTAGGGGGGACTTTGGCACTGGGGGCAGGTATGTCTGGTTCTGTATTTGCAGGCAAAAAGCCGGCTCGCCAGGCACAATATGGTCTGGTCACTTATCAATGGGCAAAAGATTGGGATCTGCCGACTCTGCTCAAAAACTGTAAAACAGCCAATGTATTGGGGGTAGAACTAAGAACGACACATGCACACGGTGTCGAGCGCACGCTGAACAAACAACAAAGAAAGGAAGTGGTTCAACAGTTTGCCGACAGTCCGGTTACATTAGTAGGCATTGGAAGTAATGAGCGATATGACAATCCCAATCCAGGTGTCCTCAAGAAAGCAATTGCAGACACGAAAGACTTCATCAAACTGAGTCACGATGTGGGAGGCACCGGTGTAAAAGTGAAACCGGATTCATTTCATAAAGGTGTCTCAAAGGAAAAGACCATTGAGCAGATTGGACGTTCTTTAAACCAGGTTGGAAAATATGGAGCTGACTGGGGGCAACAGATTCGTCTGGAAGTACATGGTAAATGTGCACATCTTCCGACAATTCGGAAGATATTAGACATTGCCGACCATCCTAATGTGGCGATTTGCTGGAATTGTAATAAGCAGGATCTGGAAGGCAAGGGGCTGGAGGAAAACTTTGCGCTAGTCAAAGACCGTCTGGGAGCGACAACGCATATTCACGATCTGATTCATTCCGACTATCCACACAAGCAATTTTTTGAGTTGATGGCTGGTGTAAACTACACAGGCTGGTTGATGCTTGAAGAAGGCAAACAACCTAAGAAAGAGACTGTTGCTGCCTTGGCAGAACAGCGAAAACTGTTCGATCAGATGTGGGCTCAGGCGCAAGACAGCTAATCACTGTCTGATGAGACTTGGATGAATTACGACGATGTGAAGTGATGATCACGGAGATTGAAAGTTTGAGTTTTTATTCAGACTTTGTTCTTTGATCGCAGCATACACTTCTTCCCGGTGTACGGTAACATCTTTGGGGGCTTCAATTCCAAGACGAACTTTGTCGTTTTTAATTTCGATCACCATCAGTGTGATCGAATCTCCAATGATGATTTTTTCATCTTTTTTTCGGCTGAGTACAAGCATCGCTATTCCTTGCGAACTAATAAATGGGGGAACATTTTGTTACAGTCTCTTTCTGTGAACAGGACGCGAAATCGCTATCCGTTGAAAGAGTTACACTTAAAACTTAGCGTATTGTTTTGGCGTTTCTGCTCTGATCTGAAAAAAATGGATAGGATTCGGCTAACCAATGCTTAAAAAGAAGTAGTTGTAACGATTGTATGAATTATGATCGTATCTTTTTCGGCAAGTCTGCACATGAGTTCTTCTACCTCTCAAGCCAGAGTGTTTGGTGAATCAGCCGATTAGAACTTGTCTCGAGTTATTATTAATGAGACAGAGGGCGCTATTTGACACACGCTTAATGATTTCGAAGGTCTTAGCGATTGGGAGCTCGCTCTTGAAGCTGTCTTAAATCCTGGATCTCTGTTTTAAAATCGATGATTCCGGTTGGATCCAGAAATCGGTCAATTCGAGAAGCTGTGTCTCTGCATAAGCTGGCAATTCGGGATTGTGCGGCTCTGTTGTTCTGTTTCTGAGCCGCTTCTATGGCAGACACTCGAACAACATTCAGCTTTTCCTGGAAAATTTGTTTGGGTGAGATTTCGCTTTCCAGTTTTCTGATGCCTGTATCGACTTTAGTCCATTCATTATTTCTGGCCCACTTGCGAATGCGCGCCATTTTCATAGAAAGAGAGGCAACCGCCTCTATCAGTTCGCCATTCAAAACTGCCAACTCTCCTTCCACGTTTAATCGAATCCTGTCATCGGGAACTTGGATCGAAACATCGCGGTCGATGCCGGGAATATAAGGTACATTGGCAACAAGTGCTTTGCCGCTACGAACGTAAAGCCAGACCAATGGTTGTTTTGGATCCGTTTGGAGTGTGATTTTTCCACTGCGATTTGTTAAATATTGTTCGGTTATATAATCCAAAGGTTTTGTAACTGGCTTTTTCGTTTGTTCTTTTTGTTTTTTGGCTGCGATTTGCCGCTGTCTCACCTCCTGAGGATTCAAAGGAGAGAGTTGTACCCTCATGCCTGCGTAAGATTGTGTGGATTTACCACGGGGAATCAAAGCGAGATTCGTTTGTGGATATTCTGGCTTCACTCGTATGGCAAGCGTTTCGACTCTTCGCCGACTTCCACTGAGAATTCCGCGCAGTCCTGAAGAAAGGGAGCAGGTTGCGTACTTGCGATTCATTTCTTCCAAAATGAGATAAGTCCAGGGAATAAACTGAATGTTTTTGACTTCTCGATTTCGATTTAAATATCGAAAGAAAGGTGTGAAATAGACGTCTTTCTCTGACATTCCTAATATGGGGTCTGGCGTCAAGTATTGACTCGCTTGTTCGCTCACTGTGACCTGATTTTCGATGACAGATTCAATTGAGACAACAGGTGAGAATACGTTGAGTAGCGAATGAAAAATCGTATCACTGAGAAAAGATTTTTCAAATGTGTTCTCAATTGAGACAGGCCCTAGTCTTTGCGAGAGAGAATCAAACTCTCTTCCGGAAATCTGATAGCCAATTCCCTTTGGTTCAATCGCAATCAGAAACAACTTATCAAAGGGAAAATCAGGATAACGATTCAAAATGGCAACTGGTTCTAAGCGTTGCAGGCCTTCACTTGAAGAAAGTGCCAGCCAGTTATTTTGATAGATTCCAATTGCAGTTTTTGAATTCGTTTGATCTGTAGCATTATTATTGAGTTTCCACTTTTCACCCACCGATCGTTCTATGATCTGTGCTAATTGGCTTTGGATTCGCAGGCGATCAGAAGACGTCAGGTTTGCTTTTGGTTCATAGGAAATATCAATTCTGACTCGATATGGTCTGAGGCTGATATGCTGGGGCTCAATTGATTGGGGTGATGCCTTTTCTATTTGTGCAAAAGTATTCCAGTTCGGGAAGAGAGCGAATCCCCAACAGAAAAATATACACTGAATCAATTTTGCACGATCAGATGAAAACATGAGTTTACCAAAACGAAATCGATTTTTAATCTAAGTCAAAACTATTTTTGTGTGAATGCATCTACATTTGGAAAAACAGGGGTTACAACCCACTGTTCTACATTGTCGTAAAAATTAAGAGGACGATCTGCATAACCCTTTATGTTCGTCCGAAATACATGAAACTGGTCGATTTCCCATAATGGGACAATATGAGCCATTGAATATAATTGCAGCTGCAACCTTTTGATGAGTGCCGTGGCCGTTTCCCAGTCGGTTGCTTCATCCAGTTCGATCAATTTTAATCTCAGCCAGTCAGGAAAAATTTCGAGAGAGTCAATTTGGGCTCCCTTTCCTACGGTGAGAAATGGCCAGAGCTCCATAACTGGTTCTGTCATGGTGACAGTTCGATAGGCGATGTCCCAATTCAAACTTTTCTTCTCAGCTTCAACTGGTGTATTGGGAATGAGTGTGACTCTCACACCAATTTGTGACCAGGCGTTGATTAATTCCTTCGCTGCTTCCTGCGCTTCCGGATTCGGATCACAGAGCATATGCAGTGTTGGGATATTTCCTCCCAGTTTCTTTTGGGATGCGACAGCCAACGCAACTGCTAAAGGAAAATTATACTCACGTTGAGGAACTTGCTGGTTATAAGCTTGTAGCCCTGTGTAATAAGGAGCGGTGATCAAGCGACCGTTCAAGAGTTGAGATTGATGCAACAGGGTGTCCGTCAAAATTTTCCTGCGATTGATTGCATAGGCGAGTGCTCTGCGTAGCTCAATGATTTTGAGTGGCTTACTTTCCGGGTTGAATTGCAAAACATGTGATAAAGGGATTGCACTCTGGACGACGTTAAATTCTTCCTGTTCTTGAAAATAAGAGACCAGTTTAGCTGGAAGAAACGGGAGTACAGACACTTCTCCCAGTAATAACGCCTGAAATGACTTTTCAAAATTAGGATAGCGAATTTCATTGATCTGAGCCACATTATAATCGCGTAATCCGGTTGGCTCAGGAACAGCACGAACATAACGTACCTGGTTCGGTGTTTGTTCATCTACGATAAAACGATTAGAAACAAAGATCTCAGGTTGCTTGGGGTTGCGTGCATTTTCTGAATTGATATCGGTTGATACTGTCTCCCAGAGTGGTTTGGCTTCTATGGGAAGCGTTAATAACCTTTCTGTCCGTAAAGGGACTCGATCAAAAAAGATACTAAAGGTAAAGGGACTGGTCGCTGTGATTGATTGAACATAGCTGTCGAATCGTTCGTCATATTGACTGTTTCCCGGGGTGATTTTCTTTCGGAGGAACTCAGTGATATCAGCAGCCATCATGGTGGGATGCGATTCCCAGGATGCATACGATTGTCTCAAAATAAAGTCCGCACGGCGCCCCAGATCTGTCGGATCCCACTGTTCAAAGAATCGACTTTGATATTGTGGAGTTTGATTGATACGAGCGACTTCAAATAAGGGGATTTGTGTTAACTTCCGATGTCGGCGCGTCGAGTTTCGTTCCAGAAAGAACGGCGTTTTATCGAAAGCTGTCTCGAGAACGCCGACATTGATGACGGGATAACGGTTATGGTAACGTAATAGCGATTCACGCAAGCGAGGATTGATTGGCCAGACAATGGAAGCATCCATCGCCGATTGAATCGCACTTTGATAATCGTTCTGTTTTGCTTGCTGATCCGCATTGTTCAGAATTGTATTCGAGCGGGCCAGTAAGGATTCCTCCCAGGTCGCAATAACTTTTTGCCGGGGAAACATGCTTCCCAGTCGTTTCAAAAAAAAGTGGGCTTTCCGGAAATGCTCTTCCTTTACCGATTGCTTGATCAAAACGTCAATCACTTCACCGGCGAGCTGACTTAAGCCGGGGTATTCAGGTGACCGACGATGCAGATCTTCAATAAACGCGATTGCGATTTCAAATTGTTTTAGTTTTTGCTTATCTTTTGCTTCCAGGAAAAGTAGTCTTTGTTGTCGTTGGTTAAACCCAGGCCAGTCGCGATGTTTTCGGTCCAGAACTAAAAGTAATTCAAATGCCAGACGTAATTGGTTGGATTTTAGTAATTCATCAATTCGCATTAAGATTTGATCTTCATGATGAACGACCTGTTTAACACTTTTTCTCTGGATTTGATACTCAGGGTTTTCTTTCTCATCAACCAGTGTCAATTGGATGAAATTGAATGCGGCTCGCATTTTTCGTTGCTCATCAATTTCTGCTTTGCTTTTGGGTTTGGGCCAGCTATAGCTTTCTTTGAGTGCTAAATCGAGTTGTTGCAGAGTATTAGGACGCGGGTAGATCGGTTCTACGATGAGAACACGATCGTTTTCCAAGACGACCCAGTCTACAGGTGGTTTTTTCAACAGATCATTCATAGAAGGAACTTGCATTTCTTCTATTTTAGGTAAAAGTGTAACTTCCTCTTCTTCGGTTTGTGTTGAATCTGTTTTAGTAGGATCAGACTTTGTCGGTTTGTCTGACTGATTCTCTTTTTGGGCCAAAACTGAAGTTGATCCCGACAAAACGAGAACCAATACCAGAATACTAAAACAGAGACTTCTGTTTGTTAGATTACTCATAGCGAAGCCTGTCCTTTCTGCTGCAGGACCTGGTCGATCCGATAAAGGCTTCCATCCACAGTTGGTACCAGCATTATCTGATCCAGATTCACAGTGGCTCCACTCGTGGGGAGTGGGGTGTTAAATTCTGTTTGAATTTTTCCAGTTTTGGCTTCGACTGTGATTAATGTGCCGTTGCGCAGCGTTAGTAAGATTTGATCCGCATACATGGAAGGTTGACCTGTGAGGGATGAATCCGACAATTTTAAGTCCCACCGTTTTTGCAGACCGTTACTAATGTCAAAGCAGCTTAAATTTTGCTTCGACTCTACAAACAAGAGATCTTTCGTAATCCAGAGATCATTGGCAGCCGGTGATGCTAATTGGAGTTTTTCTTTTGGTTGACCAGTCTTGGCATCGAGTAACTGTAGCTGTCCAGACGCATCTGATATGGCTATGAAATTATTACTTATTCCTGCATTAAAATCGATGGGTTGTTTGTTGTCTGTCATTGATACAACAGCGAGGTGACGTGCCGGAGTTGTGCGATATTGTAATGTGAAAATCTGGCCGCTGGATGTTAACGCGATACATTGATCTTTCGAAATGGGAATGAGTTGTTTCCAATTGATTTTTGCATCAACATCATCTGGCAGAACAAAATCTTGTACGGTGTTTAAACCTCGTCCTTTGCGGTATACCGAGATTTTTTTATGGAATGGAAGTGCAATTCCATCACCGATTAGAATCGGCAGGGTATCTAAAGGTGCTTTTAATGGTATTGTTTGTTCCAGTTGTCCAAATGAATTGAGAATCCAGAGCGTTGGTTCCGGGGAGCCGCAGTAGACAGCAATTTTACCATCAGACAGTTGGGTCGTTTTCAGTGGTTCAGTCAGCCCTTCGGGGAGTTTGAGCTGGGTGATGGTTCTCTCTTTGAATTTCGAGGCACTCGGTTCAAAATCTTTATCGCGGATTCGAAAAATATCTCCATCAGAAGTGACGCAAACGAGCCCGCTATCTCCAGCGGAGTACGTTGCCAGAATGTCTGTGCCCAGAATTGATTTCCAGGAACTACTCATTTCATCCCGATTTGCGATCGTAAAAATGACCGAGTTTGAGGAAAGCAGTCGCCGGGCAAGATACAGATTATTGCCAATCAACTGCATCGGCTGTGCTCCCAGGCCATCGGCAATTTTTTTCTTGTCTAATTTGATACCGGAATTCAGAAGCGTAAACTTGCGTAATGCAGAACTGCTCATCCAAAGTTGTCCACCGGAACCGGCCGACAGATAGATTTGGCATGAAAGTGGATCTTGTAACTGATAGGAGGCAATTTCAGTCAGTTTTCTTTTACCTTCCTCATCGGTCACAGTGAAAGCCGTAATGCGTTCTGGAACAGTGGGGAAAAATAACTGTTTGCCACGCAGCACAGGTGGGCTTTGCACATGACCTTTAATTCGGTATTGCTCCAGTTCGTTGAGTGAAGCATTCTCACCATTCCCATCCAGCACATGCAGTAGTGCCGAGTCTGCACGGTCATTCTCACATACCAGCAGTAGTTTTCCCATAGGAATAATAGGGATCTGTATCGTGCCCGGTCGATGACCGAGTGCCGTGACGCGTTTACATTCAAAAGGACGCAATGAAACAAGATAAACGACTGCTTCATGTCCCGCGACAGCGACGGCTTGTTCTCCGTAGACCAGCCCGGGTGCACCGATTAATGGCTGTGCGAACTTAATTTGCGAAACGAGATTACCACTGAGTAAATCGAGACTGAGCAAATCACCCGAGTCACATGAAACGACAATGAGCCCTTGATGAATCAATGGGTGCCCCGTCGGTCGAGAGGGCATTGCCTGACGCCAGATCAATTTTCCATTCTTTTGTGAGACACAAATCAGTTCCTGATGCCTCGAATCATAGAGGAGTAATGCAGGTTCGGCTCCTGTGACAGTCAACGGAGTGAAGGGAGCATCAAGGCCAATCGGACGTTGCCAGATAGGATCTCCTGTAATGGAATCAATCCCAAAGCAACTACCATTGGCCAATGCGAATACGTTTCGTCCATCCGAAATCGCATTGGAGCGAGAGCGAGTATGCAGTGCCAACGTAACGACTTGCGGAAATGTTTCAGGGTATTCTTCATTCGAAGCGGCAACAGGTTCGTTATTTATTTTGATGAGACCTTTTTCGACTTCGAGAATTTGATCAAGTACGGTCGACATCTTGCGATCATTGTTATAATACGGATAGCGATCCAGTAGATGCCGTCTGCGTTTCAATGCTTTTAATGTCTTTTTTTGTTTGATGGCTTCTTCAATTTCCAAGACTGCGACATCAAATACCTCTTTCCTCAGAATTTCGGCCTCTGCTTTTTCATAACCGGCTTTGATTTTCGCTAAAGTTTCAGTTGGAGGTACATCTTGAGGGCTATATCGAGTCAGTATCTTCTCGGCATTCTTTGATACCACTAACAAATCGCGATCTTTCGTTCGGCTGGCTGTTTCTACAGATCCGAGTGCAATTCGCTGTCCATAATCGGCTATGATTGGGTGCTGACTTTTGAAGTCAGAGTCATCTCTATGTTTTTTGATAAATTGATCGGTCGCCTCCAATCCTGATTTCCAGGCCGGTGTTGATCCCGAAATTTCCTTCTCTACTAATGACTTGCTGAGGAGGATGCGTGCTTCATCGACATAATCGCTTTTGCTATAATTTTCCTGGAATTTTTCGAAGAGCTGTATCGCCTGGGAATATTTTCCCGCTTCCATTTCCTGGACTGCTGCGTCAAAGTGTCGTTTGGCAGTATCACGCCCAATAATGAACCAGAAGGTCAGGGCTGTGAGCGCTAAAAGAATACCGCCGCCGGTAAGTGAGAGGACCAGCGGAGATCGCGTGATTTGCCGTTCCCCCGGGCGAACGGCATTTTTGGAAGATCGCTTGCGAATGCGATCTTTTAATGAAAGCGTACTTTTGTTTTCAGTCTCTGCTGTTTCACTTGTACCTTCTATTTCATCGGAAGCATGATCACTGGTGCGAGACAAAAAAGTGCGTTCAGGAGCTTGCGGAGTTTCTATAGAACTTCCAGCTTCAAGTAGTTCTGCAGCAGACTCCAGGTCGAGATCATCATCGGCTGGCAGTTCTTCGACTGGAAGTGGTTCTATTTTTTTGGATACCTTTTTTTCTTTTTTGGACTTCGAGACTTTGTTTTTTGCAGATTTCGCTTCTTGTTTCCTCGAAGATTCTTTGGTAGATTTGGAACGGGATGGACTGTTTTTTTCCTGTGGCTTTGGAGGGGAACGCAATTCCGCTTCAAGCTCGTCCTTGCTGATCGGCTGTAAATCGTACATTGATGATTCGTTTTGATTGTCGGAAGTATCGGGTAATGGAGAAGCCAGATCCAGTAGATCGACTTCGTCTAGAAACAGAATATCCGCTTCTCCGATCCGGATTAAATCGCCATCATTTAATAGCGTCCTTCCGGACATTGTTCCGTTGACGTCAATTCCATCGCTGGTTGCCGCAAGAATTTCATATCCCTTTTTATTCCAGCTAATACGGCATTGCATTGATGCAACACCTTCAATCTGCAAATCATTCGAAGTATGACTCCCAATGGATATTGGCTGTTTTTTGGATAACTCAATCTTTTGAGTTTTCCCGGATAATAGTGAAATTTCTAAACTGGCCATCTCAATCACTTATCTTTGCAGAATTGTAGGAAGTAGGTCATGCTTTGCATCATTGTACTTCTTCTGAGTCAGTCTTCAGGACCACGGTAAGAAGCGAGTCTGATTTTTTGCATACCAACTTCATTAGCCGCATCGACAACTGCGACTACTGTTTCATGTCTGGCAGCGTTGTGTGCACTAAGCACTAATTCCGACTTCGGTTTTCCACCCTGATCACGACGGTCCAAAATTGCTTGAACAATTTCGGATGGGTTTGAGAGTTTGATATCATCAACATAAATCCCATTATTGTTATCAATTTCGACAATGATCGACTCTTCACGAAAATCATCCAGAGTTTGTAACGACTGGGAAACACCATCTTCATCTGGATTCGGAGGAGGTACCTGAATACTCTTTTGCAGACTGAATGATGCGGTAATCATAAAGAAAATAAGTAAGAGAAAGGTGACATCCACCATCGGTGTCAGGTCCATTTCTTCAAATTCCGACTCCGCACTCCGAATGGAAAACGCTTCATCATCGTCTTCATCTTCTTCTACGTCATTTCTGGGTTTTGTGGGAGGAACTGTCGCAGTTTCTTTCGATGGTGTTTTAGCCTCTATTTTTTGGGATGCCATTTCCGGTTCTGACTGAGGAGTACGTTCTTCAGATTCGCTGGTGTCGAGTTCAGGAACTGGTTCGGGCTGTGATTTCGTTTCCTGTTTCTCTTCAGAGCTTGGGGGAGACTTCTCTTTTTCTTCAACCTGCTTTTCGATAACGGGCTGCGCAGTCTCTTCTGCGGCTGCGGCTTGTTCCCAATCTCCTTCCAGAATTTCATCCCAGCTTTCACCGAGCGGGCCTAAGTCATCCAGATCGTCAAGTAATTGGTTTTCTTCCTGATTGACTGAAGTGGTCTGAGGTGTTTTTTCTGTATTGGGGGGGGCTTTAGGAGTCTTTTCTGCTACTTCTGTTCGACGGTCTTCACTTTTTAATGGGATCGTAATTTGACGCTGACAGGCAGGGCAGGAAACCGATTTTCCTGCCTTCTTGCTAGCGACACTTAGCTTTTGACCACATTTTTGACAGTAGAACTTGATAGGCATATTTAATTCAATAAGTTGTATTCTTTTCGGATTAGATTAATTCAAGATCGAGATTGAGTGACGATCAAAATCAATTATTCTTTTTCTCTTCAATTCCAATATAAAATTTCACTCCATCCACTTCTGTTACCGCCCGAGTCACTTCCTGGACAAAGCCATGTGGTACGCCCCGGTCTGCTTTGATGATGACATCGCTCACACCATTTTGAACGCGCTCGCGTACTTTAGCAGTTAACTCTTCGAGTGAAACTTCGGTTGCGCCTCCTGATTCTTTAAATTCAACAACACTCTGTCCGTTTATTCCGTTTCCATCATTATGAACTAAAATGGTTGTAGAAAGTCGGGTATCAACACCAACTCCATGTCGGGCAACCGGGACATCTGAGTCCTGGGTTGCCTGCATTGTCGAAGTGACCATAAAGAAGATCAGTAGGAGAAACGTGACATCAATCATAGGGGTGATATCCAAGTCATCACCGGTTCCACGTGACATAGATTTTTTTTTCCAACTGTCTTCATCAGTATCAAATATTGTTTTTTTTCTCGCCATGTTCAATAGGTCCTGGAGGTCATGACTGACGTGATGAGTCAAGAATTTCCAGAAACTCACCCGTATGTTCTTGAACAGAGTCTTGCAGTTTTCCGATGCGAACATGAATCAAGGCACCAGCCATGACCAAAGGAATGGCAACTGCTAGGCCGGCAGCTGTTGTAAATAACGCGAAGCTGATCTCGCCCGCCAGTTGGCTGGGATCGCCTCCAGACTCCTGCATGTTGCCGATTTTATCAAAAGCGTTGATCATTCCGATCACGGTTCCCAATAAACCCAGCATGGGAGCACTTTTCACAATAGTACTGATCCAGGACATGCGATATTCAAGGTCAGCCAGAATATCCCGTTCAAATTTTTCAGCGAGCATCTGTCTTAATTTTTTCGCGGGACGTTCCATATTGGCCATCGCGACTAAAATTAATTGCGGAACTGCTTTACTCCAATAGGGAGGCGAATCACAGAGATTGATTACAGATTCATAGTCCTTTTTTTCGATATCTTCATGAATCTGGTCGAGAAATTCGCTTGCTGCATTTTGTGTTAAGAATCGTTTTTGTGCGATTTGTCTGATTAGCAGGATGACACAAAAAACGCCATACAAAGCGGTCAATCCCAATGCAATATAGATGGCATAACCAGCCACATTCAAGATAGGAGTCAGCGAGTAATTCATAGATGCCTGCTCATGTGTTGTTAGCGGAAATAAGTTTGTCGTGTGACCTCGAAGTTGTATCCCGTACGATCGCCGCGGACCGTAAAATAAGTACGACGGATCTCATCGAACTTTTTGTTTCGATATCGCTTTTCTTGTGAAAGGAGCATGTTTTCTGTTTGTTTTGGATAAAAATGAAACAGGATGGCACCGGTTACATCAAAGCCTGCCTTTTTAAACAAGCTGAGATCGCTGGTTCTGCGCTCCCCTCCTTGCCACGTCATATAAAGTCGTTTTTCGTTTGCGCCCGAAGATACCGTTCTGGAGACGGGTTTATCGGACGAGACTTTCGATAAGTAAATCATCTTTCCGTTTTTGAGTAATGCCCCAAGTTCAATTTTGAAAAAATCCAGTTGCTTGGCATAATCGCGTAGAGAACCTCGATCAGAAAACTTGATAAACCAGCGTTGTTCACGTGGGAGTCCTTTTTTGCCAGGACCAAATCCCAATGCGCGCTTTCCGGTTCCAGCGGCACTACCGACTTTGCCGGAGTTGGTCAGATCTGTTTGCATTTGCTGCTGGACTTGTTGGGTGGCTTTGTCTGATAATTCGACCACGCTGTCGAGCATTTCCTCTACCTGATTTTCTTCTTCTGGTGTGTCGATTTGAGAAGGATCATCAATAGGATCTTCGGGTGATTCAACAAGCAGGGATTCATCAGGCGATCCATCTTCAGCGCCGCCTGCTAAATCGATCATTTCCAGTGCAACGTCATTTTCTGTTTGAGGAAGACGATTGGTAAACCAGACTATGGAAAGCCAGAATACGGCAATGATCAATGCCAGCACAACAGCGATCAACGAGGAACTGACCTGGTCATATTGCGTAACACGCATGACCGGTGATTTCCTGTGATCATTCTGAGATGTTGCCTGCGACATCGTGTATGACAATTCTAGTTCGGTTTAAATATCTGAATTATTTTGTTTTGGATTGGGGGAATTCATTCAGTACTTCGAAGAGATCAAATTTTTCATCGAAGGGTTTCACACTGTTATACCACTTTTGCCAACGTTTTATGGCTTCATCAGACCACTTGTCGACAATCTTAATCCGTTCTTTTTCGTCCAGGTTTTCAGCAACGTCTGCCAAAGGATCTTCTGGCATTCCCAGACCGCGAATTTTTCGGCTGAGCGTACATAACCCATTTCGTGCTTCGATTCTGACACTCAGATCGGGATCTTTTAAAGCACGGATTAAGTAAGGGGAGACGCGAAAATCATTGGTGCGCGAAAGTGCCCAGACTGCGGTTCGGCGGACATCAGGAGATCTCGCATCGACTAGTTTTAAAACTCGATCTTTTTGATTAATGAGTTCTTCTCGATCACCGAGTGTGATTGTTTCGACGAGTGTTTCCTGAGCTGCTTCAAGGTCGGCGTTCGCTGGATCTTCCAATTGGGCTAATAACTCACTCAAATCGCCAGAGAGTTTTTTGTTTTCGACCTTTCCATTTCGCATCTGGACTTCCGCCAGATTTTTAGGAAGACCTCTACCTCCTGCTAATAAACCGGAACCAACTGGTTCAGGTTTGTATTTACGACCTAGTGTTTTAACTGTTGCTTTGGAAAGAAAAATGATTGCTAAGCAGGTGGAAGCTTTTATATTGTGAGTCCCTTTCCAACTGCCATCATCCTGTTGAGTCAATAGAAGTTGACGGGCTCCGTCTGCGTACCAGTCATAAGGTCCCAGATTTTGTGTGTCCGCAATCGCGGCAATGCGTTCAATTCCATATAAATAATAATTAGGCCATCGATTGAGATTGCGAACATTATAATTTTTAACAATCCAGCCAAGACCTTTTGATTTTCCTGCTTCGAGCGCGTTAAAACTGATTGTTGGTTTGGTGAGCTTGTTTTCATCTTCCTTGGTTTTTTCTTTTTGAGTTAAGTCGACTTTTTCTAGAAAACCGAATTTTTTTTTCTTTTCCTGATTCGCTTTTTTAACAGGACCACTGCGTAATTGGCCATCGGGATAAAGTTGCATTGATATCACATACATGCTACCGGTTCCTGCAACACCCATCGTATGCAATGGGGCTCTTTCAGAGGCTGATGCAGGGTGATAACCAAAAGCCCCATCGGGGTACTGAGTCGAGAGATGCCAGCGTGCTGCTTTATCCCAGACAGAAGTCGGTACGATGACTCCGGCCCGTTCTGCAGCCCAAAGTCCTAAAATCGCGTATTGAGTAATACTGGTATCACCATTATGGTCAATGTCTTGTGGGTAATACCAACTACCACTTTTATGTTGAGTTCTAATTAAGAAATCAGCAGTGGCGCGAATTTCATCCTGATATTTCTCAGGGTTAATCGCTTCGAGTACCATTAATTGCACGCCAGCGCAATAATTGAAGTCGCTGCCAGGTCTATATTCAAGTTCACCGTCTTTATTCATTCGATTGTGATCAAAAAGGATATTTTTCAAACAGGTCTGAATATAGGGCGACTCTGGTGATTCTCCTGCTTTAAGCAACGTGTAAGCAACAAAAGCATTCATACCAGTCGTACGATAATCATCCGTCTGTTTCAAGAAAGCAATACCACGTTTGATGGCTGCGTCAATTTGTGCTTTGGGGGGTTGTGCAGAGGCTGTATTCTGGAAAGCAATGGAAAGAATGATTCCACATAAACACGTTCTGAAATAGACACGAGCGTGTTTGAAAGTAGAAAATCGAGTTTGAACAGCGCAATGATTTTTCATTTTGATGCGATAGCAATCTGAGATGAGAGAATATTGCTGAATGGACATAGATGTCATGACTTGGACGCACTATCCAGTCTAATTTCAGAAGTGAAGCAGTGTCAATCACTATGCTGCAAATCTTGTCAGGAATCACATTTACGTATCAGGGCTTTCGAGAGAGATCACAGGTACAGATAGGTTGATGGCACCTTGGGCAGCCTTGGACATACTTTTGGGCTATCGCCTGCTCCAGATCGATACCAGCCACATTCGCCATTGTGGCTAACCAGGCCAGAACATCAGCAAATTCTTCAGCCAGATTTTCTGAATCATTATTTTCCCTGAGAGCAGATGATAATTCCCCTACTTCTTCCATAAACCACATGAACGTTCCTTCAATTCCACGAGCCTGATCTTTCTCGTAAAACATCGTACGAATCACTGATTGGAACTGGGAAATCGAAATTTCGTTTGTGTTATGCAGATCCTGTTCTGATTTAGAAGAGGAAGCATCGAAAGGGGGAGTCGTCACAGGGAATCCTTATAGGAAATGAATTATCAGTTAATTCAGTGTGAATTTATTAGACGGGAGTTGGACTTCAGAATCTATTGTTTTTTCTTTAATTCGATAGCTTTTACATGATTCGGATTTTGCTGTAGCAAACGATCCAGTTCAACAACAGCCTCCTTTTTATTTCCAGAGTCGAATAACGTTTTGGCTAAGAGGAATCGCATCGCTTCATTCTCTACATCGAGGTGCAAGAGCATTTTTAACTCTCGGATTGCTAAATCCGTTTGGTTTAGTTTCAATGCGGTTTCGGCTATTTGTTGGTGTATTTCCGGGTCGAGTACATCGACGTACAAACTTTGTTGTCCCCAATACAACGCATTCTCATATTTTTGCTGATCAAGAAAAAGCTGCATTAAGATTTTCATACTCTTGTTGTTGGCAGGATCCAGATGTACGTATTTGATTAATGTCGATTCTAAATTTGCTGAATCATCCATGCTGTGATAAATTTGCGCGAGACCTTCCAGCCATTTGGTTTGATAAGGATATTTTGAGTGACCCATTTGATAAAGTTTGAGTGCTTCTTGAAACTTGTTCTGTTTCAGTAGTAATTTGCCGACTAATTCCAGAAGCTCAGGATCAGGCGATTTTGAATTTAAGGCTGGTTGAAGAACTTCGGTTGCCGATTTCATGTCTTCTGAGAGAAGTTCAAGACGGGCAATGGTGAGCGCTGCCTGAGGTTGCTTGGGGTTTTTGCTCAATACATCGAGTGCAATTTCACGCGCTTTTTGTTTCTTACGGAGTCGAAGTAGTTGGTAAGCATATTGTCCTGCGATGTCCAGGTTGTTTTGATCCTGTTCATATTGCTTCCGTAAATCACTAAAGCTGATGGTGGATTTTGTTTCATAACCTTTCAGTGAGTTGGCAATTTTTTGTAAATAGCGATGGTAGCGTTTTTCAAACTCCTGCTGATCGATCTGAAAACACTGCCTGATCGCATCTGGTGTTGATAATTGTTTCTGGTAAGCGGACAGCAAATTTTTTAACGAATCCTCGCCGAATTCCTCGACCATAAACTCCGCACAGAGCAGGCTTTGACAATAGGCAAAGTTCCAGTTATTTGAAGATTTGGGACGCACGAAAACGCCATCTAATTCATCCAGTGAATAAATTTCGTTCTTGGGAACACGTTCTGCTAACAGCTGATTAAATTTTTGTGGCCGCGCACTACCTTCGCTTCTGACAGCAAGTGCTTCAGTAAACCAATGTGGAATTTTATATTTGGTTTGCTGAAGTGTGAAGACATGCACAAGTTCGTGTTTGAGGACCGCGGCCCAGTTGAATGGTTCATTCATTGTCGTAGGAGAAGTCAAGGCAACGACAGCTCCCGTTGAAGCACCAATTGTCTGAATCCAGGGCAGGCCGATCATCCGGGCGCTGAACCATTGATGGGCTCCCAAGCCCTTTGCATTGTGATAGATTTCAAACTGGGTTTTTCCGGGAGGTTCATATCCAAATTGTTTTACCATTTCAGGATAAATTTGTTCCAGGTACTCAGCCATATATTGTCCCAGAATGAAATCGGCTTTGGAGTCGTAACGAATGATAAAATGCTCTGTGGCGATTAATCCATAAGATTCAAGTACACCTAACACTTTTCGCATATTACTGACGCGCACATGATAGGGATCAGCTTTAAACGCTTCGTTCAGTGTTTGCAGTGCCAGATCCGTTTTCCCCATTTGCATGTAAAGCATTCCCAAAGAGGTCTTCGGACCTGAAAGCTGAGGCATCATCTCTTTTGTCTTCAGATAGGCATACTCGGCAAATGAAAACTGGCGTTTCATTTCCAATAACTGCCCCAATTCGTAAAGAAAGTATCCGGGTTTCGGATTTTGTTTTAAGAGCTTTGTGATGAGAGTTGTGAAACGGGTTGCATCTGGATTGGCTTTTTTTGTATTGCCAGCATCTTCAGGGTCTTCGAATAGTAACGCTAGTTTTGCTCGGTCAGGTACACCGTCCAGAAGCGAGTAACAGGCGGCAATTCTCGCTAACACAGACTGATTTCGCGCATTGATAGTAAAAGCGATTTCGGCAGTTTTTAAAGCTTTATCATAGTGGCCGTTAATCAAGTGCAGATCGCACTGCAGGAGAAGTGCTTCAATCAATTTTGGGTTGATTTTTAAAGCCTTCTCAATCAGTTTAATACTTTTGTCAAATTCATGTGCCTCAATCGCAGATCGCGCTAAAGCAACATAAACAATTGCAGCTTGAGAGTTGATTTTGAGTGCCGAGCTAAATTCTTTCGCGGCCTGAGGACGATTATACTTTTCCTGCAGGATGGAGCCGCTTAGATAAGAAGATTCCCAGGCAAGGGGATCTGCTTTCAAAGCATCGGGGCAAAGGGTGTTAATCACAAAGTTGAAAATTTGAGAAACACTGTTCCAGCGCGCGTATTGTGTGGCCCCTTCGGCGATCAACATCAGAGTTTCAGAATCTTCAGGCTGAGTTCGGTTATAATAACGCACGAACCAGCGGTAAGCCTCATTGGCTTCTTCAATTTTACCAGAGTCTGTTAAAAGATGTGCTTGAATCAAATGTGCCAATGGGTCATCCGAGTTGAGTGAAAGCGCACGTGTTACGTGTGTGTCTGCTTTTTCGTATTCTCCCGTTTCATAATACAGCTTTCCAGCTATGGCATGCAGTTTGGCTTGGTCAGGTATTTGCTCTAAAGCGGAATGAATGCGTTTCAATGCTTGTGCTGTTTCGCCTGTTAACGTAGCAATGTCAATACGACCAAGGAGAATCTGCCATTTCAAATCTTTCAATTTGGGAGAAGTGTCCGAGAGTTGCTTCTCGGCTGCATCATAAACTTCGATTGCTTCCGCATAACGACCATGCTGTTTATGTTCATAAGCGGATTTAATTAATTGATCAATTGTCTTTGACGATTTTCTTTCAGTTGCACTTAAATCGCACGTGACAGATGGCAGAATTAACAGCAAGGTGATGATGCAAAAGCTGAGTAGGGAATTTTTAGAAATAGGGGCTGGCATACTTTGGATTCCACATTAGTTCAAAAGAGTCGCATTCACGCTAGTGTTATTATAGTCAGAGAAAGGAAGGACGCGGAGATTTTTTTTCATCTGTGTCAGGGTGATTCCCCGTTGAAACCAGAACGCCATCTTCTTCGTTAGCTGAAAGTGGTGGTTCTTGTGAGTGTGGATCACTGTCACTTGAGAATTCTTCATTGATGATCGTACCTTTAATGGGAAGCCCGAATCCCAGGATCAGTTCTCGTTTTAATTTTTCGTTGACTTTGGATACGAGGAAGAGTTCTTCACTCTTTGCGTAAGCAATCAAGTTCCCATTCCAATAGGCGAGCCGATTATTGGCGGTACTGGGAATGCGCGCCTGTTTTGTAAGGATCCCGACTAGATTCAACGGGTCAGAGGCGGAGAGGATGATTAATTCATCGGACGTTGCATTGTCACGTAATTTTCGTAATTCCTGAATTGTACTCGACATCGCAAATTGTTCGCCGGCAACACCAGCTACAAAGCGTCCGCCTCGAATTTCGCCGCGGGCTTCCAGCCGCCGGTAAACCTGAAGAAGCTCAAACCAGCGTGGTGCACCGGTTTCTTTCAGTAATAAATCGCGAAAGACAACACCCCAGCGCCTGATTAATTGCCACGCCCATTGTTCGACATACTCATAGTATTGAAGGCTTTGTTCTTCAATCTCATTTTTAGTATTACGTCGCCAGATAGACCATCGTCCGGTATTGTTCGGTGTGGTCCGCTTTCGAACCAGGCCGATCCGTTTTTTGCGAGAAGCACGTCGATTGTTAGAGGAGCGATCTGCGGTAAATTGCCGCATACCGGAGAAGCTGTCAGAGGTCACGAGTCCTCGTGAAATCAGTTCACCCAATGAATCCGCAATTTGTGAAGGCATCGACTCGGTTGTTGTCATCATGTCGGTGGCAAAGAGTGCGCCTTGCTGAGTCAGCAGTTCCAGGATTTCCATTGCCGGACTGCTGAGGTGATTTTGCTCTTCTGTGATCTTTTGAAACGAAGGAATAGGATTAAAATAAGTCAGCCAGGGAGTGTCTTCTCTCAAAAAGAAAGAGACAGGGGCGTTTCGTGTAATGCCGGTCATCGGTTTGCCCTGGTCGGCGGCCCGTTTGGGAGGATATAAACGTCCCCAGCCAATTTCACCCGTGAAACAGAGTTCATCCAGATCATTGGTTTTATAGTTTGTGATTCGTGAGGGGAGGATATCTCGTTCCCAGCAGATTGCCGGGATATCAACGCCTTGCAACATCGAGAGCACTTCAAAGAGGCCATTCGTTCCAGAGCGTTTTTCATCACCAGTCAGTCCATGAAGGTGCGACAGGAATTGAATAAACACATTGGTGCCAACAGGCTGTACCTGTGCACGTAGTCCCTGCAATGTCAGTCGATGAATGCGTGCCAGAAGACGGCGGTGGCACCATTCTTTGGATGGTGTTTCAGAAGATAGTGTTGCGTTTTCAGCGTCAGGTTCACCCTCCTGGCTTTGATCCCAGTTAGGATCTTTGATGCGAAAATAACCCTGCATGGCGATCCCTTCCCCTTCGAGCGCCATTAACGCTGCTTCCGTTTGAGAATCGGTCAAACACGCGAAATTTGCTATTTCGGAGACTGTCAAGGGACCACAGGTATCCAGCAGCCCGCGAATGATGGCGGTGCGGGCTTCAGCCGATTCCCATTCCTGACGGACACCGGCTGGGACCGTCACAAGAGGCTGGTACTGACTTTCGGGAAAAGCTGCTAATGCCGCCGGTAGGCGTTCCGTGGCAACCCAACTTTGCGGAGAGCTGTTTTCTATATCAGCTTCAGATCTCTGTAAGGTGGTGGCACGTCCCGTTGATTCCAGTTCCTGATACCATTCAACCCAATCAGATTGCTCATTAATCGGTAGATGAATCCGTCCCAGCAGGAGATCATGTAGCTCGTCTGCATTACGAACCAGTGGTTGTGCTTCCTGACATACTTGCGCAATCGCTTCCGGGGAAAGTCGTCCCAGATCTTCGACACTTTCCACAGAAATAGTTTGCCGCGTCGCAACCGCACGGGCACGACGTTCTTGCGCTTCGCCTCCATCCAGAAAGGTGTAAGGGCTGGAATTTAATAGCTCATAACAAAACGGTGAAGGTTCGCGTGTATCGCGGGGGATCAGTTTGATCGATCCTTGTTCGAGTTGCAGCAGAACATTTTTGAAACCTTCGATGTCAAGTTGTTCGTTCAGGCAATCGTACAAAGTCTGGTCAACCAGAATATGATCAGGACGCACAATTTCACCGATCTCATTTTCAGGACAACCTGTCAAACGTGGAAAGACGGCGGTCAACAAGTCTTCTGCACGAAATCGTTGCAGAGGAGGGGAGACCTTTTTTCCATTCTGCATACGGGAAACCAATAGCGCGCGAGTGACATTCCAGCGCCACCGTACATGAAACATGGGATGATCCAGAATCGCTTGTTCGGAGAGTTGCTGAACGTTGCTGGTATTCAGCATGGTAAACAAGCTCTCCAGCGGGAAGCTGTGTTGCGGACCCAGTGAGAGAATGATGCCGTTATCGTCAGCAGTTGCTTGCAATTCAAAATTATAAGAACGGCAGAAACGCTTGCGCATCGTGTAACCCCAGGCGCGGTTAATATCACCACCAAAGGGGGCATGAATTATCAGCTGCATTCCCCCCGATTCATCAAAAAAGCGTTCAAAGACGATCCGTTTTTGAGTTGGTACTACTCCCAAAGCTGCTTTTTGAGCCTGAACATAATCGACTATTTGTTTGCTGCCCCACTCATCGGTGTGGGTTTCACGAACCAGCCAATTGATGGCTTGCTCCGGATTTTCGATTTGTTGTTCCAGCTCTTCGCGGAGATCCGAGATTTCAGTAGAAAGTTCGAGTGAGCGTCCCGGTGCTTCTCCGAACCAGAAGGGAATTGAAGGGGGAGCACCATTGGCATCAACGACTGTCACATCGCCGCCACGAACATAACGAATTTTCCAGGACGTATTGCCGAGCAGAAATATATCTCCCGCCATACTTTCCACGGCGAAGTCTTCATCGACCGAGCCCACCACGGTTTGATCGTCTTCAGTCACCACTCGATAGGAGGCAATTTCCGGTATCGCGCCTCCGTTCATGGTTGCCGTCAGCCTCGCATTTTTTCTGCTGCGAACGCGTTTTTGAACCTGATCATGGTGTAGATAGACGCGACTGCGTCCGGAAGTGCTGCTGATGCCTTCACTCAGAAATTGAATCGTGCTTTCGTAATCTTTTCGCTTGAGGTTTTGAAACGAATATGCGCGGGTGATGAGTTCAAATAACTCATCCGAATTCCATTCTTGCGAGGAGACTTCCGCTGTGATTTGTTGAGCGAGAATATCAATCGGGGATTCTGGCATTCGGACCGTATCCAGAATACCTTTTTTGATTGAGCGAACCAGCGCCATGCTTTCGAACAATTCATCACGGGAGAGAGCAAAAATTCGTCCTTTAGGAACCAGACCCAATGAATGTCCTGAACGACCGATACGCTGCAGGAATGTGGCGATGCCACGTGGTGAACCGATTTGAATGACAAGATCGATATAGCCGACGTCGATTCCCAACTCGAGAGACGCCGTCGCGATGACAGCTTTGAGTTCACCGCTTTTCAGTTTCTGTTCGGTGCGATGACGAATTTTTGCCGACAGTGAACCATGATGGCTGCCAACAACATCTTCACCCAATCGCTCGGTTAATTGATGGGTAATGCGTTCTGCCAGACGACGAGTATTAACGAAAATCAGCGTACTGTGATGTGACTCAATCAATTCGACAATTTGTTCCAGCACTTCAGCCCACTGTTCGTGAGAGCAAATTGCGCTCAATTCTGACGGAGGAACCTGGATGGCCACATCCAACGTCCGTGAATGACCAATATTCACAATGCGGCAGACACGTTCTGGATCTTCAGTTGAAGTCACTTGGGGAAGATTAAATGTGATTTCAATCTCGGGGCGGTTTCCGACCAGATATTGTGCGACCCGTTCCAATGGTTTTTGTGTGGCAGATAAACCAATCCGCTGCAGGGGGTGATCGATTAACGCTTCCAGGCGTTCGAGGGTGAGTGACCAGTGTGACCCACGCTTGTCCCGTAATAATGCATGGATTTCATCGACGATGACCATTTCGACGTTTTTCAGGGTTTCCCGACTTTTCGAAGCCGTTAACATTAAATACAACGACTCGGGAGTCGTGACCAGAATGTGGGGAGGCCGTTTGACGAGTGCAGCTCGTTTGGAAGCAGGAGTATCGCCGGTTCTCAACCCGACACGAATGGGAGTGAATGTATAACCTTCTTCTTCCAGAAGCTGTGAGATTTCTTCTAGAGGCTCGGTCAAGTTACGATGCATATCGTTCGATAGTGCACGTAACGGCGAGACATAGACAACGGAAATTTCATTCTCTAAATCACCGTCTAAAGAACGTTTAACCAGGCGATCGATGACAGACAAAAATGCGGTTAAAGTCTTTCCACTGCCGGTGGGAGCAGAAATGAGGGTGTGCTCTCCACGATTAATGCATGGCCATCCCTGTTGTTGAGGATCAGTGGGATCTTGAAAGCGTTTTCGAAACCATTTTTCAATAATGGGGTGATACCCGTAAAATGACATGACTTCCCTTTAGTCAGTTTGTTTGGTTTATCCTTTTATTGTAAGAACTTTAAAAGTAAAAATTAACCGGTTTTCTTTGATTTATTTGCCTACAGGCAAGAGAGAATCCTGGAATCGATGACAAGTCGTTGATTTTCTCTGAAAATTTGGTTTCAAATAGAATGCTTGGTTTTTGAACATCTAAGCTGATGGAATTGTCTTTTAAGCAGAAAAAGCGGAATTATGAAGATTTCTAATGTATAACAAACTGATGAAAACAAATCTCTGTTTCCCCGCTAGAAATCGCCTATAATAATATTGTAAAATGGATTGATCTCTCTGGTATCAGAATGCGTTAATATAGAGACATCAGATGGTTTTGTGTCTGTTATATTTGATTGTGAGGCGATGAATTCTTCTACTTCTAATTGAGAGTCGTCATTCAGAGCGTGTTCGAGCTTTACATTACTATTATTGGCAAGGGTGAAAGTCACATAATGAAAAATGTCAATCAAATGTTACTGGCTTTTTTTCTGGGACTTTTAGTGCTCAATGGTCATTCTGATCTCCAGGCAGAACCTGATAAACAAAATGCTGGTGAGAAACAGAAAACCAAACAAACAGAAAAGCAGGAGCAAGACGAGAACTCGTCCAAACCAGCTTTATTTATGACAATTGAAAGCCCGGTGGGTGAGGTCACGTATGGGCGTGTCACCAATGCTGCCCTGTCTTTACAAAATGAAGCCTCGCAAAATAACCAGACAGGGTATCTGATCTTACAAATTTCCCCCGGTTCCAGCCCGTTTCATCAAGTGCAGGGGCTGGCAAAGTTCCTGGCTTCATCGAAGTTGTCTAGCTTGAAGACCATTGCCTGGGTGCCTGAAACCGTGATCGGGAATAATGTGGTTCTGGCGTTGGCTTGTGACGAAATTGTGATGCATCCCGATGCAGAGTTGGGAGATATCGGATATGGTAAGGCTGTGGATCGAGATGAGCGGGAGTTTGTCCTTTCAATTGTTGAGAAACGACATAATGTCAAGCTGAGCCGAGCGCTCGCTTTAGGGATGATGGACCCCCAACAGGCGGTTCTGAAAATTAAAATCCAGCAGGGAGAAGGGGACAAAAAACAGGTCGAGTCACGCATTGTGACTCCCGAAGAGCTCAAACGCTTGCAAGATAATATGGCAGTCATTGTTGATGTCGAAACCATTAAGGAAGTGGGTTCGCTGGGAGTGTTTTCTGGAAGTAAAGCACGCGCTCTGGATGTGCTGGTTCAACAATTGGCAAATTCACGTGGCGATCTTGCAGAGCTGTATGGAATTCCGCGTGAAAAATTGCGTGATGATCCTACAGCGGGTGAAGCACCGCAGGCGATGCTGATTAAAGTCGATGGAATGATTGAGCCCATTTTAGAGACCTTCATTGAACGCCAGATTAACCGCGCTGTTAATTCTGGGGCAAATATGCTCATTTTTGAGATCGAATCAGGTGGAGGTTACCTGTTGTCAGGTACGAATCTCGCAAATAAGATCGCTGATCTGGAAGCCATTAATGTCAGAACAGTAGCCTATGTTCCCGATTATGCGATGAGCAGTGCCGCGATTATCGCTTTGGGTTGCGATGAAATCTTTCTGAAACCCGACGCACAGATTGGAGACGCAGGGCCGATCTCCATGAATAAAGATGGACAGTTTGAACATGCTCCAGAAAAAGTACTGAGTCCTCTGAGAGTGACATTGAAAGATTTGGCTGAGAAAAAAGGCAGGCCTGCAGCGGTTTGTGAAGCCATGTCCGATAAAGATCTGGAAATCTTTGAAGTCACGAATAATAAAACAGGGCAACTCTGGTATATGACAGAGGATGAAATTCACCAATCCAATGGAGAATGGATCAAAGGTCAAATGGTTCCTGAGTCACGAAAAGCCAACTTGTTGACGGCCAACGGAGTCCGCGCACATGAGTTGAAAATCGCTGAGCCACCTGTTCGGGATATGGACGAATTAAAACAGCGCCTGGGAATTCCCGCTGATGTCACACTAAAGGCAGTGGGGCGAACCTGGGTTGATACGCTTGTTTACGTGCTGAACTCGTCGTTTTTTACCGGCTTAGTCATCGCCATGGGCATCATGTTTATCTACCTGGAATTTTATACTTTAACGGGACTGTTCGGCATCATGTCGGCCGTTTGTTTTGGACTCTTCTTCTGGAGTCATGTGTTAGGCGGGACCGCCGGCTATTTGGAAATTGTTCTATTTTCCTTAGGCTTGATTTGTATTTTACTCGAAATTTTTGTGATCCCTGGTTTTGGCATCTTCGGCATTTCTGGTGGACTGCTGGTGCTTTGTTCCATCGTTCTGGCAAGTCAGACCTTTGGTGATTACAACACGCTACGTCCAGGTTCTGATTTTGCGAATATGACAAAAACCATTGGAACGATGAGTGCTTCGATACTCACAGTGATCGTTTTGGCGATTGCCTTGAACCGATTTTTACCCGAATCTCGGTTGATGCATTCGATTACTCTGGCGCCTCCCGGTGAAAGTCCCGGGACAGATGAAATCCGGTTAGATCCTGAATTACTCGAGAATTCCGGTACTTTAAGCCTAAATGGGCTCGAATTAGCTGTCGGCATGAAAGGGGTCACCTCATCCGTGTTGAGACCTGCGGGGCGTGTCGAAATTGATGGAGTTTGGGTTGATGTCATTAGCGAAGGGCCTTTTATTCAGCCGGGAACCGAAGTCATAGTTTCAAAAATCAATGGCAATGAAGTGATCGTACGTGAAGTGGTTTGAGCAGATCCGCTGATTTCTCCCAGATTGGGTTGAAATCTCAGGATGTGTATCTGAATGTGCATTACTCTTAGTTTTTGAAAGCATTTTACCTAACTGGTTCAAATCAGAGAGGTTTTCGTAATCGAAGTAGCGTATCCATTGAATAATTTCTTCAAATTGCTACATTAAGTACCTTTAAGCCCTGAAAGCTAGCGTAATAGCTTTGTTTTCTCTCGCCATTATCCCGTCAGATAAAGTCAAAACACGGAATGTAATGGCTGTCTTTGCATTGGGGTATCCCCGATCTTCTCTGTTTGTCATGTGTTTAGTTTAAAGGTTTAGGTTAGAAGAATGTCAGTCACGCAGGAACGAAGAGCAGAATTGATTAAAGAGTATCAGTCTAAAGAAGGGGATACTGGATCTGCTGAAGTGCAGATTGCTGTACTTACAGAACGGATTGTCAATTTAACAGAGCATCTCAGAGCAAACTCCAAGGATCATGCCAGTCGCAGAGGTTTACTACAAATGGTGAGCCGTAGACGGAGCCTGCTTGATTATTTGCACAAGAAGAATGCAGAAAGCTATAGGGAAATTCTGGATCGGTTAAACATTCGAAAATAACTTGGGTGTTCGCTGATCTGTGTCGGTTTGTCGGAAATGAAATTAGGAATTTATTGTGAAAGTAGTTGTTGAATGTGAGGTTGGCGGACAGAAACTGAGTCTTACAACTGGTCAGTTAGCGAAGCAGGCCGCAGGGTCTGTTCTGATTCAATATGGTGAAACCGTTGTATTTGTTGCTGCTGCAACAGGGCCTGGCAGGCCGGGAATTGATTTCTTCCCACTTACGGTTGATTATCGGGAAAGAATCGCCGCCTCAGGCAAATTTCCCGGTGGGTTTTTAAAACGCGAAGGGCGGCCCACAACAAAAGAGATTTTGACGGCACGTTTAACGGACCGTCCCATTCGTCCCCTGTTTCCCAAAGGGTTTCATGACGAACTTCAAATCATGTCCAATGTCATGGCCTGTGATGGCGTTAATGACCCCGATGTGCTTTCCATTAACGCTGCAAGTGCGGCCCTCTGCTTGTCTCCCGTTCCCTTTCAGGGACCAATCGGAGCCGTGCGAGTGGGGAGGATCGGTGGCGAACTGATCTCGTTTCCCACACGTGAGCAGATTGCTGAAAGTGATTTAGATTTGATTGTCGCTGGTACAGTCGAGTCTGTTTTGATGATTGAAGGTTTTGGCGAACAGATTCCTGAAGAAGAAATGGCAACTGCCATCATGTTCGCACACCAGGAACTACAGAAGATTTGCCAATTACAATTGGAACTGCGAGAGAAGGCCGGTATTGAGCCATTCGAATATGAAGCACCTCCGGAAAATCCTTTCATATCCAAACTGGATGACGCCATCTACCAACGACTCAGTACTGCCATGCAAAGCACAGTCAAAGCTGAGCGGCGTGAAGGAATTCAAACGGTACACGAAGAGTTGGTAAATCAGTTTTTTCCTGAAGAGGCTGAAGAAACAGAAGATGGTGCGACTCGCGGTCAATTTGAAGAAGCGTTTCACGATCTGGAAGCCAAAGCCGTACGTGAACTTGCCATGTCGGGACGACGACTGGATGGTCGTGCTCCCAATGAGCTGCGTGCTGTTTCTTGCGAAACGGGAAGTTTACCACGTGTGCATGGTTCTGCCCTGTTTACACGTGGTGAAACACAATCGTTGGCAACGGTCACATTGGGAACCTCTCGTGACAAGCAACGTGTCGATGGGTTGTTCGAAGAAGAGTTGCAACGATTCATGTTGCATTACTACTTCCCGCCCTTTTCAGTCGGTGAATGCCGACCGATCAGAGGACCGGGGCGTCGTGAAATTGGTCATGGTTGTCTGGCAGAACGTTCTGTGGCACCTGTCTTACCTAGCGAAGAAGATTTTCCTTATACCATTCGTGTGATTTCAGATATTCTGGAATCAAATGGAAGTAGTTCCATGGCGTCTGTCTGTTCGGCGACCCTGTCACTCATGGATGCCGGAGTACCTTTACGACAACCTGTCGCCGGAATCTCAATCGGTCTGGCAACAGAAGGTGACAAATTCCAGATTCTGACTGACATTATTGGTGATGAAGATCATTTCTGTGATATGGACTTTAAAGTCGCTGGAACTCAAAAAGGGATCACAGGAATTCAACTGGATCTCAAAAATGATGGAATCAGTGAAGAAATCATTCGTGCGACTTTAGAGCAGGCAAAACAGGCTCGCTTAGAGTTATTGAGAACAATGTTAACTGCCATTCGACGGCCGCGAGCAGAGATCTCAAGTTTTGCACCTCGGTTGCATCAAACCAAGATCAATCCTGAAAAAATCGGTTTGCTGATCGGTCCTGGAGGAAAAACCATTCGTGCCATCCAGGAAGAAACAGGCGGTACCATTGATATTCAGGACGATGGTACTGTAACTGTCTCTGGAAGCAATGCCTCAGTGGTTGAAAAAGCAATGGCTCACATCGAAGCTCTCACCGAAGAAATTCGGGTGGGTCGTATTTATGATGGTGTGGTCAGCTCAATCAAAGAATTTGGTGCTTTCATCGAGATTGCTCCGGGTAAAGACGGACTGTGCCACATCAGTGAACTCTCTGATGGATTTGTCAAATCGGTCAATGATATCTGTAAAATGGGAGACCGTTTGCAGGTGAAGGTGATCGCCGTCGATGATCAAAACCGTGTCAAGCTTTCCCGCAAAGCCGTTCTGGCTGAGCAGGCTGGAGAAAGCAATGGAGATCTTGATTCGGAAGAAAACGAATAACAGTTCTCTTTGATCTGAGACTGAGAAAACTAAAAAGCGATGAAGGAGCTCGATGTGAGATGACTTCATCGTTTTATTTTTATATTTGAGAGTCTGGAATAATTGATATCAGCTGGATTGTGAACAAGAACACCGTTTAATGCAAATGGTTTGAGAATTGAAAGCCGAGATCATCTGCTATGAAAGAGAGTCCGTTAAGCACTCGTGAACGCGAAAAATTTGAGGCGCAGTATTCAGAAATTGCGACACTCGCTGGGGGCTTGGCACATGAAATTAAAAACCCACTTTCGACAATGAGTTTGAACTTAGAGTTGCTTACAGAGGACCTGGATTCACTCGATGTTCCTGCTAAACACCGTATGTTGAAAAAAGTGGAAAGTGTTCAACAGGAATGTAAACACCTGCAGGAAATTCTCGATGCGTTTTTACAGTTTGCGCGTGTTGGGAAGTTGGCATTAAGTAAAGCGAATCTCAATGATCTGGTCAGTGACTTTATTGATTTTTTCAGACCACAGGCCCGAGAAGCAAATATTGAAATCAGTCCACACTTCGATGCCGATTTACCGACAATTCAAGTCGATAAATCACTCTTAAGGCAAGTGTTGATGAATCTGGCTTTGAATGTAGTTCAAGCAATGCCCGATGGTGGTCTCATTGAATTACAGACCTATCATAAAGACGGGATGGTTTACCTCGACATGATTGACAATGGGAAAGGAATCGACGAGAACGTCAAAGCGCGGATGTTTGATGCGTTCTTTTCTACAAAATCGGGAGGCAGTGGGTTAGGTTTACCAACTGTGAAAAAAATTATTGATACACACCAGGGAACGATTGAATGCGAAAGTGAACCAGGTCGGGGAACTCGCTTTACAATTGCGTTCCCGGTATGCTGAATCATCATTATTGACAGGTTTTTATTATTTTTTGAGTAAGATTCGAATCTATCGAGATGACTCCTTCTCATAAAATTTGAGATAATATTCCGAACGGCTGCTTAATATTGAATTTCACTTTTTTAATGATGCCAGGAAAGGCTAAGAGTTTGCTCGATGAGCGCGAAAGATGCTACTGAAAAAGATCTCTCATCAATCGTAATTCGTGTTTTGATTATCGATGATGATGAAGCACATGCTCAGGCTGTAGCGGAAAGTCTGGAGCGCGTGGGCTGTGAATGTAAAATTGCGACTTCAGGGGAGCAAGGCGCCAAGCTGATCGAAAGCGAAACCGCTGATATTGTGATTACCGATTTACGGATGGATGGAGTCGATGGCTTGTCCATTCTAAGGACCGCGAAAGATGAACTACCTGATGCCGAAGTGATCGTATTGACGGGACATGGTTCGATCAATTCCGCGGTCACGGCGATGCAGTTGGGCGCGTACACGTATCTGACAAAACCGCTTGATATCAATGAACTCAGGAATGCTGTTGAGAAAGCTTCGACGCGCGTACGTCTGATGCGCCATAATGCGGAACTGCATCGTCGGCTCGATGAAAAATTTGGTTTCGAAGGAGTTATTGGAAATTCTCCCTCGATGCATAAAATCATCGAAAAACTAAAAAATGTCGCCTCCACCAACAGTACTGTTTTGATTGCAGGAGAAAGTGGAACTGGTAAAGAACTGGTGGCACGGGCGATTCATCAGAACAGTGAGCGAAAAAGTAAACCCTTTGTTCCGCTCAATATTTCTGCATTGCCAGACAGTATTCTGGAAAGTGAACTCTTCGGTCATGAGCAGGGGGCTTTTACCGGTGCGGTTGGGAAGCGTATTGGGAAATTTGAGCATGCCAACGGTGGAACGTTATTTCTGGACGAAGTCGGTGAAATGCCGATGCAGACACAAATCAAATTATTAAGAGTATTAGAAGACAGAAAAATCGCCAGACTGGGAACCAACGAGGAAATCAGTTTGAATGTGCGTCTGGTCGCCGCAACAAATGCCGATCTGTTGGAGATGGTCAAGCAGGGAACTTTTCGCCAGGATTTGTATTATCGTTTATCCGTCGTAAAAATAGAGTTACCTCCCTTGAGAGAACGACGCGGGGATATCCCCTTGCTGACCGATCATTTTCTGAAAGAACTTTCTTCGCAATACGACAAACCATACGAAGGTGTATCTCGTGCAGCCCGTCGTGCATTGATGACTTATGATTGGCCTGGCAATATTCGCCAGTTGAGAAATGCTTCGGAACGAATGCTGGTCCTTGATACCGATGGTATGCTGGATTTGGATGATCTACCTGAAGAAATTGTTCCTTTGGGAGTACCCGAAGGGGATAGTAGTTATACTTCCGATCGATCCGGGGCTGATTTTTTAATTGGACGACCATTTTCTGAAGTAGAACGCTATTACATTGAAAGAGCCCTCGATCTGGCAGATGGCAAACGCGAAGAGGCAGCCAAAATGCTGGGCATTGGCGAACGAACACTCTACCGAAAACTCAAAGAATATCAGAAGCAAAAAGAAGAACAAAATAGCTAAGTTTTCGGTGTTTTGAAGTTAAGAAATGAGTTGAATGAGAATCATATTGGCTCTGATCATCAAGTGTGGTTGCGGGTTGAAAGAAATATACCAACGTATTTTATGTGTCTAAGCGTAAAAACAATTTTCTACCACGAAATACACTAAAGACACGAAAATTTCTTTCTTCAAGAGAAATTCTGAAAGGTCGAATTGACCGAAATAAACATTTTGTAGGATGATTCTCTCAGTATGCAGGTTTGTGGTGATTTTCAAAAATGATCTGAATTACAAATGATTGCATTGAATTAGTTCTAGTAAATTCAATTGAATTCACGCCTACCTTTTGGCTTAGCAAAATTTTTTTCGTGAGTTTCGTGTATTTCGTGGTAGTACCAATTTCTTTCGATAGAAAATTATTGATATTGGAATCTAACAAAATAGAGTAAATGACGCAGTGGCCATTAAGTTATCAAAATTTAACCGTTTAGGTTTTAATTCATAGGGTTGGTGTTCTTGTTTGCAGTATGTTTGGGTATGGTTGCCTCAAGTGGTATTACTGTAACACCTTATGTTTGTATTCGATTGTTTTGTAAACCGAGGCTAAATAAGAAATAGGTGAAATTTCTTATAAATATAATAAATATGTTGACAAAAATTGACGATCCGTCAAAATAGTGGTGTCATGAATACAAAAGATCGTAAACAACGTGAAATACAGGAACGCGAAGCCAAGATATTGGAATGCGCGCGGCCTATGTTTATTGAGGGGGGATATAACGGGCTTAATATGGATCGTCTCACGAGTATGTTGGATTACTCGAAGGGGACCATTTATAACCACTTCTCCTGCAAAGAAGAAATCATTATTACGCTTGCCATTCAGACATTAGAAAAACGATTGACGATGTTTGAAAAGGCGGCGTTGTTTCAAGGGACCTCGCGCGAACGGATCGCAGCAATTGGGACGGCTGCCGAGTTGTTTGTGAAACTTTATCCTGATCATTTCCGTGTCGAACAAACGATTCGACTTGATTCCATTTGGGATAAAACGTCAGAAGAACGTCGGCAAGTAATGTCAAATTGTGAGCATCGTTGTATTGGTGTTGTTGGTGGAATCGTTCGTGATGGGATTGCCAGTGGCGATTTAAAATTGAATGAGTCTACAACACCTGAAGACATTGTGTTTGGCCTTTGGTCACTTTCATTTGGTGGATATTCGATTATTGCGACGAGCAATTCGTTGGCAGATTTAGGAATCTCCAATCCCTTCGAAACCTTGCGTCGAAATTATAATCGTTTTCTGGATGGTATTCAGTGGAAGTCGCTCAGTTCTGAAGTTGACTACGATGCGGTCTTTGAGCGCGTCTGTGAGGAGGTGTTTGGAAATGAACTCCAGCAAATCACTGTCTGACTCCCTTTTTTTTGAGCAGAAAATGACGATTCGTCAAATCGTGGCAGATTATTTGAAACGCTTTTACTTTGTATTGATCGCATTTTCGATCGTTGTTCTGGCTGCTCTGTTATGGGCTTTTTCTGAGGTTGCTTATTCAACAGAAATCACTTCCTCAGATGAAGCACAGCAGGGAATTCCCGTTAATGTGATTGAACTCAAACCTGTTAAGTCGTTTACCAGGAAGCGAAACTATACGGGTAAGGTGACTGCGGCTCGCACCAGTGAGCTGGCGTTCGAACGTAGTGGAAAGCTCATCAAAATCTCCGTTGATGAAGGTGATCACGTTGAGGTGGGAATGCCGTTAGCGAATTTAAGTACAAGGCATTTAGATGTGATGCGACTAAAGCTTCAGGCAGAGCGCGCAGCGGCACAGGCAAAGCTTGAGGAATTCCTGGCAGGTCCACGTCGTCAGGAAATTGAAGTCGCCGAGGCAGAAGTCAGGCAACTGAAAGCGAAACACAAAAATTTGGATGCCGATCATATTCGGAATCAGAAACTACTAAAGCGTAACGCGATTTCTAAATCTGTTTTCGAAGCTTCAGAATCTGATTTACAACAACAAAAAGCACAGTTAGATGCTGCAATCAGCCGACTGTCGGAATTGAAAGAAGGAACTCGTAAAGAGCAGATTGCTGCTCAAAAAGCGGTGGTGGCTAATCTGGATGCATCACTGGCAGATAATCAGGTAGATCTCGATGATACTGTCTTAACCGCTCCTTTTAGCGGGCGAATTTCCAAGAGATATGCTGACGAAGGAACAGTCATCTCGCCCGATATGCCTCTATTCAAGATCGTCGAAGATCAGAAGCTCGAAGCGCGGATCGGGGTACCCGTGGAAATGGCCAAAAGCCTGGAGCATGGCATGCAAAAGCAAGTGCAACTCAACGGCAAGTCGTATGAATCGACGCTCAAAGCCATTTTACCGGAACTCGATCCGGTAACGCGTACTCAGGAAGTCGTTCTGTCACTTAATGCAAAAGCAGCTCAACACCTTGTACCAGGTCAGGTCATTCGCATTGAAATCGAAGAACCGGTTGAAATGCAGGGGTTCTGGTTACCACTCAGTGCTTTGGCGCGAGGCGAACGAGGGCTCTGGTCAGCGTACGCCGTTATTAACGGAGAAGCAGACAGTGAATTGATATTGGAAAAACGAAAGATTGAAATCTTGCATACGGAAGGAGATCGAGTATTGGTACGAGGTACACTGAAAACGGGAGACCAGATTGTTATCAATGGAACTCACAAATTAGCAAGTAATCAAAGAGTGGTAATTAAGTCGGTTCGCTGATTAAATCTGTCACTTGTCAAACTGCCATTTGAGACTAAAGAATAAATTATCAGCGCTCATCAATCAAAGGGAAACCTTTCAGGAAATCAACGGGAACTACAATCATGCTGGAAGGATTGTTTTATCGGAATCGTCGATTATTGATTCTGTTGATTGCGCTCATTGCAGTTGCTGGCCTTTCCAGTTTCTATGTGCTGCCACGGATGGAAGATCCGGTGCTCACACAACGCGTCGCACGCGTTAATACCCCTTTTCCTGGTGCTGATGCGACACGTGTCGAATCTCTGGTTTCAGAAAAAATTGAAGAAGAACTCAGAGAATTCGATGAAATTAAAGAGTTGCGTTCGATCTCCCGTGCCGGCATGTCTAACATGACGATTGAGTTGCGTGATGATGTGTATGAAGTTGATGAAGTCTGGTCGCGGATCAGAGATAAAATTGATGATGCACGCCTTGAGTTCCCCACAGGTGCAGGGGAGCCGGATTTTGAAGAATTAGAAGTAAAAGCGTATGCGATTATTCTCGCTTTGGTCTGGAATAATCCGAATGAAGTGAATTACGCAGTTCTTCGACGTACTGCCAAGCAGTTGGAAGATCGTTTACGAGCGATTTCCGGAACAGAAGAAATCGACACGTTTGGAGATCCCGATGAAGAGATCATCGCTGAGATCCAATCTGACAAGGTAGCGTCTTTGGGGCTCAGTGTCGAAGAAATTGCACGTCAGGTGGAATCATCTGATGCCAAGCTGACTGCAGGGCTTTTGCGAGGCGAAACAAGCGATCTGTTAATCGACGTCGATTCGGAGTTGGATTCGCTTTCAAGAATTGCCAATACTCCGGTCCAATTCGGGGCCGAAGGGCATTCTGTGCAATTGGGTGACATCGCTACAATTAAAAAGGGAGTCGCTGTACCCTTGAGTAGCCTGGTCATTGCTGACGGACAACCTGCGGTCACGTTGGGAGTTTTCGTGCGCGACAGTGTGCGTATCGATCATTGGAGTCAAGCGGCGAAAGCTGCCATTCAGGAATTTGAGGAATCGCTGGCCGACGACGTGATGGTCCAAACACTATTTGATCAGAATCGGTATGTTGAAGCACGGCTCAATGGTTTGATTCGGAATCTGTTGTTTGGCGGTCTGGCCGTGATTGGCGTGATTGTCTTCATGATGGGATGGCGGAATGCTCTGGTGATTGGAGCTGCGTTACCATTGTCGGCGTTCATGGTGCTTGCAGGCCTGCGTCTCCTGGACATTCCCATTCATCAGATGTCTGTAACCGGCTTGATTATCGCGTTAGGTTTATTGATTGATAACGCGATTGTGGTCGTCGATGAAGTGCGATCGAAGTTGCATGCCGGTAAAACACCTGAAGAGGCCGTAATCTCAACTGTTAGGCATTTGGCGGTACCTTTGCTTGGTTCCACCTTAACGACTGCACTGGCGTTTGCTCCGATAGCCTTGATGCCTGGACCCGCGGGGGAATTTGTTGGTTCCATTGCAATTAGTGTGATTCTGGCGATCAGCAGTTCCTTTTTCCTGGCCATGACCGTCATTCCGGCGATTGCTGCCCTGTTTGCAAATCAAAACGAGGATCCACTTAAAGCCCACTGGTGGCAGGTTGGCTTCAGTCATGCCGGAATGCGCGCCTTTTATCAGAAATCTTTGGATTTTCTGTTTGCGCGCCCACTCCTCGGCATTGCTTTGGGCTGTGTTCTGCCTGTGAGTGGCTTTCTAGTAGCCAGTGAATTACCGGAGCAGTTCTTTCCTCCAGCCGACCGCGATCAGGTGAATATCGAATTGGAGTTAAACGCGCATGCTTCGATGGCAGAAACACGCGAGACAATTGAAACCATCCGCCGTGTTGTTTTAGAGAATCCTAAAGTGAAAGGGATCGAGTGGTTTTTAGGTGAGAGTGCACCTCAGTTTTATTACAACATCACTGCGAAACGTGAAAATTCCTCGAATTATGCACAAGCCCTTGTGCAATTAGAATCTTCCTCTGGTGGGGAAGAACTAATACATGAGTTGCAAAAACAACTCGACCTCAAAGTTCCTCATTCACGTGTGCTGGTCCGACAACTGGAGCAGGGGCCTCCCTTCGATGCACCGATTGAAGTGCGATTGTTCGGACCAGACCTCCAGCAACTGAGTTTGCTTGGAGATGAGTTGAGAACGATATTGAGTAAAACAACGAATGTCCTTCACCATAAAGCGGAGTTGGCAGACCCGCTACCCAAACTCACATTGAAAATCGATGAAGAACAGGCACGATTGGCGGGACTGGACCATGCGGAAATTTCCAGGCAGTTGAATGCTTCATTAGAAGGGGCACTGGGGGGGAGTATCTTGGAAGAAACCGAAGAACTTCCCGTTCGGATTCGTGTACCACATGATCAGCGTGGAGCGATTGCTGACATTGCTTCATTGCAACTCATCTCCCGTAAGAAAACAGCCGACGGGCAAGCACAGTATGTACCTTTAACCGCTATTGCAAAGGTAGAGATGTCGTCTGAGGTCGCTGCGATTTCTCACTTTAACGGCGAACGGATGAATGAGGTGCAGGCTTATATTAAAGCAGGTGTCCTTCCCGCCGAAGTACTCACCGAATTCAAGTCGAACTTAAAGGATGCTGGATTTCAACTTCCTGCGGGGTACCGCTTTGAGTGGGGAGGGGAAGCATCCAAGCGTGATGATGCTGTGGGTAACCTGCTTGTCAATGTCGGTGTGTTGATGGTTTTGATGGTGGCAACGTTAGTACTTTCTTTTTCTTCCTTTCGCGTTGCGGGACTCGTCGGGAGTGTGGGGTTCTTGTCTATTGGTCTGGGACTGGGGATGTTATGGTTGTTCGGATTTCCTTTTGGTTTTATGGCGATTGTGGGTTCCATGGGACTGGCGGGTGTGGCAATTAACGATGCAATTGTTGTTTTAGCTGAGTTACGCGCAAATCCCGAGGCGCGAATCGGAAATCGTGTTGTTGTTCGCGATGTTGTTTTACGCTCCACACGGCACGTTGTGGCAACTTCGCTGACGACAGTCGCTGGCTTTTTACCTCTCGTGCTGGCCGGCGGTGGATTCTGGCCGCCTTTAGCAATTACGATTGCCGGTGGTGTGGGTGGTGCGACCTTGTTGGCTCTGTACTTTATTCCATCGGCTTATATTCTTGTCATGTGCCGCAATTGTCCTCTGAAAGCGACAACCGAAGAATCAATTGTCAAAGAAAAAAGTGAGGCTCAACAGGCAACAATTCTAGCAAAACTGAAAGAACGCCTGCCTGTTCTGAGGTAAGTGAGGCCGAATTGATTTGCTCTACGAATACATTTTACTGTATTTTCAGTGCAAGTTGGATAAGATAAGACTATCAAATCACCGCCAGTCCACTGTAATACCTGTTGTGCTTTTAATCATAGGTATCCCCGTAGCTCGCGTCTTCATTGTATCTGAGTTTACAGTGTATTTTGAAAAGGTGTTCTCATACCTGTTTCGCTTCGGATCTTTGTTGCTGTCATGCTGTCTGTACTAACATCAAATATGATATCAGCAGAGGAATCGAAGATACTGCATCAGGTTGTTGCTGTCGAGAATGTGTGTGCCTGGCCGAATTTGACATTGATGCCAGATGGTACCATCATTGTGATTTTCCATAACAAAGCGAGTCACGGCCAACAGGAAGGTGATATTGATTGCTGGGCCAGCGCTGATGGAGTGAAGTGGGAAAAACGCAGCACTGTCACCCGGCATCAGCCCAATACGGTGCGGATGAATCATGCTGCAGGATTAGCAAAGAATGGTGATCTTGTCGTGTTATGTTCTGGTTGGAGTAACATAAAGCAGCCTTCGCGTCCCAAACAGCCTGCATTTCGCGACGCAATTTTGCGCAGTTGGGTCATGCGTTCGTCAGACGGTGGACGTACCTTGGAAAAGCGGGATGCTTTTCCCACAGTACAATCGGGTTGGTCGGAATACATTCCCTTTGGCGATATCTGGGCAGGAGCTGATGGCGCGTTGCATGTGTCGTGTTACCAGGGCGAATTCCGCGATGCTTCCCAGTCGACAAAGACCAAAGGTTGGCGCTCTTCGCATCTACGAAGCAATGACGATGGCCGAACCTGGAAGGTGGTATCCGTAATCGGATCGCGGCATAATGAAACCGATCTTTTTCCACTGGGGGGAAAAGACTGGCTGGCCGCAGCGCGCATTGACAAGGTGGAACTGATCCGTAGCAATGACAATGGCATCACCTGGCAGAAGCCGGTAGCCGTTACGAAACGTAATGAGATTAACGGACATTTGACCCGTCTTACAGATGGTCGTTTGCTGCTCAGTTACGGTGTGCGTGTTGATGGACAGCGTGGAGTTTGTGCGAAACTCAGCAGTAATGAAGGACGCACCTGGAGCCAGCCATTACGCTTGGCAGACACAGCCGACGGTGGCGACTGTGGTTATCCTTCGAGTGTTCAGAGAGCAAACGGCAGTATCGTCACAGCCTGGTATTCGAACAATTCTCCTTTATACTCTGGCTATCATCTCGGGGTGACTGTATGGAAAGCACCTATGATTGGCCAGAATTGATGAATGTAGAATTCGTTTGCTGATTCAGAACAACCTGGAAGATGGGAATTAAAAGACACTCGTCTACCATTTGTCGAATTTCGTATGATTTTCTTTTTTCACGTCGATTTGTGAACTGCTATACATACTCCTGATGGGGAATCGTTTCTGATAGAGCAAGGTTTGCTTGGTCTATTTCAAATACCGACCTCTATTGAACAAGAGAGCCATATGGAATCTTCTCCCCAGCACGATTCAAACTCAAATCCGGAAGTGCCTGAGCCACTAACTGACGAACCTACGACCCAACGTTCTCGGCCACAAAAACCGCTCTTACTTTTCGCGGTTCTGGGGATTTCCTTTGCGGGCTGGTATGGGTGGAATCACCGAGCCGAGATCGTTGCGGTTTGTCTGAACCAGTCAGTAGCCCAGGCGAGAGGAACGGGATCCAGTCCGGAGGATGCCGGGTTCAATATTAAGGGGCTCACACTGCCGAACGATCAGGTTCGTAGTGGTGGCGTTCCGAAAGATGGAATTCCTGCACTTACGAATCCTAAGTTCATGACTGTGGCAGAAGCAACCTTTATGAAGCCAGCCGACCGGTTAGCAGGAGTTGTATTCGAAGGGCAGGCGCGGGCCTATCCTCTGAAAATTATGGATATGCACGAAGCCGTTAACGATAAAATTGGCGAAACCTCGTTTGTTGTTACCTATTGTCCGCTATGTGATTCATTGGCCGTTTACGATCGTAAGGGAACAGGTGGAGAGATCGAGTTTGGGATCTCAGGTTTTTTATACAATAGTAATGTGTTGCTCTATGACCGAACAGGATCAGGAAAAACAGATGGACTATGGTCACAACTGATGTCACAATCCGTCGCGGGACCTCGTGTGAAAGAGAAGCTGATTACGCTGCCGGTTGAACTGACGACCTGGGAAGACTGGAAACAACGTTATCCGCAAACGCAAGTTCTCTCAACGGATACCGGTCATCCACGCGATTATCAAAACCGTGCTTATGCCGGTTACTTTTCCAATGACGCTTTAATGTTCGATGTCAACAAGCATGACGATCGTTTACCGAATAAAACGCCACTGTTGGGAATCTGGGCGGGTGACCAGAAACGCGCTTACCCTGTGGCCACATTTGCGCATCTCACGGAGGTCACTAAAATCGAACAGGAACTGGCGGGAAAAAATTTCACACTGGTTTATAATCCAAACGGTAAAACGCTACGCGTTGTGAACGCTGATCAAGATGTGCGTTGGATGTATTCCTTCTGGTTTGCCTGGTATGCTTTTTATCCAGAAGCAGAGTTGTACGCGTCTGCAACCGCAGAAAACAAAAACGCAGTGGAAACGAAGCAACCAGAAACTACGCTGGAAACAAAAAAGAAACAGTAGATTATCAATACGATTTATTATCAAGTGCGGGCGTATCATCCGTGAAATCACCCCCGGTCATTGATGATTTCATTGATCGGGGGTGATTCTAGTGGATGATTCAAAATTACTTATGCATTGAAAGTTTTACTTTTCAAGGTTCACGCGTACCAATTCTTTATCGTTTCGTGCAAACAGTGACTTGCTTGCGAATGCGGGATGACTCCAGACCACCGAACGGCCGAATGCTTCATTGGTTGGTTCAAGTACATGAAAACGATCGATTTCTTTGTAACCTGTTGGTGACAGATCGGCCAGAATCAGATCTCCCTTTTCAGTAAAGAGGAAGTATTTGTCGTTGTGCTTCACAATAAACGCTGTGGCATGGCGGTCGCGTCGGCCTGCATTGGTGATTTTTTTCGTAGACCAGATGCGTTTACCATCTTTCAGATTGGCTGCGACGAACTCCCCTGAATTGATATCACTACCGTAGATTGTATTCCCATCGATAAATGGAGTACTGTTGCAACAATAGAGTGCGGAGCGGGGTTTTCCTTTCCAGACGATTTTGGCTGAAGGGATTTCTCCCTTGCCCAGTTGAATCAGAGCCGCTTCATCACCGATTGCAGTGACAAAGAGAAAATCATCTTTCTGACGGGGAACGGTCACCGACATTCCATAACCGGGTTTCAGTGGAATACTCCAGTTGACTTTACCTGATTTTGGGTTGAGTGAATTGAGTGCAGATGGATGCCAGATCAATAGCTGTTTTGATCCATTATGAGTAATCATGGTGGGCGGACAGTAACCGGTTTCAGGGTTCTCTAATGAGCGCCAAAGTTCCTTGCCTGTATTTTTATCAAACGCCACAGCGATGGCTCCCTTGCCTCCCACCAGACAGTATAAAGTGTCACCATCCACTAATGGACTGGCGGCGTGTCCCCAGATTGGGGTTTTGGAGTCATAGTCTGTTTTGAAGTTTTTACTCCAAATGACATTGCCACGTTCTGCGTCCAGGCAATAAAGATTGCCTTCTGCACCCAGTGTATAGACCTTGCCATCAGCGACAGTGGGTGTGCAGCGGGGGCCGGCCGCGTAAGAAATGTCGTAGGGGCAGTTATAGGAATGCTTCCAGAGCAACTTACCGGTGTCAGCTGACAGGCATAAAACACGTTCTTCTCCTTCGAGTTTATTCGTGCCGCCCGGGTTATTGACAATCTCACCGGCTTGCTTGAGATAGTCCATCACATAGACTTTGTCACCCACCACAGCAGGGCCACTGTATCCCAGTCCAACAGGGGTTCTCCATTTTACTTCCAAGCCTGATTCCGGAAAAGATTCCACAATGTTGGAAGCAGTCCAGATACTTGCGCGATCAGGGCCCAGCCATTGCGGCCAATCTTCGGCTGTCGCAAACGAGGTGCAAAATGGTAACAGCATAATAGAAAGCAGAATAGAAAGCAGAATACGAATCGGCATTTGAAATTTCCTTTGCGCTGGCGGCAAGTGTTTCGCATATTTTTAACTATAAAGAGTTGCGAGTCTATTTGAATCATTCAATCTAGAAAGTGACGATGAAATATTCAATCTTCAGATTATATCCTATGCAAAAAAATCACACCTCCTGAATTAGGAACGATGCAATGATTATAGTAGATTCCGACGCGAAAATTTGATGGACACTTTGAAATTGTATGGAAGCAGGTGAGTTTCATTCACGATATACAGCGAACTCATTCTGACAACGCTCTTGATACTTTTATTGCGGCTTTACTGTTGATCACTGCGGCCTCGATGGCCAAGGGATACTGCTTCGAATTTAGAAGCTGATTCTGATTGGTTTCTGGATGAGAAGATTGATTCTCCAATTGATAAAGAACTCAAGATTGTGAATTGTCGAAATCTCAAAAAACTTTGTTCCCTGAATAAACCGATTATCTGGTATTTAAAATTTTATACGCAATAAATGCGCCATGATTTGTACTCTTGACTGCGATTTTGGATATGCACTAGCCGTTTGCTTTATGTCCTATGCATCAAAGTTGCTTCTATTGCATGGTGCGATTGAGTGATTTCACTCATTTTGCATTTTGGAAATCTCGTTTCATACATGTCACTGCCTTGTTTTCTGAAATTCTATTGCTCGCATCCGGTTAGATTTCCATAATACGCCCTCCTGAATACGAATTTATAGTCTATGGAGAGTGGTCAATGTCAAATCCTGAGCATGTGAAAATTGTCAGGCAGGGTACAGAAGCATTAACGCAGTGGCAATCCGAGAACCAAGACGTCATATTAGACTTGAGTGGTGCTAATTTAGGTGGCGCAGAATTGTGTGAAGCGAATTTACACGAGGCAAATTTAAGCGAAGCCAATTTATTTCATACAAATTTGAAGAAAGCAAATCTCAGTAAAGCTGATTTAAGCAATGCTAATTTATTTCATGCTGATCTTAGTGAATCCAATTTACGATATGCAAATCTGAATGAAGCCAACTTGCATGATGCGAATTTGAGTCAAGCCAATTTACTGAGTGCCGACTTAAGTAAAGCCAGTATGTTCAACGCCGACTTTAATGATGCTAATTGTATCAATGTCAATTTGAAACAAGCAAATCTGAAAATGGCGATTTTTAAAATGGCGATTTTGAGAGATGCGAACATGAGTCAGGCAAACATGAGCAAAGCTGACTTGAGCTGGTGTGATTTAAGTGGTGCTGATTTAAGCAAGGCTGATTTAAATACTGCAGATTTGAGTAATGCCGACTTGAGTTGGTGCAAGATGAGTGGTTCAAAATTAAATGAAACTGATTTGACTGGGGCAATCTTAAATGCGGCTGACCTTTCTTTGGCGCTTCTGCAAGGAACGAATTTAGAATCTACTGAACTAACGAATGTGATTGTCGATTCCAGAACCTATTTTAGTGGGTGTAAATATAACAAAAAATCTGATGCAACTGGGACCGCTTTACGAACTGCGCGATTTAATCCCATCACCGACTTAAGTTACCTTGAGTGGAACATGCGTCGTCATATGTGGGAAACCAAATATCAGGAAATGCCAACAATGAAGAAATGGGCGGTGCAGGCTTTCTGGTGGTCTTCAGATTATGGTAATTCGACGCAACGGATTCTGGCTTGCATCGTTGGTTTCGCTCTACTATTTGCGATGATTTATAGTAGTTCGATTGTGCTGGATGACTACATTATTACAAGCGAACTCCCGTTTGTGGAGCTACCAGACAAATTGGTTAGTGCCAGCATCTTTATGCGAATTTATTCATGCTTGTATTTTTCCTGTGTCACAATGACTACACTGGGCTTTGGTGATATTCATGCGAATCCGCTCAGCGTTACAGGACAAGCACTCGTGATGTTAGAAGTGCTAATCGGTTATATCCTACTTGGTTCGTTGATCACTAGATTGAGTGTCAGCTTTACCTCAGTAGAATAAAAGAATCTCAAGACTCAAGATTGGGAAAAATGAGCTCTTCTACTTTTTCTGAAAGTTCAAGTATCGTCGTTTTCTGAATTGCCTGAACCCGGGTTTCCTGGTCTTTCGCTTGTATCACAGAAAGAACTGTCTCAATTAATTCTGCATTTCTAAAGGGCTTCGTCAGAAATGCGTTAATGCCTCCCTCATTAATGGCACGCTTTGCGGTCGAGATGGAATTATCACCGGTTAAAACAATTCTTTTAGTCTCAGGTGAGTGCTCAGTAATCCACGACAATAATTCCGTTCCCGACATGCCAATCATATTTTCATCAGTCACAACCACATCGATTTCGTGCATTTCAATGAGTTCAATTGCTTTTTCGGCTGAAGTGCTGGTCAAGATGACGATGTCTTTTTTCTCTAGTGGCCGTAACACTCTACGAACACATTTCAGAATGCTAGGTTCGTCATCGACAAGCAAAATGGATTGTCCCATAAAATCTCCGTTTCTAATTAATTGAATCAAGTCTCAATGGATGAGCAAAAAAGGAATTCTTTCGATTTAAACCTGGAGAGGAGTCTTCTGGGGAGTTTCTTTAGAGGTAGTGTTCTTTTTTTCTTCTACTGGTTGGGGATTAACAAAAATACGATCACTAATGGGGTTTGCCAGCGAGAGGGATCTGAGGTTTTCAAGCTGTCGTTGGCCAAGTACTGTGCCTCGGGGGAGTAAGAGGCCACCATTATTTGAAAACAGATCGCGCGAGAGCGTCATTCCCAGTTCGAGTTCGTATGGTCGCAGGCGAAGATCCTGTTCAACGGTGACATCCATTTCCGCTTCTGTTACAGATTCAACCTCGGAGTTTTGAGAATGAATCGATTGAACGGTTTCTTTCTTATTTGTCTGTTTGACCTCGGGGGTATCGTTCACAGATTGTTTGTTAAGATAATCTAAGAGGGCACTTTCATGTTCCTCTGGCAACAGGTATTTGTGAAGTGCAGAGAGAACCTGAGGGTCAAACCATGTCCCGGAATGTTCTTTCATTGAATCCAGAATTGCTTCAGGTGACTTTGGTTGTGCCCCCGATTTATTATTGGCGAGATGATCATAATAGTCAGCAACGAATATAACTCTTGATCCTAGAGGAATTTCTTCACCTTTCAATCCATCTGGATACCCACTTCCATTGAAGTGTTCATGATGATGGCGAATTAAGACTGCTGCTTTTTCGAGACTGGGTACCATTTGGGCAATCTTTTCACCGAGAATGACATGGTTTTGCACCTGTCTTTGTTCAACGGGAATCAGCTTGTTATATGGTTTGGCCAATAAATTCTCTGGTAATTCAATTTTACCAAGGTCGTGCAGTAAGGCAGCTGAGTTGATTTGAAATAAATCATCCATAGAAAGTCCGAGTTGTTTACCGATCTGTCCTGTTGTCACAGTGACCCGTTTGGCGTGTTCTCCCAGATCAGAACTATGCATTTCACCAAGTTGGGCCATTGCGCGGATCGAACCAATAAACCCCTGCTTCAACTGTTGGTTCAGGAGAGTCACTTTTTCAGTGCGTTCCCTGACTTTTGTTTCCAGGTTTTGATTTAAATCACGAAGTTCTTCATTTTGCGAAAGGGTCAATTCCTGCAGACGTTTGTTTTCTTGCCTTAAACGATGCTCATCAATGGCGCGCTTGATTTCATTGCGTAATTCATGATCATCCCAGGGTTTGGTTAAAAACCGATAGACGGAACCTTGATTAATTGCTTCAATCGCAGCCTCTTTGTCAGCATACCCTGTCAGAATAATCCGAATGGTATCAGGGGAGAGTTCTCTGACCTGTTCTAACAACTTTGTACCTTCTAATTTTGGCATGCGCTGATCTGATACGATCAGCGCAAATTCATCATTTTGTACAAGTTCGCAAACTTCTGTCGGAGAGCTGGTTGTGATGATGTCGAAACTATCTTTTCGGAACAATCTTGCAAATGCTTTCAAAATGTGGGGTTCGTCGTCGATGAATAAAATTTTGGGATTCATCATACTGTCTCCTGCATTGCTGAATTTGTCAGATGGTCATTGAGCCAGACACGAAGTTGTTCGATATCGATTTCCAGTTGGCTGTCGTCATGAGTTAAATCATGATTGACAATGCCAGCATGATGATAAGCGATCGTGTTATCAGACCATTCATCTGGTAAGGTTTCAGGAGCGGTGTCTTCATCAGTCAGGACCGCGATCATCGATGCTCCGGAAGGTATTTGCTCATTCACTGTAATGGTTTCAATACCCTGGCTCAGTAACAACAAGCTGATGGTTTGAAAGAGGTGTGGGTCCTGAATCACGATTCCCACACAGTTTTCTGCTGAATTTGAAACAGTTGGATAGTGTTGCTGAGAAGTAATGTTGAACAGACGCTCGGTATGCGCTACTTCAGTCGGAAGTGTCAGCAGGGTCTTTTGAACTGCTTCAGAAAGCGATCCACCCGTAAAGGAAAAGTGCTGTCCAAATGGAGTGGCACATGTATTTCCGCTGAATCCAATGCCTGATACTTTCGCCAGATTATTTGCTGCATTGACAAGGAACAGTAATTGATCTGGTTCTGATGAAATAGACAAATCACTGTTTCTGAAGTGATGATTTTGTACGGTATGAGCTACAGACTGAGGGATTTTCCATCGTTCGCACAACGCAAAACCAACTTCGGCATGATTTAATCCCAGTTTTGCATTTTCCAGGGTGTGGAGAGCTAGTTGATGAGAATGAGCTGTTGTGATTAACGCGATGTACTGATCTGAATAGGCTTCAATTAAGAGTAGTTTTCCAATATCATGCAGGAGGCCTGCCAGAAAGGCTTCTTCCGGGTCACAAATAGCAAGATGTTTCGCGAGCTGTCTTGCTCCAATTGCGACTGACAGAGAATGCCGCCAAAAGTCATCGACTTTAAATAGGGGGGCATCCTTACTTAAATTCGGCCTCAGGGCTGTTACTGCTAATCCCAGTGCAATATTGCGAACTCCGTGCGTGCCCAGGACCACAATTGCCTGAGGGATTGTGTTGATTTGTCTGGAAAAACCAAAAAACGAAGAGTTTACAACTCGTAAAATTTGAGCAGCGAGACCTGAATCCGTCTCGGCAACACTCGCCATATCCTGTGCAGTCGCCTTTGGATCTCCGGCCAATCGACTCAACTCCTGAGCGACTTCCGGCAGGGGGGGGACCTTACGCACGATTTTGAAAATTTCATTGAGTTTCTTTTCATTCATGGCTTTTCCTCCAGTGCCAGAACACATCCGCGTAGTTCTTCTCCGTTTGTTAATCTTTTACAATGTGCGAGCACCTGTCTCCCAAAGACGTCCAGCGAATCTGTCTCAACTGGTTTCGTACCAGACAAGCAATCGGAAACTGTTACGTAGATTTCATTCGAGAAGGCATCTTTGATATCAGAGCCAAGATGAATGTCGCGCAGTTCTGGAAACATTTGATCGACGGCTTCATTCACCAGCACAATGATGCCCTCTGCGCTAATTCCAATCACGGGGATGGGAATACTAGCCAGAACTTCCTGAGAAAAATGCAAAGACTGAGTACTTTTACCAACCAGGTCTTCTAATCGCTGGTTGAGTTTGCTGAGCTCCGCATTTTGAAGTTTAATCTCTTGGGTCAGATTGCGATTTTCTTCCAGCAGCTCATGTTGTCTTAAGCACTGTCTGATTGTGATTCGAATTTCTTCATCATTCCAGGGCTTCGTTAAAAAACGGTAAATGGCACCTTTGTTGATGGAATCAAGGATGGTCGCTGCATCAGCATATCCGGAAAGAACAACGCGTACGCATTCTGGATATTTTTCTTTGACTTGCGAGAGAAATTCGGTTCCCGTCATTTCGGGCATGCGTTGATCGGAAATCACAACACTGACCTGTTGCTCTGCAAGTACAGCGAGTCCTTCAGTACCACTATTGGCAGTGATTAGCTGATAGTCTTCGTTTCTCAATAATCGTTTGAGAGATCGGAGCACATTGATTTCGTCATCGACACATAAGATGGTTTTCTGATTCATGCACTCATCCCTTCCAGTGGCAACCGAATAATAAAGGTCGTTCCCACTCCGACTTCACTTTCGACAGCAATGTTTCCATTATGCTTCTGGATGATTCCATAAATGATAGACAGGCCTAACCCCGTTCCTTGACCAACGGGTTTGGTTGTGTAAAAAGGGGTGAAAATCTGTGAAAGCTGATCTTCGGGAATCCCAGTGCCTGTATCAGAAATACGAATGATGATTTCCGACGCGTTTGCTTCCGTTTTAATCGTGATCGTGCCGCGCTCGGGAATCGCTTGTGCTGCGTTTACCAGCAGGTTCATAAATACCTGGTTTAACTGACCTGGAGAGCAGCGTATGTCTGGAATATCACCTAATTCAGTTTGAATCTCGCTTTTATATTTCAATTCATTCCAAACGACTTTGAGTGTGGCCTTGATACTTTCATTGATATTTGCCTCTTTGACGCTCGCCTCGTCGAGTCGTGCAAAGCTTTTCAGGTTTTGTACGATTTCCGTGACACGAACTAATCCTTCTGAGGACTCCGTCAGCAGTTCAACGACATCGTCTTGGATATCGGAAAGGTCTTCTTCTTCACGAATTGATTGAATTTTATCTAACAGCACTTTTTGTTGTGCTTTGTCTTCAGAGCGTATCGTTTCTGCTAATTCTTCATAGGCATTTAGCAGTCGCGTGAAAATTTCTACATATTCACTTAATGTGCCGACATTACTTTTAACAAATCCAACGGGGTTGTTAATTTCATGGGCTACACCTGCCGCCAACTGACCTAAAGATGCCAGCTTCTCGGACTGGATTAACTGGGATTCCAGCATGTGACGATTAGAAATGTCTCGAACAAATGCATTCAACACGCAGGGCTCTCCTACGGAAGCAATCGAAGCAGAAATTTCAATCGGAAATTCCTGACCTGCTTTATTGAGAGCGGTTGCTTCAATCAATTCATTCTGAGAGTGTGGAATTGCATTTGCACGTAATTCAGACAATTTTTCTCTGAATGAATCGCGGTGCTTTTTCGGCATCATTAAATCGATCAGGTTTTTTTCGATGGCTTCTTTGTAGCTCCACCCAAAGAGGCGTTCTGCGGCTGTATTCCAATCGAGAATCGTTCCATCATCCCACATGGAGACAAAACCGTCTGCTGCGGAATCGATGATCAGACGTGTTCTTTTTTCTGCCTGCTTCAGAGCATTTTGTGCGATTTCTAAAATTTGCTCAGATTTGATTTTATCTAACGCGCGTCCAACTATCGTGGGAAGCAGACTGGTAAAAGAATCGTCTTTGATGAGGTAATCGACAGCGCCACGTTTCATCATTTGAACGGCGACGGTCTCGCTGCCTCGGGCAGTCATCACCAGAAATTCAAAATGCTGTCCTCGCTTACCCAATTCATCGATAACATCGATGCCCTTCATGTCAGGCAGTTCGTAGTCGAGTAGCAGCAGCTTTGCCTTGTTCTCTGTAAGCCAATCTAACGCGTCACGACCGGTTGTGACGCATTCAATATGCAGAGGCAAGTCGTTAAGGGACTCTTTGATAATACGTGCCTGCGTATTACTGTCTTCGATGATGAGAATTGTTCCACCAAGACTCGTCACCGCATCATGGTTTTTGAGTTTGTCAAATTGTGATGAAACTGTATCGTTAACTGTTTGTGTTAAGACGTCCTGAGTCATTAATTTCCCCTCTGAAGTTGAACTTTACAACAACCTGAGTTCAACAAGGGGGGAATTGATCAAAGGTCTTGCAGTTGATAACGTTTGTCTGGTTGTTGGTTTTGATGTGCCATTGTTTTGTATGGAACCCATCTCACAAAAGTCAGTGCCTTTGTGAAAAATGTAGGTTACGATATTTCTTCAAGAATCAAATAATTTTGAAATGAGTGCAATCCCTCAGAGGGGGGCGTTATGTTGAAGAAATGCAACATAGACGATGTGTTAATCATACTGTTACTGAAGAAAAATCAGTAAAATCAATAATTCGCTGGGATTTAAATGGAACGGTCATTTCAGACCAATTCGCGAATCGGTGTCTGCTGGTCGATTAAATATTGCGGCCGGCCGGTGTTGTCTTCGATAGTGGTCGAAGCGACGTCGATTCCCAGGTTGTGATAAAGTGTTGCAAAGACTTCCTGCATATGGACGGGGCGGTCAACGGCTTCTTCTGCCAGTCGGTTTGTAGAACCGATGACTTGCCCGTTTTGCATTCCGCCGCCTGCCATTAATGCGGCATGCACGCGCGGCCAATGGTCGCGGCCCGCTCTGGGATTGATTTTCGGGGTTCGGCCAAATTCGCCCCAGACGATCACGGTGACATCTTGATCCATGCCGCGTTCATGGAGGTCTTCGACCAGTGCCGCCACACCCTGATCGAGTAAAGGGACAACCTTTCTGGCATACGTAAAGTTTTTGCCATGCCAATCGAAATGCGCAAAGCTACAGGTTACACAGCGCGCTCCTGCTTCAACTGCACGGCGTGCCAGCAAAAAGTGGGACATGATAGCTTGATAGCCTTTGTCGAGCGAATAGTTCAAAACCTTGGGGCTGTCTTTACCGTATCGGGCACGAACCTTGGGATCTTCTTTTTCCAGATCAAGAGCTTCTACTAACCGGGATGAGGAGAGAACTTCCAAAGCCTGTTTCGTGTGTCCATCGTAGGTTCCGTCGGTCAGCCGCGTTTCAGCGACTTTGCGAAAACGATCGAGTCCCTTTAACAAGTGGGCACGTTCATTCAAGCGGGCAGGGGAGATGGAATTGAGCGTCATGTTTTCCATCACACGTCCGTCCGGTCGAAACGGAGCATGTTCTAATCCCAGGAACCCAGAACTTTTTATATTCCAGGGGTGATGAGCCATCGTGTGTGATAAATCGATGTAGGGAGGAACTGTCGGATTTACTGGTCCTTCCACTTTGGAGAGCGCTGAACCCAATGCAGGCCAGCCACCTTGAGGTTGTGCGCTGCGGAAGTGGTGACCTGTGCAACACTCAAATGAATCATGGCGGCCTTCCGCGCCGACGAGAGAGCGGATGATTGAAAACTTATCCATCATACCAGCCACACGTGGCATGAGTTCGCTGATTTGAATGCCGGGTACGTTCGTATTGATCGGTTTGAACTCGCCCCGTACCTCAGCGGGCGCATCAGGTTTCAAGTCGAACATATCCTGATGCGGAGGCCCACCCGCCAGAAAGATCATGATCACAGCTTTGTGAGATGATGGTTTTCCGCTTTTTGCCTGTGCTTTCAAAATTTGAGGTAGGGAGAGCCCTCCCATCGCCAGACCACCAATTTGCATAAAGGAACGTCTAGGCACTTTGTCGCACAAACGAACTGCTTGATCTTCAAGTCTAAGCATCAATACTTACCCTCGGCGAAAAACAATCAGCTTACGAGCACTGGATCTGCAATGATCCCTTTAATCATATAAGCATATGCCAATGCGTTCTGTTTTGATAGCACAATTGATCGTATCAATCAAAAATTTGAGAAATTAGTGATTCCGTGTGACATGCAAAACAGAAACGATTAAACAGCTCTGTCAAAAGCAATGCGCCCCTCTTCAACACTGCCACAAATCGTGAGCCGGTAACTGGGGATATTTTCTGTCAGTCTGATACCACGCGATTGAAACGGGTCAAACATAATCCAGCCTTTTTGTTCAAGCACGTTCAATTGATTCATAACCAGGTTGGTCGATCGGATTTCAAGTACGTAAACGATCTGATGCAAAGTAGGCGCGAGTCCTGTGTTGTCAATTTCATGTGTAATATAGTCGAGAATTTGCTGTTGCTGGTCAGTCAAATACTGGTTCATTGATTTCTCCAGTGCGCATCGGGCGCGTTTGATGAGCGCATTGGGGCACTCACAATCATCCATGAGAATCAGGCCCGGATTCCAATACAGGCCATAACAAGAAAAAACGCAATGATTATTTTTAAGTGACTACCTTCAGCGAGCCACACGCGGCCACCACCAGGTGAACGGGGAGGGAATCAGCGAGAACAAAGCATATATACAGTATCGTCTTTCGTCAATCAAAAAATTGAGTTGCGTTCTGAAGATTTATCGTCACTTTGCGAGAGCATGGCTAAATTCAGTAGCATTTGGCATCTTACTTGAGTCGATCCGCTGATCAGTTCGAAATAAGAGAATATGAAAATGATCAAATTCTTTCTTTCGATTGGACTTTTACTGTACATCGCATTAGATTATATTGATGCGTTATAAAGCTTATTAAGATAACTGTTTACGCTTTAGTATTAATCTCTTGAGTTCAGGAGAGTTGAGATGCCTGCAAACAGTCCCCCCAGCCATCCACAAATTTCCCGCCGGACGGCAATTGAAGTTGGCTCCATTGGCCTACTCGGATTTGGAATCAATCATCTGGATGCTTTGCGAGCTGAAGCGGCGGCACCACCGAAACATAAGACCGCGAAGTCCTGCATCTTCATTTTTCTATCGGGTGGATTGTCGCAGCACGAAAGTTTCGATATGAAACCGGAAGCGAGTGCTGAAGTTCGCGGCGAATTCGATCCGATCTCGACGAAGACTCCCGGTTTGAAGATTTCCGAACATCTTCCCATGTTGGCGCAACGCAGCCATCTCTGGTCATTGTGCCGTTCCTTGACGCATGGGTCGAATGAGCATTCGATGGGCCATCATATCATGTTAACCGGACGGTCGGATATTCCTGTGGGATTTAATCCCAGTCGCCCCATGTCGACAGATCACCCTTCGATTGCCGCCATCACTGGAGATGTCATTCAACCCCGTACTAACTTACCACCTGCTATTGCACTACCTGATAAAATTGTGCATCGCACAGGTCGCGTTATTCCGGGACAATTCGCGGGTAGAATGGGTTCGAATCGTGATCCCTGGATCATCGAAGCCTCGCCGTTTCATGTTCAGTCATATGGTGCGTTTCCCGAGTACGCGTTCGATCATCAGCAACGCGGCGGTGAGGACAATCGTATTTTTCAAACACCGCATCTCAAACTTTCTCAAGGCATGACACAAGGACGGATGAGTAATCGAATCAGTTTGCTTGAAGAGTTGGGAAAACAACGCCAGGTACTCGATATCGCGGGTCAGGTTGAAAGCTTTGATCGTTATCGTAGTGCTGCGATTTCTCTCTTAAATGACGATAAAGTCCACTACGCGATGGATGTCACACATGCGGATGAGAAAACGCAGGAACGCTACGGAAAGAACTCTTTTGGCTGGTCACTACTGATGGCTCGTCGCTTAGTTCAGACGGGAGTGAATCTGGTACAAGTCAATCTGGGGAATAATGAATCGTGGGACACGCACGGCAATTTGTTCCCCCATCTGAAAGACAAGTTATTCCCACCGACGGACCGCGCGGTTTCTGCCTTACTGGATGACTTGTCTGAAAGTGGTGAGTTGAAAGACACTTTGATTGTGATGTGCAGTGAATTTGGGCGGACTCCTAAAATATCACAACTGGCAAAAGTGTATGCCCGTCCGGGCCGCGATCATTGGGGAGCCGTCCAATCGATCTTCCTGGCCGGAGGGGGGATCAAAGGGGGACGTGTCATTGGTACGACTGACAAAGTCGGTGGATTCCCCATTGATCGACCTCAGAAACCTGAGAACTTTGCAGCAACCATCTATCGCGCTTTAGGTTTACCCAAAACAACCTATTGGCATGATGATATCGATCGCCCGCACTTCATCTACGATGGCGAGCCGATTCCTGGACTGACTTAGACCCGCTTACATGTTTCTTAAAGCGGGTACAATTTCGGTGCGTGATGCATAACAGGCAGGGACGAACCCAGCACACAAACCGGTAACCAGCGCCAGCAACATACCCACCCAGGCAAGATGCAGCGAAGGAATAAAGGCGACAGTGACCGCTTCGGCTCCGACCGACAGACTGCTGATTTTGAGAGTGATCAATGCAGCCCCGACACCGAACAGGCCTCCTGCAATACTTAATACCGTGCTCTCTGCCAGAACCAATCCAAAAACTTTGAAACCCGAAAAACCCAAAGTTCGCAGGACCGCGTGTTCCTGAATACGATCTTCGACCGACATCAACGTGGTGGTTGCGACCAGTGCAAGAACCAGGCCTACACAAGCCAGGCCCAGATAATGTGCCATTTTAATTAACTGTGATAAATCTCCCAGACTTTTTGCCTGGAAGACTCCCTTAGCTCGCGTATTGGTTTCGACGGGACCACCACGAAATCGCTCATCGATGGCGATACTCGTGGCGACTGGATCTGTCCCCGGCTTTAAGATCACTTCTAATTGTGTGACTGTGCCGACATCATTGACACCATGGCGTCTCTGTAAAAATTCGAGATGACTGTAAATATAATTCTCTTCGGCCGGATTATCACTTTGATAGATACCAGCCACATTAACCGAGAGATCACCAATTGAAAATTTGTCACCGACTTTGATGCCGCGTCGCATGGCGACAGCGCGCCCGATAATGGCAGCGTCCTGATGTGATTCAAAGTCAGTCCAATTGCCGGAGATAAACTGAAAATCCCGCGCGGTACGCAGTCTTTGCGGAGGCACTCCATAAAACACGACGACATCCAGACTCGCACGACAATTATTCGTAAAGACTTGTATGGGGATAACGTCTTTGACCCCTGCGAACTTTGCGATTTGCTGATCATAGTCCTGGGGAAGATGGCTGGTAGCGGGGCAGAATTTGTTTGCCTGAAATACGATTAAGGAGCCACGGGCCTCCTGGCGCTCTTTAAGATCGTTCATGCCTTCCTGGATCGATTGGATAAAACAAAACACAAACAGAGCCACTGCTGAACCTGCGACTGTTAAGATCGTCCGGGCTCGGTGCCCCCAAAGTGTTTTCAGGATGTAAGGAATAAGTTGCATCGTTTAATTCCCATTAACAGTTGCCGTGGTTGTTAATGATTCTGTATCACAATGTTGCATTTGAACGAGCTTGCCATGATCGAGGTAGAATTGTCGATCCGCAATTTGTGCCGCTTCGGCATCATGCGTTACCATAAGCAGTGTAATGTCCAACTCGCGGTTTAGACGTTTTAACAGATTCAGAATTTGTTCGGACGTCTCTGAATCCAAATCGCCCGTCGGTTCATCGGCAACGACGATTTTGGGGTGCTTGACAATCGCGCGTGCAATGCCGACACGCTGTTCCTGCCCGCCTGACATTTGGCGTGGATAATGGTCGGCCCGATCGAGTAAATCGACAGCCTGTAAAGCCACTTGAATGCGTTTTTTGCGTTCGGAGCGGGACATGGGTAATAGTAATAAGGGAAGCTCCACATTCTCATATGCCGTCAGTACCGGGACGAGATTATGTGTTTGGAATACATAACCCAGGTTGGCAGCCCGCCATCGTGCGAGTTGTGATCGGGAGAGCGCGGTGATTTCAGTTCCATCCACAATAATCGAACCAGAGTCGGGGTGATCAATACTGGCGATTAAATTCAGCAGTGTCGATTTTCCCGTTCCACTAGCGCCCATTAATGAGAGGAATTCTCCCTGTTCGATCTCCAACGAAACTTCATCCAGAGGCGTGATGGTCTCGCCTCCCTTATGATACCGTTTCGTGACGTGATTGATGACAACGAGTGACATAGTTAATTTCCTTCCTGATCGGTTTCACCTATGATCTGAATTCGCTCGCCCGGAATAAGTCCCTCTTTGGGAGTGGAGATCAGGTGGCTGGTCAGATTTAAGCCTTGTAAGACTTCAACCAGGGTTCCGACTGTTTTCGAATCGACTTCAATTAATTGGTGTCGGGCAATGTTTTTAGATTGGTCAACGATCCAGGCAAAACTTTGTCCCGCTTCATTGGATTCAATCATTTTCCTGGGTATATAAATGCGAGTCTCTTCATTTGCCTTTGATGTCTCTTCCGGAAGTGCAGGGGCCAGGAACGTTACATCCACCAACATTTCCGGCTTTAAAAGCGGAGAGGCGGCATCAATTTCGACTTTGACTTGTAATGTGTTTTTCTGAATGTCTGCTTCAGAGCTGATATATAGTACTTTTCCCGTCACAGGTTGACTCAATGCGGGATTGTTGATTTGCACGGGCTGGTTTAAGCTGACTTTGGGAATGTCTTCAAAACGGACATCGACCCTGATCTGTAACATTTCAGGGCGGTACATGGTAACGACGGTACTGCCATCAAATCCTTCCATCTTCGTCAGCATATTTCCGATGCTGGAGCCTGGATGCCCAATGAGTCGGTAGATGCGACCATCGACGGGGGCGCGGATCGTCATGCGATCTAAGGCCAGTTTGGCTTCATCTGCTGTGACCTGGGCATGCTCCAGTTGCGCGCCTGCTGCCTCAACTTTAGCAAGGGTTTCATCGCGTTCCTGTGTTTCTTCCGTCAATAGTTCCAGCTCTTTTTGCAGCGCGTCTTTGCGTGCCTGTAAAGCTTTCTGCTCGGCTACGAGAGATTCTTTGCGGTTATCCAGTTCTTCATATATCGCTTTGGCAGATTCCAATTCGGTCAGAGCTTCGTCAACGGTGCGCTGAGAAACCGCTGCTTTGGCGGAAAGTCTGCGTTCATAGTCATTTTTCGCAAAGTTCATTTTTGCCTTCGCACTACGGAGCATGAAAGGCAAGTTTTTCAATTCCGTGTTTTTCTTAGCCAGTTCTGCTTCTGCTGCTCTTAACACTGATTCGCGATGCACCGGCTGGTCGAGTCGAATTTGCGCTGCTTTTAAGATGGCTTTCATCTGTTGCAGTTCTGCTTTGCGCAATTTCAGATCGGCGACGGCGTGATTGTAGGTCAGCTCCGCATCTCTTCTTACCATTAACGCAATGGGTTGATCTTTTTTGACACTTTGATCTTCGACGACCAACAGTTGTTCTATAATCCCAGGTTCTAATGCGGCCACGCGAATGGGAGTGGGCCGTGGTTCGACCCAGCCTGCAGCCTGGAAGAGCGGCGTGCCTGCATTACGGATGGAAGACTGCGTCACAATCACAGGCATGACTGTGACTGGCTTGGGTGGAAACACAAGATCTCGAGAAACCCAGCACATCAATGCCAGAAAGCCAGCCAGTAGCGTACCTGGTAGCAAATAACGTGTGATGAATCGAAAGCGAGTGTGTCCCCGTATCTGCGAGGACTCACTGCGATCGATGGCTAACTGTGATAAGTCGATTTGAGACATCACTTATTTCCTAATAAAGATCCCGTTGGCAAATACGGTGAGATTACCAGTGTCATCGCGTTTTGCTTTGCCTTTGACGACCACTGTTTGCAGTTCTTTCAGATTCAGCAGCTTTCGTGCATCTTCTTTAATGAGCGTACCGTCTTCGTCAACAACTTTGATTAATGCCATTGAGGTTGGCAGCTTGCCGGTTTCACAACAGTAATCCCAAGGCTTTTCACAACCATCCCCGGGAATATCACTACAGGCCTTAAGTGAATTATCAACAATTGAAAACACAGCGCGGCCGTCGACCCAGGGATCTTCACTGCCACCAATGCGGCCTACGATCACGACCTCTTCATCATTTTGAGCTGATTCACGGGTTTTGATTACTTCTTCCGCACCCGCTGGTTCACTGGTCAGTAAGATTTCTGTGGTTGCAGTTGGCTTGCTGGGAGCCAGTTCAGTCGTACTCTTGTTTTCAGGTGCGGGAGTTGAGTTACCGCATCCGGTAACTAAGATGATAGCAACTGATAACAACGTCATTTGACACATTAAACTTTTCATTCTTTCAATCCTTTTTCATTTTTGTTATGCCCGAAAACATGATTCGGGCGGTAATTAAACTGATTTTAATCCATCGACAATCGGTAACCTGAGCGCACGCAGTGCAGGGGGGATTGCTCCCAGAAGCCCCAGTAGCACACCCACACTACAGCCGATGAGTAGCGAGATACTGTCGATTTGGAGTGTGAACGCACCCATAGTAAAACGAACAGAGATACCATTGATCAAAAATATGGCGATCAGAGCGGCGATCAGACTGGCTGTGACTGCCAGGAGAACGCCTTCCTGAATTAAACTCATCACAATCGCGCGTCGCATAAAGCCAATTGTCTGCAGTGTCGATAGTTCTCTGGTTCGTCCGACAATGGCCCCGTAAAGCGTATTCAAACCCGCAAACACACCGGCACCTGATACCAGAAAAACCACCAACCATGCCAGCATGCGAATGGGGCCATAATCTTTTTTGAGGCCTTGATAATAATTCACTTCTTGAATCGACTGGAGCTCAAGATCGAGACGTTCTTTACAAAAGAGATTCAAATCCGGATAATCCGTTGGCGAATTCAAAGTGACTGCAACGACACTTAAATCCTGACGTTTCATTGCCTGCTGTAATTCATCCAGACGGCACCAGATTTCTGATTCGAATGCCGAACCGGCGGCGGAAAAAATACCACTGATTTTCCAGGTCCGACCTTCCAAAACCAATTCTTTGCCAACGGAGAGCTGATCTTCAGGAACATTCAATTTGGTGGCCACCAATTGCCCGACCAGAATCTCTCCCGGTCCCGGCCAGGTTCCTGTTTCCAGTTCCACTTGTCTGCGAACCAATAGTGCCGACTGAGTCACGCCGCGTACCAGGCCCATTTCTGATTCCTGTTGTCGGGGGATCTCAATCTGAGTACCAAGATAGAGTTCCGGCGAGACATATTTGCGATCGTGAAACGTTTTAATGCCTTCCACACTGGCAGAGACCAGTTCGTTGGTACGCATGGGAATCGAAGAGTACTCCAGGTTTTCTCCCATCCCGAGCGAAAACAGTAATGCAACATCAGAATCACCACTGACAGTCAACGAGTGTTCCAAACCACGAATGAAACCGATCACGATAAAGACCAGCACAACGACAGTGGTTAAACCAGTCAGTGTTAACAGGGTACGCATTGGTCGCCGAAATAAATTGCGAACGCCATATTCCCAGGGAATTAATGAGAAACGAAACATAAAAACTTCATTCTGAGTGAGCCGTCTATCGGCGGCTGATTACGCGAAATCACGCGCAGGCCGCAACGAAGCTGTGAACGAACAAAAGGTAGAGCGTCGAAAACTCAGAAATGAATCAGCACTGAAACGTCATCTGCAGACAACGGATCTCGCGCCCGGAAAGTCTGCCAGGTTCAATCGGAACTTCGTCAGAATGTTGGCTTAAGCTGATGAGCTGAAAATTTGCGTCCTGGAATGAGGGTTCTCCCCATGAAAGACTCAGCAGGGCCAGGTCAATGATGTTGGTGTTTTCAAAAATGGCGCCAGTACAGAGACACTGACAGCAGTCAGAAGATGTAGGTTGGGGGATCAGAGGATTGTTATTTGTCTCTGTACTGCAATGACTGCAGCATGGACTAGTTGCTGATTCTGCACTCTCTACGTTTTCCTGCATGCAATTAAAGGGGCAAGCAAGAATCAACGTCGACAATAAAAGGGAGAGCACTTTGCCAGTCATAATAAACCTTAGTGAAACAGGCTAAAATCCATACTAGTTTGTCTTGTATGAGATAACAATATCATTTTACTATTTTTCCTCAGACACAAAAAAGCGACACATTTTTTTTAATGTGTCGCTTGTCGTTTCTTTATTCAATGACAATCAGTCCGTTCTGAAAAAACAACATTAAAATCCGACTTGAAGCGTTGCATTCCCGGTTGATTGGACTAAAGCTGCTTTGGAACTACAATTTGGATCATTGTTACAAGTGATTCCGAAAAGAGATGTCGTACCTCCCAGCACGCGAAAATAGGTACCAGGAGCAATTGTTTTTACTGTGAAGGTATCTCCTGATCCGTCTTGAAAATCATATGGAAAACCACGTTGGTCGCTGAATTGTAATGTCCAAGGTCCTGTCGGAGAAGGACCTGTATATACTGAATAACTGTATTCAGATACCATTCCGTTATTATGAGTCCACGACCCATAGATTCGGATTTTTACTGGAACGGCAGGTGCTCCCGGTGGGTCACTCTTAAACAAAAAAACGCCATGAGCTCCTACCCCAGACACACCATAAGAAGAATCTAAATAAGAATTTGCTGGATCATTCGCAGTAGCGAGACCATGTCTTTGGTTTATCGCTGCAATGTCTACGATTTGTAAATTATCTGGATTATAACTAATTTGGTTACTTGTATAATCATCTATTCCCGCTTGGCCGGTAAATGCCGCACCGCTACTGTTTAATGCCGCGATTGTGCTGCTATAAAGGTCTCCAGTTGAATTAAATCCGACATCGGAATCAGAGTTTGAATTTTGGTCCGTCACATATAATTGAAAATCATGATAAGCCCTAAGATAGCTATGTGTCATGTTTCGTTCGAAAGAATAAACCGGAGTCTGAGCATGAACCGTAGTTAATGATGAAAGGAGCCCTAACACAATCAACAAACAGATACTTTTGAGAATTTTCATGTTTGTATTCCTTGTTGAAACATATGTGAATGTGTAAATATGAACATTTTTCTCATGGCATGTAGTATACGTAAGGTGATTGACTTGTCAATATTTTTTCATGGAATTCTAGTGCTCTTGCTATCGATGAAATAACTAAGTCTATTACTTGCAACTGACTAAAATGATTGGAAAGAGTTCAAACCAGAAATGAATCACTTAAGTTATTCATGTGGTGAACTGCGCTTAAATCAAGTAGAAATTTCATGTAAACCGCTATTGAGGTTTCTTAAATTTCAAATCATGGAATCGCTGCTGATCGAATTCGCGAATTCGAATCCAGTGGTCCGTAAATGAGAGATTGTCATGTACGTTGACTGCAGGCATATGACATTTCAAGCACTGACTCTTCATATTTTCCTTTGAACAGACGGGAGCGTGGCCTTCAAGTTGGCTGTGGCAATTGAGACAGATCTCTCGATAGTATTCGGGATCTCTGCTAGCCTGCTCATGCGGATCATGGCACGTCGTGCAATCAAACCGTGAGGATTTTCCGGGAGGCAATTTGAGTTCTCCCTGTTTGATAAAACAAGGACTTTGAGACATTCCGATCGGAGCAAAACGAATCAGCAATTCATTGCTGGGATGAATTTCATCTGGCTCCAGTTGATCAGAACGCCGATGACATTCCCCACAGCGATTGATTGACTCCAGGGGAGTTAGTTGATTCCATTTTGTGAGTTTTAAATTTTTCTCTCCTTTTTCGACCGCTTTGATATGCGCCTCCCCATTTAAATGACAGCGTATGCAAGAGACTCCCGCAATCATTTGGGATGTCTCGATCACACCTGGTTCATTTCCCAGATATGATGTATGGCAGCCAAAACAACCCATGGTTTTTTCATGAGAAAGCACTTCTCCTAACGATTGGATGCCAGCGGTGTTTTCTGCTAATTCCTGAAGTCCGAGTGTGACTCCTAATTTACCGGAGGGATACCAGGAAACGATGTGTTGTAACAGTTCCGATTTTCCTGAATCATTTTTGAAAAGTGAAACCGGAGTCAGGGCGTGGAGTCCGGAACCAAAGACCCATTCGATACGAACCGGATTGGGATAAACGTTACAGTCAACCCACAGAACGCCTTCCTTTTCGTAAAAACGGTATGTGTACCCATTTTCTTTCAATGTGACTTTTTTGCCGGCAAATTTGTCTAAAACGTCAGCATCGGTCGCTTTCCTCAGCGTTCTAAGGTGCGGTGCTCCTGCAAATTGATGACAGACTTTTTCGTGACACTCACAACACTGTTTCATTTTTACGGGTTGTTCGGCTGAAAGGAGTTTACGAACAAAGGGCGTGTGTTCCTGAGAGCCGTACAAGTACCAGGCTGTGCCCGACGCGCATGCCAGGAGCAGTATCAACAATGGTGTCAAAAATGGAAATTTACCGTTCATTGAATCGATTTCAACATGATCTGACTGGGTACGGCCAGTCGGTTGTCGGGATGCTGTTGTATCAACTTTTGTAACAAGAGTGCCGCACTTTGAGGATCACCCGATTCGAGCAGGATCTGGGCTTTTGCATATAACGTCTCGCTATCATCGGTTGAAAGTTTCTTGATGGCTGCCTCCCAGTCTCCCCGTGCATAGTCCTGAATCGCGTTCTGGAATCTGTCTGATACCTTCTGAGGTTTATTTGGTTTTATGGTTCTCAGCCCTGATTCATTTAATGGGAGGTCAGCTTCTCGTTTTGTGATGTTGTAAGCGAGTGATCTTAAATGGCTGGCTGAACCGGTTTCTAATTTCTCTTGATATCCCAGTTCTTTTTGACAAAGCTGAAATTCCTGGATCACTGCTGGAGTATGGTAGTGTTGTAATAACGGTTGCAGTACCCGCAATGCAGCCGTATAGAGTTTCATTGCACGGAATGTTTTTGCCTGTAACAAGGAAGGTCGCGGGTTGGGTAAACCAGTGAATGCTCCCCAGAGGTCAAAGCAATCAGGCGTTCCGGAGGCCTCTGGTAGTGAATAAGTCCAGGCTTGCCGATTGAGAAACTCTTTGGCAGGTAGCAACTCCACGATCTTGGGACTACTCAACAATTCGCCAGACCAGCCAAACGGAATCACAGAGGCATCAACGGACATCGGTTGCCAACGACTGTCAATCAGAGCGCGAATGGTTTTCGCGTCGCCATTGGGTACCAGTAACAACTGGCAGTTTCTTTTTTTCAGTCGAACCCACCAGCCTCCCCAGCTATTATCAGATCGGGGATGTTGAAATACCCAGCCGTTCGATAATTCCTGATTTAATGAAATCTCTTCAAACAATAACCCTTGCAGCAGCGCTTGCCTCAATGTTCTGACTGGTTGAATTTTTCGATCAGATTTAATCCAGCAGAGCATGCCTGTGGAAGCGATTCCCATACCGTGGCCCGTGCCACGGTAGTCGATAGGGCCAATCGTTTGATTTAATAATGTAATATCCAGTTCAGGATCAATTCCCCAACCTAATCTTTGTGATTGTCCTGGTATAGTACCCGAAGCGGACTTCCAGCCTATCAGGAACACACCAATGATGAGTACTAATCTCCCCATCGCCGGAGAAATAAGTAGTTTCCATTTCTGAACCTGGCTTGGTACATCGTCGGTGAGCATACATTGACAAGCCAGTAGCGAGACACCAATCACGCACGGAGGCAGGCAATCATAGTTGGTCCAACCTGGTATTGCGAAAGCAAGAAACGCAATCGTTTCAAGCCAGCTAGCCGAATACAATATTAATAAGAGAGCCATCCACGCCGTCAACATTCCAAATGCCAGAACTTCAATCGTGGCGCCTTGCTGAAACGTGGGTTGCCAAATCGTAAGCGAGAGTAATACCCTATCATAAAACAGGCCGGGAAACAGTTGCACAAAAGAATCAAAGGGGGTGAACCATCCGCGTGGAGTGATCATTAATGCTAGACATGTTGCAAGAAGCATGAGGCAAGTCTGTCTCCGAATTGAGGTACTCTCTGTTCGAACTCCTTTTAACCAGGGAACGAAGAGCACCACCGGAATTCCCAGTAAACTGAGCGGTGAAATATTGGCCCAAAGGATGAGTAAGACCAAAACAGGAAGCTTTTTTTTCCAATGCGGCTCCTGACACCAGCGTTCGGTCATGATCCAGGTCAAAAATAAAAACCAGCAATCCAAGAGTCGCGGCGTTGGTTGCCAGGCTGGATTGGCTGCCATTAAGGTTAGGATCACGACGAAAAAAGCACGCCAGTTGAGCTTTGTCTCATAATGATTCAATAATGAATAGAGCAGCAGTCCCACAGCGGCAATTTTTAGAATCATCAATCCCGAAAAGCCTGCTCCCTGATAGGCGAGATAAAAGGGGAGCCCTCCTAACCAGTCTGCTTCAGCAGGATTGTTTCCGGCAGTTAAAATGGGGCCTGGGGGTGACAAATCAGAAATGACGACTCTTCCGCGACTCAGTTGCCACCAGATTTCTGGAGCGGAGAGGGGAGTCAGAACAAAACTGACCGTCATAATCAACAGCAAAAATCTGCGCAGTCGCCAGTCAATCGTTGATAAGTCATGTTCAGTCATGCAGCGCTGGATTATGGGTGTTAAAAATAAGAAGAATAGAGAGTGACGGACGAAATAGCTGAGTAGTGTCAAGTCAATTATAAAGAGGAGATGCAGGGTTGAATATGGTGGTTTTGACTTGCCTGATGAGAATTTTCAAGATGTGAACTTAAAATCGATAAGATCGCTCTCCTATAAGGCTCTCTCATAGATTCACAGTACCCTAAAAGATGAATATTGTGAACAAACCGATCAGTAATTGGGGATGACTCACTTAGAGTGAGTTTTGGGAATGAGCAGAAGACGTCGTTTTATATGCGAACGAATCCGTCTCTAACCCTTTGAAGTGATACATTCAGGTTTTCAACAAGGGTATTTAAAATTACCGTTTTGTATTGCCAGTGTTAGACCGCGCCTTGATGGCTCTTGCTTCGGCTTCTGCATCGTACTTGTGATTGGGTCTGGTAGGGATGGGAGCACCCAAAGTTTTTTGCCATTGCTGAAGTGTTGCGAGTAATTGTCTGGTCACTTCTGGTTTTGAAGAACTCAGGTCTTGCGTTTCACCAATGTCTTCTTCAAGGTTGTATAGTTCGAGTTGGTTGTCTTCAAAATATTGATGCAACTTCCAGGGGCCAGAACGAATTATGCTGCAGGGGCGAGTACGAAATAACGGGTCTCGCTGTTCTTTGGAGCCTGTGGAAGACTGCAGGTATGCTGGGAAATGCCAGTACAAGGGGCGCTTGTCAAAAGATTTCTTTGACCCATTCAGCAGTGGTACCAAACTCACTCCATCCGCCGGTTGACTGGAGGGCATGGAAGTACCACCGATCTCACAAAGGGTTGGGTAAATGTCGACTCCAATAACGGGCTCAGCCGAATGCGTGCCGGACTTAACGACTCCCGGCCACTTTACAAAGAAGGGGACACGAATCCCGCCTTCGTAATATGTCCCTTTGTAACCCCTCAATGGCTTCATGTCTGTCGCTCGTCTATAACCTCCATTGTCTGAAAAGAAGACGACGACTGTGTTGTCAACAAGTCCCAGTGTTTCCAGAGTGGCTTGAATCTTTCCAACACCATCATCAACAGATTGAATCATTGTGGCCATCGCGACATGGCTATGAAGTTTACCAGTCTTCTTAGCTTTGTATTTCGCAACCAGTTCTTTCTTGGCGTTCAAAGGGGTATGCACTGCAAAGTGTGTCAGGTACAGCGCCCACCGTTTGTCTTTGTGCTTCTGAATGAACTTAACGGCTTCATCACTCAGGCGATCTGTTAAATATTCACCTTGGGGGGCCTCCTTGAGACCTGGTACATTCTTGTGAGGTGGATAGTACCCCTTGGGGGGGCTTCCAGAATGGGTTCCCCCAATGTTGATGTCGAATCCGTAGGGAATCGGGTCGTCACTTAAGTGCCATTTTCCCATGCTGGCTGTGGTGTAGCCTGCTTTTTGTAACTGATGAGCCCATGTGATAATCTTAGGGTCAAGTACGTCTTTACCGGCAATGTGTTCCAGCTTTCGATGTTTTGCGTTTCCACGCGGGGACGTTCCAACATTGTAGATTTTGTGACGGGGAGTGTACTGACCAGACAACAGGCAGGCTCTAGCGGGAGCACAGTTGGCAGCGCAGGAATACGCATCACTGAAAACCATTCCTTCCGAAGCCAGACGATCCAGATTTGGCGTTTCGTAGAAATCCGAACCCATATAACTGGTGTCTCGCCAGCCAAAATCGTCTAAAAAAATAAATAGAATATTGGGCCGATCAGCGGCGGATGCTGATACCGGAGAGAAAAAAGTAAAAAGCAGAATCAGAGACAGGAATCGAATCATGGTAAATCGCTTCGTAAGGAAAATGTGTGAAACAAACCCACTTATTGTGTGTCTTGACCAGGCCAGTGCGGGCTGACTGTTCTGGCACCATCGAGCAAGTCTGCGAGCTTTCGAGCCAGCTCGGGATACTGTGCGGCGAGATCCTTGGTTTCTTCGGGATCACTTGAAAGATCGTAGAGCTTTACCGGTTCTTTGAGACCGAAGCGAATTCCCTTCCAATGATCCTTGCGGATGGCCTGATGAAACGGATTGTGAAATTCCCAGTAAATATATTCCAGAGGTTTTTGTTTTTTGCCCATCAATGTTGGTACGACGCTGATTCCATCGGTATCAGGGATATCCTGAACAACAGCCAAATCACTGATGGTTGCCAAAATGTCGGTATGTGACCAGGCAAATTCACTCACACGTCCAGCAGGTACTTGACCCGGCCAGCGGACGATCATGGGGCAGCGAATTCCCCCTTCGTTCAGACTGCGTTTCGTTCCCTTAAACGGTCCGGCTGATTTCATCCGCGCGAGAAGTGGTTTGTTGGGGCCGTTATCTCCTGTAAAGAATACAATCGTGTTTTTGTCAAGATTCAGTTTTTTCAGAAGCGCAAAAAGTTTCCCCATGTCTGTATCCAGTCGAGTGACCATCGCTGCGTGAGTTTTTTCGTTCTTTGTCCATGCTCGATCTTCATAGGGTGCGAGTGAGGGCATTTCATATTTCCCGTGGGGAAGCGTGACGGGAAGGTAGAGGAAGAAACGTTGATTTTGATTCTTTTCAACGAAATGAAGTGCTCGCTCCATGATGAGATCGTGGCTCCAGACCGCTTTCGATTTGCCTTTGTTCTCTGGAAGTGCCACATATTGATCTGTATCCCATAAATGGTCTGTGTAATAGTTATGGGCATGCACCTGGTCGAGATAGCCATAAAATTCATCAAATCCGTGTTTCGCTGGTGCTCCCGTGGTGTCGAAATCTCCGAGTCCCCACTTTCCAAAGCCTCCCGTCACGTAACCGGCCTTTTTTAGAACTGTCGCCACGGTGATATCTTCTGGTTTGAGCGGTACAAGCGGACGTTTGTAGTAGGGGCCTTTTCCCACTGAGGGACGATTATCACGTCTGGTGCAATGGCCAGAGTGCAGCCCTGTCATGAGTACACAACGTGTGGGTGCGCAAACGGCAGAGCCACTATAGCAGTTTGTGAACCGCGTGCCTTCAGCAGCCATACGATCCAGATGAGGAGTTTGAATTAACCTGGAACCATAGCAGCCAAGGTCGCCCCAACCCTGATCATCCGACATGACAAGTATGATGTTTGGGGGATCGGATTCAGTTGCTGATGTGAGATTACAGGTACAAAATGCAATCAGGAAGTAAACGTAGAAAGTGTGTTTCATTAGATCACTCAAGAAAAAATGGATGAAAGAATCGAGTTACGATTCAATGGCAAAAGAGATGTAGTTGCTAATCAAAGTCTTCAAAATCTATATTTTTGGGCTTAAAACCATCTGAATTTAAATCGAAATCGATCTCACTACCGCCTGATTCGACAATGGCATTCAGAGAAGATTCAATATTGTATTTCGGTGGAACACGTTCCGGTCTGGGGCGGTCATCTCCGACATCTTCGTTATAGACAAATTGCTTTGTTGAGATACGAACCGTGTGAGTGCCCAGTAGTGCGCCATCCAGGTCCGTTGTGTACTGGAGTCGGTAATATCCATTCGCATCTGTATTTCCAATTGAAGGACGGCCGGGACCCGTCGGTTCAAACGAGACGATTGCATCAGCCAACGGGCTACCATCCATCATGACAGTACCTGTTACCCTTGCAACTTTCGGACCGCTATCACTACAGCCGGAAAAAAACAAAAGCACACACATTGTGATTGGAAGTACGCAACAAAGACGCATGGCTCGCTTCTCCTCATCCATTTATAGAACTAATGAAAGTAATATAAAAAGCAGTCGCCTCGAAAGGCCGAGGCGACTCTCGAAATGATCGCATTATCTAGAAGTCACCGATGATATTTCCATCGTCGCGACCCATCAGGTTTTCCAGGAGACTATTTCGATTATGCTGAGATTTGGCAGTATCTCCTTTGAAATCGATGTTTTCAGAAATAAATCGAACCGAACCATCGGCCATAGTGACTTGAACGCCACCGACATGGAGACTACTGATCGAAGTAGTACAAGAGACGAGGCTATTGATTCCTTGATTATTTCGCATATTGAACATCACATCAGAAAACCTCTGTCCTTTGTAAAGATTGGGGTAAGGGCTGCCCCCAATTCCCTGACGTCCTTGCGAACCATAGACGAGTGCCGAGTTGCAAAATCGTGTTGGATTCAATTTCCAGCAGCGTTCACTCAGCATAATTGTGTTACTGGTACCATCGGTGATGTCACGGATTCTCACTTTGCTTGCGGGAGCGAAAATCCCATCAAATCCAGCGAAACCGTCAACTCTTTCAGCAGCATCCACCTTACGAGCCCATGTTCCGGAATTTGCTCCCACATAATTCGATGTTGCAATACGTCTATTATTTGTGTTACTCGCATTTCGGATTCCATTACGTCTGTTGTTCAGGTCCGGAGCGATATCACTGGGACAGCGGAATGTAGGAACCGGTTGTTGCATGAGATCGTAAGTTGCTCCTGGTTCCAGTGCATTGATCATGGGCTGACTGCCAACGCCGAGCGTATTATAATTGTTGGCCAAGTCGATATAGGGCATCACCATAGCAGACCACCCCCATGCGCCTCCTCTATCCCTGTTGCCCTGATTGACACATCCAGGTGGAAACGTGCCGAAGACATCATGGTAATTGTGCAAAGCCAGCCCCAATTGTTTGAGATTGTTTTTGCACTGAGAACGACGTGCGGCTTCTCTGGCTTGCTGAACTGCAGGCAACAACAAAGCGATGAGAATTGCAATGATCGCGATGACCACCAGCAATTCGATGAGTGTAAATCCGCGAATTCGATTTCTCTTCATTTGATTCCCCCCCAAATAAGAAAATTAGAATAAAACAAGGGAATTCGATTCCCAACTATTATTTGCTTTGAATCAGCACTCGAAATTGATCTCTTGCGAGCCTCAGTTTCAGTTTATATTCAAGCCGGCGGCGATCACCGGAGATGATGATTTCGTCATCACTCTCGAGTTCTGTTTTTCTGTATTTTGTTGCATTCGGATTCGTGTATTTCATATCGGGAATTCCGAGCAGGTTGTCAGTCGCTTTGAGCCCATCATCTTCTACAATCACCGCAATAATCGGCTCTTCGAATTCAATGAAACCCGACACAGTACGCTCTTTTTTGGGACCGGAGTCTCCGTGGACTAAAAAACTATCGATTTTCTCCTCCACACTGTCTGGATTTGACAGGCTTTCCAGATCCAGCAAACTTTGTTCACTGAGATCGGTGATTACTTTCCGTAATTCCTCATCAACGGGGACTTCGCGACCTTCAGGGATGAGAAACACGCGTTGTGTGTCTGTCAACGCTCCCCGATCGACACTCGGGGGAGGATTGTGCAAATAAGCGGTTGTGGGACTTAAGCTTTTGATTCCCTTAAACATTGATAATGCGTCAGCGAATTTATCAGGTGCAAACGGAGTTTTACGAATGCTTGTGTTTGACATGTCGAACGCGACTGCTGAATTTTGCTCAACCACTTGAGGCTCAGACTCCCAATTCTGCTTGACCACAGCGGCGGAGACGCGTCCTTTGATCACATGAGTTTGAGTCGCTCCCTCGTTACCAATCTCGACACCAAATTCTGTGCCGAGATCAACGACTCGACCAGCGGGAGTTTCAACGGTAAACCCAATTGCTTCTTCAGGAACTTTCGCAACGAGCTGACCAGCACTGAGAATACAGCGATTCGGTTCGACCAGCTCAAGAATTGCAGGACCGCGCAATGCCACCATCACACCATTCAAAAACTTCAGCCGCATTGTTCCGGAATCAAGGTCGATCACTTCATTATTGACTAACGTCTCACCTACTTGAAATGGAAGATCGATTCTTGAAGCGCCATAACCAACGGCATCAACGGTCGCAATGGGAATATCTGGAACAACCGGTGGCACATCAGCCAGAGGTACCGGTGCTTTCTCGGGAGTCATCAGAGTTACGATTCCTACCATCGCGAAGACACAAATGGCAATTACCACCCAATACCCTGTGGCTTGACGCTTTGGATTTGAAGTTGCAGGGAGTGAAACTTCTACTGTCTCATCTTGATGGTGTACCCGTTGGAGTAACGAATCTATTTCGATCAGGGCAATATAGTCAGATCGCGCACGCTCATCGACCAGGAGAATCTCTTCGAGACGCTTTGCCTGTTCCGAGGAGAGAGTCTGGTCAAGCATTGCCTGAAACAGAAAATCCAGTTCGAAATCTTCTTGAGGATTTGACATATAAAACTAACTATTTGCTGTGCGACGTACACAGTCCATCAGTGCCAGACGAATTCGATAAAGTAATGAGGATATTGTTTCTGCCGACCGTCCATTCAACTTTGCGATCGAAGACACGGACAGGTCTTCGTAGTAGCGCTTACGAACCATCGTTCGATGATTGGCTGGTAGTTTTTTAATGCACTCTTTCAAGCGTTCATTTCTTTCATCTACACAAGCGGTCTCAGCGTCATATTCTGAGACTAGTTTTTCGATCAGTTCCCCACCAAAAAGTACCGGTTTTCGGTTTCGGTCCCGAATTTCGGAAAGGACGCAAAAATGGGCGATCCGTTTCGCCCAGGCTTCAAAATCTGTACCGAACTTGAAAGTCGATGACTTACGCCACAGAACCAAATTTGCCTCCTGTAGTACGTCTTTCGCACGATTGTGCTGTCCCGACATCAACGTAAGTACGTACCGATACAGCACATCCTGCGAAGATGTTAAGAGCGTTACGAATTTTTCGGTTTCTTCAGGAGTCAAGACTCTACTCACGATAAATTGCCATGCCGCTTAAGCCATTATTAATAATTCCCAATTGCAGCATGTCATGATGGGCTTTTTTGATAAATCTCAAAAAAATAGAAATTAACAGGAGTTAATCCTATGAATGCATGCTGTTTATTAAAAAACAAGTCTATGACAAAGTGTGATCGATTTTGCTGATGGGGAATTATTCTCGTGTTTGATTCTGTAACATTACGTGACGATTCTGAGCGCGTTTAGCTCACAAACAATAAAAAAGCCCGACAGATCATGCTGTCGGGCTCAGAGGATTTCTCTAATGATGAATTACGAAATGATCTTTATTTTGAGAGAGACTTCAATTCTTCAGCCGTCAATACACGATCAAAAACAGCGATTTCGTCCAGACGTCCTTCCCAGTTGGATTGATTGTCGGTTCGACCGCCAAAGAAGAGCTGCTCCAGGACAACTCCTTCTGTTCCAGGGGCAGATTCCATTTCTATTTCCGGTTTGCCATTTCCATTGAGATAAACTCGTACCATTTTTCCATCGCGCACCAAAGCCACATGATTCCAGGTCCAGCGTTCAATCGCGGTTTTACCTGCATGCAGTTTACGATCTGCTCCATTCATATAAAGCAGCTTACCCGGGTGTTGTGTGCCTCCCACTCCTAAAAAATCTCCATAAGCGGCAAGTCCATGATTGGGACCTTGTGAGAACATCCATCCGCTGATTTCGCGTGCATCGAGGGGCATCCCGTTCCAGATCCAAAGTGATATGGTATAGTGGTCCTTTAAATCGTTGATCCGCGCCTGTAATCGATTACCGGCAAAATGGACAGCGCGATTTGTTTCATCTCCTCCACAGAAGGATTTCGAATGGGGGCCTTCCAAAAAGTAGGCGATCGCCGGTTCATAGAACGCGTCACGTTGATTGCCGGACGTGTCTCTTGCACGGGGACCATTGAATTCATCGAGTCGCCAGTAAGCAACTGGTTTTGCAGCTAAGATTGCTTTGACCGCGGAGCCCTGGCTTTGCCGATAGAACCGTCGGCGTTGATTACACACTTTTTCCAAGAGTTGCAGATCGGATTCGACGATTTTCGGTTCGGCTAAGACTTCCAGACCAGCGGAACGCGCGGCCCAGGTATTATACCCCCCCAACAGGTGTTGTTCCGGAGGAGGAATATAGCCATCACCGCCATTGGCCAGTTCAATGACCATTGTATTAGCCAAGGGGCTTTGCAATTTCAATTTTAAACCAGTGAGTGCATAGGTTTCATTGGGAGTGGTGGTAATGGCAATGTCGCCAATCCGTAGTGCCTGCGTGACGACTTCTGTCGACTGCCGTTCGTGCAGAATGATTTGCTCCCTGGCGTAAACTTCTTCTGTGGTTTTGGGGAGACGATCACCAGTCTTCTTGACCACTTTTTGTGCCCATTCCAGAAGCTGTTGATTGGGAACGCGATAATTCAGTTGCATCCGTTGCTCTGCCATCTCAACATCAGCGTCTTTTCGATACTGAATCTTCTTGTAAACATCGGTCGTGATTTTAATCAGTCCTGCTGCATACTCATTGATATCATCGGTTACGGCCCATTGCTCTGTCGGTTTCGTGTAGTCACGGCGATAAATATCACCACTACAACCGTGTGACATAATAGCAACAAAAGGAGGAGCATCTTCACCAACATCTTTTCCAAGTTGAGTTTGTAAACCATTACAGTACAGACCGAAATAGTCAGCACTCAAATCCCGGTCACCAAAATAATGCATTGAGAAATTGGCGAGTAATGCAATCGGTCGACCATCTCTGGCCTGAAAAGAAATGATAGAAAGGTCGGGATCTTCGGGCCCTGATTCACCGGTAACATCTTCCCATTTCCTGCCAGCATGCATGTTCGCCCGGACTGTGGGGTTTCCAAACGGGTCGTTGCTGATTCGATCAGGGCGTTTGATCCAACGACGTAATGCAGTGTACTCTGGCGCTTTACCTAAGCCCCAACCAACTTGTGCCGGTTCCAGATTGGCTTCAGCTTTGGCAATCGCATCAACAAGTTTCCCTCTGAGGTAGGGGACATAGTCGGGATCCGCGCTGGTTCCCAGACACGCCAGACTGGAAGGAGCCGTATGCGTATGCGTAGCTGAGATCAGCATATGGTCGGCTCGGATTTTGGTTCGTTGCGCTGCCAGCGTTTTGACTTCATCCAGTAAAGGGCGGGGCAGCATACAGCTATCGACGACGACAATCGCCAGCCGATCCTCGCCATCGGCGACAACAATCGCCCGGGCGTTGACTTTGGTTTTGACTTTTTTCACACTCCGACTAACCATGCTGCCATTAACCAGTACAGGGAATTTGGTGGGTGTCACGTCAATAATCGTGGCACCGACTTTGAGTTCTGCCTCTAATTGAGAGGGAAGTAAAAACATCAGGCAGGAGAGCAGGAGGGTCGCGAAAGCCGGTTTCATGTGAGGAGATCCTTGTTGAATATCAGCTAACTTTGAGGTTGGAAAAATTTCACTATATCTTGAATATAGCCGCTCTCTGGGAAGAAAGATACCGAAATAATTAGAGTTATTAATTAAAAAGATGGGGTTAAATAAGAGCCAATTTCAGAGGGGATTGGCCACTCGTACTTTCCTGGTTTGTGGTTAATAAATAGGAATCAGTTCTACCACGAAATACACGAAACTCACAAAAAATTGAGAATTCAAGTGGCTAATTATTATTGAGCGTGGCACGATCAGTGCGATTTGAATGAGCTTCTTGGAAACGAAAGATGTTCGTGTTTTTTCGTGTATTTCGTGGTTAATAGATTTAAGAATTCATCCGCTATCGTAAATCTTCGGAATCGATGTAGATCGACTTCAGGAAGTGGGGGTTGCAGACTACGATGAAGACCAGATCGTCCTCTCCGATGTTGGTGATCCGCTGGTCTGTATCTGGCGGAATGCGTACGACGTCTCCCGGATGAACTTCGGTCGGTTCGTAGTCGCCGACTTCGACTAACCCGGTTCCGGAGAGCATAATGTAACGTTCAAACGTGCCTTTGAGTCGATGGAAACGGGTCTTTCTTCCTGGTTCGACACGTGCCCGTGCAATCGAAACTTCCGGATCAACGTCGGGGTGCGACATTTCCAGGATGTAGCAACCTTCTTCGAAATAGTATTCGTCAGCTTCCTGGGGGCGTGTGATGTGATCCATGTTACTAGTCCTTTGGTCATTTGAAGTGATTTGGACTTGTTATCGTATGGATCAAAGGCAATGAATGCCACCGAACCAAAATGAAATTTACAAAATTTTGATTCGGTGTTCTCAATGGAAGCATGAAAGTTAAGTCAGTTCGGACAAAATTCCATCGCCGCAGAAGTTCGAATTACCGAATGTTTTGATACGGTGTCCCATGCCGTGGGCGAAGGACATTAGCAGTCGATTGTGGGGAACGTTTTTGAATTGGAGTGAGCGTCCCATTTTGAAGTCCAGACCTTTACCAACGAGTACAAGGGGAACGTCATTCAAGGTATGCGAGTTGCCTTTGCCTAACTCATTCGTCCAGACCACCAGCGTGTTGTCCAGCAAAGATCCTTCGCCATTTGGTTCGGGAGTTTTATCCAGTTTTTCGACCAGATAAGCGAGTTGTTCACAGAACCACTTATTGATTTTCGTGAGTTTGTCCTGTGATTCCTGGTCTTTATCAGGCTTGTGAGATAATGAGTGATGTCCATCATCAATACCGAGCCACTTCATTCGCGCCTGACCGACTGAATTGGTATATTGCAGTGTCGCAACGCGCGCCATGTCGTTTGCCAGACTGTTGACCATCAGATCGATCTGCATCTTACTGGTGATGGGCATGTTGTCGTTGTCATTTTTGATTCCGACTTCTTGCACAGGAACTTCAACTGCCAGTTTCTGGTTTTTATTGGCTTTCAGTTCCTGTTCCATTTGACGAACATAAGATTCATGTTCTTCCAGGAGCTCACGATCCTCGCGACTTAATTTTGTTCGGACTTTTTTCAAGTCTTCGCGCACATCATCCAGAATGCTTGCCAGACTTTTGCGGTCTTTCATCTGACCATAGATTTTTTCAAACATCTGATAGGGATCGTCAATGGGGGCGATCGGTTTATTAGAACCTGCGTAGACCATCCGAGTCCAGGGATCAGCGCGATCAGGAACATTGACACCGAATTCCAATGAACCGAATCGGGTGCGTGTTTCCGGTTGGCTCTGCAGAAAGCGTTTGATTTCCTGATCAATTGAATGCCCACTGGCCCAACCAGCGGGAGTGTGTGAACCGCCTTGAATATTACCGGGTAATAATTCAATTCCCGTCAAGAGGCAGCTCATGCCGCGCATATGACTGTCGCCGTCTCCTCTGACACGGTCGGCCACACCTTTAATGACCAGCATTTGATTCTGATATGCCTTGAGCGGCTGCATGATCTCTTTGAGTTCAAATTTTTCTCCCACTTCATCGGGCCAATAGGTTTTGGGGACGATTCCATTGGGGCTGAACATCACGATCAATCGCTGCTTGCGAATGCTCGCATCAGCGGCAAAGCCGAGACTCGGTAAATGGGTTACCAGCGGTAGCACAGCCGTGGAAAGTCCGAGTTCTTTTAAAAATGCGCGGCGGGATTGGAATGTCATCGAATCTCTCTTTCTCAGGACTGAGGTTGATGTAAGGCGGCAACCTTCATAATTTCGATCAGCAGTTGTTGAATATTATAGTCAGACTTTTCAAATTGCGTGGTTAATTTTTCACGAATCTTTTCGCCATAGGCATTAATGGGCTGTTTCACAGCCTGATGAAATAACTGATCGACAAATGCTGCGTGGGCGTGTCGGTCTTTGGCAATATGTTCAGCGAGATCTCGGGCTCCATTAAATTGAATCGTTTCACCAGTGACGGAAATTAATTCCGATTTGGCATCAATCGATTTTTGAGATTCCTTTTCTCTATATCGGCCAATGGCATCAAAGTGCTCCAAGCTAAAACCAAGCGGGTTGATGATGCTATGGCACGACATACAGGCCGCAGGCTTGGTGATCAACGCTACTTTTTCGCGTGTGGTCATACCCGGCTTGAAATCTGCATCTTTGAATTCCGTGGCCTGTGGTGGTGGTTTTAATGTTCTTCCCAACAGATGACGTGTCACAAAAACGCCACGGTGGATGGGCGAGCTTAAATTGTGATAAGCAAAGTTAGCCATGAGATAAGGGTGTGTGACCACACCGGCCCGCTTGTCTTTATCCAGCGAAACTTTTTGAAAATCTTTTCCTTCCGGAAGTTTCACATTATAAACTTTGGCCAATCGGTCATTAAGATAGACATAGTCAGACAGGAGCAATTGCCGATAATCAGAAGAGCCTTTCCAGACCACATCATCGAGGAACAGATCGAGTGAGGTCCGGAGATCGGAGACCGTCAGCGCATCAAATTCCGGAAAGAGTGCTTTGTCTTTTGATAGTTCTTCCTTTTCATCTAACTGTAACCAGTGATGAAAGAAATAACGGAGCTTGGACTGTGCACGCGGATCTTTGAGCATCCGTTCTGCCTGTTGGGCGACTTGAGCCGAGGTCTTCAATTTTCCCGCTTTGGCGGCCTTATAGAGTTGTGTGTCTGGCATTGAATCCCACAAACCATATGAGAGCCGGGACGCGACTGCAAAATTGTCTACCGATTCAAACTCGCGGTCTGTATAAAGGAATCGTGGTGATTTCAAGATCAACAGGATAGCGCGTTTGACTGATGTTTCGATCGCAGTTTGCTGTTTGAAGTGTTGATCGACAAAAAATGTTTTTTGGTCGTCAGTTAAAGGACGACGAAATGCTAGCTCTGCGAAGCGATGGCAAAACTGCCTGACTTTTTCTTTACGATTTTTGTCATTCTGTTTTGTGCGTGCCATCCGGTCGAGATGTTTGATGACCTTGGTCATGATCTCGACGGCTGCCGTGGTTGTTGCTTCGTCCCAGGATTTGGAAACCGCGATACCTCGTTCGTACCCGGACACGCTGTCATCTGGCGGAAAGACGGTCGAACTGATAAACGTTCCCGGTACTTGCTGAGGAACCAGGTTCCGTTGCGGAATCACTTCCTGTGCTTTGCGAGGAGGTTTCCATTCGAGCACAACCGATGCCGATTTGTCTTTATATTTGAACAGATGCAATCGGAGCGTGTAAGGCTTGCCTGCCAACAAACGGATGGTGGCTTTATGCTCTTTGGCCCGTCCCCGAGAACTGACCCATTCATCAATAATGGGCTCTGCCTGATTCACCCATAAGCGGGCTCCATTTTCAGTTTTCAGAATGAACTCATAGTCGCCGGTTTCTTCTGCGAGGACCGAACCCTCCCACTTGATAGAGAACTCTTCGGCGTTTGTGACTTTTTCAACGGGCTTTTTATTCTCAAACTGAAAGTCCACGACGGGATCAATTCGTTGGAGAATCCGTTTGTCGCGACGTAAGCTGCGACTGTCATAGTATTCTGCATTTAAACCGCGCTTTTGATTTGTCGTTCTGGCGTGACCCAGAAAATTCGCAATTAAGTCGGCAGTGGTATACAGGTACTGTCGCACGGTCAAACGCGAAAGTTGAACGCGCGCGCTTTGCTTGGCTGACTGAGAATCTTTTGTATAAAACCGCTTGAACACATACTCTGCCACGCGTTTTGCCTCTTCACCCTGGCAGGTCTCCGGATCTTCTTCCGGCATCGTTTCATGAATGAGCATGCTCAACTCAGCCAGACTTTTATGACCTTGCAAGGGGTTTGCCTTATCGTCAACGCCTTGGCCATTGGCGGCGTGGCATTGAATACACATCTTGCGATAGATCTGCTCACCCGTAAGAGGTTTCGCTTCAATTAACTCAGCAGTACTGTGGAAACTCAAAAAGCAAAGAGTTGAGAAAAGGCAAAACGTACGAACTCTGAACTGAAAGCAGCGTCGATTCTTTCGAACAATCCTATTTCTCATCACACAGTCTCAGGCAGGGTATGTTGGAGGGCACTCTGATGGCTTTCCTATTAGGTGGGTGATGATAGGAGAGCCTTTTCTTTACACTAAGGCTATTTTATGAGTTACAAATAGCAGGGTCAAGCAAGTCTATTTCTCGTAAACCCTTTTGAATTTAAGAGTTTAGTTAATAAAAGGCCCACTTCGCATACCTGAAAACGAGGCACACTTGTTATTTTTGCCGTTCAAGGAATGAGTAGATGCCTGTTATTTGGAGATCAGTTTAAACTCTACGTCTTTATTTTTATCTTTTACTTCATATGTGAGCACAGACTTTACATTGTAAATCGCTGGGACTTGTTTTTCATAAGAGACGATTCGAACGATATGATTTCCGACTGCCGCTCCCTTGAGATCTTTTAAATAATTGAGCGAGAATTTTCCTTGTTCATCTGTGATGCCTACTGATTGTGCTGGTTTTTTATCTTCTTTCCATGTGTCCTGGGGAACAAAAGTAACCTCGGCACGTGGAAGTGGTTGACCATCAAGGGTAACAGTCCCGCTCACAATCTCCAGAGGTGGATGATCAACGGTTTTGACCATCGCAGACATTAAAGAATATAATCCATAACAGACCAAAATCACTACTGCCGCGCCGGGAAGAATCATTTTTGCATAATGTTTGCCGACTTCTTTTGCATATTGATTCTCATCCAACCATTTTTTGATTCCCGTTTTTTTCTTTTGTTTTGATTCTTCAGGTTTGGGTTTTCCTGAGTCAAAAGAATCTGTTTTGTCCGCTTTGGACGAATTCGTATGACGCAGTAATTGATTTGCAATATTACTAGACGCAGGCGCTTCCGGTTTTTTAGGAGAAGTATCCTCAGAATCATGTTCCTCAGGTTTGTGTACTTCCGAGAGCGGGGGAAGCTGAACATAGCTTGCTGAAGAGAGTTTGCTTTTTTCTTTCGCTGCAAGCACTTTTTCTTTGTCAGGAACTCTTGAAATATGGCCACATTTTGAGCAGGAGACTTTTTTGCCTATGTACTCATCGGGCGCTTTCAAGTTTTTACCACATTTGCATAAAAATCGAATCACCATTTTTTGGCCCACTGGTTATGTTAGAGTAAAAAACTTCCTGTCAGATAACATTCCTTATTCAGCACAAGCTAAAAGTCGCTTGATTGATTCGCATGTGAGAAAATTCTAGCGCTAAAGTCTTACTTTGCATCATCTTCGAAACGGAATGAAAATGAGAGACGCTTCGGTTTCTCAAAGATTCATTTCCAAACAACGTCCAGCAAATTATTCCCCTACGGGAATTCCATTCGACATGTTGCCCAAGTTAGCAAATATGAAACCATCGATATTTTCTGAGATCGCACGAACTCCACCATCGGCAAACGCAAATTGTGCAATCCCATCATGATCACTTCCGGGACCTGCGATACTGAGTGCTTTATTAGGCCCTTCTCGTGTACTGAAGAGCGTAGCGGCTCCTCCCCAGGCCCAACCATCGCGGCTTCTCAAGTTATCCAATGTGCCAGGAATTGTCAGACGTTGTGCTTCACCGACAATGATTACATTGGATGTACCATCTTTAATGTCACCCATTCTGGTACTGCTATTCACAGAGAAAACTCCAATGTCAAATGGATGCGGCGTTCTCATGATACCGGGAGGGCCGAGAGCCGTTGGCTGAATGGGTTCATTAAGATTTTGAGCTGGTGTGACAGCCCAGGTTGCTCCAGGGATACCTAAAGACAAATTGTTGAAAGCAAGACCTGAGCCGATACAACCGACATAGTCATTTCCGCCTTTGGTGAAATTAACATTCACCCTTTGCAGATTACTAAACTGGGTTAAATTCATATCACTGCGTCGAGAGGGGCAGTAATATGCAGGGATATTTGTCTGAGTTGGAGTGAAAAGCGGAGTGAAGGTATCTGTCGGTAGTAACAGGACTCCGTTCCCATAGACATTACGTTGGAAATTCCATAAGTCGTAAATCTGTGCCTGCTCGATCTGAGGTAGGATATGGAACATCCAGCTTGTTCCATGGCGCCCTGATCCATTAATGAGCGTTCCTTCAGTAGCAAACGCATAGGTGCGATCATTAGCACCGAGTCCACCATCAAAAGAGGACGTTAATTCTCCAGGAGGAAAAGTACCATGTAAGTCATGATAATTATGAAGTGCCAAAGCAATTTGCTTTAAATTGTTTTGACATGTGGAACGGCGAGCTGCTTCACGTGCCTGTTGAACTGCTGGTAAAAGGAGGGCAATAAGAATCGCAATGATTGCAATGACTACCAACAACTCAATCAACGTAAAGCCTCGAGCGAGACGCATTCGGTTTCTACGCATGGTCGTTCTCCTGAATTTGATATTAGTCTATAGATTAAACCTTTCGATATATAAGCTCTTATCAATACTCCCCACTCCATTGCTCAAGTGAGCAAACATGAAGAGATTTATTTATGATGAAGATACGGTTAATAGTTTTAGTTTGTTTAACTTTTAAGTTAATTTCTCTTATTTAAAGGGTATCAGGATTCGAATTGAGACTCAAGAAAATTATCTGTATTTAGCTGTTTGTAGACAAAAGTATCTTACTTCAATACGGCCGTTTGTATTTCCAGTATTTGTAGAAACGAACTATTTCAGAAGTGGCGCTGTTTGTGCTTTGCTTGTGACGCCGGGCGGCAGTTCCATGATCTGGATACTGCGGAACTGGATTTCTGCCCCTTCAGATTCCAGACAGAGGTATCCTTTCTTAACAGAAGCATTTCGGACGCCATTCACAAATTTCCCATTGACAGAAAGTTTCACAACACCGTCGACACAGACGACATCATAAACGTTCCATTGCCCTTTTCCTTTGCAGCGATTTTCGATGGACTTACTGCGCGTGCCACGTGGGTTATCGGGGATTGTCGTCAAACCATTGGCTCCAAAGAGTTCTCCGTGAACATAGGCAATCGGAGGGAGGGTTCCATCTTTTTTCTTGTGGAGATTGACCCACTCCAGTTCCAGCATTTGAATTTCCATACCTTTGGGCAAGCGTTTGCCTTCGGGGACGGTGCCTTCACTCCAGGCAAACACGCCTGAATTTCCACCCGCTTCCATATGGCGCCATTCCACATGGAGCAGAAAGTTTTCGTACTGTTTCTCAGTTCGCATCACACCGATGGGGTGTCCAGTGCAGATCAATATGCCATCGCGAACGAACCAGGTATCTTTGTCGGTGTTAACATTCACCCAGCCGGTGAGATCTTTGCCATTGAAGAGAGGCTTGTAATGTGGGAGGTCTTCTGAATGGCCGGCATTTGGAATGCAAAGCAGAGTCAGAGAAAAGCAGAACAAGGTAGTGATGCTATGTTTCACGGTAGAGTCTCTCCTGTTGGGAAGCCGTTGGGATGTGGTTTAAGTGCAGTTCGTTAGTTTCAAACACAGATAGCGATCATACCGGCAGTAAAAGCGTGAAACAAGTTGTTTGCTGCAGTGGATGTGTAATTCACATCTCACGCAAGTTCCATCAGACGCTGACCTTCATCGAGCAGGTATTGCGGTCGGCCACGTGGATCGATGAGGGTGACGGCATGTGGATCAATTCCCAGGTTATGGTACAGCGTGGCGAAGACATCTTTATAATCGACGGGGCGTTGAATCACTGCACTGGCGGTGCGGTCTGTTTTGCCGATGACCTGTCCTGTCTGCATGCCTCCACCGGCGAGAATAGCAGGGCCAACACGTGGCCAATGATCGCGGCCTCCCTTTTTGGAATTGATGCGAGGTGTCCGCCCAAATTCTCCCCAGGCAACGATTGTGACATCATCCAGCATCCCGCGTTCTTCGAGGTCTGTTACCAGAGTCGTGAGACCATGATCGACAATCGGCAATATTTGTCGCAGGCGATCAAAGTTGCTGCTATGAGTATCAAAATCACTGATGGAAATACTCACGCAACGAACACCCGCTTCAATGAGCCGGCGGGCTAATAGAAATTTTTTCACCGCGTCTGGTCCTTCCGTTGTATAAAAACGGGGATCAGCTTTGCGAGACAGGGGAGTATAGCGCGCTAAGCTGGCGGGATCTTCTTTGGAAAAGTCCATCGCGTCAGCCATTCGACCCGATGTCAGAATGCTCACCGCTTGTTGAGAAAAACGATCCATCGCATCCATCATGCCGCTTGCATCAACCTGACGCCGAATGGAATCTAATTCGGAAAGTAACGTTGTACGGTTTTCCAGACGTTGGATGCTGAGCGAAGGATTCAGTTTCAAACTGACTTGATGGTCTGTCCCCAGTCGTTTGAGTTCACCTTGCATCCCTTTTTCCAGCTCACGTTTGAATAACTCTGAGATATCGGGGCGAAAGGGCTGATGTGCGGGGCCTAAAAAACCGGGACGCGCACTATTTCGGACTAAACCTCGACCCTGCATGATATCAACAAAGGAAGGGGCGCGATCTTGAGGTGAGCCTTTGAGTTTGGAAATCACGGAACCCAGTGCAGGGCGACCCCCCACCGAGAGCATGTCTTTTTTACGAAAGCCGGACTGGCACTGAAAGGCATCGTGCACACCAGCAGATCCTACCAGGGATCGAATGAAGGCAAACTGATTTGCATTCGCTGCTATCCGCGGCAACATCTCACAGAGCTTCAGCCCCGACACATTCGTAGCAATCGGTTGGAATTCCCCACGAATCTCCGCAGGGGCCTCCGGTTTCAAATCGATCATATCCATATGCGGAGGGCCACCATCCAGATGGACATTGATGATGGCCTTGGAAGAGGCGCGAACTCCTGCCTGTTCTTCAGCCCGCAACAAGTCTGCCAGTGTGAATCCCGTGAGTCCCAGCACTCCTGCTTGAAGAAAGGTACGACGAGAGCAGGCCTGATGTCGCTGTATGTTTGAGCTTTTGAATGACAGCATCGCTTCCCTTTCTTGTCAGACACGACAGCACTAAGCCGATTTGGAATCGCCTTTTGAGAAGGTCGAAATACGTATCAACGTTTGTTTATAACAAAAGAGACTCAATCGGCTCAAGCGTGATTCCGCAATTAACAGAAATCTCCGCGAGTCTTTTAATTAGCGAACAGCAAATTATGCAGTGATATATCGGGCTTTCCATCAATTTGGATGCAGATCATCTCAATAACATAAAACAGGATGATGTTGTCAGGTTTCGGTGTGTCTGAGCTATTAGGATGGTTTTTCATACGAGAAGTGGGAGGTATTTCCGTTGCCTTTCCAGATAGGTAAAGCCTGATGAAATCAGGTTTATGGTTAGATTTTTTAATGGTCAGCAAGCTTAATGCTCAAGGTGGGTTTTAAGTATGAGAACTTCAGGAGCAATCCAATGCGTTTCACTCTACCAACGGCTTTTTGTTCGGCGATGACTTTGGCTGGCATGTTCTGTTTTGCTTTTGTTCTATTTGCTGAACCGCCGGAAGAGAAAAAAAGCAGTGTGAGTGTGAAACCAAAATCCGTCGATTCAAGTCGGAAAACGGAAACTCAAAAGGCTTCGAAGAAACGTCTTGTATTCGTAGAAGTAGCGGGCGTGCGAAATCAACACGACTATCGCTGGGAACTATTCTGTTTGAGTTGCCAGCAATTTTTTTATAACGATGCAGCTTGAATGAAACTCTCTGCGCGCGATTTCTATGAAGTTCTTTCTAAATTGGAGAGAAGTAGAAGGCAAAGCAGAAGAACTAGAGAGACGTCTTTGGCCATGTTAAGGATGGCTAAAGCGGGATGTTAATCATGACAACGTGAACAATTTTTCTTTTGTATTCACGAGAAATTCATAATTCAAAAACAGAGCCTCATTTTTGTCGATAAGTGGCCGATTTCAGCTGTTTTGAAAAGTCGGACTCTTGCGCTTAACTGTATATCGCAGAAATGCCCAAAACGTTAACAACTATTTTCAAAAAAAACGAAATTCCTGCGTATTGCCATCTTTTTGCGTTAATGAATAAAACTTCTTAGTGATCTTCATCAACTCTTAACAGATTCTACTAGAATATAAAATATTGAGATTACTGACGCGATGTATTAAAGTTTGCAAATTAAATCAGACATGATTTTTATTAGCTATTCGTTTAGTTATGTCATAACGAAACTTCGGAACTCATTCAATAATCAGCAAATAGAAGAGACGCACTAGTCCGATGAATGCGACACAAACAACAACACTTCAAGTCGATTCTGCACGCAGCCGAGCAGATTTGGCACGCAACTGGGTCAAAGTTCAACCTTCATTGATGGCATTTGTGGTGGCATCAACTCCACAGTTCAATGATGCAGAGGACTTACTGCAAGAGGTCGCAGCAGAAGTCGCATTACGTTATGATGAGTATGACAGTTCTCGCCCTTTTTTGCCTTGGGCTTTGTGGATTGCAAAGCTCAAAATTGCCGACTACTACCGAGGGAAACGCCGCGATCGAGTATTGTTCATGGGTGAGGCCATGGATGCACTCGCTGATGCCTGCTCTCGTGTCCAACGCTTGATGTCAGAAGAACGGGATCTCTTGGAATACTGTCTTGATCAATTGACTGATCGATCCCGGCGTTTGTTAGGGCTGCGTTATACAGATGATTTGAAGCCTAAAGAAATTGCCAGTGAGTTAGGAACATCAACTGGCTCAGTACGGGTGACTCTCTCCCGTATTCGTACCAGCTTAATGGATTGCGTTCAAAAACGAGCCGCCGGTGAAGCGAATGTCGGAAACTAACGAACTTAAAGAAGTCACAGCTCTCGAAAATATTGACGCATATCTGGACGGTGAAGATCTTTCGCTGGAAGAAGCGCAAAAGTTAGAGCAGTGGATTAAGTCAGACAGCGACAACGCCGATCAGGCCTTTCGTCGTGTGTTTCTGCATTCTTATCTTAGACAGCGGTTCCAGGTCCGATCCATTGGTGAAGCCCAAATCAAAGAGATGCAGTCTCAGCAAAAAGAACCATTGGTTCTACCTTCTGAATCTGAAATCGAAGTCAAATCCCGTCAGACGACACCACAAAAGCAAACACGAAGGAGAAAACGAGATACACTTCTGACTTGGCGTTGGTTCCTGATGATCGGAATAGGAATCGTTTCCACTATTAACCTGGCTGTTTTGTTTATCAAAGATTTTCAACTTCCCTATGACGAAGACAAAGCGTTTGAAACGCTTTTTCAGCAGTCTGATTATGCTAAAAAAACGTTTCTGATGGCGCGCATCGCGGCTCAACCTTTTTTATATGAAGGATTTGATTATTCAGAAGCACTTCTGGATGAAAAGGAATCCAAAGGTGCCACCGGTTTGAATGGAGGGCAGGGATGGTCCGGACCCTGGATCGACAAGGGGCCCAAGTACGCTGCCATTATTCATGACCCGAAACGACAGACTTCGGGTGGTAATGATATGCGGTTGTTTGGTTCTCTCGGATTTTCTGATCAATATGGGAATATGCTCTTAACAGAAGGTGGCCAATTTCGTTCGGGGGGGCCTGCAGAATCTGTGACGGTACGTCACATTGATCTGCAACAGGTCCCTTATGCATTATCCGACGAAAAGGGTTTTGGAGCCGACGGAGAAACGGTCTGGCTCAGTTTCATGGCGCAATCCTATGATAATGCAGGTGAGGGGCGCTACGCTTATATCGATTTTGGAAACGAAGAATCGAGCCTGCGAATCGGAAAGTTGGCTTCGGCTCCCAGAGGAAACTGGGCTGCCGCGGGACAAGTCAATGGAACCGAATATAATACGACTTCGAGTGACGTGCTTTCAGGGCAGGTTGTCCTGATTGTGGCCCGGATTCTCTTTCGTCCCGGTGCTGAAGAAGTTGCCATGTGGTTGAATCCTCCTCTCAACCAAATTCCTGATCTGGGAGATGTGGACTTGCGATTAATGACGCCGGATCTGAGAATCGAGCGTGTCAAAATAGTCAGTCAATACTCAACTGACTTCGATGAACTGCGCGTAGGAGTCTCTTTTGTCGATGTGATTCCATCCCCTGATGAAAATTGAATCTATGACACAGGTGTAGATTTCATTTGTTTTCTCTTTTCTTGTTTGCCTCCGATTCTATTTTGAAGCTTCAGGGAGAGTTGATTTCAAAGCTTTTAAAGATTGAGTTGCTGAAGGTGTTGTTGCTCCATAGAATGGAATGGAGAATCCACAGGCTGAACTTCAGCTGTTCACTTTTTGCTTTTGATCGGGAATCAGATGAGACTTTCTTGTGTAATGATGCTGATATCGTTGTTCCTGGGTTTACCTCAGTTCTCAGAGAAAGGAAACGCGGCGGAAAATCAATATAATGTGTTGTTTATCATTTCCGATGACCTGACAGCGACCGCGCTTTCCTGTTATGGCAACAAAGTCTGTCACACTCCCAACATTGATAAAATTGCTGCGAAAGGAACACGTTTTACTCGCGCTTATTGTCAGGCCACCTACTGCGGACCCTCCCGGGCTTCGTTTATGTCGGGCTATTATCCACATGCTTCATTGGCCTTTGGTTATGTGAGTCCGCGTTCCTATATTGGTGACCGGCCTACCTGGTCACAACACTTCAAGAACAATGGGTATTACACCGCGCGGGTGAGCAAGATTTATCATATGGGAGTACCCGGAGATATTGAAAAAGGAAGCAATGGCACTGATGATCCTGCGTCGTGGACCGAACGCTTTAATAGCCAGGGACCGGAATGGAAAGCGCCTGGAAACGGCGAGACTTTGGAAAACAATCCCGATGGAAAGAAACCTGCCGTTGGGGGAAATACATTTGTCGTTGTGGAAGCGGACGGGGATGATCTTGTGCACTCCGACGGCAAGACAGCACAAAAAGCGGTGGAGCTGATAGAGACACACAAAGAGAAACCGTTTTTTCTGGGCGTAGGTTTTGTCAGACCGCACGTGCCGTTTGTCGCTCCTAAATCTTACTATCCTCCGTTCCTGCCTTATGGAAAGCATATTCTTCCCAAAAAGGTGAAAGGGGACTGGGATGATATTCCAAAGTTCGGCATTAATTACAAAACCAGTGTGAACATGAAGATGGATCTCCGCCGGCAGAAAAAAGCGGTTGGTGGTTATCTGGCTTCGGTGGCTTACATGGACGCACAGGTCGGAAAATTGCTGGATGCTTTAAAACGTGCGGGGATTGAGGACAAGACGATTGTGATCTTTACCAGCGATCATGGCTATCACCTGGGCGAACATGATTTCTGGGCCAAGGTCAGCTTGCATGAAGAGTCGGCGGCGGTTCCGTTGATTATCAGTGTGCCTGGCAAGAAACCGGCCGTCTGTCATTCTCTCACCGAGTTGCTTGATTTGTATCCGACGATCACAAGCTTGTGCGGCTTAAAAATTCCAAACGGAATTCAAGGTCAAGATCTTTCTGGCATGCTGGACGATCCTAGTGTGAGTGTGAGAGATGCTGCCTTTAGTGTGGATCCGCGAAATAAAGGGAATCGAGGTTTCCTCCTTCGCGATGACCGCTGGGCCTTCATTCAATATAAAGAAGATGCTTCCGAGGGTGTGGAATTATACGACATGCAACATGATCCGCAGCAATTCACAAATCTAGCAGAAAAACCCGAGCATCAGTCCAAAGTCGCTGAATTTAAGAAACGACTTGCGAAAAAGCTGAAAGCAATCCGCACGAATGATCTGGGGCATACCTACACGAAAAAATAAGATGTACATAAGAGGACAAAATCAATTGACGGGAATGCTTTGCGTTTGTCCTGTCTCGGCTGCTTTGTAAGCGGCGTAGATCGTTCTGAGAACCTGTAAGCTGTCGTGGCTGGTAAGCGTGGGCGGTTCCTTTTCCAGTACAGACCTGACTGCGGCATGCACACAGGGAGTATAGCCCCGAGGTTGAATGGGACCTTCAAACTTGTGAATGGTTCCGGGTTTGTCATCATTCAGAGACCATTGTAAATGTTTGCCAGTCGAATAATCCATTTCCAGCCAGCCTTTGGAACCCCAGATTTTAATTAACGACTGCTTGCCCCGTTTAGTGTAATAACCGGAAGTGATCGTGCCTAAAAATCCTTTATCGAATTTCAGGCTGAGTGCTGCGGAATCTTCGACGTCAATGGGCTGTCCACCGACATTGGTGATGAAACCGCACACATCCGTGATTTTTGAATCCGTGATGTACATTCCCAGATCGAGCCAGTGAATTCCCAGCCAGATGAGGTGACCGCCGCCAGCACGCTTTTTTTGAGCAAACCAGCCAGCCTGATAACTTTTGCTTGTCAATCTCGTCTGATCGGCAATGAAGTTGAGTTCAATGCCATAAATCTTACCGAAGGTTCCTTTGCGGATCATACGACGCGCGGCTTTGACTTCCGGATTATTACGATTTGCTAAAGCCAGCATCAGATTGAGATGTTTTCCGTCTGCTTTTTGCACCAACGCTTCAAATTGTTCGATGTTCGTGCAGGATGGCTTTTCAGCAAACACAGGACAGCCATGTTCTAGCGCGAGATCAATGGCCGCCGGTGACTGGATGGCTTCCATGGTGATCAAAGCCATGTCGGGCTTTTCTTTTTTAAACAATTTTTGGGGATCGTCATAAACCCGGGTTAATTTATCGCCCAGTTTGTTGCGTGCCGTTGCGACATGTTTCTGGCTGGGATCACAGAGAATGACTTCGCTGACGTCCTCGCAGGAAGCGAGTGCCGGATAGTAGGCGCCCAAATGTGCGGATGTGTCATTGATGAGAAGGGCGACGATTGCCTTGTCTGCCATGAAACTGCTTTCTCTTAAAACGAAATGGGATTAGCTGTCATTATTGACTCAAAGGTTCAAATTCGGGGTAGCTCAAAACCGTCTCGATAATCACGGATCAGATAGCGGTTGGCTTCCTTGTCTTCAGGGAACGTTTCCGTTTTCGGATCAAATACGAGCCGACGCCCCGTGCGATACGAAATATTTCCGAGGTGGCTGAGCATGGAAGAATAATGGCCTTCCTCAATTTCTGCTAACAGGTTTTCGGATTTACGACTTTTGACACAGTCAATAAAGTTTTGATAGTGGGTTGGTGTATCCTGCCATTTCTGCTCATAGGCGGGACCGCGCTTATGCTTATAAAAGATTCGATAGCCGGATCGATCGACCATCATAAAGCCTTTATCGCCGTAGAAAATGTTATCGTTATCATGGCGATGTGCCTGCATGCGGTACGGCGTGAAATCACGCTGTTCGTAGACATAGAGCAGATCGTCGTATTCCCAGGTGACGACCATGGTGTCGGGGGTTTCCTGTGCATCTCCTTTGGAGCCGAGCTTGGCACCACTGCAGGAGACGGCATTCGGTGCTTTTAAATTCAGAGCCCAGCGGCCAATATCAATCTGGTGTACGCCGTCATTTCCAATATCACCGGTGCCAAAGTCCCAGGTCCAATGCCATGAGGTATGAAAGCGATTTCTATTAAAGGGGCGTTTTTTCGCAGGACCTAACCAGAGGTCGTAGTTCACTCCTTGGGGAACAGGCTCATCGGGGCGGTGGGCATAGAGCGCGCGCCGTTGGTTATTGATGGCCTTGACCATCATGACTTTGCCGATGGCACCATCCTGAATTTGCTTCCACGCTTTTTCATAAACGGGAGTGGCTCGTAAATTGGTACCATGCTGGACAACGCGTTTATATTTGCGGGCTGCATTGACCAATTGGCGACCTTCATGAATATTATGCGAACAGGGCTTTTCCACATATACATCTTTGCCCGCCTGACAGGCCATGATCGCCGCCGGCGTATGCCAATGATCGGGGGTCGCGATCACAATCGCATCAATGGTGTTTCCATCGAGTAGAGTACGAAAATCTTCGACGAGCCGGGGACGTTTGCCTGAAGACTTTTCAACCTGATCTGCCATCTGGCCAGATCGGTTTTCATCCGGATCACATAAGGCGACAAGTTGACTTTCTGGCAAACTGGAGAACCACTTAGCCAACCCGCGTCCGCGACCGCCACAACCGACGAGTGCGACGTTGACTTTTTCATTCGCAGAGACGGCTGTATGTCCGACCGCTGACATTCCAGCCCAAACAAGAGACGCTCCCAAAAATCCCCGACGGCTCACATCACTCATAGCGGATCTCCTCGCATGTTGACATTGCTAATGTGTAAACTGCTATAAATGATCCTAAACAACACAGAATGATACATCAAGGGCTATTGATGCTTTGGGGTCTTTCGTTATCAAGAGGGTTCTTAGTACTCGAAAGTTCTCGGAACTAAAAAGAACCTTTCATGCTAGTAGTCTTCGTCCTCGTCTTCATCGTAGGGGGGCGATAGATAAATCTCGCCTTTCCAGGGGTGGTTTGTTGAACCATGTAGTGAGTATTTTTTATCTGCAGGTAATAAATCTAATGCCCTATGGAATCCGTCCATGATTGAGTCCGCTGAATTGAAGAGCGATTTCAGTTGAGTCTCTGTTCGTTCATAAAGATCATCATCTTCATCGAAATCATCACTGTAGGAGATGGTATCTGCTAGCTCAGAGATAATCGATTCAACATCAGACCGTTCATGTACAATAAAGATCCGGTCGACCATCTCCTCCCATTCATCACCTGACATGTTGGTTTCTTTTAGATAAGTCTTACGAATCTGTTCATCGATAAAGTAACTGATTTCTTGTTTCCAGGGCTGTTTCACCATTTCAATCTCTTCGTCTGAAAGGTCTGTGCGGCCTTCCTTGGCGGAAACCCGCATGACTTCTTCTGTTGTGATCCCTCCTCGCTCGATGCGCCAATCCATAGTACGCGCCCAGGATTTCTTGAATACTTCTTCAAAGCTTTTATCCGTATGGTCGACGACGGTTTTTCCGGCGATTTCTTCTAGCATCCGATTGTGCAATTGATTGACATGACTTTCATCAGAGAGATTCAGATGATCCATTCTGATCATTTTGCTGAATTCAGGGTGGTCCATTCCATCATCGGGGGCCGTACTGACCGTGATCTGTGTTCCGTCTGACATTTCACAAACCAGATCCAGATAAAATGCGTTTGCCTGATCGACTTCATAGATTAAAGCGAAGCCCGGTAAATCAGGGTTTTTGAATCCCAGCATTTTGACATGCACAGGAGCATATGAGTCGAATGATCCTGCAACCCAATACCCTAAGCTTTCCAGTGCTTCCGTCGTTGATTTTTTCTTCGCTGAATCAGTCCATTCGAGCTGATCATTTTTTTCCAACTCAATACGAAGTGGTGGAACGCCCACGCCTCCCATATTTGAGAGTGCTTCTGCTAAATGCGAAGAAAATTTTCTGAGCTTGAATTTAATCCAAAACCAGATGAGCAGAATTAAAATCACAAAGCCTAAAATAACGCCGAGAGCAACGTAGAGGATCATGATCATCGGGCTTCCGTTCTACCAGTTGGATACAGGGAATGGATGTCCCAACTGGAATATCAAATTTTGGAATGCAAATTCAGAGAGGTAACCTCAACAACTACTAAGGTACCAATCTGAAAATGATGATCAAGGAAATTTAAAAGCCACCCATGCATTTTTAACCAAAGTTGATGATCATTCTTCTTTCACAGGCTGAGGCTGATTCCACAAGATTTTCGAAACATACACGCTGTTGTCTGCCCCGTATTTGTTATCAACGGGCATGATGTAATTAGGGCCATGGGTTTGCATCCACTCACTGACAATGACCCAGGTTTCATTCGCATTGACATCAACGACTCCGAAGTTGCCCAGACGGGCTCCGCGTTCAGGAACCAAAATGCGTTCCGAATTCCGGATGATGGCCATCTTTTCTGGATTCACTTGGCCAATGAAAAGAGGAGCACGGTTTCGAAAGACATGGTCATTTTTTGCTCCTCTGCGGGTATAGACCAGAAATAAACCGTTTGCGTGAGTGACCCAGTGGGCCTGTGTATTATAACTACCCAGATCCTGACCATCTTCGAACGTCCACTTTTGCGGCGGTGCGAAATGCAGCCCATCCATGCTGCAGGTAACGTATGCAAATTTATCATTTCGCAACGTCAGGTAAAACCAGTCACCAAATTTTGTGATTGATGGCTCGGCAAATCCCCGTCCGAAATCGATCGATAATTCATTACCGTGTTCGACATACTTCAACGTTTCACCGTCGAAGCGACAACGGATCACCATCACATCCGAGACTTTTTTACCAGGCTTCGTGAAATAGACCGGCAGCAGAATGTCACCATTGGGTAAATCATAACGTTGCACCGAGCCAGCGCCGCTACTGGCAAACTCGGGGCCGTCTGGCAGTTTGAGCGATTTCCAGTTCGACCAGACATTCGTTTTGGGATCGTAAGTGGCATACGATGTCACACGAATATTTTTCTTGTGGTCGATGCGATTGTTGTAGTAGCGGACGGTATGACCAATGCCCAGAAGTGTTTTCGATTTCGCGTGCCATTGCGGCCAGAAATCAGAGACAACAACTTCACCACCGTCGGGGAGGTTATGGCGGCTGAGGTTTTTCTGCTCGACGGGACCCTGCCAGGTTTTTCCCAGGTTGTCAGTTCGCATTGAGTTCAATGCATAAAAAATATCGCTGCCCGATAATAGTAATTTTTGCATCGTCATCACCACAATTGGATCAGAGGATGAGTTGCCCGGTGCTCCGACGGGAATTGCTCCGGCTCGCGCATGTACCCAGCAGGTTTTTCCATCATAGCCTTTGATGGCGGTACTTAACTGAATGCGAAAATCCAACTGCTGCGGTTTTTGATCTGCAGCATGCAAATTATTGTGTGTGAATAGCCAGGGTATCGACAGCATCAATAGAAACGATTTTTGTAAGGGCATGGTTTGTTCTCGATCTATTATTTAAGTTGTGCCACTGAATTCAGAGGTGATCGCAGATTCATCATACCCGCAGTAGCCCAGACCGGCAATCATTTGCTGCTTTGCAGAATTGAGCAGAGTCTATTTGCCAATGCGCTTGCGGTTGCTCACGAACTGCTTACAATAAAATGCAATGCTCATTGATTACTGATTTGCGATCCCATATGCCCCACACAGTGCCAACCCGTTAGAAAGCCCACCGATGAAGCGACTCCTCAGTCTCAGTCTGTTGTTTTTGATTTCCCATCCCATCTGCATCACTGCGGGCGAAGAAAAAGAGGATTCTGTCGAGCCGATTAATGTTAAAGCAACCGATTGGCCCTGGTGGCGAGGCCCACAGCGAAATGGCATTGCCTATGCGAACCAGAATCCTCCACTCAAATGGAGTGAGACAGAGAACATCGTCTGGAAGTCACCCATTCCCGGGCGCGGCTATAGTTCTCCGACGGTCGTCGGAAATCGAATTTATCTTGCGACTGCAGATAAAAAGCAGGAAACACAGTCTGTCTTGTGCTATGACCGTGCGACAGGGAAACAACTCTGGCAAACCGTCATTCACAAAGGGGGCTTCAGTACCAAAGGGAATAAAAAATCAACACACGCTTCTTCGACTGTCGCCTGTGACGGCAAACGGCTTTTCATTAATTTCGTTAATGATGGCTCCGCTTATACCACGGCCCTGACACTGGATGGCAGGCTACTCTGGCAGACCAAAATCACGGACTATATCATTCATCAGGGATACGGCTCCTCACCCGCAATCTATGATTCACTGGTGATTGTATCTGCAGATAACAAAGGGGGCGGCGCGATAGCGGCTTTGAAACGAAAAGATGGTTCGGTAGTTTGGAAAATTGATCGTCCCAAGACGCCGAACTATCCTTCGCCCATCATTCTGAACGTGGCGGGGAAAGATCAAGTATTGATGACGGGCTGTGATTTGGTAACGGGCATTGAACCACTCACGGGAAAAAAACTCTGGGAGATCGAAGGGGCGACAACGGAATGTGTGACTTCCACCGTGACGAATGGCGATCTTATTTTGACCAGTGGTGGTTATCCCAAAAATCATATGTCCGCCGTCAAAGCCGATGGTTCTGGTACCGTCGTCTGGGAGAACAACAATCGCATGTATGTGCCTTCCATGTTGGTGCAGGGTGACATCATTTACTCTGTCACCGATAATGGCGTTGCCATCTGCTGGGACATTAAGACAGGTAAACAAATCTGGAAGGCGCGATTAGGCGGAACTTTCAGTTCGTCTCCCGTTTTGGTCGGAGATCGGATTTATGTGACCAATGAAGCGGGTGAGACGTATATTTTCAAAGCCGATCCGAAAGAATTCGAATTATTGGGAGAGAATAAATTAGGAACGGAAGTCTTTGCGACTCCCACATTTTGTGACAGTCGCATTTATATGCGTGTTTCTGAAGAGGTCGACGGTAAACGTCAGGAGTTTTTGTACTGCATCGGAAAGCGCTGATTGGTTCTGAATCAGTCATCCGCTGGTTGATAAAACCAGGCCAGTGGTACGGAACGGAAGCGCGACGAAATCACATTCTTTTCATAGCTGACGTAATAACCCATGATGGCTCGTCCCTGATGGAACATGAGGCTGATATACGAATATTCGTGATCTGGGTTGTTCTCCAGGTTCTTTTTGAATTTCCAGGTTTTGCCTTCATCAGAGCTAATGGCGACGGTTAAGGGAGTGCGTTTGCCGCCGTGTCCTGCTCCTGCTTTAAAATGATCGTTCCAGATCAGCATCAGATCACCGGTGGAGGGAATGCGACGTAGCGTGGCTGGTGCTTCGGGAGCCCGTACACCCCACGAACCTGGCTTGTCCCAGATCTCTCCTCCATCTTCGGAAACACTTGATCCGATGTGACCGGATTGCGTACGGAAAATCATCAGAACGTTACCATTTTTTAATTCACAAACTTCTGGTTCCATCGCGCCTCGTTTTGCGTAATCGACGTTTCCCTGCGATTGCCGCCAGGTCTTTCCCTGATCATCAGAGATGAAGCAGGTGCATACGAAGTGGTTCACATTACGCACATCAACTGTGGATGCGACCGGAGCGAGCCAACGGCCTGAAGACAGGATTGTGATACGATCATTATTCATCACGTGATAACCGGGAGGTCCCGTGATTTCGATTGCTTCCCCAAATGTTTTTCCGTTGTCTTCAGAAATCTTTAAATAGGCTTTCAGATCAGAGTATGTATTTTTCTTGAGATAGAACAGTCCGATAGGGCGTTTTTCATGCATGGGGCCCTTCAAGTAACGTAGTGTGGCCGACATGACATTTTTCTTACCCGTGTTTTCCTGCAAGACGCGGGGTTCGCTCCAGGTTCTGCCTCCATCAGTTGATATTTTGCTGATAATTCTCGCGGAGGCGAAGTCAGAGCCACTGTCGATGAATTGTGTAGTCGCGTATAATAAACTGCCGTCATTCAAAGGCAATATCGAACCTTCACTGTAACGGGGATACTTTTTCGATGACGGGAAGAGTTCATTGACGACAACTTCTCCTCGCGGATGGGGAGCTGTTTTCGCAAGGACAATTAACGCCTGGGCAGCCCGCACTCTGGCGTCCAGATTGTCATCGTTTAACTGTTTGATCAGTTTTGCTTTCAAATGACTGGCGCCCGCTTCACCGGCAAAGATGGCGGAATAGGTTTTGACAGCGGGGTTTTCGCTGTCTAGATTCTTTTCAATGGCCTGTAACCCTTCCGGATCTCCATGCATGGCCAATGCCGTTTCGAAATAAGCACGTACAAACGGATCATCGGTCCGTTTCAGGTTTGCTTTGAGTGCGGGGATATCCTGCTGGTCTCCCACGCGAGCAATAATCCAGGCGGCCACGCTGGCGATGCTGATATCCGGATCATTCAGGAATTTTCGTACTAAACGCAGTGCATCCTGGTTACCCCAACGCGAGAGCAGGGCGGCAGCCATCATCGCTTTACGAGGGTTTTCGGACTTCAACGCTTCACGAATGAGGGTTCCATCGCCCAGCTCATTGACTTTGTATAACGATTCGCAGGCATGCACGTGTCCGTGAGGATCTTTGCCAGCGAGAATCTGAAACATGATTGCAGCTTTGGAACGATCGCCGGCACGTACGAGTTCTCGTGCCAGCCCGCAACGGTGCTGGTCATCTTTCTCTGTCTTCAATTTGGGTTCCAGCAACTCACGAACTTCTGCCCCTTCACCGGCCAGAGTGAGCGCTTCCGCCGCATGCATGGAAGGCCAGAACTCATCACTGCGAATGGCCTCTCGCAATACTTCCAGGCACCGCGCCCTGGTTTGGGGACTCAATTTGATCTGAGGTGACTTCGTATCGTTACCAGCCACCAATACTGATTGGCAGAATAAAGTCAAAGCCAAAGTAACCATCGTGAACCAGGAGAGTGATTTCATCATGCTGTTTCTATCAAAAGGTGTGATTCAGTGTGTGGTGGATTTAAGAAGACGGCAGCTGTGTCTGCTGTCGTTGGCATTCCGTTTTAACTAAGCCGTTTCAGTTTTGTGATCCGTCCCGTAGCCACCCATTCGGCGACAAAAATATTTCCGTCCTGATCAAAACAGGCATCATGCGGATGCACAAACCGACCGGCTTGCCACTTCTGTGGTGTTTCCCGCATGCGGGGCTTGGCGGTTTTCATCGCTTTGGCCCAATCCGCGTCCTGTCCTAAATGAGCGACAACTTTATTGTCAGCATCCAGCAGAGTGATACGCGAAGCTAAGTCGGGGACCAGTAAGAGTTCCTGGTGGGCATCCACATTCGCGGGCAGAATGAAATCGTTCATCGTTTTGAGATGCTTTCCCTCTAACGTGAACCATTGCAGGCGGCCATTGGCCCGATCTGCTACAACCACTGATGGCTCACGTCCTTCACGGTCATCAATCCACAGGCCATGCGGCAGGTTGAATTTACCGTCTTCTTTGCCTTGTCCCCCGAAGGCAGAAAGCCATTTTCCGTCTTTGTCATAACGGTGGATATGGTAAGTTCCATAACCGTCGGCCAGATAAAACCCACCATCACGGTGAAAGGCAAAGTTGGTTGGTAAGAATGAAGTGCGGCTCCAGAACTTATTTGGATCTGTAATCTCCGCATACAGTTTTGATTCCATTGGAGTGTGCTTTTGCCAGACGGTCTCACCTTTGAAATCAAGCTTAGCGATGGTTCTTAGATGTTTATAACCGGTAACGTAAACAAACTGGTCATTGCCTTCCTGCCGAACTTCGAGGCCGTGGCCGCCGCCTTGAAACTGTTTGCCAAATGAGCGGACATAGTTTCCTTTCGGATCGAATACAAAGATAGACGGATGCTCTTTCTGATTGGCGCGGCCTTCATGGATGACATACACAAACCCGTCTTTGTCAACGGCGACATTGTGCGTGGTCTGCCAGGTTAATTGGGAAGGGAGTTTCGCCCAGTTGTGGGTAACCTCATATTGATAGTCGCCAGAACCGAGCACAATACGCGAGTCGGTTTTTGTGCCCGCATGAATGGCGGGAGCACCGAATAAGGCGGCCGTGGTTCCGGCTGCTGTCGTTTTTAAAAATTCACGACGCGATTGTGACGGTTGCGGTTGACTCATGATCGATCTCCCTGAGCGGCTTTATTGAGATAAGCGAATTTAGTAACGAAATTAAAATAGAGTTCCTTAAACTGTAACCAGTGCGGAAAGCCAGATCAATTCGTAACTCGAATCTTCCTGCATTTCTTCAGAACCGGCCTGACAGTGATTTTCACTTGTTGAGTCCTGTCTCATGTCTGCTTACAATAGAGTCCATGTCTTCATCGAATCTCCTGATCTCTCCCATTAGTAAAGCAGCATCATGACAAACTCGCGTCTCCCCAGATTTGTGATTTTCTTTTGTACGTTCTGTTTTCTGTTTTCGTTTGGAACGCATCTGAGTGCCGCTGAAAAGCCGAATATTATTCTCATTATGTGTGATGATATGGGCTATTCCGATATCGGCTGTTACGGAGGCGAAGTCGAGACTCCCCATCTGAATCGACTGGCGCGGGAAGGGATGAGGTTCACTCAGTTTTATAACAACGCGAAATGTACGACCACGCGGGCTTCTATTCTGACCGGCCTCTATCCTCGTTTCGGTAAGGGGGGCCATATGCGACAAAATATGGTGACGCTCGGCGAAGCGATGAAGGTCGCCGGTTATCATACGGGACTCAGCGGCAAGTGGCATTTAATGCGCACAAAGGGTTACGCCAAGAGCAAGTATCCCGGTGGCTGGATTGATCGTTACGATAAAACAACACATCCATTCTTTCGCGGCTTCGATTCGTATTACGGTGTGCTGGATGGTTGTTGTAATTTCTTTGATCCGACCATATCCGATCCTCCCTACAAACGAGCGGGTATTCGGAGCTTTGGGCATGACGACAAAGCGGTAACCCAATTTAAAGACGATTACTACACAACGGATGCCTTTACCGACCACACACTCGATATGATTCAGCGTTACAGCAAAGATGAGAAACCGTTTTTCATCCATCTTTGTTACACGGCCCCGCATTATCCGCTGCATGCGAAGCCCAAAGACATCGCAAAGTATGTCGGAAAGTTCAAAATGGGGTGGAATCAGATGCGGAAAGACCGCTGGAGACGCATTCAAAAGATGGGTTTGGCGGATGAGAACTGGTCTTTGTCGGAAGGAGACAGCCGTAGTTACGCATGGGAGACGGCAAATCATGAGTTTGAAGACCTGCGAATGGCCGTTTATGCTGCGATGATTGACAGTATGGATCAAAATATTGGTCGGATTATGGCCACTTTGAAAGCAACGAATCAACTCGATAATACCCTGGTTTTGTTTCTCTCCGACAATGGAGGCTGCAGTGAAGAGCCGGGTGGACGTGATCCGAACAAGCGAAACCCTGGTCCCAAAGACGACTATGTGGCCGTCGGTCCTTCCTGGGGCTGGGCGCAGAATTCTCCTTTCCGGCGGTATAAATCGTGGGTACATGAAGGGGGCATCTCGACGCCTTGCATCGCCTGGTGGCCCGGCAAAATTCCTGCCGCGAGTATCAATCGCAGTCCGGCTCACATTATTGACCTGATGCCGACCTTTCTGGAAATGGCCGAGACCGAGTATCCGAAAACCTACCAGGGACACGACATTCTGCCCGTCGAAGGCACCAGCATGCTGGCACTCTTAAAAGGTGAAGAGAAATCACTGCACGATTCTCTAGCCTGGTACTGGTCAGGTAATCGTGCACTGCGACAAGGACCGTGGAAACTGGTTTGGGATTCGCAGGTCAAAGAGTGGGAACTGTATGATATCAGTGCCGATCGGTGCGAGATCAATAACCTCGCCGCGCAGCATCCTGAACGTGTTAAACAGATGACCAAAGACTGGTTTGCATGGGCAGACAAGGTAGAGTTGCGGTCGAAGCTCAAAGCAGACCGGAAGAAGAAAAAGTGACCTTTTATCGGAATCAGGCTCGACCTGAAGACGGCTGACCGAAGACCAATCGGCGGACCCGATAAAATCAACCATTTTTGACACGCTCAGTAAATCAAAGATGGTCCACGACTTCAAGATCCAGAAGTTCGCCTAATTGCTCAGCAGCGTGTCGTGGTTGGTCCGGGGGTTCGTGAGCCCGGACATCGAAGCTCATGAGATTGATGCGATTTCCCATGAAGGAATCCTCGATCAGGTTGATCTCATAACGCGTAGCGCGTTCGGGGATCTCCTCTTTGCATAACTGAAGAGCAACGCAATCATCATACGGAATGGATTTCTCGTCGTGATTTGAATAGATAATACGGATCGCTTCATTATTTGTTTCGATGCGAACGGGATAGACATCGGCAGCGCGGTCAACAATCGAACGGTCACGGCTGAATGCCTTTCGTTTGATTTCAACTGCATTTTCGGCGATGACAGACAATCGGCTTTTGTATCGTCGCTTAGGGCCGACTTCCCACGTCGCCAGGCGATCGACTCGCAGCAGCGAGCCGTCTGCCAGGGTGATGACGGCTTGAGTGTAGTTGTGGCTGCCCTCGGCCAGGATTCGTGACAAGGCATCAAAGACCGGCAGTGCGTCCTCGCTTTTCAAAGTGTAGCCAAGATGGGCGACCTCCTGTGTTTCAACATGACGCAACAAAACAATTTTAAATCCACCCCAAGTGCGATGTAGCTTGGTCTTGGCCCCCACCTGGTAATCGACGACAACACTTTGGCGGTTCAGCACAAGACGCGTCGGCAACAGAAAGAAGCCATATCGAACGATCACCTCATCCGCTTCCGTCGGTATCAATACGCTGCGGGGAAAGCACAGTTGGTGAATCACTGCCCAAAGAACCAACCCGCCGGGCAGGAGGGTCGCCGCCTTGGATTCCGTCATAAAAAACAGAAGCCCCGCAAAAAAAACACCACAACCAATAATAAACGCCAGACGCTCCAGTTTGGGGCGGACCTTCGTGCCTTCTGCCATCTGCACGGCCTTGGGATCAAACATCAACGGTCGCTTGCGGGTCTTACGGACAAGTCGAATCCAGTCAGCATCGGACGGATGGTTCATGTTGGATTCTTCACGCTTTTAATAACCGGGCCTCTGCTACTCCGACGAAGAGCGCACTTAAACAGGAATTCTACATTCATGGTTGAAAAACCACATCACACTTCCACCTCTGTTAGTAACGGGGCAAAACTAGTCACGGATCACTCATTTGTGGACAGGAGCGAAAAAAAACGGACGTCTTCGTTTGAGTCAGTGGGTTCAGGTGTGGTCGAGCTCAATCAGCTTCAAAACTGATCCAAGACAGGCCACGCGCAGTTTTAGTCTGCGAAACTCGTCATTTCACGGACACACCGTAAAACCACCCGATTCGCGGACACCATACTTGTGTGCGGGCTTCATACGTATTCGCGGATTCTTCGCGAACCGGAAAAATCAGGTCAGAATGGCTTCTGGAGTGCCCGATCAAAGCAATAATAAAGCGGATATTATAAACGTCTCAAGAAGTTATTGTTTCTACAAGCCTGAACTCGGCTCAAGGTGTGATCGAAAAACACTATTATTATCAGCCCTTAGGTGATAAGACGAGCAAAAGGTAGCTTGCAGTGATCTACCCTGCAGATTTTACTGGTGTAGCTTCAATGTTACTTATTCGGTTTGCGCCTCATTATAAGCTTGTTCTAACAATTGGGCATTGTATAATGAAGAGTTTAAACATATGTATTACAATGCACATCCGTAAATTTAAGATAAATTATGTGTGAAACGACGAATGTCTTAATCTTTGTTCACGGAATTCGTATAGAAGATAAATTTGAAAGGCCCTATACCAAATACGATAAGTTTTTGCCAAATCTTCATTCACAAAATGTGCCAAAGACATTTGTTCTGATTTATATGCAATATGGTCATCAACTAACTAGTTCGGCTCCTATACGTGACGATCAATTGCACTTTAAAGCTGAAGAGTGGATTGACGAAATCACAAAGCAGGAACATGTAAAGAGGCTGAGTGACAAAACAATTACGTCGCAGGTGAGGACCCCAGCATCTACCAAAAGAATTCTAACATTCACGTCAAGACCTAATGTTTCGCGGACTGGGCGATGTGACATACTATTGGGGTGACGGTTTGCACAGATTCATAGTGCGATTTACACCCAACTTTACGAAGGACTGAAACCGTTTCCCAAAAGCCCTGATATAAATTCACATTTTCTGTGCCAGAGTTTAGGCAATATTTTCACATACGACTTTTTAGAGCATTTAACGGGCGACATAAAATGGGTGGCCGAATTGCACACTTGCTGGAACGCAAAGCAAAACTAATTCTTGAAAAATTGAAAGTATAGAACTATGGCAAAGATGACGCTGACGAAGGTTTATGATCGAAGATTATCATTTTTCGAAGGCCCAGCTTATGGAGCAAAGGGCCCGCTTTATTTCTCGAACTATCCGTATGGAGAGATATGGCAATACAACGGCAAGAAAGCAACAAAAAAGTGTAAGCTCAAACAAAAGGCGAAAGTAAATGGACTATTTATGACTACTGGAGGAACACTGTGGGGTTGTGACATGAAGCAAGGTCAAATTGTAACTATCGATTTGATTTCAGGCGCCGTTAAGGAGCGAGCGTGTGAATATAAGGGCAACCGCCTTGATGATCCAAATGACCTTATAATGGACAAAACAGGTGGAGTATACTTTTCGTGTCCGGGAATTGGGCCCATCAACATGCCATGGCCATGGCCGTCAAAAGCAAAAAGAGGCGTTTACTATTTGTCCCCCAGAGGTAGGGTTAAGCAGTTGTTGTTAGAACCTGAAATTCATCTTCCGAATGGTGTTATGCTTTCACCCGATGAGTCAAATCTATACGTTGTTCAGAATGGTCTGCCAGATGTCTACAAATATGAAATCCTCGCTCCAGGAAAACTAGGACAGAGAAAGAAATTTTGTACACTTTACGATGGTAAACAAGACAATGAAGGTGGAGATGGTTTAACCGTTGATAGAAAAGGAAATGTTTATATTGCCACTCGGAAGGGGGTCGAGGTGTTTTCTACTAAAGGGAAATCACTACATTTCATCAGTCTACCCAGTACGGCCAAGGTGAGGCACGTTTCTAATGTGACTTTTGGCAGCAAGAACCTAGATACGCTGTTTGCCACCGCATATCAATTACCTCGTTCAGGACTTTTTGCCATTCAATTGGATGGAGTCCAAGGCCATGTATTCCCTGGTTGTGACCCGAAGTAACCGACCTATGTGTAGATTACGCGAATTTTGGACTTCAGATTTCCAACGAAGAATTCCTGAAGCTATAACGGTGATTATGGTGGAACATTACTTTCAATTCATCAATATTCATTTTTCACACGATTGGATGATTACATCGACGGTTTGCATCTCGCGGACAAATCAGCGCCGAAGTAGACCGCTAACGGGATACTATTATATATGTCGATGAAAAGACTAGATGTAGTTAAACGCAGTTTTCGACCTCCGCGCTCGCCACTACATCGTAGGAGCGGTAAGATCAAAGTGGCCATGTTGTCTAAATTGATACCTCGTGATGATCGTAGCTAATGCATGTTAAGCACAGTAGCGTACCTCATTAAACGGTCAATTTTGGTATGTCTCAGCTCAGCAAGAGAAGCTATGCAATCGGTAGGGTAATTTAGTAAACTTGCCAAAACTTGTGCGCAAATCAAATGCTCATTTAAGTTTCTCAACAGCATTAGCGGACATTACAACGACAAGCTTCTTGCCAGTGAATTCGATAGCTCCCACATCGTACTGGCCTGCCTCCCTTAACTGAATCCAGAATTTGATATACTGATCAGAATTCTGGACTAATTTAGGTTGATGCAAAGAATCCTAAAATCAAAATTTGCCAAACTCATTTTGCCTGTTGATATTAAAACGAAAGAGGTCTAGAGAAATAGAAATGTCTAGGAAACAAAATCAGTCAGGCATTCACAAGACAATGAACGGAACATCATTTCCTTCAGTCATTCAGCGCTCCTGTGGTTTGATTTATCGAAAATTTTTAGCAAAAGCGATTAAACATATAACACCAAAATCAAGTGTTACATGATATGTTAAGACGCGCCACTTCGCTGTAGGCTTAGTTTGATTCAATGCTTTTATGAAATTGTGATCTTTTCCCAATTCTTTAGCAGCTTGTTCAGTACAAAGTTGGAACACAGCGATGGTTTGGGATTGCGATCGATAGATCGCCGCACAGTTTGATATTGCAAACACGGTAAATACAACAATCAATCCAATATGCACCCGATCTAGATCCAGGGGGATTTTTGCTGCGAACACATATCCGACAGTCGCAAGAGAAACCGTGCAATAGAACTTCCAGAACGATGAAGTATGTGCAGTCGCAGAGAAAATTAGATCACAAATTTGTGGAATTGTCATACGTTGATTCATTTTTTCGATCTCTATAGAGTCATTCGCTAGAATTGAATACATGTATGCTTACTCTTTACACTCATATAAATCAGTGCATATCGAAATTAGAATCATTAGGCGGCAAATATTCAAGTGTTTGTATTGTTTTGTATAGTGGTGTGATTGAGTTTTTTTGAGTCCAAGATTATGACCTTCCCGCCAGTTCCGAAGACCGATTCTCTAGCCAATTGAGCTAACACCAGAGCAGAAGCCGTTAGGTTCCCTATTTATGAAAAAGAATTTTTAAAACTACCGTTTTTGCTGGTGAGTCATTTTGATCCGATGAGATTGAGCGGGATTAAGAATGAAAAGCATCAAAGGCAGGCCATAAGAGAAAATCTTCGCACAGTCTAAACTGATTGCCCGATAACAATCAACTTTCGAATTGTCAGCACTGTTACATTTTCAGTTCGAGTTGCCGGGCGCTATTTCATATCATTTCTTCAGATTTCTTTAGACAGATTGTTTTACATTCTTTGGTAAGTAGTCGTGAATTCTCCATCAATCATGGCTGTGATGCCCTTTTAGGTTGAGAGGTTTTGTTATGCTTCCGTCTCTCTGGTTTCTATTCAGTGTTCCATTATTGATTATGTTAAATTATGCAGGACGGCGGGAGATGGACAAGAGAAACTTTTGCGCAGTTTTGTCTCAGATGTGGTATAAAATTGATTTTTTGTCTCGCCTATGTTGCCGGAAAGCATGCTCAAAGGGAGCGATTCAATACGGGTCATTGCGAACGTGTTCTCAATTTGCAGGTGAAGATTTGGAAAAAACAGGCGTTTTTGTGGTGTGGAAATCCTCAGTGTTCGCGATGAGCACCTACTGGAAAAATTCTCCTCGCGCGCGCGACGCAGATCAGCTAGTTTCAAAAATGGTATGACGGTGTCAAGTTCAAAAAATACACCTAAATTCAAAGTGAAAATGGTTGTTCGAAGGTTACTGAAATTGTCGAGACTTTTTGAATGGGAGACTTTTGGACACAGTTTATGAATCAGGTTCTTCAGAAGACAATGATAATAATAAGATTTCAAACGCTTCAGAGTCTGGTTAGACTGAAGTGTGATATCAAATCAGAGTTGAATTGCACGTGAATCATCAAACTCAGCTATGAGATTTTTTAACATGCAGGAAGTCACACAAATATTGAAAGCATTGGAAGCGGGTGATGTGGCTGCCACCGATCAACTGCTGCCGATTGTGTATGCGGAGTTGAGGAAACTGGCGGGGAATAAAATCTCTCAGGAAGCACCGGGGCAAACCCTGACGGCAACAGCGCTGGTGCATGAGGCCTATTTACGGTTGGTGGGGAAGGAAGAGGAGCCGCAGTGGGATCATCGGGGGCATTTCTTCGCGGCGGCTGCGGAATCGATGCGACGGATCCTCATCGAAAACGCACGGCGCAAAAAAAGACTGAAACATGGTGGCGAACTGGATCGTGTCGAGCTTCCTGAGATTGCGGTGCCCGCTCAGAAACAGTTCGATGACCTGTTAGCACTGGATGACGCTTTGACTCAATTCGCCAAGGAAAGTCCAGAGAAAGCGGAGTTGGTGAAGCTGAGATACTTCGCTGGATTAAGTGAACAGGAAGCCGCGGAGGTATTGGGAATTTCCCGTGCGACGGCCGCTCGTCACTGGGCTTATTCTCGTGCCTGGTTATTTAGCCAGATTAATTCCGATTTAAATCAAACCAAATAAACATAAGGACTTACAGATAATAAGGAGAACATGACGAAAACCAATCTTCGAAAAATTTTGTTTTATGGAAGAAACTATGAGGCGCGCCTGATGACAAAATCGCATGGTTAAATAGTGAGGGAACAATGACTGTTCCGATGTAAAATATTTACCTGGTGGTATGATCCATCCTGAAGAAAACAAAATCATGTCCGACCCTGAAAAAACAGAAAATCCTGAGCCGGAACCAACACGTGAGAACGTGAATCCTCAATCTGTAGAGGGTCTGTTTCTGCAGGCATTGGAAAAGAAAACTCCGGCGGAACGCACACAATTTCTGGAGGAAATGTGCGGCGATAATATGGAACAACGCCGTCGTGTTGAGGCACTGTTATTGGCATATGACGATGCGGGTAGCTTTCTGGAAAAATCACCCATTGGATCGAGTGAACCACAGCCAGTTTCTCTCGAGTTTCTAACACCTTCAGACAATCCAGAATTATTGGGAACGTTGGGAGAGTACGATATCTATGAAGTGATCGGGCAGGGGGGGATGGGGATTGTCTTCCGTGCGCTCGATCCCAAATTAAATCGCATTGTTGCCATTAAGGTGATGTCGCCACTTTTGGCGATTAACCCCAATGCGCGAAAACGATTTTTACGGGAAGCCCAGGCGGCGGCTGCCGTCAGTCATCCGCATATTGTCACGATTCATGCCGTTGACGAAGACAAGTTGCCTTATCTCGTGATGGAGTATGTCGTTGGCCAGTCGTTGCAGGAAAAACTTGATAAAGTCGGTTCTCTGAAAGTGACAGAAATTCTGCGGATTGGAAATCAGATCGCCGAGGGACTTGCCGCCGCTCATAAACAGGGATTGATTCACCGCGATATCAAGCCGGCGAATATATTGCTGGAAAATGGTGTCGAGCGGGTTAAGATCACCGACTTCGGTTTGGCGCGAGCCGTCGATGATGTGACGATCACGAAGACCGGCGAAGTCTCAGGCACTCCCCAGTATATGTCTCCCGAGCAGACAACCGGAGAACGCGTTGACCAACGCAGTGATCTGTTCAGCCTGGGCGCGGTGATGTATGCGATGTGCACGGGGCGTTCGCCGTTTCGCGCCAGCAATCTGGCTGCTGTGGTGCGACGGGTTTGTGATGATACGCCACGTCCCATTCAGGAAGTCAACGAAGAGATTCCACCCTGGTTGATTGAGATCATTGATTGTCTGCTGGAAAAACGACCGGAAGATCGATTTCAAACAGCGCAAGAAGTCGCTGAATTATTGGGAACGCATTTAGCGATTGTACAGCAGCCTGGAAAAGTACCGGCGATCGATGAGAGACCGCGGGAAGCTCACAGGCAAGGCACTGAAGCACGACACACTGAAACTGAGTCGATCAAAGAAAGTGACCCGCGTGCTTTCTATCCTGTTGCCCACGCGGTGATGTTCCTGGGGGGGATGGTTGCATTTTCGGAAGCACATGCACCACTTTCGTTTCCAATCAGTGCGGGGTGTGGAGTCTTTCTGGGGCTGTTGATTGCATTAGTCGTCTACGAGGCAGAACGCCGTCACGCGCAACCATTTGCTGCATTACGCATGTCTGATGCACTCTCAATGCCGATTGCCTTTGCAGGTGGTACGCTCTTGATGCAAATGCTGTTTTATCTCGAATTTCTTCCCAGCATTCCCAGACCACTTCTTTATCTCCTGTTTCTGTTGGGGATCCCTTTGTATTTTGTCTGGATTCTCAGTAAACAGCAAGGGCATGCGGATCGAGACTTTCATTCGAATTCGAACCAGCGACAAGGCCAATGGGTAGATCGTCTGGCAGTCTGGGCAGGTGGGTTGATGTTACTGACCCCGATCTTCATCGGGTTGTTTGGAATCGCTACAGGACGACATTTTGCCGGAAACGTTCCAGAAATGATATTGGTGTCGCTGTTGTTCTTTGGTCCTGTGGGATTGTTAGTCCTGGTTTGTGGTGCACAAAATATCGTTCGGCCAAATTCAACTACTGCGAAAATTTTGGATGGATTATTTTTGTTGGCGTGTTTCTGTTTGGGTCCGTTGGGGATCCTGCTTTACATTGCACGCTACATCAAGCGACGCGACGCGCGGGAACAAGAAAATTCCGAACCTAAGCCGGTTAGCCCCCATCAAGATCCGATTACTGCAGAGCATAAACGCTCCAACAAACGAATTATTGTAGGAGTGATCTTAGGTGTCATCACAATTCCTTTACTGTTTTTGTTTGCTCTTGCATTCAGACATATGAATCCCACTGAGAAATCCTGGGTCGTGAACTGGGGGCTGATGACAGTTGTTGTCTGCGGGATGTTTGGAGCAATGTACTACATTAAACGGAAAGGCGTTTTGGATGCTTTGAGTAATCCGTGGAAATTGATTGGCTGGCTGGTTCTGTCTGCCATGTTATTGATTCCCAGCCTGTTTGCAGTTTCATTGCTCGTGCCAATGTTAGCGAGAACGCCCGGCAGTAATGAAGTCGTGATTAACTACGATCCTGATTATCCCATTACCAAAATTATGACCGAAACAGGCAAGGCATATGATGTGTATTCCAAACCGTTTACTCTGAAGTTGACGCCGGGAAGTCATGTCTTACAAATTTCATATAACGCTAATAACTTGATACACCGATTTACAAAAAAGATAAAGAAAGAAGCCGGTAAACAACTGAAGATCGACCTGAGCACAGAGATTAAACGATTGTATGATGCCAATGTAAATCAGCGAGCTTCGGTGGATATGGATGAGGCAGGGGAGGCTGATATGGATGGATCCATGTTTTCCGATGACTCAAAAGCTGTGTCAGCAGAACGGAAAAAAAATCTGGGAGCGATTTTACTTAGTGGGCAGGAGCCTAGCTTACGCGCAGGGATATTTCCCGTTAATCCATTCCAGGCCAAACCTGAAGACGGTGTGTTTGGTTTTGCTGACCGGTTTTTTACTTTTGAGTCATTAACGCATGAGGTCCCTGCCGGGAAGTACTTCATACGGGTTTCCAGTAATTATGCTGGTTGGGAAATTGATGACGGAACGCCAAAGTATGATCTGACTGAGATCGAGGTGAAGCCGGGGACCATTGTTCCAGTAACAATTCAACGTGATTTCACGAAATTGGTGGAGAGTCACCCGGACTGGTCAAAGGGAGGACTGTTTAAGTTTCATTGGCCTGTTCCCGGGATGGGAGCATATTTTATGGTTTATACGCTGACACTACCGCAAGCGGAGGTCGTGCAGGAGTTGTTAGCTGCGTTTGTTGCAGGAAAGCCTAGTGTACATGAATTAGAATTAATGGAGACTGCGAACAAACATATCATAACGAAAAGTTATGCGTCGATGAAGAACCTGTTTAATAACGGGAAACATCCTGCCTGGAAAAAATTAATTGTGTCTGGTGAGGGAGAGAATACCTGGCAGTTAATCACACCAGAGTCAGAGTTGAAGAATACACGAGACAATAAACCGAATAACGGAACAATTTTGCTCAAGATTCAAGATACAGGTTTGCGTGTCAGTCTCTTATCAACTACTGATTCGAGTTTGACTCGGAAAACCGATTATGGAATTTATTTCCCTGATTTAGATATGGCATTCAAAGTTCCTGCGGGAATGTACCTCATTGAAGTCACAAGTGATGATGCTGGCTGGGTAGCTGATGATAGTGCCTCAAAATACCTTCATTCAAACATCAAGGTGAAGCCAGGAGTGCTTGATATTGTTGCGATCTCGCGGGATTATCAGAAGCTGGCGGAGAATCATCCTGACTGGACGCAGAGTGATGTGTTTGAGTTTGGCTGGCCGCTTCAGGTCAAGTCTGATTGGCCCATACCTTCTGTATCAGGTCCTCCAAAAAACTATCGACTTTCAAGACCGCAGGCAAAGGTGGTTCAACAATTATTCAGCGCTTTTGCCGAAGGCAAACCAGACGTTAATGAAAAAATAATATTGGAAACAGTAAACGAAGATTTAAAAAAGGAAACATACAAATCACTGAAAGAGTTATTCGACAAGGGAGAACATCCCGCCTGGGGAATCTTGATTGTGCCTGGTAAGGAAAAGAATACTTATCGGTTAAGAGAACCGAAATAAAAACGCTGATATATAAATAGATTCAATCGCTCTACAGAAAGTTTTTTTAGTCTCACATTAAGTGTCATGTCGGTCGAAAATAATGCCTGATAGGAACACTAGAAGTAGGGAATGTTGATCATGCGAGACCTGCTTACAACGATATCTTCGATGATTGTGATTCTGTTTTGTTTGTCACTTTTGTTTGTAAGTGAAGAGATTGAAACAGATCAACAATATAAGGAAGAGGTTTCGAATCAGAACGCGAGTTATCAAAATTCACAGCCTCCTGATAACAAATCAATCGTGTTTAATAGAGTTCAGTCTGTGAAACTGGAACACGGGATTTTAAAGTTTTCAACGTTCGAGAATGAAAAATTCAAGGAGCATTTTTTCAAGATTCGTGATAAGAACGTCATATTTACGAGAGAAGCAGACGGTGGTATACCTTTGCATTCCATCAAATTTGTAGACAGTGGTTGTAATACTTTGTTGGTAACGATACCACCTTCGTTTGAGGTCGACGTCATGAAAGATTTGATCTCAAACTAAAACGAACCCGCCAGGAATTACCGAGGCGGGTTCACACATCATTTGTCAATAAAATGATCTTCTGCGATCTGAACCGATCAGAGGCGTACCTCTTACTTCACAGGCTCACGGTCTCGAAGAGAGGGAAGATCATTTACAAAATTTTGATGCGGCATTACATACCCCCTTTCCACTTATCTAAAGGATTATGAGACATTCCTTAGTCTCTGTGACACAGCTCATTTAAAATGGTTCGGAGAAAAATACTCGAATTGAAAATCGTTGTGATATGTTTATGGTGCTGTATAAAAGCGATTAGAATGCGATGAGGTTCGAACTCTCTTTGAGGGATGTGAAGAACTCGTCTGTTTCAGAATCTGAAAGCGAGTCTTGTTCTTGGTATTCCTTTTCACTGAGTGTGAGCTCACGAATTTCAGAAGCTAACAACTCTTTCATAGTTCCTTCGTCTTTCTGACCGAGTTCGTAATCAATGAAAGACCAGAGATCCGACTGGTTGGTTTCTTGATTGTCCTCAAATAACTCGATGAGTGATAATTGGCCTGGATGATTAAACTCATTATTAATTATTGGAGTTATATCACTATTCCAAATAGTTCGAGTTGGAATCACATCAATATTAATCGGACCAGGTAAAGTGTCTGCTTCGGAATCGACGGCTTGAATATCAAGGTTTTCAATTTCTTTATTTATGCCGGTGACGAATTTAAAATCAACCAGAGGAATTAGGGTTTGAAATTCGAACGCACCAATATCGACAGTTTCACCAAAGATCCGTTCATAACCAGTCCCACGTTGATCATTGGTTAGTTCTGCAGAAAGAGCAGCCTCATTATTACCGGCATTGATGGCAGCACTACCGGTGACTAATGCATGGGTTTTGGTTGGTCCCCCGTTGTCTCTAAGAACGGGGTCGAGTAACCCTTCTACGCTATCCTGAATGATACTGGTGTTGCTTGTGAAATTACCGATAATCTGGAAGAACGATGCAGCCGTATTTCCTGCCACAATACTATTGGTGATGGTGGATATGGTGAATTCATTCCAGTCAGGAGGAGAAGCGATCCCACCACCAGATTGTGCTGCTATATTTCCAGTGATAGTACTGTTTGTGATAATCAATGAACTTGGTCTGTCCAAAATAGATGTCAAATGGGTTGCTGATGTGTCAATTGCAGAAGCAGCAGTTCTGAATGAATAATTTGTGTTACCACGCAAGTTGCTGGGTTTTAAAGAATGAAACGTCGGTTCTATGTTCGTGTCTCTGTTCGTGTCTATTGCCCCGTTGATGAGTGATATCACATAGGAGTGTAATAAATACCCACCACTGTATTGGAAAATACCACCGCCTTTAATACCAGAGCGATTTCCTGAGACTGTGCTATTAATAAGTGAAAGATGACCTTGACTGCTGACTCCTCCTCCATAATATGTTGCTGTGTTATTTGTAAGGGTACTATTCATGATTGTAATGTTGCCAGAGGATGTCCTGATTCCTCCTCCTTCAGCAGCAGTATTTTCTAAAATTGTACTCTCCTCAATTATGAGATCACCGAGATTAAAGATTCCTCCCCCTACATCAGTTGCTGAGTTATTCTGGATTGAATTACCTCTTATTTCCATGAGGCCATCACTATTGAATATTCCTCCTCCGTTTTCCGCAGTGTTTCCTGAAAAAGTACTCTCGATGATTGAGAATCCCGTCTTTGGTGGTGTTTCAATCACATTTAGTCGAGTTACAATTGTGGCTGATGAAGAAACTACTGGCGTACCACACCAGTCGTGAAACTGTAAAGAATAAGCCTTGAAAATTCCACCACCAGAGTGAGCGGAGTTTTCGATGAAGTGACTGTTTGAAATACTAGTAAAGTTGTAAGTGGGTTCACTGGAATAGCGATAGACAGTTTTTGAGGGGTCGGCAAGATCCTGAATTGGTGTTACAACTGTATGATACAAGCCTGTGTGACCGAGCGTACCATACACACCTCCTCCATTCCCCGCAGCGACATTTCTGAAAAACGTCGTGCTAGAGATGGTCATATTCTGTACGTAATGGCCATGGCTCGAATGATAGATCCCTCCACCGTTTTGAGTGGCTTCATTTTCTGCGATCATACTATTTGAAATGGAAAGGATTTCATTGTTGAAAATTGCGCCACCATTGTCTGCGTATCCATGAGTCAGTGTGAGTCCACTGATCTCAACAGAAATGGTCGAATACATGCTGCCATCATCGATATTAAAGATCCGACTATTATAATTCCCATCAATGGTGAGTTGATCTGCATCGAGTCCGATAATTGTCAGGTCATCAGAAATCAACAGTTCATCCGTGAGAACAATTGTCTGGCCGACGAGGCTTGGGAAATCGAATTTAATAATGTCTGCGCCCGCGTTGGCATTGGCTTGTTCGATCGCTTCTCTGAGACTACCTTCTCCTGAATCGTTGGTATTCACAACTGTAAATGTTGTGAGCAAAGTACGGTCTTCTAATGATTCTGCGATATAATTAGAAAGCGAAGCATGTGAGACGCGGAAACTATGATGTCGAGAACATTTTCTCCTTGCTTGAATGCGTCTGGTAGAATTGGCCCTTAGCTTATTTGTTAAAGAAGTAAGCCAGTTGAATTGAAGCATCGTAGGAATATCCAGTTGTATGTCAGGTAGGTGAATATTTGAATTAATCTACGGGTGTTAATATTGAATAGGAACGAACTATTAACAACACTGATTCAAAGAATATCATTGATAATAAGAGAATAAAAGAAGTGATTTCAGGGAGAGAATAATGTTACTTAGTAGAAACTCCTGTAGGTAATAGTTGGAACTCTTGTGACGTTATGATCACCCTAAAACGGGACTAACGTTGTTTCATCCTTTATAGTCAAAAAGAACGAATCAGCTTCATCAGGCGTGGAATGCTCATCGAGGTCGATATACAATTCCCGGGATGGTAGATTACGAATACCGGGAGCCAGGGTCTCTTGCATCACTCCTTCGTCTTCATGTTCGTATCCCAACAGATGACCGAGTTCGTGCATGATGACGGACCAAAGATCCACTCGTCCAGCGGCATCACTGTCGGGCAGGGCGATGAGTGATAACTGGCTTGATTGAACGAACTCACCATGGTCAGTTGGAGTAGCATCAACAAACCAGCCGTATCCAGCGGCGTTGACGTCGATATAAATTGTACCGGAAACGGCACGGCCCAAAGTATCGCCTTCCAAGTCAATGACCTGAATGTCGATGTCTTCGAGTGTCTCGTTTTGGCTGGTGGTAAGCTGAGGACTCACATATTCAACAACACCGTCCAATACTGAGTCGGCAGCAGACTGTGAAAGAGAAACTGGTGAGGTCTGTGGTTCAGCCTGAGACGTATCGGCAATCAGTAGATTGTTCCAGACATCAGGAAAATTCTGAGGATACACGATCGTAGATTGATTGGATTTCCGCTTGCCATAGTTACTGGCAAACAAGATCAAATCTTTAAAGTTGACTCGATCACTTTGATTCAAGTCAGCAAACCAGGAATAATCTGAATTCGATTCGCTGGGTATCGTATTATAGACACTGGCGAATAACATTAGATCTCGGAAATTGATTGGGTCGTCATCGTTTAAATCATAGGGGTTTGCGTAGATTTTTGTATTGGGTAAGGAGCCATGAACCTCTTCGCTGGGAGGACCTCCTACAAAAATGATCTCTGGCTGGCTGATCAAAAAATCTGGACTTTGCGGATTCAGGCTCTGACCTTCTAGGTCCAGGTCGACTGCATCGTCAGAGGTGGATTCAAACCTGATGCGGGCAAAGAGCACATGTTGATCATCACCCACATCAGTCAGGCTGGTCGCCGCTGACAGGTTTTCAATCGTTCCAGTCACGTCATTGATTGTTCCTGTTTGATTCAATGTGAATGAAGAACCATATTCAATGCTCGTGGCTGTGGTAATCGCGGTGTTGTAACTCAAATTGAGTGCAGTTGATAGAATTCCTAAATCGGTTGTAGAAGGCGTACTAATCCAGATTTCTAACCAGTACCCACTCCATTCATCTATCCAGGCCAGGTTGTCAGGAAGCGAACTCGACTCTCCATTACCCTGTGTGGATGTTTTTGAATTGACGATTCGCAAATCGACCTGGGTGAAAGGTGATTGAACTTCATATGCACCGATATCGATTGTGTCACCAATAATACGATTAAAACCTGTTCCCCGTTGATCATTGGTTAAACCAGCATCAGTAGCAGAATCATTAGTACCAGCATTAATTGCAGCGCTACCAGGCAACAAAGCGTGTGTTTTTGTTACTCCGCCGTTATCTTTTAATATGGGATCGAGTAAACCCTCGATGCTGTCCTGGATAATACTGTTTGTATTGATGAAACTGCCAAAGTTATTCGAGCTAGCATTATTTGTCAAATTTCCAGCAACGATGCTATTACTGATATTATCACCAGGAGAAGACAGGCTATGAATTCCTGCTGCAAACTTAGCTGTGTTTCCTGTTAAAGTGCTACTTATGATATTTAAAGGTGATCCATATTGCGAGAAGATCGCACCACCATTTTTTGTTGCGATGTTACCAGAAAGTGTACTATTTCTAATGCTGACAGATCCATAATTGTTGTATATGCCACCGCCAAATCCATAACTGAATATGTCATCGCTTTCATCGATTGCACTATTTTCGGAAAGTGTGCTATTGATGATTAAAAGAACTCCACCCTCTGTGCTTCCAGATCTACCGTTGCTAATTCCACCACCAGAAATTGTTGCAAAATTATGAGTGAGCGAACTGTTTTTGACCGTAAGCGTAGTTCGGAAGTTTGAAATTCCTCCACCAGTTCTGCCTGCTGAATTAGCTTCGAATATGCTGTTAATTACCAACGCCTGTCCGTATTCAAAATAAATCCCTCCTCCTTCTCCGGTGACTCTATTTTCTGAAAAAGTGCTATTCATCACAGACGCTGTGCCACTGTCTCCAAAATTAGATGTTCTATAGTAGATTCCTCCACCGTGAGATGCTCTATTATTTGAAAAAGTGCTGTCAGAGATAGTCATGCTTAAGTCGGTTGTGGATTCATCTGGAGGAAGAGAAGGATAAAGAGAATTATAGACTCCTGCCCCTCTTGAAGCTGTGTTTTCTGAGAACTTAGTATTATTTACAGTGAATTTGCTGTCAAAGGTATGTATGCCACCACCTGACGATGAAACTTTATTCTCGAGAAAAAAACTATCTGTGATAGTTAGTGGTCCTGTTCTATGCTGAATTCCCCCACCGAAATCAGCTTCGTTTTTTGTAAACTTCGAACCTTCAATGTTTAACACTCCAGCACGGTGACTAATTCCGGCACCGCCAATCGCTTTGTTTTGTGAAAACGTACTATTGAAAATTGACAAGGTACTTTTGAGATCAAAAATACCACCTCCATCAGAGTTTTTTGCTTCATTCTCAGAAAATAGACTATTTGTAACTGTTAGTGTTGTACTGTTATTAAAAATCGCTCCGCCAAAAGATTGTGCAAAATTTCGAAGGAAAGTCGTGTTGTCGATGGTAAGTGTATTGAGACTATAAATACCACCGCCACTTAAGTTCATGGCTGTATTATCCGTGATCATATTATCGATAATAGAAAGACTTTCTTTGCTAAAAATCGCTCCACCATTTTGATCATAACCATTCTTCAGCGCAAGGCCGCTGATTTCGACATGAATAGTTGTGTCCGTGTTTCCATCATCCACTTTGAAGATGCGGCTATTATTGTTTCCACTAATTGTGAGTTGGTCTGCGCCGAGACCGATAATGGTCAGGTCATCGGAAATTACTAGCTCACTATCAAGAAGAATTGTCTGGTCAATAAGCGAAGTAGCAAAGGTAATTATTCCAGGCATTGAAGATGTATTTGCCAGTTTGATTGCTTCACGCAGTGACAATTGTCCGACTGAATAGTCACCATCGTCGAGATCAGAATTGATATCAACAATAAAGTGCAATGAGCCATCTTCTAAGTATTCAAATGCTCCAATGTCAACGATGCCATCAACGACTCTTGGATAACCGCTTCCACGTTGGTCTGTTGTAAGCCCCGCATTTGTAGATGCTAAATTGTTACCAGCATTGATGGCGGCACTGCCAGCTAACAGGGCATGCGTTTTTGTGGGGCCGCCATTATCTTTTAAGACGGGGTCGATTAAGCCTTCTATGCTGTTCTGGATGATGTTTGAATTGCCTGTAAAACCATTTTCGATTTGATTCCCTGATATGGTCGTATTGCCTGAGATAATACTGTTCTCGATCATTAACATGGGGTTGAGAACTAACGCATGGATCCCCCCCCATCCTTTTTCTGACTCATTTCCAACTATTGTACTATTTATTACTGAGAATGGAGAACTAATGTCTGCCCATATCCCTGCTCCTTCTCTCGAACTTATATTGCCAGAAATAGTGCTGTTATTGATCGATACAGTATTAGACCGATCGCTATTGATTGCTCCACCATCATTGCTAGCAGAGTTTTGTGTAAATGTAGAGCTGGAAATGAACAGAGTGCCTTTGTTATTTATCGCCCCACCATCGCTGCTAGCAGAATTATGGGCAAATGTAGAGTCGGAAATATACAGAGTCCCTCCACTATGGATCGCCCCACCGTCTCTGGAAGCATTCTTTGCAAATGTAGAATCGAAAATTGATAGAGTTCCACCACCGTGAGTGACCGCTCCACCATCGCTGCTAGCAGTGTTTTGGGTAAATGCAGAATCGTAAATAGACAGAGTCCCTCCGCTAGCGATCGCACCACCAACGAAATCCGATTTATTTCGAACAAATGTACTATCATGAATAGTTAAGTTTCCTGAACTATTATTAATTCCACCTCCGCCTACTTCTGCCTTATTATCGGAAAAGGAACTACTATTGACAGTCATATTACCATCCCGTATGTAAACAGCAGCTCCTGAAAGTCTGGAGTAATTGTCTGTGAACTGGCTGTTTTCAATTAAAACGTCTTCATTTTCTACATGAAATGAAAGAGATTTTTGGTGATAGATAGCCCCTCCTAAAGAATTTAAAGCTTGATTGTTGGAAAAACTGCTTTCGAGAATGGTCATTGGACCACTTTGATTATAGATCGCTCCAGCTTTCTTGGCTTTGTTTGACTCAAAAGCCGAGTTCGCAACCAAAAGGCTGGATACCGCGTCGGAATAGATACCGCCACCAGAAGATGATGCCTCATTTCCTATGAATTCTGACTGGATTATAGTCAGAGTTGCATGATCCAGATTTCCATTATATTGATAGATTCCTCCACCAAATTTAGCCATGTTGCCTGTCAAGATGGTATTCTCGACAATTAATTTTTCATAACTCAGAATGGCGCCACCATTATCGTTTGAAAAGACACCAGGATCACCAATTGAGTTTCCATTTGTTAATGTGAGATTTTTGATTTCGACCGAGATATATGTGGTAAAGCTAGCATCCCTGATATGAAAAATCCGACTATTGCCATTACCGTCAATGGTAAGTTGATCTTCACCGAGACCTGTGATGGTCAAGTCGTCTGTAATTTTAAGTTCATCCGTGAGAACAATGGACTGACCAGCGAGGTTGGCATCGAAGGTAATGGTGTCCGCGCCTGCGTTGGCATTGGCCAGCTCGATTGCTTCTCTGAGACTGCCCGTTCCGGAATCGTTCGTATTCACAACTGTGAATGCTGTTAATAGCGTACGATCTTCCAATGATTCTGTAACGAACCTGGAAATAGAAGCCTGTGCGAACAGGGCTTGGCTACTGCCGTTTTGTCTTCGACGTGTATTGCAGTTTTTGGAGTGATGGACGCGGAGCTTATCCTTCAATGAGGAAAGCCAATGGAATCGAAACATATGAAAAAATCCGGATGGGGATTAGGTAGGCGACATTTAAATTGGGTCAGGTTATGCTTGTGTATACTAGCATAAGAGGAAACAAATACAATGAATGTTTCATTAAGAATGCTCATGAATAGAGAGCATTAACTAAGAAGTAGGTATCTGACCTTATTGTAATCATACCTCTTTAAAACGGCACTAATTCTGTTTCATTTTGTATAGTCAAAAAGAATGAATCCGCTTCTTCAGGCGTGGAATGCTCATCGAGGTCGATATGCAATTCCCAGGATGGTAGGTTGCGAATACCGGGAGCCAGGGTCTCTTGCATCACTCCTTCAGATTCATGATCATAGCCCAAAAGATGGCCGAGTTCATGCAAGATGACGGACCAGAGATCCACTCGTCCAGCGGCATCACTGTCGGGCAGGGCAATGAGTGATAACTGGCTTGATTGATCGAACTCACCATGATCACCAGGTGTGTCATCAATAAACCAGCCATATCCGGCGGCATTAACATCGATATAAATTGTACCGGTAACGGCGCGACCTAATGTGTTCCCCGTAAGGTCAACGATTTCAATGTTGATATTTTCCAGTGTTTCGTTTTGGCTTGGAGTAAGCTGAGGACTCACATATTCAACAACACCGTCTAATACTGAGTTGGCAGCAGACTGTGAAAGAGGAACTGGTGAGGTTTGCGGTTCAGCCTGAGACGTATCGGCAATCAATGGATTGTTCCAGGCTTCAGGGAAATTCTGGGGATAGGCAATCGCCGTTTGACCAAGCTTACTTTTGTTGTAGTTGCTCGCAAACAAACTGAGGTCTTTAAAATCGACGCTATTATTTTGATTATAGTCGGCAAACCAGGAAAGGTCTGAAGCAGACTCGCTGGGGATGGTCTGATAAACACTGGCGAACAGCATCAGATCTTTAAAATTGATTGCGTCATCATCGTCGAGATCAAAGGGGTTTGCCCAGATATTGGCACCATCAAAATCTACTAAGTTCGTGGTGACTGGAATATTGCCATCCAAATGGACTTGCTGCGAATTGATATTGAAACCGAGGTCATAAGGACCGATGCTTCTTCCGGGAAGATCGAGTTCGACTTGGTCTCCAGCAAGGGGTTCAAATTTGATACGAGCAAACAGAAGATGGCCTGCAATTCCTAGGTCAGATGCATTTGTTTCGGCGAACAGACCTTCTACTGTTCCCAAAGCATCGTTAATTGTTCCTGCCTGATTTTGAGAGAAACCTGCACCAAATTCGATATCAGTTGCTGATGTAAATTCTGTAAGATAATAGAGATCTAGTCCTACAGAGAAAATTCCCTGATTGGTTGGACTGCTGGCATTGATCCAAATTTCGACCCAGTAAGAAGACCATTCGGTAATGGAATCCTGATTGTCTGGAAGTAAATTGACTTCTCCGTTTGCTTGTGTATTCGTAGGTGAGTCGACAACACGCAAATCAATATTTGCTGAGGCAATAATATTATCGACAATTGTGACTTCTGCCTGATTATCTGCAAATGAAACGTTGCGGCCATTGGTTTGAAGATTCGTTAAATTAACAAGAAACGATTCATCAGTTTCAAACAGAAAGGAATCGATGATCGAAATCATAATCGTTTTCGATTGTTCTCCTGGAGAGAAGCTGATCGTGCCAGACATAGCCACATAGTCTTCCAGGTCAATAGCAGTTTGATCTGTCGTAGCAAAATCAACGCTGACAGTTGTATCAACTGGCGAGTCCAGAGATACAGTCAACGTTGCGAAACCCGCATCTTCGTCGACAGAGATGTCGTCAATTGATAATCGGGATTGATCATCATCAAAGATCGTGACTTCGGCCTGGTCGTCTATGAGTGTGACATCGGTGCCATTTGTTTGAAGATTGCTTAAATTGACGAAAAAGACTTCACTCAGTTCTACCAAGTCAGTATTTACAATGGGAATTGTGATCGTTTTGGATTGCTCTCCCGGAGTGAAGGTCAAGGTATCTGATTGAGCAATATAGTCTTCAGTACCTGTGGCTGTCAGGTCAACCGTGTCAAAATCGACTGTAATGATTGCTTCAACTGGTTGATCCAATGAGACAATCAAGTCGACTGTACCTGTTTCTTCATTTACAAAAACGTCATTGATAGACATGGTAGTCTGATCATCATCTATGATGGTAACCTCTGACTGATCGTCGGCAAAAGTGACAGCAAGTCCGTTAGCTTGAATATTCGAGAGATTGATTTGAAATGATTCTTCCAACTCCACAGCATCAGTATCAATAATGGGAACGGTAATTGTTTGTGGTTGTTCTCCCAGAGTGAAAATTAAAGTACCTGTGTGGTGGAGATAATCTGTAGGATTTGTTGCTGAATTATCAACGGTGGCAAAATCGACGGTGACGGTCGTGTCCACTGGTTGGTCCAACGACACAAGTACGGTTGCAGTTCCCGCGTCTTCATTGACGGTAATATCAGTAATCGAAAATGTAGACTGGTCATCATCAACGATAGTGACTTCGGCCTGATCGTCTGCAAGAATGACATCGGAACTACTGGTTTGTAAATTACTGAGAGTCACAAAAAATGTTTCATCAAATTCGACTGCTGCATTGTCCAGGATCGTGATGGTTATGGTTTTCGATTGCTCTCCCGGATTAAATGTTAAACTGTCTGATTGGAATAGATAATCAATTGAATTTAATGCTGACTGATCTTCAGTAATAAAATCGATGTTAATTGTTGTGTTAACAGGATTGTCTAAAGAGACGGTGAGAACTGCTGTTCCATCCATTTCGTCAATCGAGATGTCATTAATTGTTAAATTTGACTGATCGTCATCGAGAATAGCGACTTCACCCTGATCATCGGCAAAGATGATATTGGCCCCATTAGCTTGAATATTAGTCAGGTCGACAAGAAATGTTTCTGTGAATTCCACAAGAGCAGTGTCAATGATATCAATAACGATCTCTTGTGACTGCTCTCCCGGATTGAAGGTGAGCGTCCCTGACTGGGCGGTATAGTCATCGGGATCGACGGCGAGTTGATCTGCGGTGGCAAAGTCGACGGTGACGGTCGTGGCGACGGGTTGATCCAGGGTGACCGTGAGCGTGGCAGTACCGTCAAATTCGTTAACGGTGACATCATCGATGGCGATGGTGGCTTGTTCGTCATCGAGAATGGTGACTTCGCCTTGATCATCGGCAAAGGTGATGTTGGCGCCACTGGTCTGAATATTGGTGAGATTGACGAGGAACGTTTCAATACCCTCAACAATATTATTGTCAATGATGTCCACAACGATGGTCTGGGATTGCACACCCGGATTGAAAGTGAGAGTTCCCGTTTGAGCAATGTAGTCATCGGGATCAAGGGCCAATTGATCTGCGGTGTCAAAGTCCACAGTGACCGTCGTCTGGACTGGTTGATCTAATGAGACAGTCAGGTTGGCCGTACCGTCATTTTCATTAACGGTAACATCGTCGATGGAGATAGTGGTCGCTTCGTCATCGAGAATGGTGACTTCACCCTGATCGTCGACAAAGGTGATGTTGGCACCATTGGCCTGGATGTTGGTGAGGTTGACGAGGAACGTTTCAACGCCTTCCACGATATCGATGTCATCAATGATGTCTACGATAATGGTGAGTGATTGTTCTCCCGGATTGAAGGTCAGGGTGCCGGTCTGCGCGGTATAGTCGTCGGGATCGAGGGCCAATTGATCTGCGGTGGCAAAGTCGACGGTGACGGTCGTGGCGACCGGTTGATCGAGTGAGACAGTCAGGGTGGCGGTGCCGTCAGTTTCGTTAACGGTGACATCGTCGATGGCGATGGTGGCTGTTTCGTCATCGAGAATGGTGACTTCTGCCTGATCGTCGGCAAAGGTAATATTGGCGCCATTAGCCTGGATATTGGTGAGGTTGACGAGGAACGTTTCGATGCCTTCCACAATGTCCAGATCATCAATGATATCGACGATGATGGAATGGGATTGCTCTCCCGGATTGAAGGTGAGGGTGTTTGATTGGGTGGTATAGTCGTCGGGATCGATGGCGAGTTGATCTGCCGTGGCAAAATCGACAGTGACAGTGGTGGCCACTGGTTGATCCAGGGTGACCGTGAGTGTCACAGTCCCGCTAGCGACATCTTCATCTACCGTCATGTCATCAATGGAGATCGTGGCGGTTTCATCATCGAGAATGGTGACTTCGCCCTGATCGTCGGCAAAGGTGATGTTGGCGCCATTCGCTTGAATGTTGGCGAGGTCGACAAAAAAGGATTCAATACCTTCGACGATGTCCAGATCATCGGTGATGTCGAGCGTGATGGTGAGTTCCTGCGCTCCCGGGGCGAAAGTCAAGGTGTCATTTTGGGCGACGTAATCAGTGGTACTTTCTGCTGAACCATCGGCAGTGGTAAAGTCGACGGTAACGGTGGTGGCGACGGGTTGATCCAGGGAGACCGTGAGTGTGACTGTTCCACCTGCGACATTTTCATCCACAGTCATATCATCAATGGAGATCGTGGCGGTTTCATCATCGAGAATGGTGACTTCACCCTGGTCGTCGGCAAAGGTGATGTTCGCGCCATTCGCTTGAATGTTGGCGAGGTCGACAAAAAAGGATTCAATACCTTCGACGATGTCCAGATCATCGGTGATGTCGAGCGTGATGGTGAGTTCCTGCGCTCCCGGGGCGAAAGTCAAGGTGTCATTTTGGGCGACGTAATCAGTGGTACTTTCTGCTGAACCATCGGCAGTGGTAAAGTCGACGGTGACAGTGGTGGCGACGGGTTGATCCAGGGAGACCGTGAGTGTGACTGTTCCACCCGCGACATTTTCATCCACTGTCATATCATCAATGGAGATCGTGGCGGTTTCATCATCGACAATCGTGATCGTAGCCTGATCATCTCCGATGGTTACAGCAGCTCCATTGGGCTGAAGGTTTAACAGATTCACCAGAAACGTTTCATCAGCTTCAACAATATCTAGGTCATTGTTAAGCGGAATGATAATGGTTTGTGATAGTACTTCTGGGTTGAAGGTCAGGGTACCTGTTTGAGAAGTATAGTCGTCAGGATCGAGGGCCGAACCAGGTGTGGTGAAATAGTCAACGCTCACCATGGTGTCGACCGGATTATCCAAAGAAACGGTAACGGAAACGGTTCCCGCATCTTCATTCACAATAGTATCTTGAATCGAGACACTGGCTTGATCGTTATCTCGAATCAGAATAGTTCCCTGGCTATCTGAAAAATTGACATTCACAGCATTTTGAATATTGCTCAGGCTAACAAGTAATGATTCATCATCTTCGACAAGATTATCATCTGTGATGTCAATAATTATGGTTTTCATCAAATCACCTGAGGCGAAGTCCAGAGTACCAGTTTGAGTGGTAAAATCATTAGGACTGACTGCAGTTAGGCTGAACGTGGTAAAGTCCACGCTGATGTCAGTGTCGACTTCCAGATTGAGGGAAACGGTCAGGGTAGCGGTTCCAACATCTTCATCTACTGACATATTATCAATTGAGAAGCTGGCCTGTTCATTATCCAGAATAGTAACTTCTGCCTGATCATCTGCGAAAATAACATTTGTTCCATTGGATTGGATGTTGAATAGGTTTATGAGAAATGTCTCGTCCCCTTCCACAATCATATTGTCGATAATGGAAACTATGATCTGTTGTGATTGTTCGCCTGGAAGGAAGGTCAGAGTGCCAGTGTTTGAGGCATAGTCAGATGTGTCAAATGCGGTCTGATCTGCCGTGGCGTACTCCACAGTCACGGTAGTTTCGACTGGTTTATCCAGAGAGACATCAATTAGTGCTGTTACACCATCTTCATTAATGGAGATGTCATTGATGGAGAAAGTGGCTTGGTCATCGTCCAGAATAGTGACGGTGGCTTGAGGATTCCCCATGAATGCATCAAAACCATTTGTTTGCAAGTTACTCAAGTTCACCTGAAATGTTCTGTCCCCCTCCACAAGATCGTTATCGATCAGGGGGACGACGATGGTTTGTTCTTGTACCTCAGGATCAAAAGTCAGGGTACCTATATGGGTCGTGTAATCAGTAGAGGCAATTGCTGATAAATCAGACGTGGAAAAGTCGACAGTGACAGTTGTGTCGACTGGTTGATCTAACGAAACTGTAAGAGTGGCTGTGCCATTATCTTCATCTACTGAAAGATCATCGATTGAGAGATTGGCTTGGTCATTATCTTCAATCGTGACTATTGCCTGATCATCTCCAATTATAATGTCGAGTAAATTTGCAGAAAGATTACGCAAGTTTACGAGAAAAGTTTCGTCATTTTCCACGAGATTGTCATCGGTGAGAGGGATAGTAAATGTCTTTGATTGTTCCTCTGGATCAAAAGTCAGGAGCCGTGATAAAGACTCATAGTCATGGGATGCTTCAGCCGATTGATCTGCTGTTACATAGCCTATACTGATGACGTTAACAACCCTCTTGTCCAGAGAGATCGTGAGCGTTGCTACTCCCGCGGCTTCATCTACGGACACATCATCGATAGAAAAACTGGCTTGATCATTGTCCCAGATCCTGGCTCTGCCTGTGTCATCTGCAAACGTTATATTAGCTCCATTTGCTTGTATATTGGAAAGGATGACAGAAAAGAATTCAGGATATTCGACCAGATCCGTATCATCAATGAGCGGGACAATGATTGTGTTTGTTCTTTGATTAGGTGCGAAGTTCAATGTACCAGATGTTGATACATAGTCTGAGGAACTGTATGCAGTCAAAAGGTCTGGAGGAATAGTTTCAACGAGATCGTTTGTGGCATAATCCACACTCACATTTGTTGCGACTTCTTTATCTAGAAGAACTGTAAATGTAACTGTTCCATCATCTTCATTCACGATTCTGTCATTAATGGAAAACGTTGCTTCTTCATCATCAAGGATGGTGACAGTTCCCTGATTAATTCCAATAATCACATCGAGACCATTGGCTTGAAGATTGGTCAGGTTGACGGTAAACGATTCATCGCCTTCTACAATGTCTACATCATTTATAATTGGAATAGTGATGGATTGTGCTTGGCTGTCTGGAGTTCCTGGAGTGAAAGTCAAAGTGCCAGACACCATCGAATAGTCGAACCCATTAAGTGCTGTAAGATCGGCTGTGGAATAATCCACGCTGATGGCTGCAGAGATTTCTTTATCCAGAGATACGGTGAGGGTCGCAGTCCCCATATCTTCATCAATAGATATGTCATTGATTGAGAGGCTCGCCTGATCGTCATTTAGAATGGTAACTATTCCCTGGGAATCACTTATCACCACGTCAGCACCATTCGCTTGAAGGTTTGTCAGGTTGACGAAAAATGATTCATCGTTTTCCACAAGGTCATCAACCATAATGGGGATATCGATAGTTTTTGAAGCCTCTTCTGCGGCGAAAGTCAGAGTGCCGGATGTTGAGGCGTAGTCGCTTGGATCGATAGCAGAATCAGCAGTGGTGGAGTAGTCAATACTGACAATTCTGTCGACCAGTTTATTCAGAGAGACCGTGATGGTTGCTGTTCCCAAGTCTTCATTCACGGAGACATCATCTATCGAGAAATTGGACTGATCGTCATCCTGAATCGTGATCTCACCCTGTGGATCAGCAAACGTGATATTTGCGCCATTAGCAAGAATGGTTGTAAGGTTCACCAGAAGTGTTTCAGCGTCTTCAACAAGATCATCATTGGTGATGGGGATGTCAATCTCTAACAATTCCTGTCCCGTAGAAAATGTCAGGGTATCTGTTAGAAAAGAATAGTCATTAGGATTGACTGCTGTCTGATCTTCAGTTGTAAAATCAAAGCTCACGTCAGTTTCGACTGGGATGTCTAAACTAACTGCGAGAGTTGCCATCCCATCTCCTTCGTTTACAGTGACATCGTTGATCGAGATTGTGGCTTCTTCATTATCCTCAATGACGATGATTCCCTGGCTTTTTACAATGGTCACATCAGCTCCATTGTCTTGCAGGTTCATTAGGTCGACGGCAAACGTTTCATCACCTTCCACCAGATCTGTATCATCGATAAGGGGAACCATGATGGTTGCCGACAGCTGTCCTTTAGAGAAATTCAGAGTGCCAGATATCATCGTGTAGTCGGAAGTATTCAATGCGGACAAATCGTTCGTCGTGTACTCTACACTGATAGCCGTGTCTACAGGTCTATCAAGTGAGACTGTCAATATAGCCATCCCACTGATTTCATCTTCGGACACAGTGACATCGTCGATTGTTATATGAGCCTGCTGATCATCTTGAATTGTGACTTCCGCCTGAGTGTTGTCAAAAACCACATCGCGACCACTGGCCTGAATATTGGTCAGGTTAACAAGAAACGATTCATCGAGTTCGACCAGTTCTGAATCGACAATAGAAACTGGGATCTCGATGGATTGTACTCCCGGTGTAAATGTCAGTGTACCAGAAGTCGCAAGATAGTCAGTAATATCTTCTGCCGAATTATCGCTGGTGGCAAAGTCAACACTGACATTAGTGTCAACGGGGTGATCTAGTGAGACCGTGAGTATGGCTGTTCCCGCATTTTCATCCACAGTAATATCACTGATTGAAATTTGGGCTTGATCATCATTGAGAATCGTCACAGTTGCCTGATCGTCTCCCATAATCACATCAGCATCATTATTTTGAAGATTCGTCAGGTTAACCAGAAATGTTTCGTCACCTTCCACGAGATTGTCATCACTGAGGGGGACGATGATGGTTTGTGATTGTACTCCCGGGTTGAAGATCAGAGTACCTGTCTGTGTAGTATAGTCATTAGTAGCAAGGGCTGACTGTTCGGCAGTGGCAAAATCCACACTGATAGCGGTATCGACTGGATGATTCAGTGAAACAGTAAGCATTGCCGTGCCGTCATTTTCATTCACGGAAATGTCATCAATCGAAACACTGGCTTGGTCGTCATCCAGGATTCTGACTTTCGCCAGAGTATCTGAAACAATCAGGTTGGTACTCGTGGTTTGGATATTAGAAAGATTGACTAAAAATGTTTCTGTACTTTCCACTAAATTCGAATCGACGATAGGAACGGAAATCGTTTTTGATAGTTCACCTGGAGCAAAGCTCATGGAGCCAGATGAAGCAAGATAGTCATCGTTATTATTTGCGGTTTCATCAAAGATCGAAAAATCAAAACTGACTTCGGCATCAATAGGGTTATCGAGAGAAACAACAACAGATGCCGTTCCATCGGCTTCATTCACGGTAATGTCATTGATCGAGAGAGTAGATTGGTCGTCATTAAGAATTGTGACTGTTGCCTGACTATTATCGAGAGTTGTCCCCAAACTGTTATTGAGCAAATGGACCTCGAATGTTTCGTCTTCTTCACTTACGACATCACCATTAACCTGAATTGTAATTGTTTGCGTTTGTAAAGTACCCGATGGATCTGCCGAAAAGTTAAGTATGTTTCCTTGTGATTGATAATCGGCATCTACTGTTGTTGCCGTACCATCTGCAGTTGTGAATTCAACAGATGCAATACTATTGAGATCTCCTGCAGTTCCACCAGTTCGACTAACCGTGAGTACGACATTTGTAGTGCCAGTATCACCCTCGGAAACTGACACATCATCGATACTCAACAGTGATGTTAAGAGTGTGCGATCTTCGAGTGGTTCAATAGCATGAGCACGATAGCTTTGTACCGACTGATGTCGACTCGTCGAGCGGGACCGTTGATTGTGTATTACGCGAGGGCGCGATGATTGACATTTCGAGGCAATTGACCTTAACCAGTTCGTCAACAACATGGATACAGAATCTTTCTGGAGTGTCTAATTTCTAGTAATGAGGTTTCTGTTCATGTGTATTACTAGAATGTTAGGTTAAGTGGAATAGGATGATTAAGCGAGATTTGTGCCTTCTAGTGCATATAATAGATTTTCATTATGTAAAAGCGTACCAATGCACTTGTTATCATTCCAGCACTTTTGTTTGGAATTATCTACGGTTTGAGGTTTTTCTAGCTCAACCTGCCATAACCGAGGTGGGCATTGAATCGTTGTTATGTGAGTAAATGTTTAGTTAATATGGTACTAACTGAATCCAATACAGGGTCTTTAAAAGTAAATGAGATGCTAATAGGACTCGCATGATCAATTTTTTGCGTTTTAATAGCTGGACTGAAACCAGAAAAATTTACCAGCAACGTCACGATTTATTTTTAGCAAGACAACGCACATAGAAAAAACAATCCGCTCAATGATTCTGGGAGTTTAAGAAATGCGCATCCTATTTAGACTGATAATTTTTGATATTGAAAGTCATATAAAATTATCAAACCATTTTCAAAATAATATAGTTACAGGGAATTACATGGCGCAGTATCTGGAGCTTAATTTGTTTTGTTTTTTAATGAACTAAAATACACATTTTGTTCGAATTCCAGATAGAATTTGATTGACATATTTCTGAGCCCCCTTATAAACAGTTATTAATCAATTGTATATTAATGAACTTATGTGGAAATTGCCTCCGTTCTGGTCAATTCGAAAAACATTTTTAAATCAATTCACAAGCCTATTCACGTCGACACGGCATAAGACACATTTTTCTCGAACGAAATCGTCCCTGAAATCATCGGTTACAGGTTGTTGCGATAGCTTTTCGTCATTTTGATTTTCAAGAAGGTTTTTGTATGCGCATTTTGTTTTTGATTGTGATGTGTTTAGGAGTTGCAGGTTGTGGAAGTAACACAAAGCAAGCAAGTTCCACAGCCTCTGGTACGATCAAGTTGGATGGGAAGCCTCTCACATCAGGCACATTAAATTTTTATCCTGCTAATGAAGGGAATAGTGCATTCGCAGTGATCAATTCGGATGGCACGTTCACAGTCAACACAAGTGCGGGAACGAGCGGACTGGAACCGGGGGAATATAGCGTTGTCATTAGTTATGAGGTGCCCTCAACTATAGACGATGAGAGTAACGAAGTACCTGGCATTAATCCTATTCCAGCGAAGTTTCGGAATGAGGAAAACCCTGAGATCTCAATCACGGTACCTAAAAGTGGTACAGATGCGTTGAGCATCGATTTGACGTCTCAATAACTTCTATTTACTGATTTTCCATAATGAACTGTTTATTTCTTAATATTTGTAAAAGGGCAATGTCATGAGGAGTCAATTCAAACGAGGATTCACACTAATCGAACTACTGGTCGTGATTGCGATCATTGCGATTCTCATCGCTTTACTTTTGCCTGCTGTGCAGCAGGCACGTGAAGCTGCCCGTCGTTCACAATGCAAGAATAATTTGAAACAGTTTGGGTTAGCAATTCATAGCTATGCTGAGACTCATGGTGTTCTCCCGCCAGGCTACATCAGACAACGTGGCAGTAACTCGAATAATTTTGCAAACTGGTCATGGGGAACCTACCTGCTTCCGTTTATCGATCAGGCACCGCTTTATAACAGTCTAAATCCAGGTAATGTCCAGATGGATAATGCGATCGATCCGACTGATCCTGTACACGGAGACTCTGGATCAAGGTTGCTCCGCTTGATGCAACAACCTGTGGTTTCGTTTCGCTGTCCTTCTGATGTCGGGCCTGATACCAACAGTAGCGGCAATAATGATCGCAAGCTGAGAGATCAGAATGGCTCAGTGCGTCATACTGCAATTTCGAATTACGTTGCTGTCAACCGCAGTCATGAAACCCAGCGTGGGGCTGGTGGAATACAAGGAGGACCTTTTTATGAGAACAGTAAAGTGAAGATCAGAGATCTGACCGATGGGACTAGTAACCAGCTATTGATCGGTGAGCGAATCTGGAAGAAGGTAGCGACAGTCACGACCAATAATCCTTATGCCGGAAACGTTTTTGGCGCTGCTGGCACGCGGCAAGCTCATAACGGTGGTGTTGCTTCAGTCATGGGATGTGGAAAGCGAAAACTCAACTGCCCTGAAAATAACGAATGCCGTCGCGGTTTCCTGAGTGCCCATGAAGGGGGAGTTCATTTCTTGATGGGTGACGGTGCCGTTCGATTCATCAGCGAAAACATCGATCACAATACCAACGGAGCCGTGAACTCGACTTTAGAGTATCTTATGGCAATTCAGGATGGCAATACCATCGGCGATTTTTGATTGATGAAGCGTTTTCTTTCGACAGTAACTGCCATCACAATGGGGGCGGTGTTGTCGTTGCCTTTGATGAGTTCGATGTTTGTGATTTTGTCTTGGCGTTTTGGCTTTGCTGTGAGGAAACGGATTTGCTGGCCGCGTAGTTGAAAAGCGAACTCACTTTCCTGTACGTCGGCGAGGCGGATCTAGTCGGCGAAGTGTATTCTGTTGAAAAGTTTATGATCTTCCGCCAGGTGATCTGTCTAGTGCACACGCACAATCATCGAGATGACCTTTTCTCTGCTGGCAGGGAAGCCCCAGTACCCCCCCCCAATTAACAGCTGAATTAGAGAATGCTGGCGTTGTGTTTCCGTGTGGATCTGTTAGTACAAAAGGAATTTCATTGAAAGTTTTAGGTTTTCAGTCGAGAAAAATCATTCAGTCCAGACCGTTCTTGTTGGTATGGAATGATAGGTCAGGTGCTGACTGCGGTGGCGTATCAGTCCAGCGGAATCGGAAGCAATCGTCCCTTACAGGTGTCGTGAATGATTTCATTCTCCCCAAAGTGTTATTAACGGTGTACTCACCCCTCGATTACGTGTATAATCTATCTTAATATCGAGTATTGTTCCTAAGACCCACCAAATGCGCTAAACGATTCCAGCGCGCTTTTGAATCTAAAACTTCTTCATTTTTCCACCAAGAGGATTTAAATCGATGCCAACATCTCGACCAATAACCCGCCGTAACTTTCTTCAAGGAGCCGCCTTTGCAGGGGCTGCTACTATTTTTTGCCCGTCGGCAAATCGGGCTTTCGGTTATCAGTCACCTAATGACCGTCCGGTCTTTGCGACCATTGGCCTAAGAAACCAGGGCTGGGCGATTACTTCGAAGTCGTTTCGCTTTGCTGATTTTGCCGCACTCGCCGATGTCGACGCGAATGTCCTTGAGACCAACGTAAAAAAAACAGAAAAGAAACAAGGTAAGAAACCAGATGCCTATCAAGACTATCGGAAAGTCCTTGATCGAAAAGACATAGATGCCGTGATGATCGCTACCCCTGACCATTGGCATACCAAGATTGCGGTTGAAGCGATGTATGCAGGGAAAGATGTGTACTGTGAAAAACCGTTGACTCTGACGATTGACGAAGGCAAGTTGATTGAAAAGGTCGTTAAGGAAACAGGCCGTGTTTTCCAGGTTGGCACGATGCAGCGATCTGAATCGGCACAGCGGTTTCTACAGGCCATTGCCCTGGTGAAAGATGGACGCATTGGTACGGTTAAAAAAGTGACATGTGGGATCAACAGTATGTCAGCTTCACCCACGATACCAGTTGCTCCAGTTCCCAAGGAACTTGACTGGGACTTCTGGCTGGGACCGGCACCAAAAGTTGATTACCGAGCTTTACCTAAAATGCGTAGGGGTTACGGTGGTGGCGTCCCGCTTTACAGCAATTGTCACTACGCCTTCCGAAACTGGCACGAGTACTCCGGTGGAAAACTGACTGACTGGGGCGCGCATCATGTGGATATAGCCTGCTGGGCGCTTGGAGTCAGCGACACGGGACCAAGCAAAGTGACGCCGCTCGAATTTACATTGCCGGTGGAATATAAGGACGGACACCCAGTGGTTCACGACCAGTACAATGCTGCCACCAATTTCAAAATTGGAGTGGATATGCCTGACAATGTAGAAATGATTATCACCAGCGAAGGTGATAACGGTATTTTGTTCGAGGGCACGAAAGGTCGGTTCTTTGTGAATCGAGGCAAGATCGTTGGGAAGCCTGTTGAAGCGCTCAAAGATAATCCGTTGCCGGAAGGAGCCATCGAAGAGGTTTACGGCGGCAAAGTCAGCGCGAATCATACCGCTAACTTCATTGAGGGTATGAATTCCCGCAAACAACCTATTTCTGACGTCTGGTCGCATAATCGTATGCTTGAGATCTGTCACCTCTCTAACATTGCCATGCGTCTCGATCGCGAACTCAAATGGGATCCCGACAAACGCGAGATCATCGGCGATGATCAGGCTAATTCATTTCTCTCACGCGAAAATCGTAAGGGTTATGAAATCAATATGTAACATGTGAGAGGAATTCGCGGATCAACTCGATGATTCTACGTCGCTTATCAGGTGATCAAGAGAGGGGGGCAAATAACATAGAAGTTTGCTTTAAAACTAGAAATAAGACCTTACATCAAATCGATGTAAGGTCTTTTTAGTATAATACCGGAGGTGGGACTCGAACCCACACCGGGTTTACCCCCACTGGATTTTGAATCTAAAGATGTGACCTTTTAAGGATGTTTCAATCACACTGAAATTGCTTTGATAGTAATATGTTGTGTGAATTTCACGCTGTAAAGCAATTATAGTCACATTGCATTGAAATTCTCAATTCTGTCCGCGATTTGTCCGCGGTAGATTGATCGTTTTAATAAGTTCTAGAATCATACGAAAAGTGAAATGGCTTCAGTTAACACATTAAACAATTCCCTAAAAGTGTTGTCGATTATATTCCTTTGCCATATGTTAAAAAAGAATGGTCACCCTCTAAATCTGTGATAAGAAACGTCGGCTTGACAAGTTATGAAGTTATGTGATTACTCACTGACAGCTTGAATTGGAGACTTGTTTGGACTTTGGGGACTTTCTTGATTATTAAAGAATGTAATTAGTTTCTGGACAGTTGTAGGAATGCAGATTGAGGAGCTAGGTTTAAACAAAGATTTATCTTTAGAATTGCGAATAATTCCAAAAAGATTTTGCGAGTTCTGGGTATTAAGAAATTGTCGAAGTTGATTGCCACTGAGTGATACGCCATCAATCAAGTCAAGATTAGACGATTCTTGGGGTTGATCGTGCAAATGTAGACCGATTGATTTCAGAAAAGGAGCTAACAGGTCTGATGAACTTTCGGCAGCTGAGCTATATCTAATCATTGGTGTCATCGGCTGTTTTTGTTGATTTGCTCCTTCTGGAGATTGGACTTGTCGATTTGTTACTTCAAATTCACAAGCTTCACGAATTAAGAAGAATATTCTCTTAATGGACGGCATGTTCAATCTGTTTAGTACACCCTTATGAGGCACGTCAACAGAATCGCAAGGCTCCCAGATACCCATTGCAGTGCGTGAAAGAAAGAGGGCCAGTTTGATGATCTCGGTACGTTGACGAGCATGATCTGGTAATGAAGCCAATTCGTCGAATGTGTGTGTAATTTGTTCTAGAGGTAGTTGGGTTGTTACTGGAATTCGCCATGCTGAAAAGAACCTCGCACTTACCTCACCGTGCGAAAGTCCGAAAGCTGCCTTTTCAGCTAAATCGAGTGACTGACCAGTTTTCTGGCAGTATTCAGTTAACTCTTGATGTTCATCGGGGAAGAGTGTTGCCAGGACGATGCGGCCGATTGGGTGTAACAAGGCGCACAGAAAAGCCGAACTGTCAAATTCGGCATACTGTGCCCGCTCAATTATACGAACCGTTTTGCTCGCAGCAAGACTTCGTTTCCAGAGTAGGTCATGATTAATCCACGGGATGTTACTCTTTAAAAGTGCCTGTCGCCCACCATGCATGATGGCTAGCTCTCCGATGCTGCGAGATCCCATTTGTGATATTGCTTTTTCCACGCTGTCGATCTCTTCGCCTTCAAGATTATTATGAACCATGTTGGCTACATTGATAATTTCGCCTACAAGTGATTGGTCTTGTTCGATGAGTGTTGCCAATTCAAACGTGTTGGCATTCTTTCGTGATGCCATTGAATATACGTCAAATGGAGTGTGCGATAGTGATAACAGTGTGTCAAGTTTAGACAATTGTTTAAAGACATTCGCTGGTGTTATTCGTATTCCATTTGTCAGACTGTCGCTTGTAGACTTAGCCTCATCGCTTTCTAGTTGTCCACTGAAAGATGTACCTTGATTTCGGTTGCTATTTTTCGCCACGATTCTCTCGTGTCGTCGCTCTACTAGACCGCGTGCTTTGGATGCTAGTATTTCATAGTTCGTTGGCTTGTAAGAGATGTCGTCGATTCCACGAAAAACCAAATCCTTCGTGAGGGCCGGGTCTTCGACCGCAGTATGAACCATGATCACTGGTCGTGATTCAATTTCAAGCATGTCCAAAGCAAGAGAGTGCCCGTTCTTGTGTGGCATTCGTAAGTCTGTCACAACCAGATCATACTCTTTATGATTCATCAGAGCCGATGCATGAAACCCGTCTGTTGCTGTCTTACAAACAAAACCTTCCTGAGTAAGTGCATACGAAATCATACGAGTTACGATCTTATCGTCGTCAGCAATTAACGCATGAAAGTCTATTTTTCCGGTTTGAGAAAACATGATTAAATCCTATCAATGCCTAATATTTCTACAATGTGAAATTGTTTTTTGTCTTGGTGGATATTCTACTTAAAAATCATTTTTTTATTGATATGATCTTATCGGTAATGTCAACTACAAAAATATTCAACACTCGTTATTCTCTTTTATCAATCGCATCTCTTCTCGTAATTGTGGCAGATCATCGAGACAGCGTTTCATTTCAATGGAGATTTCATGAATCAAGAGTTCGACCCCTTCAAGGTTTTCTACATTGCCAGCGTGTTCGATCTCTGCTGACAAGTTTTGCAGAGATGTCGCACATAGAATCCCAGCTGCACCCTTGAGTGAATGAGCCGCCAGCGCCATGGCACTAGCATTCTGTTCTTTGGTTTTTTGGCGTATTTCTTGAATACGCTCCTGGCCCGTCGATTCCAATTCATCTAATAGAGAGCCTGCCAGTTCCAAGCTTCCAAAGCAGCGTTCTAATAGTGACTCAGTGTTGATTGGTGCTGAAAGTGTTGAATCAAAATCATTTTTACTCTTAGCCTCAGTTGTATTATTTTCATTCAAGCCTATATGGTTGTCACACAAAAATTGTTCGAGAATACGAATGACCTGATCTTTCTGAACAGGCTTGCTGAGGTATTCGTCCATACCTGCTTTAAGGCACTGTTCGCGATCGCCTTTGATTGCATTGGCAGTGAGTGCGACGATGGGAAGATGTCCTTTAAGTATTCCTTTTAATTCTAGCTCTCTGATATGTTGTGTAGCCTGCAAACCATCCAATTCCGGCATCTGACAATCCATCAATACCAGATCGTATTTTTTCTTTCGGATGTATTCGATCACTTCATACCCGTTGTTTGCGATGTCACAAGTAAAACCAATTTGATTCATCAACTCTCTAATATATAGTTGATTAATATTGTTATCTTCTGCTAATAGAACTTGGGTGGTCGACGCTCTCCTGATAACTGTGTTGGATTGATTATTCTCATTATTAATCACTGTCTCTTTGGCCGTATCACTTGTTAATAATTCGCAAATTGTGTCGTATAACTTGTACCTCTGAACTGGCTTGCTGAGGGTGGCATTAACATGGTTTTCTTGCAGTTCAATAGGATTTAATTCAATACATGTTGAGTCAGTTAGAATCACTATTTTTAGCTGATGATCTTTCAAGGCGTGTGCTAGGTCCAAGCCGTTTCGTTCTGGCATGATGAAATCAGTCAAGACGAGATCGAAAGGCGACTGATTTTCTTTCGCTAATTTTATTGCGGTCAAAGATTCATCAACAGAAGCAACGATAATCGAGTCGATTCCCCATTCAGCTAGATGTTTTTTCTGAATGGTTTGATTGTTTTCATTGTCTCCAACAATTAGACATCGTTTTCCTGCGAGCGAGTTAATGATGGGTAGGTTTGCCGATGATTCTGCGACAACCTTAAAAGGAAGTTCAAACCAGAACATCGAGCCAACTCCCACTTCACTTTCGATTCCAATAGTACCTCCCATTAGTTGGACAAGGCTCTGAGAAATGACCAGGCCTAATCCGGTACCACCGTAGTGTCGTGTCGTAGAAGCATCGACTTGCGAGAACGACTTAAATAGCCGGTTGAGTTTGTCATCAGAAATGCCGATCCCTGTGTCAGATACCAAAAAGCGAATCACAATCTGATCATTCTCTCTTGAAGCTGTTTGTGCACGAACAGCGACCTCACCTTGATCAGTGAACTTAATCGCGTTACCGATCAGATTCACTAGAATCTGTCTCAGGCGGTGACTGTCGCCTTGTAGTATTAATCGTGATGCGGGATCGACATAACACGGCAACTCCAGATGTTTTTCCGATGTCCTCCAGACCATTGTACTGGCAGTATCCATCATGAGCTTCTCTAAATCAAAGTCGTGAAAGTCGAGCTCCATCTTGCCTGCTTCAATTTTTGAGAAGTCAAGAATGTCATTGATCAGTTTGAGTAGCAACTCACCACTATTCCGACAGGCATCGACGAATTCCCTTTGCTTTGGACTAAGCGATGTTTCCGCTAGTAATTCTGACATTCCTATGACACCATTCAGAGGAGTGCGGAGTTCATGGCTCATGTTAGCAAGAAACTCACTTTTAGCCTGACTTGATCGTTCAGATTTACGCTCGTTGGCTTTGCTTTTTTTATGGGCGAGATGTAGTTCCTGCGTTCTTGCTATCTCGGTTTTTTTTTGTCTTAAACAGATAAATGCTGTTACCCAAATGGCAAGTATAATCAATACTCGATTCATGAAGGCCATTCGAATAGTCGGTTCAGCAGCTACCAGTACAAATCCGATCAGTGTGAGAATCGTAGAAGCAATCGCTGCTCCCAAAGTGAGCTCCCACCGAGGCGACCATAGTGTGCTAGTGAGCAAAACCACGTAGAGTACACCGTAAGACATTCCTTGAGGTAATATCAGATCGACGATAAAAATCGAGCATAACAAAACAAGACCACACGAGATGTATCCTATTGGCAAGGTCTGTCCGGTAGAGACAGAGGGTGTAAAGCGATCTCGTCTAAACCAACTTGTCTGTTTTATGCCGTTTTCCATGGTCTCTGTCCAAAACTTATACGAACACATTTCCCTACTTCAATAGCATAGGTTGCATCTAGGCAACGCGCGTGGAGGCAAAGCACTGGAATTAAGTTCGTTTTTTAATTGGAATCATAAATGAGCGAGCATGAATCATTACAAAATGCACAATCGAATTCCCAGGAACTCGATGATTTATCGTAAGTTCTATTTGGTGCTGTGTAATGGTGGTTGGATAATAACTCGCTTCCAAAATCGCTTGATCCAACAAGTTAGCTAATCAAATTTGAGACTAGTCAGAGGAACCATTTCAATGAAAAATGTCCGAGTAACTGATCTTACTCAGACATCGACTAATGCTGCACCTGTTTAACTAAACAATGACTGTGTCTTCAGTCAGTTCTTTTCGCTTTCTTTTCGACGCATAGTGAGCCACCAAATCGATGAGTCGATTTGGATTTACCGGTTTGGTCGTGTAATCATCACAGCCAGCATCAAGACATGTCTGCCTATCGTGACTACTAGTGTGAGCGGTAATGGCAATAATTGCCCCAGTGTAACCTGATTCACGCAATTTTTTGGTGGCTTCATTACCATTTAAGACTGGCATCTGTATATCCATCAGGATCACATCGAAAGGAAATCCATGATTACTTGCTTCGAGGGCAATATCGAGTGCAATTTGCCCATTGTCTGCAAAGAAAACTTCAGCGCCTGCTTGTTTCAAATAGAATGAAACCAATCTTTGGTTATCGGGCATATCCTCTGCCAATAGTACACGACATTCAAGGTTAGACATCTTGTCCAGATAGCTCATAATCTGTTTTAGCCTTTCTTCTGATTCAGAATAGCATTGCTGTGTATAGAACTCTACAGCGTAATGCATCAATCTGTTCAGATAATTTTTGGGAACTGAGATACAGATACTATAAGGTATCATTTAGTCGTGTGCGTGGAGGTATTAATCTGGTTTTTAGGAAACGTAAGGACATACCCTGTCCAAATTGTGTTGGGGGATTCCCTTCATCTCTTGTTTAAGTCTTTGAGTATTACACTTTTCAGCTAGGAATTGATTGATGTGGATAAGGTTGTCTAAATTCTAAGTATAATCGGATTATCTTCAATTATGTTGAATTTAAAATAGTTTGAATGCATGCAAACTCGTGACATTGTGTTTTATTATTACAACACTACCAAAAGAGCTTTCTGCTTACTTAATCCAAAGGGTTATATTGACACTTAATTGTTCATAACAATGAAAACTAATAGAACAATCAAGGCGTTCTATCAGTTTTGAATTTAATCTTTGAAGATTTGGTCAAACAACTCGTTTTGCTTTTCCTGCATCGCATAGCGGGCAATCTTACTGACAAGTGACTGTTGGTTTATTGGTTTGGAAATATAATCATCGCAGCCTGCATCAAGGCATTTCTTACGAGAGTGGGTATCAGTATGAGCAGTATGTGCGATGATTCGACCAGTGTAGTCTGCTTGACGTAATTTTTTTGTCGCCTTATAGCCATCTAAGACCGGCATCTCTATATCCATAAGGATAACATGGAAAGGAATATTGTTCTCACGCGCTTTTAGTGCAAGCTCGACTGCGATTTCTCCATTGTCAGCAGTAATTACCGCAGCTGATTCTTTTTCCAGGTAATGTGAGATGATTCGTTGATTATCAATCGAATCTTCTGCAATCAATACTCGACAATTGAGTAAAGAATTTTGATCATTCGATCTGTCTTTGTGGTTCATAAAAAATTGACCTTTCATCTGACTCAAGATTGAAGCATTTCGTATTGAGCACAGAGAAAAGATTCAATTTGTTCAGACATGAGTAGGGGACTGAGATATTAAGACTATAGACTGCATGTTTGTCAGATTGGTAGCGGTATTAGTCTCTAAATCATCTAAGATCTAGAAATCTCTACTTTATAAATTTAAAAAAATAGTAATCATTCAGCGAATCATCAAATACACTGTCAGTCATGTGAGAATATACTAGCGATATGTTTGGATAACCTGAGCGTTTTTGCTCATTTTTTATTAGACTACAGTGGGCTTCAGAATCTGATTAATATTGATGAAATCGAAATGGTTTTCTATTAGTCCGAAGGCAGTTTTACAACCGTGAACCAGTAAGCATTGATTGTCTCAACAACTTTTTGAAACTGCTCCATATCAACTGGTTTGGTGACGTAGCTATTTGCATGCTCAAGGTAACTGCCCTCAATATCTGTTTCTTGCTTTGACGTCGTCATGATGATAACTGGAATCGCTTTCAGATTAGGATCATTCTTAATATCTCGCAATGTTTCACGACCATCTTTGCGTGGCATATTGAGATCCAATAAGACGATGTCGGGACGTGGTACATCGGAAAAGTCCCCTTCCTGACGCAGGAATTGCATCGCTTCGATGCCGTCACGTGTGATGTGGAGATTGTTCAAAACGCGATTTCGCTCAAGTGACCTTTGAGTCAATTTGATATCGGTAAGGTCATCTTCAACAATTAAGATTTCTACAGGTCGTGTCAATGGATTATTTGTGAAAGGTGTCAAGGCTTTTCGCTCCGATCTCTTGATGAGGTTCTTGGTCAGTAGTTGCATTTTCTGGTATTGTAAAATAGAACGTACTTCCTTGTCCAAGTTGAGAATCCACCCACAATCTGCCTCCAAATCTATCTACGACTTTCTTGCAGGTTGCGAGACCAATCCCTGTGCCAGTGTATTCTTCTTTGAGGTGTAGTCGTTGAAAAACATGGAATATTCGTTCATGATATTCAGGGGCAATTCCGATGCCGTTGTCTTTGATGTAGAACTGCCAATGATGACCATCGCGCTCTGCTCCAATTTCAATGACTGTTTGCTCTTCACTACCATACTTAATACTGTTTCCAATCAGGTTTTGAAATAATTGAGTCAGAAGTCTCTTATCTGCCAAGACCACTGGTAGCGAATGACAAATAATTTGAATATTATTCGTTTCGATGGTTTCACTCAAGTTATAACACGCAGCCTCAAAAGCCTGATGTGCTTCAGTTGGCTCAGAATCAAGTTTAAGCGCTCCAACTCGGGCATATTCTAAAAGATCACTCACCAGCAACCGCATACGTGCCGCTCCATCGATGGCGAAATTGATCCATTGGCGACCATCATCATCAAGTTTGTCGGCATAATCTTCTGCCAGCATCTGGCAGCAAGAAGCGACTTTACGAAGCGGTTCCTGTAGGTCATGCGAGGCGACATAAGCAAACTGCTCTAATTCAGTATTGACTCTGGCAAGAGCCTGTACCGAATTCAATAGTTCCTCAGACTGTCGTGCTATCGCTTCTTGTGCTTTTCTACGTTCTGAAATATCTATCACCGAGCAAATTGCAGCAGGACCATCCTGTGGAGTTTGGACATAATTGATAAATATTTCGACGGGAAATTCGTGACCCTCTTTATGCAAGCCAAGTAAGTCTCGCCCAGTATCAAGTTGTCGAGAATGACCGTCAGTAAAGAAGCTCTCGACTTGTTGTGGATGCAGTTCTCGGTAACGCTGTGGGAGGAGCATTTCAATATATTTGCCCAGTAACTCTTCTTTTAAATAACCAAAATACTTCGTTGTGGCAGAGTTGGCTAAGGTGATCACTCGGCTTTGATTAATCATCAGCATTGCCAGTGGAGATTCCTCGATCACGAGTTCGAATTGTTTTTTTGCTAGTCGTCGCTCAGAGATATCTACAATCGAATAAATCGCGGCAGGTCCATTTTGAGGTGTCTGAATGTAGTTCATAAAGATTTCGATAGAAAACTCGTGTCCATCTTTGTGGAGACCGAGCAAGTCACGTCCTACACTCAGTTGGCGCGATTGACCATCGCTAAAAAAGTTTGCGATATACTGTGGGTGTAATTTTTGGTAACGTTTGGGGAAAAGTTTCTCAATCTGATCACCCAGCAACTCCTTTTTTGAATAACCAAATAAAACTGATGCTGTTGAATTAGCTAAGATGATTTCTCGGTTCTGAGTGATCATCAACATCGCCAGTGGGGACTCTTCTATTACGAGTTCGAATTGTTTTTTGGCGAGATCAGATTCTTGCTGCATCTTTGCAGTCTGACTGTAGAGACTAAAGATCCCAACCAGCAAGCCACTCAGCACAAAAGCGTAACTGAGTAACTTCATTATATGTGCCATATCAAACATTGCGTCAAAGAGTACAAACGAACGCGATATGACCGCTACTTGACAGATGATACCGACAAGTAGAGACATGAGCAGCCAGAATTCGAACGCATCGTCTTGCCAGTCGCCCTTCCGATAATAGCCAATAAAAGCAGCCAGAAAAAACATACCGGCGACGAATTCCTGTGGCCGTCCAAAAAAAAACTCGGGATAATAGGCGCGTGGTAGTGAGACAAACGCGAAGAAGCAAAAACTCAATAAAGTTAAGATGGCGGTGATGACTAGTACATTGCGAGAGCTGAATAGTCCTGCTTCTCCAAGTTTCTCTTCCCGTTTCCATGTCCACCAACTTAAAAACATTAGTATCGACAGAAAGATGCGTGAAGCGTTCCAACTCCAGGGACTTAATGAGGGTGGTGTTGACGGAAAAATTTCTTGAAAAAAGGTGCTGGTAACAACGCAATGATAACCATCAAGCAGCGCAGTACTAAGAAAGCCAATACTGACAAACAGGTACATGTTGTTCTTTTGAGAGTAGTACCGAACTAGAGCAACAATTCCGATCATCAGCGCAAGCAACGTGGCAATCACTTCCATGATTGTATGCAGTTGGGTGGAGCCACGATAGGTCGACTGTTGAAACAATACAGCAGCAGCAAACATGATGCAGCCTGAAATCGTGTAAACCCAGATTCTTGAGTGCGCACGTTGGTCCAATGTCATATTAAACCTTTTATTCCTAATCGTGCCTTGGTGAAATCTGAATCACTTGACTGCCGGAGCCAGCAAGTCTGCCAATTCATATTTGTGCTCTTAAATTGACAACTATCTTTATACTCGTCAATTCTCTTAAGTGATAGAGTGATCGATAGATTGTAATGAATCAGATTGAGGATAAGGTATACCCCTCACTGTGTATATCTAAATAGAAATAAATCGCATCAGTTTTTCAGATCACATAGAAATCAAGTCAAATACCTCATTATTACTCAAGCGATTTCTATTTCAGAGAAATTGAGGTGAACGCTTCACATACTATGACTACATCTAATACGCACTAGTTAATAGAGTTATTAAAGTACACATGGAAGTCTGATTTTATACATGAAGAAATGAGTTGGATTATTCCGTCGAGCTTTCGAATTGTAATCTATGTTTCCCAAGGTCTCACACTATTACAACATTACGAGCAACATCAGGGAGAAGTTATGAAAACTCAAAGCCGATCAATGACCAATGACTTTTTAGAATGCGATTCTCGTTCCACCATTCTCTGTGTTGATGATGATCCAGACATCACTCATGCAATTAAAACTATCTTATCTAATTACGATGTCGATGTGATTTGCGATTGTTGCGGGAGACTCGGTACGTGGGATGTATATCAAAAGAGTCCAGACCTGATCATCACCGATTTACGGATGCCAGATGGGGATGGCCAACTTCTTTTGGAAGAGGTGAAGTGTAATACACATACAGCGAGTATTCCAGTAATTGTACTAACGGGACAACGTGATTCGCATTTACCTGGGCAACTAAAAAATCTTGGTGCTTCCAGTTTTCTCCATAAACCGGTTCATTATCAGACACTGCTAGAAGAAATTAAACGTTTCATTTCGCTGCCAGAATTAAACTGGGCCTCAGCGAACAAAAACGGAGTAAACTACTAAAACGATAGTCAGTCGTTAAACGATGAGAGGTTAAAATGCATCAGCGTCATATGCGAGTTTTATTGATTGAAGACGACCCAGTCGACCATCAACTGATCAAGCTTAATTTATCGAAATCGCGATCATCGTTTGAATTGGTCTGGACTCAATTCATCGATGATGGTTTAGCTCAACTGGCGGAAACAAAATTTGATGTTGTCTTAACCGATCTTTCATTACCTGACAGTTTCGGTCTGGGAACGATAAAACGCATACGTGATCACAATCAGGATGTGCCGATAGTCGTGCTGACGACACTTGACGACGAAGAGATACGATTTGTCGCACTCACAGCTGGAGCTCAGGACTACTTTGTCAAGGACGAAGCTTCGCCTCAAATGCTCGAGCGGGCTATCCATCATGCAATCCAACGCCAAGAGAGTGTTGTTGAGATCCAGCATTTATTAGCAGAGGTAGAATCCAGCCACGCTTTGCTTACAAAACAAAAAGAACTACTCAAGAAGAAAAATCGACGTCTCAGAAAGCTGAATGAAACGGCTCATCGCTTCGTTGATAATGTTTCGCATGAATTTCGTACACCACTGACAGTCATTAAAGATTATGTTTCATTAGTTCGCGAAGGCGTAGTAGGCCAAGTGAATGAAGAACAATGCCGCATGCTTGATGTTGCAGGTGTTCGTACCGACGAACTAAACAACATGGTCGATGATATGTTAGATGTCAGTAAGTTGGGAGCTGGTCTTTTAGGGGCCTGGCGACGTCCATGTCAGTTGTCGGAGATTGTGGAATCCGTCTGTCCCCCCTTGGCAAAAAAAGCGGCAGTCAAAAAGATTACATTTGAAACTAACATTGATCAAAATTTGCCGTCGATTTACTGTGATTCCGAAAAGGTCGGACGAGTCATTATTAATCTCGTTACAAATGCGATCAAATTCTGCGGAAAACCAGGAATTGTGCGACTGTGGGCAGAAGAAAATCATGACCAAAGCGAACTTAATATTGGAATTACTGACAATGGGCCAGGTATCGATGATGAGGGAGTGTCTCAAATATTTAAACGCTTTAAACAACTCAAAACACAAATCACAAACAGTACAAAGGGGTTTGGTCTGGGATTGAATATTGCCAAAGAATTAGTTGACTTGAATTTCGGTGAAATGTCAGTTGAAAGTGAGTTAGGGCAAGGAACTACGTTTTCGTTTACGATTCCATTAGATAATCCCTCAGGCATAATGAAAAGGTATCTTGAGAAAGCTCAAAGAAGAAATAACGGTCCGTCTGTCGTAGCCTTCGTTCGAGCTCAGATTGAGGACAATATATCTGACATAGATACTCAAGATATGGATTCTTTTTTTAATTATTTACTACGAGCAAATGATCTATTGTTTCGAGTGGGAACTCATGAATGGGTTTATGCCTTGTCGATTAGCTCGTTAGAAATGCCAAATTTCGTGACCAGGGTCGAAACGGAATGGGGGAAAACAAATCGCAACCGGCCGTTTGGCCCACTGCCCTTTTATAAATTGAATATTGAAGGGACATGGGATGTAACAACAGACTCAGCAAAGATCTATCGTCAATTCAACAGAATTATGCAAAAAGAGACGGTCTATGCCTAAAACTGGAACCATATTAGCGACCAATGGTGGAGGCTCTGAATTGTTGAAAGAAATATTGTTGGATCAAAGAGTTTCTACTGTTCTGAGAAGATATAGTAATAAATAATTGTGGAGGAAAAATGAGCGGATCGAAAAGAATTTTATTAGTTGATGATGATACTGACATTCTACACGCTACGACGATGCGATTGTCAGTTGCAGGATTCGAAACATCAACGGCCCACGATGGTATGGAAGCAGCAGCGGCTGTTATAGCAGAGCAACCGGATGCGATTGTTATGGACGTCAGAATGCCATATAAGGATGGTCTAACTATCTTGGATGAACTGAAAAAAGAATCAAATACACGGCAGATTCCGATTGTGATGCTTTCAGCCAGCCTGATCGACAAAGAGAGAGCATTAGATGCAGGCGCAAGTTATTTTCTTACCAAACCGTATGAAGGTCATAAATTAGTCGAGGCGGTAAATGCAGCGATTGATGATTCAGCAACTCTATCCGAAGCTATGTGCGTGCATGTTGCTACGGAAAACATTGAAAGTGAAGTACAAGTATGACTTATAAAACAGTAATGATAGCGGATGACGATCATGATCTAACGCAAGCACTTGCTTTACGATTAAGGCCACTCGGATTTTCTGTAATGCGGTCTCCTGATGCATCGCATGCGCTAATTGGTGCAATGAAAATTTTACCAGATATGATTGTCTTGGATGTAGATATGCCGAATGGAAATGGCCTGGCTGTCTGTGAAATGTTGAGTAGTGATGTGCGTTTTCACAACATTCCCATCATTATTCATACTGGATACTCAGATCAGGCAACCATTGATCGTTGCACACAACTTGGAGCTTTTTATATACACAAATGCCCTGGTTCTCCAGCAACAATCACAGAAGTTGCTCGGAGATTCTTACAAACAGATTCTGAACAAGAGGTTGAGATGCTAGACGCGTGTAATAAATCATCAACTAATGGAGAGTTTGGGTTCTTGTTCTGAGAAAATAGGTTACCAAAAATTAAATTCGTAGAAAAATGCAAACATCATAACGACAGTGCAATAGAGTGGGTACAATGTGGAGTCAAAGAGATGAATTTAGCTTTCATTGAGGGAAGAATAGTGGGCAATCATACAATTCTAATTGCCGATGACGATGAAGATCTGACAGAACTGCTGGCCAAGCGCTGCCAAAGTTTAGGGCTCCAGGTGGATACTGCGAGTGATGCTACAACTGCGCTGCGAAAGATCAATAAAATTCGGCACGATCTCGTGATCCTCGATGTCGATATGCCAGATGCGGGGGGAGGATTGATCGTGCGGCAAATGATGAATGCCGATGTGCAATTGGCATCAATTCCCACCATTATTTTGACTGGTCGATCTGATGAGAGGACAATTCGACGTTGCCATGACTCCTGCTCATATTACGTCGCCAAATGCCCAGATGTCTGGCCACGTATCGAACCACTTTTGAGTGAAATCTTGAGTTGTAATGTGTAAAATACAGCACAACCTGATAACAAGCAGGAACACAAAGCTCATAGTCAATAGACTATTCTAGCGATTTAGAAATCATGTAGAACCAGACTTCTTCTTTTAAGAAAATTAACAATATCAAAATGGATGATGATATTAGATCAGTTACTCTATATTAAAAAATATTAATTTTATATGCGTTGTAGAATTCTTATTTTCTTTCTGTAAACGACTCATAACCTTCGGGTTGCTGCGTATGAGTCATCAAAACTTGGTCAAGTTCTTCCGCTTTAAGTGGCTTTACAAGGTGCTCATTAAAACCAGCATCCTTGACGGCCTTTCTATCTTTAGATTGTCCATAACCGGTGAGAGCAACAAGATAGATGTCATCATTTTTTTGATCTTTTCTCAAATGATGTGCGATTTCATATCCATCCATTTCAGGTAAACCAATATCAACAAGTGCTAGGTCTGGATGCTCTGATTGGATCAACTTAAGCCCTTCAGTTCCGTTCTTTGCGCTAATTACTTCGAAGCCTTTACTCTGTAAGATTGCTTCGAGTGTGAAACGTGCATCTTCCATGTCTTCCACAATCACGACCTTATGAACATTAATGCCTTGCTTCATAATTGGCATGGAGACCTGGCGAGGTTTTTCAGAACAAGGTAATCGTACGATAAATTCACTACCGGAATTCGGGCCTTCACTTTGTGCGGAAATATTGCCACCATGTAATTTTAAAACAGCTCGTACGAGTGTTAGTCCGACACCCATTCCGCCATTGGATCGATCAATCGTTGCATCTGATTGGACAAATAACTCAAAGGCTTTCTCTAGCATTTCAGGCGACATTCCACATCCAGTATCTCGAATTCGGACTATTGCTTGATTATCATTGAATGTGACTATGATAGAAATATCGCCTTTGACTGGTGTGTACTTTGTAGCATTTGTCAATAAATTTACAAATACTTGCTGTAGGCGAGTTGGGTCACCATAGACATAGACGGGGTCATCAGGAGTCTCAACCGAAATGTGTTGGTCACTGGATTCAAATTGTGGTTGCACGATATTGATTGCTTCGGTCGTTAATTCAACAAGATCTAAGATTTTACAGTGCAGTTCTATCTTGCCATGTGTGATTCGCGATACATCCAATAAATCTTCGAGTAAACGTGCCATCTGTCGTGATTGACGGGCAATGACTCCGCACGCTTCCTTTGCAAGTTGACTGTCGAGTATTTCACCTTCCAGCAATGTTGTCGAATTTAAAATTGCACCAAGAGGGTTTCGGAGTTCGTGCGATAGCATAGCCAGGAACTGGTCGCGGCGTCTAACTGCTTCACGTACTTCTTCACGGTCCTTACGCGACTCGGTAATATCTTCCAGTGAACCAGCCATTCGAATGGCTTTGCCGTTACTATCGCGAACAGCCTCTCCACACGTATGGAACCAGCGATACTCACCATTTCCACACTCCAAGCGGTATTCAACGTCATAGCGCTCACTAGAATCAAGGTGCATATTCAGTTGTTTTAAAACACGTTCCTTATCTTCATGATGTAGAAGATCTCTCCACAAAGAATAACTAAATTCCATTTTGTTACGATCTATTTCCATCAAGTCATACATTCGGTCAGAGCACCACATAGCCTCCTGAGTGACGTCAGGCCAGTCCCAGATACCTTCATTACTTCCACGAACCGCTAGGTCGAATCGTTCTTCGCTCAATCTTAATGCTTCAGCTGCATTCTTTAACGAAGTAATATCGATCAACGTCAACACGACACCATCTACCTTTCCACTTGCGAGATATGGAAAAATTCGCAGTAGAAACCAATCACCATTTCGATCACAAACCTCGCGTTGAAAAGGCTCTTCGCTTTCAAGAACACTTTTGATTTCATCAATTAAGTCGTCATCAATGAGATTGTAGGTGAAACTACCAAAACGGCGTGAAATATCTTGTGGTATAAGGTTAAATATTTCTGCAATTCTCGGAGTAAAGCGTCTTAATCGTAACTCTCCATCTAGAAACAAAGTATGGACGTTAGTTGTAGTTAGCAGGTTGTCCATGTCGTCAGTCAATTCAGTTAATTCATCAATCTTACGTTGGTGCTCGGCATTGACAGTATACAATTCTTCGTTAACTGAATGTAATTCTTCGTTGGTGCTTTGTAACTCTTCATTAGCTGCAGTTAATTCTTCATTTGCGGCCTGTGATTCTTCATTCGTGATTTGCAGTTCCTGAATAGTAGACTGAAGATTGTTACGGGTAGATTGTAATTCGCGATCAAGAGCGTGCAGCTCTTCTATTGAAAAGCCACTAGCCACTATTTCTTCAATAGTATTTTCTTCCGGTTCTATGTCCGTTTCAAATCGAACTAAAAGGCGGTTCACCTTTTTCTCATCAGAGTAGGGGATCACAGTTAATTGTACAAATTCATGTTCATCATCAATTTGGCAGCGTATACCCCGGTATGTCAGTGGCTGAAAGTTTTTGCAAACTCGACGAATCGCTGCCAAAAAGACATTCTTTAAATCAGAATGAATGATATCCAAAACATCTGTTGTTGGTCGGCCATCACCAACCCGCAAGAAGCGTCCGGCCCCAGCAAATGAATGGAGTAGCTCGCGATCTTCATTAATCAGAATGCTGGGGGGCATGAATTCATCAAGTAATTGATCATAGACTGAAAGGAGAGAAGAAACTGATACTGCATTTTTTAATGCGTCCGAAGAGTGTGTAGATTTTGTTGTCCAGTCCGCACTGATACCAGTTCGCTTCAATAGCTTGGGAGGAGGAATAATACGAGAGTTTGTTGTTAGTTGAGTATCTCGATGTTTACGATAAATTCGCGCTACATCGTAGATTGATTCGAACTCATCATCTAAGTCTCCAACTGATTCGCTAGCGCCCAGACAAAGCACACCACCTGTCTTCAAGCCAAAATGAAACATAGAAAGTGCTTTACGCTGTGCAGGTTGAGTTAGATAAATGAGAACATTTCTGCATGTCACCAGGTCTAACCGTGTGAATGGTGCGTCACGCAGGAAGTTGTGTGGTGTAAAAACCACCATTTTTCGTAACTCTGGAATCACATGATAGCCATTCTGTCGTGAAATAAAAAATCGCTTCAGTCTCTCGGGCGTGACACCTGCTAGATGTTCCGAATGATAGACACCTCTACCAGCAAAGAGTAATGACTGGTCATGAACATCAGAAGCAAAAATTTTTGCCCGACAGTATTTACCTGCCGCTTCAAATGCTTCGACGAGCAAAATGGCAAGAGAATAAGCTTCTTCTCCGGTAGCTGTACCAGCGACCCAAGCACGAAATTCGCCATCTTCTGTAACGTTTTTGACGAGCTCAGGAATAATATCCAATTCCAGTCTCTCAAATACGGTATGATCTCGAAAGAATCCAGTAACACCAATTAGCATGTCACGATAGAGTTGTTCTAATTCTTCAGCATCGTTTTCAATACGCGCAGCATATTCTTCTAGTTGTAATGTGCCAGACAAGGCGAGCCTTCGTTCAACACGACGGGCAATTGTTGGTGCCTTGTATTGTGAGAAATCAAGTCCATATGTTCGATTCAGCTGATTCAGAATCGAACGCATTTCCGTATCCATATAATCGAGTGCGTCTGAAAGTTCTTCTGGATGGTTTCCTCTTTTAGAGACCTCTGTAGGGTTGTTCTTGTAACGAATCAGTGCAGGCGGAATTGCTTTTGGAGAGAGTACTATGTCTACAATTCCGGAGTCACATGCACTTCGAGGCATTCCATCAAAAGCCGCCGATGATTCTGTTTGAGCAATGACAAGTCCACCAGCTGAATGAATATCTAAAATTCCACGGGAGCCATCTGTCCCTGTTCCTGATAAAACAATTCCAACAGCACGATGTCCAACATCTTGAGCGAGGGAACGAAAAAACTCATCAATGGGAAATGAAAGTTGACGTGAAACTGAGCGGTCAGTCAACAGAAGTTTACTGTTTGAAACAATGACTTCCTTTTTCGGTGGTAGTAGATAAATCGTATTTGGTTTGATCTCCATGCCATCTTTGATGACACATATTGGAATCTTTGTTTTACGTTCCAGCAGTTGATCCATCACACTTTTGAAGTCAGGTGATAGATGCTGGATAATCACATATGCCAGACCACTATCAAGGGGCATGTTATAAAATAGTTCCTCCAACGCTTCTAATCCACCTGCAGAAGCCCCGATGGCAACGATTAAGAAGTCCTTTTCATCACTCATTTGATTTGTTTCCTGTGCAGGATGTTTCGTTCTAAAAATCAATTAGATATTTCCATGACATCTACATCTTAAACATCAATAAAAATGCAATGAACTATGGTTGATTTTCGGACGATAGATTAGGTTACCTTGAAGTGTCTGACGTAGATCTTACTTAAGCACTTAAAGTTAGGATGCAATTTGTTCTTAAATATGAAACACATCACATCTCAATGAAAAGTTATTTTCTAATTTAAGTTTGACAGTGAAGAGGTAATTTATTCGAAGTGTAAACTTAAGGTCATACTCTATGATTAAAAATTGATATCACAACCCCTGGTACTACTAAATATGGCTTATTGAGGTGTACTACTGCAAAGTGTAAAAAGTATATGTATTCACATTGACATTCAAATAGCCAATTTTCAAACTTAAACAACTCAGTCAGTTTTGAAATGAAATATCATAACTAGAAAGGATGCTGTTATAGACTGACATGAGATGTTGCTCACCCTTCGTGGTCGACTGAGAGACGTGAAATGCAGGCAGTTGACGTTTAATTCATTATATAAATGGTTGGCTTATTAATCATTTATCAACAAAGGGAAAGGAGTCCATCATGTTAGTTCTTTCTCGTCGTAATGACGAAAACATTGTATTCCCCAATGTGGGGATCACTGTCAAAATACTGCGTATTAAAGGTGGTCTTGCTAAGATCGGAATTGAAGCACCACCAGAAATTCGAATCTTAAGAAAAGAAATCGAAGGAAAAGAAGAGGTCTTTAGTTCAAGGGCATTTGATCCAGATGCAAACCAGAAACTACACGCAATTCGGAATCAATTAAATGTAGTTAACCTTGGGTTGCATTTGTATCGTGAGCAATGCAATGCAGGGTTAGTCGATGCTGCTAACCTTACATTTCTCAAAGTTCTTGATGATCTAGAGAAAATGGATCGTAATGCAGAAGTTGACTCTAATTCTCAGGATGAAAGAAAAAAAGAGTCGCTTTTTCGAATTTTACTCGTCGAAGATGACCCGCGGCAAAGAGAATTGCTTGCCGGTTTCTTATCGATGCGTGGTTGCGATGTCGCAACTGCCATTGATGGAGAAGATGCTTTAAATTGGCTCTCTATGAACCAATGGCCCGATTTTCTTGTACTTGATTTGCGTATGCCGAAATGTAGTGGGGCTGAGACTGTGCGACGCGTGCGGCTTAACCCGGAAAATCCGCAACTCAAGATATTTGCAGTCACAGGAGCGTCGCCTTCTGAATTTGACTTAGACCAGGGAAGAAATGGAATAGATTGTTGGTTCCCGAAACCCTTAAACCCTGAAGCGTTAGTAGAGACAATGAATCAGGCAAGACAAGCTGATTCAATTAACATTACCACTGCTTAATTATGATTCTCATTTATCAATGAAATAAATCTGTTTTAGTAAGAAATATGCTCTTTAAACAAATTATTTAACTCGAACACGGATGGTCGGGCATTATCTATATAATATAAATAGTGCAAAGTAGTCTGAATAAAATTCAGAGCCTTACGGATGAGGCCGAATTGCATGGAAACGACTTACTCCGTGGACTTGAGGGAAGTGAGTAGCTATGATAGTTGCTCACTTCCTTTTTTCTTGTAATTTATTCAAATCATATATATTTTGCTGAAAAGTTGATTTCAACAAACTTCTGTATGGAGTGATTAGAGTCCTGGAGGAAATTCGATAATACGCCAATAGTGTTCCAGCATATTGATTAGTTCCAGAAAATCCTCACCAGCCCGACTCTTGACCATATAACCCGCTACATGTTTGTCATAAGCGGTCAGAATATCTCGGTCATCTTCTGACGTAGTTAAAACAAAGACGATGCTCTTGTTAAGGCTTTCGTCTGATCTAATTTCTTCGAGAAATTCGATTCCATTCATACGGGGCATATTCAGGTCGAGTAGGATTAAAAATGGATTTTCTAGCTTTAATTGACTTTTTGATCCACGCAGAATCTCAATCGCTTCAATTCCGTCCTTTGCTAGTATTATTGGGTTCGCAATTCTCGCTTTTTTGAATGCGCGATCAATGGCTTCTGCATCAACTTCATCATCTTCTACAAGTAAAATTGTGACGGTATTACCTGGCATGGTTTATTCCGTGATCTGTTTAGGCCATTTAAATCGAAAAGTGGTTCCAGCTCCGAGGTTTGATTCGACACTAATCGTTCCACCATAACGTTCGACAATTTTTTTCACAATAGCTAATCCGATCCCACTGCCTTCTTGAGTGTCGCGTGGTTGCAAAGTTTGGAACATTTCGAATATACGTGATCGAAATTCAGGAGCAATTCCGGGGCCATCATCGGTAACTGAAAAATCGATGTAATCTCCGTCATCACGAGCACTTACTTCAATCTGACCAGACTGTTTGTGATGATGTTTGATGCCGTTGACAATCAGGTTTTGTAAACACTGCATAAGTGGTACGCGGGCAGTTTTAAATCCGTGAGTGTCACCAACTGTCACAACAGTAAAACCTGCTGGCACATCAATTAATTCTAAGATATCGCGGATTACTTCAGAAAGCTGAATCTCTATCAGTTCCTTTTCGGTGAGTCGTCCTGCTCGCGAATATAAAAGTAAATCATTGAGTAAATGGCCCATTCGCTGAACGCGATTTTTTGCTTGAGCCAAATGCCGTGCCGATTTTGGAGGTATCGTTTCTCCCATGTCTTCTTCGATCCAGGTGACGAGAGATTCCAGACCCCTCAGCGGAGACTTTAGATCATGTGATGCAGCGTAAACAAAAGCATCTAGTTCACGGTTACTTCTTGCCAGTTCCTCATTTCGTTTTAGTAATTCCTCCTCCTGTTTTTTAATGGCTGTCACATCAACTACAACAGCAAGCACATATGGTTCGCTATTTATCTCTAAAGGGCTTAATCCTACTTCGAGTGGAATCAGCTGTCTATTCTTATGAATTCCCTTAATTAAGCGTCCCTTTCCCATGGGGCGTGAGTCAGGTGATACAAGAAATTGCATGAAGTGTTTTTTATGTAAAATTCGTGTCTCTTCTGGAATAAGAATATCAAGATGCTGGCCAATAAGCTCATCAGAATTATAGCCAAATATCTTTGCCAGTGCTGTGTTTACAGTTTTGATTTGTCCATTATTATCAACCATCAACCTCCCATCAGGTGATGTTTCCAGAGTCTGCATTGACTGCTCGCGAGCTACTCTTTTTTCACGTACGGTGGCTCCAAGAATAAGAAATGCTGTTGAAGAAATTACTAGGTAAAACTGCACTAAAAACATACTAGTTTTTAGGTCTAAACCGTGTGCGAAAAGTCCCTGCGCTTGTGATGTATTTAAAAGCACAATTATGGCTACGACTAATATTCCCCATGCACTACCCATAACTTCATATCGAAGCGCTAAGCATAGCAGAACAAGATATACTACATAAGCGATTGGCAAATCTTGCCCACCAAAAACATATTGTGTAATTACTGCCAATAATGTGATAAAGAGTATAAATACACCGATGGATTTAAATATTTCTTTGAGTGATAAACGACTTGTTGTAAATCGATCAGTTTGGGAAGCGACAAATTCGTTTGTTATAGGCTGACTTTTGGGGCTTTTTGCTAGCTCCCGCGATAGGCGAAGCGAAGTGACAATACTTATGGCAACAGGAATGGAAGTAAGCATGAAAGGAGTGAGAATCAACATTCCAATCGCGTCTCCACTCCACCAAACTTGCCAAGCGTTGACAAAGTTAGCATCGTACGTAATGGAAATAACAGTGGCACCAAGTAATCCACCCAATGCGGTGCTAAGCAAACAAGGGAGAGAGGCAAACATGATTACAGTTTGCCAGTCATGGAAACGAAAAGGAGTCCGCATATATCGACGAATTAGCCAAACTGCTGAGAGAGTCTCAGTAGTATTGGAAATCCAGAAGCCAAAGCTTACAGGAAAAGATTTTGCATGTAGCATGACATCAGAAGAAAGATTTGCGAGTAATGTGGCAAGCAGAAGTAGTGGCCATGAACGTCGTTCCACATATAGAAATGCTGAGAGTGAAAGTCCACTAGGGAGCCAGACTGTGGCAACCTCACCTGGAAAAGAAAGCATATGGCTGAATTCAGCACATATGAAATAGCCCACTCCGGTTAAAGCCATAGCGATGAATCGGTTATTTATGAATTCAGTTTGAGATTCTGTCAACTTGTTTTGCCCAAGGCATGGTCCAGCTATAGTGGCGAGTGACTTTGCTTAAAATTAAGTCAGTTTATTCTTATAGTCTATGATCGTTTACTTGTGAAAGCAAATATCTCTTGTTAATTCGAAAGCCACAGGATGTGATATGAGATAATTACATGATTTTAACAGCGTCTGTAAAATCAGAAACCTAGTATAGTTTAAAAACGAGACTTCAGCAGCTATTTAGCCTCCTGCAACAAATGTTAGAACGTGCCCGTCGTCTTGTTTGTTTATGTCGCGCGTGTGGTATTGTAATTGATAGGTTTCACCTTCATGGGTTTTGACTTCGAGTCTTTGGTCCCCGTTCTCATCTGTTGCCTGCGAAATAAAATCTTGTAAGTTAAGTCCTATAAATTTATGTGCGATGTGCTCAATCGGTCTACCAATGTCCTGTTCCATGATATGAAATGTTTTACTCAATGGCTTTGTAAAGAGGCGAATTTTCAAATCGACATCAAGAAAGACGATGCCAATTTCTGTGCTGTTTAAGAGCGTGTCCATATCCTTGGCAAGCATTGTCAATTCCGCGATCTTTCGTTGATGTTCTGCGCTCACTGAATGCAGTTCTTCGTTGACACTATGCAGTTCCTCGTTGGTGCTTTGCAGTTCTTCGTTTGATGCGACAAGCTCTTCATTAGTTGATTGCAGTTCTTCGTTACTGGTTTCCAACTCCTCAACAGTTGCCTGTAAGGTTTCGCGTGTATAATTCAATTCTTTTTCCAACAGGCTGATATGTTCTACAGTTTGGCCATGGGAATCAAAAGATTCTTGATCACTTTCTGAAATCTGAGGAAGATTCATTTCTTCAAGACAAATCAGAAACATCTTTTCCATAGCTCGTTTGAAGAGTTCGACTGTAATCCGAAATTGCATTTCACCATTCTGAGTTATCGTGCGAACACCAGTAAATACGATCGGACCTTCTTCATTGGCGGCTTTGTGCAATCCTGCATTCAATGCGACACGCAAATCTCCCTCTACCATTTTTGTGATGTCAAGGGTCGCTTTTCCTTCAGGTTGTAATAATAGATGGCGTGATTCCCCAAAAGTGTGAACGAGTTCGTGGTGCTCATTTACTAGTAAACTAGTCGGTACATATCGATTTAATAATTCATTATATGCTTCAGGAACAAACCAGTTCTTTTCAGGACGTGTTGCGGTAGAGACAAATGAAGGCCGTGAATGTACAACAGATGATAGACCTGGAGGGCCTGCAAGTCCTACAGGGTCTGGATGGGAAAGACGTACATTTCTAAGCTTGCGCAAAATTTTCCACTTACGATCTACTTCGTCGAATTCCTTATCTAATTCACCAATCGATTCACTAGGACCCAGAAATAAAGTTCCTCCAACTTTTAAGCCGAAGTGAAAGAGTGAGAGAACTTTTTTTTGCACTGCCGAATCCAAATAGATTAAAACATTACGGCATGACAGCAAGTCTATGCGAGTAAAGGGGGGATCACGTGTGATATCATGCGGAGCAAAAATGACTAATTTTCTTAAATCGCGTGTGACATGAAATAGTTCACCCACTTTTTGGAAATATCGTTCCCTAAATTCTTCCGGAACACCAAGAACTGCCTCTCTTGAATAGACTCCTGTGCTGGCCAGTTCCAAGGAAGTTCGATGGACGTCGGTTGCGAAGACTTTGAGATCGGCGTCACTTCCAATTGTTCTGATACAGTCGTCAAATAACATTGCCAGGGAATAAGCTTCTTCTCCTGTTGCGCATCCAGTAACCCAGACACGAATTTCGCTACGTGTATTCGTTGCTTTGACAATTTCTGGGATAACTTCTTTTTTTAGTTTCTCAAAAGCTTCCTGATCACGGAAAAATTGTGTGACTTCTACGAGTAGATCTCGATAAAGTACATCTAATTCATGAGGGTCTTCTTGAAGTCGTTTTAAATACTCAGCCAGGGTAGGGGTATTGGTAAGTTGAACCCTTCGGTCCAGTCGACGAGTAATGGTACTAGCTTTGTAATAAGAAAAGTCAATTCCGTACTGTTGGCGAAACATACGAAAAATGGCTGTCGTTTCCGCATCTCGTCCAAAGACAATGTCTTGATTTCCATCTCCACGTGGAAATGCAGTTGGATTCGTGATGTATCTGGTAATCCACTCGGGCATCGCCTCTGGACGCGCAACCACATCGACTGTTCCAGTTGCACTTGCACTGCGGGGCATACCATCAAATCCGGCAGAATCAATATCCTGGACGATGACAATTCCACCTGATTCATGGATTTCTTCGACTCCACAAGCACCGTCACTACCAGTCCCTGACATGACAATTGCAATTGAGCGATCGCCTGCATCTTGAGCCAGTGATTGAAAAAATATATCAATGGGTAGGTTTAGGGCACCATCAGTTTTCTGGTCGGTAAGTAGTAGCTTTCCATCAGACAAAATCATGTTCTTACGTGGGGGAATCAGATAGATTGCATTGGCTTCGACCGCCATCCCATGTTCAACCTTGTGGATTACCATTGTCGTATGTCGCGACAGCAGGTTATCCATTTTACTTTCATAATCTGGAGAAAGGTGCTGGACAATCACAAATGCCAACCTCGAATTTGAGGGGATATTATCGAAAAATTTCGTTAGAGGATCTAAACCACCTGCAGAAGCTCCAATTCCTACTATGAAGCTGGGAGACGTTGTAGAGGAAATCGAGTCGCTTTCAAGTTTCAAATTTTCAGCCATTGAATCGCCTTGTTTCTTTAGTAAAACGTGATATCAGTTTGCTGGTAGTTTAAAAAAGAATGTGCTTCCTTTGTCATGCGTTGATTCGACCCAAATCCAGCCATTGTGTCTTTCGACAATCCGTCTGGCAATGGCGAGGCCAAGACCAAGGCCTTCAACCTCCTGTTTAAATCGAAGTCGCTGAAAGATGACAAATATCCGCTCAAAATGACGTTTCTCGATACCAATTCCGTTGTCATGTACTGCGATTTTCCAGAAATTACCTTCATGTTTGGCATCGACATGTATAACAGGAGGAGATTTCGCTCTAAATCGAATTGCATTATCTATCAGATTAAACAGTAGTTGCTTAATTTGATCCCAGTCTCCGATTAAATCAGGCATTTCATCATAGGTGATTGTGGCATCATTAGTGACAACCTCTTGTTCAAGCTCACTGACGACTTCATTCATGATTTGATCGAGATTGACGTTAGAAAAGGGTTTACCACGCGAATAAACTCTCGAAAAAGTGAGTAAACCGTCTATCATATCTCTCAGTCGCTGTGCGCCGTTTTCCACAACGGTAAGGGTTTTTTGAGTTGTGGCAGGAAGCTGATCCTCGAATTCGTCTTGTAATATTCTGCAGTGAGAACTGATATGACGCAAAGGAGTGCCCAGATCGTGTGAGACTGCATAAGCGAAATCTTGCAGTTCTTTTTGACTGATTGCTAGCTCTTCTTCAACTTGTTCTAGTTGTCTTGTTGCTTGCCTGATAATTGTGATATCGTCATATGTTAAAACAACTCCTTGAATTTCTCCTGTTCCAGAACGATAAGGTTGAATTCGTTGAAGATATGTTTTCCCCTCATTACTCTTAACCTCACTTTCAACCATGATCTCTTCTTCAAGTACAGAACGAATGCTTTCCATTAAATTCGGAGTCTCAAGATTGTAAGCAATATGCTCAATGGGGCGTCCCACATCTTGCTCAAGAACATGGAATGCACTCGAAATCGAAGGAGTGAACCGGCGAATACGTAAGTCACGATCAAGAAAGATTGTGCCAATGTTACTACTCATCATTAAGTTGCTAAGGTCATTGTTAGCCAGAGTCAACTCACCAATCTTTCGTTGATGTTCTGTGTTGACAGTGTAGAGTTCCTCGTTGACGCTATGTAGCTCCTCGTTTGTGCTTTGTAGTTCTTCATTTGAGGCGATGAGTTCCTCATTTGTTGATTGAAGTTCTTCATTGCTCGTTTCAAGCTCTTCCACTGTTGCTTGAAGTGATTGTCGAGAGTAATCTAGCTCTCGTTCCAGTTCGACGATACGTTGGACTGTGCCTTCGTCTGATTCAAAGGTGATTTGATCATCAACGGCAATGGCAGGATGCGTCGGTCGATCAAGTTGTTCAAAGCAGACCATCAATAAAGCGCGTGAGCCTCGAGTCCATGGCTCTACCACAATGTTGTATGAGTAATCTCCAGACTTTATATCGGTAAATGCAATATTTTTCTTTTCGCGCTTTGCACGGTGCAATGCAGCGTTGACAGCACTACGTAAATCACCCTCAAGTAAGTTGATCACATTTAAAGTTGGTGGTCCTTCTGGTTGAACCAACAGCTTACGTGCTTCACCAAAAGAATGAACGATTTCATCAAATTCATTAATCAAGAGGCTTGGCGGAACATACTTTCCAAGTAAGTCTTCATAAGCCAATTGCCGCAACCAACCATCGTCTTCTCTGTTATTGGAAAGAGTTTTATTACTGACGATGTTCATAGTGGGGGGGCTCATTGTGACCTGTGCCATTTCTGGCAGGCGTACGTCACGAAGCTTGCGATAAAAACGCCAGTGTTGATTCAACACACTAAACTCATTTGCAAACCCACCAACCGTTTCACTCGGACCTAGAAACAAGACACCGTCTGAAGTGAGAGCAAAGTGGAACAGGGCAAGTACACGTTTTTGAACCTCAGGCTCTAAATAAATCAATAAATTTCGACAACTGACCAAACTAATCCGAGTGAAGGGAGGATCGGTAGTAATGTCGTGTCTCGCGAAGACGACCATTTGACGAATTTCTTGCGCGATTGAGCAATGCTCATCACTAATCTCAGTGAAAAAGCGGCGCATGTTTTCTGGTAACTTGGTAAGATCCTGGCGAGAGAATATCGCTTCACTAGCGGACTCCAGAGAGGCTTGGTGGACATCGCTGGCAAAAATTTTAACACGAGGATTTCTTCCTGTTTGTTCGGCGCAATCTCGGAATACCATCGCAATTGAAAATGCTTCTTCTCCGGTAGCACAGCCAGGTACCCAGACTCGAATTTCTTCGTCCGGGCTTGCATTTTCAATGAGTTTAGAAATGACTTCATCTTGCAGGTATTCAAATGCCTCAGGATCTCGAAAGAACTCGGTGACCTCAACTAATAAGTCATGATAGAGTAAGTCAAATTCCTGACTGTCTTTTTCAACAAGTTCAAGATAATCTTTGAGATTTGAAGTTTGCGAAAGTTCAATTCGTCTTTGAAGTCTTCGATTGATTGTTGTGGGTTTATACATAGAGAAGTCGACACCATATTTCTGACGAAACAGGTGGAACAACCGTTGTTGACCACTTAACTCAGCAATGGGAGGTCCGGGTTCAACTTGACCGCGTTCGAAAGTATCAGGGGATTTTGTGAATTGGCAAATCAATTCTGGCATTCGCTCGGGACAACAGACAATATCAGCGAGTCCGGTTGCTGTTGCGCTCCGAGGCATACCATCAAAACTTGCTGTACCCAGGTCTTGTACGACAACGAGTCCTCCTACTTCATTGATAAAAGGTATCCCGCGAGATCCATCACTGCCAGTCCCTGATAATATTACACCTATCGCTTTATTTCCAAAATCTGTGGCTAGCGATTCTAAGAAAATGTCGATAGGAAGATTCACACCACGATTAGGATTCTGCTCTATGAGATTTAGACAACCTCCAGACAAAACCATATTTTTGCGGGGGGGCAATAAATAAATGTTGTTAGATTCTACTTTGACTCCATCTTCTACCGGATGAATTAGCATTTTTGTGTGCCGTGCTAGTAATTCATCCATCAAACTTTTATAGTCGGGAGACAAATGCTGTACGACAACAAATGCCATACCTGTATTCTTCGGCATGTTGTCGAAGAATCGTTCAATAGCATCCAGACCACCTGCTGATGCACCTATTCCTACGATAAATGTAGGAGTTGAATGGTCTGTTTTTTGAAAAGTATCGTCCAAAGGGTTTTCAAACTGTGTGTCCGACACGAAGCAACCTCCTTGAAAGATATTTAAAGTAATCCAAAATCTCTTGAGTAAGAAAATGAAGAATAAAGCTGAATAGTAAACAGTTAAATTAGCATTAAAACTACTGACAGCAATGCTAGAAATATGAATTTAAAAGAATTGTGTCATCGAAGGTTTAATAGTTTAAAGTAAACCGATCATCTTGTAGGCAATATCCCTCCTAAAAGCTCGTTTTTATTATTTCCCTTTAGAATGAATCAAGTATTACAACCACAAGAATGTTCCTTAGGAAATAATTAACTAAGAGAAAGGCAAGCTTACTTGCTAAAGCAAGGAAATAAGGATCTCTAGTGGATGTTTTATGGTTCGAGTTTCTGATACTTTCTACAAATATGTTATTTGATCTGACCTTGCCACCAACCTTTAGCCAGTTGGAATGTTAGAAATCCAAGGTAAATCATCCTCGGCGCGCCGAGGATGATTTTTTCGCAAACTCCACTGGGGTTTGATTTCCCAGTGAGCTGTATGGACGGTTTTGGTTGTAGTCCACATCCGCCACTGGTCATCTTGTTCTTGAGAATTTATCATGCTAAAAGCTAATACTGGTTTAAACTTCCTGGCGAACTCATCCGTTGAACGATTCAATATACGCATTATCTGTCGGTTTTCCAAGCTGACTGAAATCCATAATCCCCCGCTGGTTTCAATTGGCGGGTTTTTCTTTTTGCTCACATTCTTAAACAGACGGCACAGCGATCAGGAATCATTTTACGAAACGTCTCTGCTCGCGGTCTTTGCATTGTACTCCCTCGTCAAGGTTGTTTGCTGCGCAACTCCACCTGGACTTCGGGAAGCAGCAGGAAGTACCGGCGAGCAGATGTCGGTATTTTTATCTCTTATCAATCTGTTTTATTTTCTTTCCCCTTTTTTATGATGAAAACCGTTCCACTTCCCGTGGCACCACGGAATGCGTCTCCCGTTTCTCACCTCACAAGTATCCATGCTGTCGCCCCGCGTGGCCATTATGGCAATGCTCGATATCCTGGTAACTGCGGTGGTTACCTCATTCGTGACTTACTCCAATATTTCAAGCCGAAGCGGGTCTTTGATCCGATGAGCGGCTCCGGAACCTGCCGGGATGTTTGCCAGGAGTTGGGTATTGAAGTTGTCTCCGCTGATTTGCACAGTGGCTTTGATTGTTCCCATCCAAAGAATTGTGACATGGTCGGTGAATTCGATTTTGTCTGGATTCATCCCCCCTATTGGCGGATGAAGGTCTATAGTAACGATCCGCGCGACCTTTCTGCTGCCCGCGACTTGCCCGAGTTTCTGAGAAAACTCTCCAGAGTGATTGTGAACTGCAAACATGTTCTTGCTCCGGGGGGCCATCTCGCCATATTGATGGGAGATTATCATGACCGGGAAATCGGCTTTGTCCCCTTGACCTATCACACCAAGCGACTCTGTTTTAACGCCGGTTTGATTCAGGATTGCACAGACATTGTGCGATTCCAACATGGCAACTCCTCATCCAGCAAAACATACAAATCGACATTTATCCCCGGTCTGCACGATATCTGCCTGATTGTAAAGCAGCAGAAATAGTATTTCGTGTTACTTTTTTATTATCTTTTTCCCTCGTTTTCTATGGACCACAATCCCCTCCTACAAGAGGCCGTTGACGCGGTGGTGACTCAAGCCAATACTCAGGCAGGCAACTGCCCGGGTTGCCATCTTCCCTGGGCCGATTGTCACTGCCATGTCAAGTAATTTTCATATAAAGAAGCCTCGTTGAGCGGGGCTTTTTTTATTGCTCACAAAACGAGGGCAGACCGACTCCCCTACTATTGTCACCCCGGTCGTCATCCTGTTTCAGAGGTGAATGACGGGCTGACACGACTCCCCGTCTGACACCATGACTGACAGCCTGACGGGGGGCTGACAACACCAAAATGACGGTATGACACGGAAATTGAATATTTTGCTTTTTCGCTTGAGCCAGCGAAATCTATGGAGTGTCACCCCCCTCTGACAGCTGACAGGGAGTCTGACACCCTGAAAAGCAGGGTGACAGAAAATGTTGGCATCCTGTCAGCTTTCGCGCTATCCTGAAGCAGCCTTATTTTGTCATCCCGTCAGCACCATGTCAGCCTCGCCCCTCGCCGATTATCTCACCAAAAAAGAGATCGAAGAAGCGTTCCAGCGCTCCCATCGTTCGTTGACCCGCGACTTCAGTCAGGCAGTCAGGGTAGGGGACTCGAAGATTCTCCGGAACCTCAAACTCAGGACCGAAGATGGTAAGGAGTTTGAGGGGACCACAGTGACGCTGGAACAGATTCAGCAACTCTCCAATCAGGGGCTCTCACCGACCTGGTATGCCCGGCGTGAATGGGTCCAGGAATATTACGGAACAGAGTCTGCTAAAAAACAGAAAAAACAATCTGAGCAGCAAGACAAATCAACGCCAGAAGAGAGGCCGAACTCTAACGCGACAGACAACGAACTGGTCTCCACTTTGAAAGCGCAGATCAGCCGACTGGAGTTGGAGAATGATCGACGCTCCCAGGAACATCAACAGGATAAGGAAGCATTTATAGAACAGCTCAAAATGCTTAAAGACATGTTCGATACATTGAAGGAAGATCATACCGATACGAAGGTTCTTTTGAAAGAGGTGCATCAGGTGATGGGAAAACTGGCGGACGTCAATTTACTCAGTTCTCAGCAAGGAGCCTCCCATGATCAGACCAAAAGTGGTGAACCACACCCGAAACAGAAAGAATCTACTGATCTCGGAAACCGATCCACTGTCGACGCAGTCGTGGTGAAAGAACCAAAGCAGAAAACTTCTGCAAAACAGGGGACCAAGAAACGTACTCCTCAGAAATCAACCACAGCCACCAAATCAAAACGTTCCGTCACTCCGAAATCAAAACGATCTGCCAAATCCCAAGCCAGGCAGCCCAAGTGGTATGAAACTCCCACGCTGAAACGACTCCTCTCCCGCTCCTCATGATCCCATACGTACCATTCCCCAACGGACTCAAAACTTCGCCCAAGGTGTCCCTTTTTGACTCCCGGTTTTCGCATCGGCTGTCCCTTTTTTTCTGGACAGGTGAGGCGAAAGGAAATCGGACAGGTGGGGCGAAAAACGGTTTCTCTGCCACACTCGCTTTTCGCTGCAACCAGCCCTTTTCCAAGCAATACGAAAATTCCCTTAAACAAGGGGAATGTGTAAACAGAATTTTATCCCACACTCCCAGTGATAGTTTGATGTGTGTCTTTTCTTTTGCAGCATGAATTTGATCTCTCCGGCCATCAACGGCAATGTTGAAAATTCAACACGACGATTTGGCAAAGATGAACTGAATCTGGCGGACTGGAAGATCGGTGTGGCCACCTATCAGCAACCGGTGACGGATGAGGGAAAAAAAGTGGATCGACACACGACCGTCATTTCGCGGAGTGATGGAACCTGCCAGCAGGTAATACGGGAAGCCCCTTCCAGTGTGGGTCTGCCAACGGCCGCGGATGACGATCTATTGCTGGCTTTGGAATATTTGACCTACCGGGAGGGTTTTAATGCAGATGTGATTCATTTTGAGCCGAATGAACTGCTCAAAATCATGAATTGCCCTGCCAATAACCATTACCGGCAACGTTTGAAAGATTCTTTTGAGCGATTGGTCAAGGTTTCTGTGACATACACCGATATCTGGTATGACCGAAAAACACAGGCAGTGGCTCCCGCGTTTTTCACCGGAGTACTGGCGGAAACCAAGCTAGTTTTTCGTCGGGGACGTCCACAGCAGGGGAGCCGGCCGGAGAGTTATTTTCAATGGGTGGACAGCCTGTTTCAGAGCATGAAGCAAGGAAATCTGGCAACAATTGACCTGGATCTGCACTTTTCGTTGAAACTGCCGGGAAGCCGTCAACTCCATCGGCATCTCAATAAACGTCGCTATGGAACACGAAAGTATGCCACGTATGAGCGTGACTTGAAAGAACTCGCCTGCGGTCATCTGGGAATGCAGGACTGCAAGGACTTGAAACGTAATTTTCATCGTTCCGTGCAGGAACTGATCGACGTGAACTATCTTTCTCCCGATTCCGTGCAGTACATCAAGGTACGACCCGGTGTCTGGCGTGTGCGCTTTGATTTTCAGGCCGTATCACCGGTTGTGCCTGCACCGGTTGCACTGGTACAGCAGTTTTACAAGTTATGGGCGGGTGAAGTCCCTCCACGGATCTTCGATGGGGAATTAGCCCATGCGCGTGAACTTCTTGATTTACATCCAGAAACGACAATTCGTCAAGTGTTACCCAACGTGGTTTCTACCATGAAAACAGAGTTCCCGAATGCCAAAAGTTTTGGGGGCGCGCGAAAATATTTTGACGAGGCACTGCAGTCATTTTCTGCCAGACAGCAAAAGATAGAGCGAACAGAGGTGGATGTGCAGGCAGACACTCAAAAGCAGGCTGCATTCCATGAGGAGCAGGAACAGAAACGTCAACTCCGTGGCAAGCGCCTGGCGATCTGGGATGAACTGACGGAGGCCCAAAAATCAAAACTTTATGAAGAGGCGATTCAGCAGGCAACCAGTGCCGCTGTGCGGGCAAGGCTGGTACGAGGTAAAGCTGATCAGCATCCTGCGACGGAAGTTCTGGCTCTGTTGGTAACCAAACAAAATACTCCGGCAGGGGATTCAGCCTGATTTTTTGACTTTTCATCTCCTGATATGCCTTCACCCTCTCTTATCAACACAGAACCCAGCAATCTGGAAGCGGAACGAACGGTGATTGGAGCGTTACTACTTGATTCGGATGCGATTTTCAAAATTCTTTCTCGCTTATGTGGACATGATTTCCATGATCCGGTGTTGGGAAGTATCTATCAAGCGATCATGCAATTGACTGAAGAGGGGAGTGGGATCGATTTTGTGACTGTGGCAGACAAGCTGAAAGATCACAGCAAAATTCAGCAGCTGGGGGGCTCTGCTTTTCTGGCAGATCTGTCCAGCAAGGTGCCGACAGCTTCCCATATTGAAAAGTATGCGGACATTGTGCTGGAACAGAGCAGACGCAGGCAGCTTGCCAGGCTGGGGACCAAAATCACCAGTCTGGCCCATGAAAAAACGCAGTCCGCCTCAGAATTACTCGAACAGGCGGAACAGGAGTTTTTGCAGCTTTCGCATCAGACAACCCTGCACAAACCGGTTTCATTGTCAGAGATGCGAACGGAACGTTACGACCGTTACACCATGCTGCATGAAGCGGATGACCCCGCCGAACATTTCGGGATACGGACTGGGTTCAGTGATATTGATCATCTCTTAACGGCGATGGCCCCTGGACACTTCATTGTGTTGGCGGCCCGCCCCAGTATGGGAAAGACAGCACTTGCGCTCGATATCGCCCGGAACGTCGGCCTGCAACAACAGAAGTCGGTTGGTATCTTCTCCCTCGAAATGACAAAGGAAGAAATCTTTGATCGGATGTTCGGAAGCCTCTCCAGCATTTCACCCTGGAAACTGACAAAAGGGCATCTTTCTGATGACGAATTCATGCAAATGGGACCGGTGCTGGACCAATTAACCGATCATCAAATCTACGTGGACGATGATCCGGATCGCACATTGCTCAACATCCGCAGCAAAGCCCGCCGATTGCAAATGGAACACGGGCTTGATCTCTTGATTATCGACTACATGCAACTGATCCAGATCACGGACCGTTTTGCCCGAGAGAACCGGACGCGGGAAATGAGTCACATTTCTGAAAACCTGAAACAACTGGCCCGTGAACTGCACTGTCCCGTGCTGGCTTTGTCGCAACTCTCCCGCGAATGCGAACGTCGTCCTGACAAACGCCCGCAGCTTTCAGACTTGCGCGACTCCGGTTCCATCGAGCAGGATGCCGACCGGGTGTTAATGCTCTACCGTGAAGGCTACTACAACGAAGCGACCGAACACCCCCAATTGACCGACCTCTACATCCGCAAAAATCGCCACGGTCCCACCGGTCATATCGAACTCATCTTTGACAAAGAAAAAATGAGTTTCAATCAGACACATCGGTAGTCGTTCCGCCCTCATTGAAGGCCGCACTTTCCCCCGCGTTTAACCCCGCGGGGAGGTGCGGGAGCTAAACCCTTCCTTTGGCGATTGAAAATCGACCAAAGGGGGCTTGGCGAAGCGAAGAAACATCTCCTATGAGGTGACACCACTCGCGGGCGGGAACCCGCGAGGCCGAGACTTCCGACACATTCCAGGGACGCAATGGCTCCATCCTCGGCCTCGCGTCTCCCTTCGGTTGCCCCTCGTAGGTCACGCACGACTCCCTGGGCAGGGAACGGCCGCGAAGCGGGATAAACCACAAAGCCTATCGGCTTCAGACACAACACGCGCAAGCAAAAAATTTTTCAGAAAATTAAAAGACTAGAAGTCTGATAAATTAACGAAACAGCTTTGGGCAACAAACACGCATCAAGAACAATGCTGGCGTCTGTAAACTCACTTTCATAACAGATGAGTCTTGCGATTGACTCCCTCCCTTCGCTTCAAGCTACTTGAACATTGAGCCAGACACTACTTTGGCTCCTTCGATTTGTCGGCTGGTTTTTTTGATGATATACCGTTCAACAAATTCTCTAAGAATCTGGCAGGTATGACGAACGTTTGTCCGCGAGTGCGGCACGCAATAGCGATGCCAACCACACGTCCCGAGATGTCGATAATCGGCGCCCCATACATGTTCAGAGTGATCGGAATGTCTGTATCGAAAACACTGAGGGAAGCGGCTCGATGAAGTACGTGCAAAAACAAACTGAAACAACTGGGATTAACTCTACATAATTATCATGACATGGGAGCCGCGCCGAACAATTGCTCAATCGCCGTTTTGGCGGCACTCATATATGGGCTGTTGAAGTCTAAGACCAGCGCCTTACAGCTATGAGAGTTACTGAACTCTATAAAACTAGAAGTGAGGTAAATCACTCACGTGAATTCATCGTTTAGGTAAGTTACGCGACTTCACTTTGCTAAAATATTTTAAGACACTTTTTAATTCATAAACCGCCTGATATAAAAGGGATCGATTATTCTCAAGACCCTTTACGATTCTAAGCAAAGGTGCTGACAAGAGCTTCATAATTCAATGGAAAATGAACTGAAGATGAAATCCAGACAACAACCAAAAAAAGAGCAGGAAAAATCTGAGAATAAATCCAGTCATTCGATACTTCATACTCATAGTGGGGAGGTAGGAGATAACTTTGCTAACTCACTAAATGAAGTCTATGTCATTGATACAATTGACCTGAACTTTGTCTGTCTAAATAAAAGGGCAATCACGAAGTCTGGTTACTCAATCGAAGAAGCCAGTCTGTTAACTCCAATACACATCTTACCTCAAATGAACGATGAGCAGTTTCGTCTGCTAGTTTCCCCATTGGTCGATAAGCTGATTCCTAAAATTGTGATTGAGGCCTTACTGCAGCGAAGAGATGGGACTCAATCTAACGTTGAAATCCAAATTCAGCTTACCCAATTTATGGGTCAAGAGTGTTTAGAGTTGACCATTCTGGATACATCAGAACATAAACATTCTATCTATGAGTTAGAGCGTTACAAGTTTGCAACTGACAACACGACAGACGCAGTCTATTGGGTCCGCGAGGATAGCAGTTTTTTTTACGTCAATAACTCTGCTTGTAAGATGCTGGGGTATTCTCGGGAGCAGTTACTGAGTATGGGGGTTGTTGACATCGACCCCAAATATCCGATGGATGTTTGGAAAAAACACTGGTCGAACATGAAGCAAAAGCGGTTTATGAGCTTGGAAACAAAACATCGTACCGCAAGTGGTGAGTTTCGATTTGCGTCAATGGAAGTCCATTTTTATGAGTACTATGACGAAGAATTTATTGTTGGCACCGCACGCGACATTACCGACGCAAAATACACTCAAATGGCTCTTCAGAAAACGCAAGCAGCACTCGATACAGCTACTGATGTGATTCTTTGGTTACAAACGGACGGTAAAATTATCTACGTCAATGACATCGCTCATAACCGCTTGGATTATACACGAGATGAAATCCTGGAGATGAATGTTGCTGATATCACTCCCGATATTGAATCTGCTGAGCTGTTTAAGAGTGAAATATGGCCGAGTCTCGAAGCCCAAAAAGGAATGGTTTTTCAATTCACTTTTCAAAGAAAAGACGGTAGTACTTTTCCTGCTGAAATGACAACTCATCTAATCGAATTCAGTGAGGAGAAATTTGCCTGTTCCTTTGTGCGAGATCTTACGGAAATCAATCAGGCACATCTGAAACTGAAAGAGTTGCATGAACTGAATCAAACTATGATTGAACTACTTTCTGTTACCGATGGTGTTTGGGACTGGAAGGTTGATACGGGAGAAGTCTGGTATGCACCTGGTTGGCGGAAGATGCTTGGATATGCCGGAGACGACATCAAGGGCATACCGAATACGTTAGAGGCATTTGATTCCCGAATTCATCCTGATGATATAAAAGGAGTCTGGGCTACAGTACAGGAAAGCTTTGATTCCATAACCGGTGTCTCACAGGAGGTTAATGATAAAAAACTGGCTGAAAAGCATAAAGAAAGCCAAGAACATCATCAAAGTAAAATCACTTCCATTATCAAGCCGTTCGAACACGAGTTTCGCCTCAGGACAAAAGACAAGAGCTATATCTGGGTGCGAGCCCGTGGAATGCCCCGTTTCGATTCTGCGGGAAACCCAGTCCGACTTGTTGGATCGACCAATGATATTACCGAGGCGAAAAAATCACGAGAAGCCATCGAAGAAAGTGAAGAGCGCTTCAAGCAATTGGCGAACCTCAACACACCTTGTTGGATCACAGAAATTGATTCTAACTGCACATGGTTAAACCAGCAATGGATCGATTACACCGGGCAAACCTTAGAGGAACAATTAGGATTTGGATGGTTAGATGCTGTGCATCCTGATGATGTTGATCAGACTAAGACAATCTATTTGGAAGCGGTTCAGAACCAACAGAATTTTGAGTTGGAATATCGCTTGCGTCGCTACGATGGTCACTATCGAGTGTTTAGAGCGCGAGGATCAGTAAGTCGTGACCGTAAAGGGTATTTTAATGGTTTTACAGGATTCAGTATTGATATCCATGACCAGAGAGAGGCTCAACTGGCACTTGAGAGAGAAAAAGAGGCGCTTGCAGTTAGTAACAAAGACCTTCAGGAATTTGCATACGTTGCTTCGCATGATCTTCAAGAGCCTCTCCGCAAAATTATGGCGTTTTCTGAACTTGTCAAAGAAGAATCTGGTGAGCAATTAGCTGAAGAGAGTCAAAAATATCTGGAAACCGTGATTGAGAGCGCTAAGAGATTAAAACAGTTAGTGAGCGATTTGCTGACGTTCTCCAGAATCTCAAGTCGAGGTAAAGAATTTGCTCCCGTGAATGCAAAGAAATGTCTGGATTATGCTCTTAATAATTTAGAATTTGCAATTCAAGAAAATGATGCCCAAATCACCTCCGACGAGTTACCAGTTGTGCTTGTTGATGCAAATCAGTTAACAATGCTATTTCAAAACCTCGTCAGTAACGCTATAAAATATCGATCTGATGAAAAAGTAAAAATCCATATTGGTGTTCACAGTATCAATTCAGTTCACAAATTTTATGTTCAAGATAATGGAATTGGAATTGAGCCTCAATACTCTAAAAAAATATTTGAGATCTTCCAACGTCTGCATGGCCGATATGCATGTGGAGGAGGAACAGGAATTGGGCTGGCGATCTGCAAACGAATCATTGAACGATTTGGCGGTGATATTTGGATGGAATCTGAAATCGGTAAAGGAACTACATTCTACTTTACAATTAATAATGACTAAGTACGAGAATCTTAAAATGGTACCAGAACATGCTCGACCAATAAACATCTTGCTCATTGAGGATGATGAAGACGACGTTGAATTGATTAAGAGATCTCTTAAACGCGACCGTATTGTGAATACTTTCACACACGTGAGCGATGGCATCATGGCGATGGAATACTTGCGAAAACAGGGAGAGTTTACTGATGCGATTCGACCAGATCTGATTTTGCTGGATCTAAACATGCCGCGGATGGATGGCCGTGAAGTGTTGAGGCAATGTCGTGAAGACGAGTCGATGGACACGATTCCCATTGTTATCTTTACCAGTTCTGACGATGAACAAGATATACTGGCCAGCTATAAATACAAGGCTAATAGCTATGTGACGAAACCGATCGATTTAGTTCAATTCCGTGATGTATTGACTGGACTCAGCAAGTATTGGTTCTGTATAGTCACCCTGCCCCCAACTGACGACAATCGGTAGGTTTGGTAACTGTGAATACAGAGACGATCCTGTCATCATGGTCTATGAAAATTCAGACGAATCGAGTTCATGGCAGTCATCACTTTAAACAGTAACACCCGCCAGTTCATGCCAGAGCAGGGCACTGGCTAATGTTTCCTGGCGGAAGGCTTCGAGGGCAAAGCGTTCGTTAAGGCTGTGCAAGTTGTTCGTGTTCTGGCCCCACACGAGTAAGAGGGTTTCCACGCCGACAACACAGTTCACGCAATCATTCTTTAAGGATTGAGCGATCTGTGGTAGCAGCGAGTTACGTGACCCTTTAGACGGTTGGTGACACTGAAACAGCCGCCAAAATTGTACTAAAATCAATCTGGCTCCGGCATCGTGCCAAATCAGTTGGGCTGGAAATTCCGGAAGGATTTTGATTTGACTCAACGGAGGCAGGGCCTAACCAAACGCTGAACCCGAGCGGAATGGCGGTCGGGCTCTATGACGAGATTTATGTTGCTCGGCGCCATTCCCGCCGGGTTAGCTCGGACGTTATCAGACCGAGATCGGACGGCGTTTCCATACCGGAAGCGTGCCCCTCAATCGCCGATAGTGCCGCGTCCAACTGTCCTGAAATACATTGGTTTTCGCGGAAAGCCTTGGTTCAGAAGACATCGACACTAAAATGTTTGAAGTGACTCCTAAATTGCCATCAACGAAATCAAAATACGGGATTGCCGTGCGATCGGTTGTTTACGACACATGCATCAGGGCCGGAAGAATCGCCGTATTCCAATCTTCGGAGGTCACAGACTCCGGTTGTCTGCCTTTGAAATTTCCCTTTGCATGATTTGCCGTCCAGGCAAGACGCACACAACAGCGCTTTGCCAATTCCAGCACCGTTTGTTTCGCGCCATTCTCGCCCTCCTGATCAAGATCAAACATCACCGAGACATGACCGCCGGGAATTTGATTTGCCAGCGTTGCCAACTTGTCTGCCTGGGTTTCAGTGATGGTGTTACTGCAGACTGCCAAAGCGGGAATACCAAGGGTGTGAAGATTAATGACATCATTGGGCCCTTCAACGAGGATGATACCGGTTTGTTGCATTTGTTCGCGGGTAGCGAGTTCATGAAACTGTGGTTCGCCAAAGAGTTCTTGTCCGCGATGGAAGCCTTTCACAAATTTGAATTTGTGCGGTTCTTTGGAACTGTCACCGGAACGTTGCCATTTTTTATATTGCGCTTCATAGTTAAGATTACGACCAAACCAAGTCAGAATGTTTTCTTCTGCATCGGGATAGCCATAGACAAAATGACCACGCAACAGACTCCCCGCATCATGGGGCAGATAACCACAACGAAATTGTTGCATGACCTCCGGAATCATGTAAGGACGTTGTCGCACATAAGCAGCGGCTTTCGGGGACATTTCCGCTACATCGGTCACGAAACGCTCGTCGAGATGAACCAGCTCACGAGCCCGTTCGTTCTCGGAGTCTTTGATTGGAATATTTTCGAGAGGGGATTCATCAGATATTGATTGCGGTAACTCGTCCGTTGATGGTTCCTCCGCTGCTGGTTCCCGTGAGTGTCCTTCAACTATCGCTTTCAGATCAGTGGCAATTTCTTTGAACTCGGCTCCCTTTAGTTTTCCACCAACCGGTTCGCGGTCATGTTTCATCAGGAACATCAGATTCAGCAAATTGCCCCGCACCGTGCAGCCATACTGAAAACAGCGAAATACGGCACCGTCCTGTTTGGTTTTGAGGGAGATCGTCCGGTCGCCGGTTTCCTGGTCTTTGCCACAGGCAAAAATACATGCCATGCGGGTTTCATTTTGCGTTTTGTGTAGTTCCGGTAGTGGGACGTTGTAGAAACTGGCGATGCGTTCCACGACATCACCGGCAGCAACCAGTTCGCGTTGCAGGGTATCAACGTCAATGTAGCCACGTTTTTTCTGGAGCATGCAAGTGAGAGTATGAGCAAAATCAGGGAAGACATGCTACGTTCCTTGCCAACGTATGGCAACACGATCCCTCATAAAAACACGTTGGCAAAAGACGTCCCGCGATGATGAAATCCTGGCGGCTTTGACGCGGTGCCCGTTGACGGCAGAAGAAATGTTCAAACTGAGCCAGACCTGGTCGCAACCCTTTACCAGTTTGCGGCGAGTCCAGGAGCGAATGCAAGATTTAAGCGCCGCAGGCCAGTTGCAGGCGTGGCGGTATGCCACGACAGGTCAGGGGGGTGCCCGGCTGTACTACAAGCTGACACTGACCGGTTATCGCACGGTAATGCAGGACGATCAGATCAAACCGCCTACCAAACGTTTCTTTCACGAAATCAGTCCGGGCCGACATCGGCATCAGCGGGCCTTATCACAATTCATCGTACAGACCTATCTGGCCGCTCATGTTCGTGGAATCAAGGTCACTGATTTTCATCCCGAAAACACGTTCCGCATTGATTGCGGAGAACGACCGCTGTGGCCTGACGCGCGGTTTACGCTGATGTTGCCGAATGAGAGCCAGTTTTCATATTGCGTAGAACTCGATAACAGCACCGAATCCGTACTCTCGCACAAGAGTACCGACAGCATCCTGAGTAAAATGCAACGCTATCTCATTGATCTGGTGGCCGCACCTCAGTCCTACCGTGTGCTGTTTCCCGTCACCGGTTCAGCAGATCGATTACAACATATCGTCGATCTCGCCAGAAACTTGACGGACGGACGCTCGTTTTCCCCGTTTTATGTGGTGTTGCTGGATGACTATCTCGCCCACCCCGATGCGTTCTTCCGTCCCTGTTTTCATGCACCACAGAACAAAAACATTTCTCTGTTGCGTTCCCAGGCACGACAGTTTCAAGTTCGCTCTGCTTTGCTGGCCAGACCGGCTTTCGTGTGATAGGGTGCGGCTCCTGTTGGCAGGCTCGTTGCTCCGACGGTGCAGAGGGTCGTTTTTCAAAATCATCCTCGCCACTCCTATGGACTACGTCCCCCTGGACTGGTCAGTCACTCCCGAGCAGATTGTAAGCCACAACGGGACAAAAGAAAAAGAACCCGCCGATGAAACAGGCAACTTCAGACGCGGGTTCTTGGTGACGCATGGCGTCTTGGTTCTGAACGTTCAAGAACTGATGACTGTCGAAGAGTCAGCTTTGCTTAACACTGACAATTCGGCTCTGCTGCTGTAGGCTGTCGCCTCACATGTTAGTTTCCGTCAGCGACACACCGACCAACGAACGAGGACCGCGCCACATGCGGTCGATTCTGGCAGCGATTCACCATGCTTCATCGAAAACATTACCGATTTCGTTCCTCATCGGACGCCATGCACGACAGGTCGGCTTGTATTGTCGGTTTCCCGGTCTGCTGCATGGATTGGTTCGAGGGCAGTTTCACGCCAAGTATCCCGATTGTACGATTGAATTACTGGAAGAGGATGCACTCGATTGTTCTGCAGACTTTGAAACCTGGACGATCACGTTGCATCTGCGACCCGATCTGTTTCCGATTTTGCGATACCAACAATTTGAAGAGGTGATTCATGATGAAGTCGATGATCCGATGGGGGCATGCTGCAGGCGATGGCTCCGGACAACAGTGACATTCAGGCGATGATTGAATTGACGGTAAATCCTGCCAGCCCCCGCCGTTGTCAGCAGGCACAAGCCGCGGTGGAACGCTTGGCCCGTCCTTTCTTTCGCAAACACCGGAGTCTGGCCCGCAAATATGCGCTGGCGGCCAGCAGCCCGAAGCGCTGGCAGCGAATGTGGGCGCCCTTGTTTTCGATCTTGTTTGCTCGACAACATGAAGCGCGATTTAGCGCGGACGAGGAGCTCAACAAAACCGCTTCCCGGATGCACGACAACGAAAAAGACTTGCAAGCGGCTTCGGTCAAACTGGGACAACATCTGTTTGAAGCGCAGCTGCGTTTGACGGTCTATGCACCCGCTGGCCAAAGGCAGGCTGCGATCAGCAAATTACAGGAGATGGCTGCGGTGCTCAATAAGTTTACGGAACCACGGTTGGGCCTGTTTCAGTCTTCAGGCGTTTCCCGGAACAAGAGGCCCCCACATCGTTGTGGTTTTCTCCTTTCTGATGAGGAACTGGCCACGCTCTGGCATCTGCCGACCAGTTCGGTGCGGGATGTTTCCCATCAGGTAACACATTCCCGGCGGTTGGAACCGCCGGTAGAGTTACCCCTCAAAAAAAGGGAAATTTTGGGTTCCAGAATTTGCGAGCTGGGACGAGTTTCCTTTCAGGACCAGAACGAGCGTTTCGGACTGCGGACTGCAGACCGGTTTCGGCACCTGTTCATTGTGGGCAAAACCGGAAACGGCAAATCAACGGTGCTGCAAAATGCGATTTTGTCAGACATGCGGGCAGGGGAGGGCTTGGCGGTCGTTGATCCGCACGGAGATCTGGCCGAAGCCGTGCTGGCGTCTGTCCCCAGTCAGCGTACCAATGATGTGATTCTGATTGATCCGAGTGATCTCCACTATCCGGTTGGCTTCAATCCACTCGATGTGAATGCTGCCATGGCTGATGTCGCCTGCGATGGCGTGGTCAGTACCTTTCGCAAGGTGTTCGGAACCGGGACGCACACACCTCGCCTGGAAGACATTTTGTGGAATACCGTCCTGGCACTAATGCTGGCAGGGGATGCGACGATTCTGGATATGCTGCGGATGTTTGATGTCGATGACCGTTTACGCAGACAGATTCTGGCGCGGGTGACTGATCCCGTGGTACGCAACTGGTGGATGGCGACCTTTCCGAAACTGCGTTCGCTGAAAGGAGAAGATCCATTTGCCTCGGTGGAAAACAAACTGCGTCAGCTACTCACCAATTCCGTGATCCGCAACATGGTCTCGCAACCACAGAGCAGAATTGACTTCCGGGCGGCAATGGACAGTGGCAAGATTCTCATTCTCAATCTCTCCAAGGGAAAGCTGGGGGAACGAACGTCTTCATTTCTGGGTTCCCTGTTCGTGACCCAACTGCAGCTGGCTACGATGACTAGGGCCACCATCCCGGAGCAGGGACGCAGGCCGTTTTATCTTTACGTCGATGAGTTTCAGAATGTGGCGACTTCCAGTTTTGCGACGTTCCTGTCCGAAGCCCGTAAGTACAAACTCGGTCTCTGTCTGGCGACCCAGTTCCTCGATCAAGTCGATCCAGAGACCCTGCAGGCAGTCTTCGGCAATGTTGGCAGCCTGCTGGTGTTTGCGGTGGGGCCCAATGATGCGGAGATCCTGGCAGACCAACTGACAGGCCACGTCACGGCCGCCGATTTAATCGCACTTCCCAAATACCGTGCCTGTATCCGCCTCATGATTGACGGCATGTCCCGCCCCGCGTTTACCATGGAAACCATCAAACCCACAGAAATTACCGATTTGCATCGGGCCGCGATTGTACGCGCGCAATCACGGCGTCAATACGCGCAACCCCTCGAAACCGTGCAGACACGGATTCAAAAGGCATTTTCCTCGGCCTGGATGATGCTGCCCGATTACGTTGATCCCAACTTATTTCCGATGGGATATCATGGTCTGGGATTTTGCTGATCCCCCATTACCAGGTTTTCTGAGTGACAACTGCGCCCCTCATCGTCTATAATAGCCCCATGTTAAAACCACGCCTCACCGAAGAACAGCGGAATGCCCTGGACCAACACCACGGACTGATCGAAGTGGATGAGGAAGGGCGCAAGTACATTCTCATGTCAATTGAAATCTATCGCGACATGCTGGGAGTCGGTACGGACGAAGAACTGACGGCTTCTCTCAAAGCATTAGAAGCAGGTCTGGCTGACGTGGATGCGGGCCGCACCCGTCCCTTCCGTGATGTTCTGGCCGAACTCGACGACGCATGACATTTCGGGTAGAACTCTCACAGCGGGCCGAAGCGGATATTAAACGTGCCTATGCTTATATCCGCAAACAGGGACCAGCAGATCCCAAAGCTTGGAAGGCCGGTCTCGAGCAAAAACTGACTGGTCTTGAAACCTTTCCCGAAGCCTGCGGTTTGGCTCCCGAAAATGAGTTTGTCAAAGCGGAAATCCGTCAGGCCCTGTACGGTTCGTTTCGGATTGTGTTTACGATTCGGGAGGAAATCGTGTTTGTACTCACCGTGCGCCATGCGGCCCGACTTTCTATGTCGCATGATGAATTAGATAAAATCAACTAGCTGTTTCTTTGTTGCGAAATCCCTTGCCTCACGTTGGATTCTGAGGCAGGCTACGCGGCCATGGCCAAAGAGCAGTTTTTTTATTCCCAAACGCGGCAGCTATTTACTACCTTAGAAAATATTTCCCAGAGGTCCGGAGTCAGCCGCGGTAAGGCCTTTGAAGATCTGCTGCAAGCGTGTGTCGCCGCTCTCGCCGCGGAAACGATGGAACCCGCTTATTTTGAGGCGATCCAAGCGCACACAGAGGGCTCTCCAGGAAAACGGGGCGTGGATCTGTTTCCGAAGTTTCTGGCGCAGTTGATCGAGAGCATGTCAGAGCAGGATCAAGATTTGTTGGGAGATCTGTTTGAGGGGAGTATTTCGTATGGCGAGAAGGGGCAGTTTTTGACACCGGAATCCGTTTCAGAACTTATGGCAAATTTGACCATCGATGCCGCAGAAAAAACAGCTGAAAAGAAAACACAGGTCATCAACGACCCCTGTTGCGGAACCGGGCGAATGCTCCTGAAAGCGGGGGAGATCAATCCGCAGGCAGAATTATGTGGCCAAGATATTGATGCGCGCTGTGTTCGAATGACGGCTTTGAATCTCAGCTTGCGAGGCAAATATGGCTATGTTGTTTGTGGCAATTCACTGACACTGGAATCAAAATTTGCCTACCGGGTTGGCAGCTTCTACCACGAATTACCGAATGGCAGACGTCGCGGCGTGATTCGGGAAATTCCATTGGAACAGACTCCGGTGCCCTTTGTCACTGACACAACACGAACAGCAACACAGGGTTTGTTTGCTCAGCAGGAAGCTGATTCACACGAACCAGATCAAGCACAGAAAATCTCCCAAACGATCATGGAGGTTCCGCAGTGGTTATTCCGTCTGGAACAGCGAATGGACAATGTGGAGTCTGGGAATGATTCAGATCAGTCAATTCAAGTTGAGAAAGAAGAATCGACAAACACTAAATCAGTACCTGATAACGACAGAGTTAAAACGCAGAAGAAATTGTTTTAAGTGGTTTTTAAGGAAAAATTTCAGTATTCAGATATTAATTTCCATCTCTACGAGGGCATGCTAAACTGATTGCGAAATGCAGACGGTTTCCATCAACAACTTTGGATTTCTAATTGCTTATCTCGTTCCCGGTTTTACTACCCTATGGGGAATCAGCTACTTTTCCACTACGGTTCAGTCTTGGATTGGCATCCTTCCCAGTGAATCGCCGACAGTCGGAGGTTTTTTGTATATCACCATCGGTTCGGTCGCAGTGGGGCTCACAGTCAGCACGATTCGTTGGATAGTCATTGATACCATTCACCATTGGACAGGGATTTCTGATCCGGGTTGGGATTTTTCAAAGCTGCAAAAAAATATCAATGCCTTTGATCGCTTGATCGAAATTCATTATCACTATTACCAGTTTTATGCCAATTCGATTATTGCCGTGATAATTGTTTATAGTATTCGGCGAATCTCACTTGGTTTGTGGTCCACTCCCTTGGGATGGATGGAACTCTTAGTTGGAATATTTTTGTTAATTTTTTTTGCTGGTTCGCGTGATACGCTTCGAAAATACTATAAACGGACCACCCAATTGCTAGAGATGGATGTAGAAGAAGTTCAGACCGAAGATAGTCCTGATCTCGATTCTGCAGATGTATTAACGTCTTGATTTCTTATGACCACTTTTTTTTAATCGCGTTTCTAACGCTTTGACGAAGTCTGGCAGAGTCGTTCCCAATGCGTGGCATACCGTGCGTAACTGAATGATATCCATACGGCGTTCACCCCGTTCACACTTACTCACAAATGACTGGCTTTGCCCAAGCCGTTCAGCTAACTCGACTTGTGAGACTTTCAAGTTCTTTCGAGTCTCTTTCAGCAAGCGAAGCATGATTGAATATTCTCGGGTAAAAATCGACTTTTCCATATCGCCTCTTGAAAAAAAGAAAGGCGAATCGTATAGTCCGTATTGGAATAGTCCAAAATGGACTATATTAATCAGTTCAGAAAGTGAAGGAGAAAGCCATGACAAACGGTGGTTCAAAGAGTCCAGAAGAGGAAAAACAGGAAAAACCCACATCATCAACGGCTAACAAAGGGGATAATTCTTCTCAAAAGTGAACTTCAGAAGAAAACTAAGGGAAGCAGGTGCAGGGCGGTAAACCAATTTTGTTTACCGTCCCTTTTTTGAGAATGCAGGTTGGATTCAAATGGATCTTTTTATGGTGAGAATCCTACCAAGAGGTGGGGGTTACGTGTTCGCCTTCTTTGCATTGTACGCCCCACGCAAGGAGCTTCCCCTGCGGGTGCTCCTCCTTGACTGTTGGGCCGTGGAAGGAACGTGTCGGCGAGCAAATGTCGGCGTTTTGTTTTCTTCCAACCATTTATCATGGCAATCGACAACAACACATCATCGGCAACAGAACAAACACTCAGAATATTCCGGATTCATTACTGTATTCGTGATGGAGAATACGAATATGGGGATTGTGTGACTGCCAGACTTCCACGGGAGCCCAAGACGGCGCAAGAACTGGTCGAAGCAGTCCTCTACAACTGGCTGCTTGATCCCAGCGACGAAGAGGAACAAAGGGATGTTGCGCGATGCGTGAAAGAGTACGAGCAAGAGGGATATTTCGAATTGCCAAATGACTACCGTCTGGTCGATCAATTGTACGTGATGCAAGCTGATCCGCTGATCGATATTATTCATGAGCTCGTGAACGCTCTGGAAAGCGCTGTCATTGACACAGACATGCAGCTGTCAGTAAAACAAAGACAAGCACGAAAGCAATACTATCTTTCTGCAATCGCGAAAGCAGAAGGCTACTAAGCCCCTCACGGGGCTTTTTTTGCTCACAGAAATAAAACTGCAGCACGGCTCACAATTACCAATGATTTCCTTGCCGCTTGTTCGACCGCCTCCGTATTTGCCGATCAAACAGTCGACACAACTTCAAAACGGTAGTTCAATGCAGCTTCTATGCCCAGGCGATGAGGGACGACATGGACTAGGGGATTTCTTACCTTACAGTGAGAACCGTTTATGGTCCGCCTTTGATTACGGATACAACTTAGTGCTATGATTCTGTCCAATGAGCATCCTCCGTCTCCGTGATTCACTCTTTGCATGCATACTGCTCCTGACCGCCGCATTCTTTAGCCAGACGGAGCCGGTATATGCGGCCACTGTCACCTGGGACGGTGGCGGAGCCGACACCAATTGGAGTACTTGCCAGAACTGGAGCGGCGACAGTTGTCCTGGCGTAGCGGATGTGGCAACGTTCAATGCCACGTCAACGAAAAACGCCAGCATCGACGCCAACATTTCTGTTGCCGGTCTCGACATCCAGCCGGGTTACTCCGGAACCATCACCCAAAACAGCAGCATGACGATCACCGTCGGCTCCAGCAACTGGAATCAGGAGGGAGGCACGTTTAGCGGCGGGGATTCGACCATCGACATCAACGGTACTTTCACCTTAAGCGGCAGCAGCGTGTTTACCTCCACCACCGGCATGCTGGAGATCAACAGCGGCAATACCTCCGTGACGCTCTTTCAGCAATCGGGCGGCACATTCAATCACAACGGCGGTTCGGTCAAGTTCGACAGCAGTAGCAGCTGCGGGCACTTTACAATGACCATTGATGTCGACTCTTCAATTACATTCCATCATCTTGAACTCGATACCAGCAATGTCTGCAGTAGTGCAACGTACAACACCGGAGCAGGGGACACGGTCACGACAGCGGGGACATTTACCTATTCGGATTCCAGTGGCGGAGGACGCATTCGACTAGGCAGCGGTACGTGGGAGGCGCAGGGGAATATCGTCATCAGTGGCGGCGATGATGATGCAACGGGAACGCTGACTGTCAACGGCTCTGGAAACCAGGAATACACATATTCCTCGGGGAACGGCCCGCGCATAGAGATTGATAAGGCAACCGGAACCGTTACACCGGCCGTCGGAATGACGAATCTCAACGTCAATGGCCTCACACTCACAGCTGGCAATTTCACAGCACCAACGGGTACCCTCACGATTGCACCTTGTGCAACCTCATCAGAGACAGTGCTCGCCGTCGCCAACGGCACGACGTTGACGCACAACAATGGTACGGTCAGTTTTATGCCGGACAACCTAACGTGTAGCGGTTTGACATTTACGATCGATGTCGACACAACGTTGACACTCAATCATGTCATCGCCGCAGCGACACAAAACTGTCAGCGACCTATACTCACGACAGCTGCAGGCGATACGATCATCGCCGCCGGCAATCTGACGTTTGGCGATGAAAAGGTCAACGGGTCCTGGGAAGCCCGGGGGGATGTCACGATCGAAGCGGCAATGAACGGAGGAAGTGCCACACTCACATTCAGCGGAAACGGAAATCAAACCTATACCGACAACGGCGGTGACGAACCGGATGGAAATATCACGATTGCAAAGACGGGTGGTGCTGTCGTGCTGGCCTCCAGTGCGGACTGGAACGCCACCGGACAGGATCTGGCCCTGACAGGTGGCACGCTCGACTTAGGCGGCTACGATCTGAGTGTCGCCGACCAGTTCACCATCACGGGAACGGGAACGTTGCGGTTGCACGGCAATGAGAGCCTCTCGGGAGGGCCGGACAGCATCGCAAAAACGGGGCTTGTCTATTACGACAGAGCCGGCGAAACCACAGCTTTAAAGGACATCAGCTACGGCAGCCTCATCATCGGCTCGAGCGGGTCTGCCGTGTACCATCTACCAACGGCCACGCTCGATATCAATGGTGACCTTACTTTGAGTGGTGGCACGCTGGCGGTAACAGCAGCACAGACAATCACGCTTTCGGGCTCGTGGCTGACCGATGGTGGCGCATTTTCCGCCGGCACGGGAACGGTGACGCTCAACGGCGGCATTCAAACACTCTCCGGTTCCACGACCTTCTACAACCTGGCCAAGACAACGTCTTCTCCGCAGACACTGACGTTCGCTGCCACAACAACTCAGACCATTACCAACGCCCTGACACTGGAAGGGGCGGCAGGAAATCTCCTGACACTGCAGTCGTCCCAGGGGGGCACGCAGTGGAAGTTCGATCCTCAGGGGACGCATAGCATCAATCAGATTTCCGTCAGCGATTCCAATAATATCAATGCCACTGCCATTGACTGCTCAAGCAGTATTTGCACGGACGGGGGCAATAACACCAACTGGACCTTCTCCGGCAAATCGTCGACCTCAACCGCGCTGACCTCCAACAACAATCCCGCCACCTTCGGCGAGAATATCGTGCTCACAGCCACCATTACGCCCTCGGATGCGACGGGAACGGTTACCTTCCAGAGCGGCGCGACGGTGCTCGGCACGGCCACCATTGGCCAAGGCAGCGGTTCGCTCACCGTATCGGATTTTGGGATCGGCGCCTACAGCCTGACCGCGACCTACGGGGGAGACGCCAACTATGAAGAAAGCACATCCGCGGCCCTCTCGCAAGTGGTCGACAAAATTGTTACCACAACCACACTCGCTTCTTCTGACCTCACATCGACCTTCGGCCAGTTCATCACCCTCACCGCAACGGTTTCCCCCTCCTCCGCATCAGGAACGGTTACCTTCCAGAGCGGCGCGACGCTGCTGGGCACGGCCACCGTCGGCCAAGGCAGCGGTTCGCTCAGAATTCCCGATCTCGCCGCCGGCGCTAACACGCTGACCGCCGTTTATGGAGGAAATGCGACCCTCTCCGGAAGCACCTCAAGCACGGTTTCCCAAGTCGTCTCCGGCTTAGCCCCGTCATTGCTCATGGAGTCGGATTTGCAGTATGGGGGGGCGTTTCGCGTTCCCGATGGAACATTTGGTGGTAGTCGATTCGGTTTTGGTGGCAGAGCAGTCGCGTTCCGGCCGAATACCACCGGCGATTCGACTGATGATACGCTGTTGGTTTCAGGACATGCCCAGCATGACCAGGTCGCTGAAATCTCTATTCCTACGCCCGTCATCAGCAGTACGCTGGGTGACCTGAATACCGCGACAGTCATTCAGAACTTTGCCGACATTACTGATGGTAAGATTAGTCAAGTTGATGTCGGCACGGACAGTGATGTCGGTGGCGTGTTCACATATGGAAACAGACTCATTTGGACGGCCTACAGCGGCTATGATGCGAATGCCGCAGTCAATGTATCGCATGGAACGTCCTCGTTTACGTTGTCGGATACAACAGATGCCGAGGGCATGTTCCGCGTCGGCAGCACACTCAATCCCGGCTATTACGCCGGATATATGACGCCGGTCCCTGCCTACTGGCAGTCCGATTTCGGCGTTCCCGTTCTCACCGGACAGTCGAACCTGAATATCATCACGCGCACCTCGGCCGGTCCTGCGGCGTTCGGATTCGATCCCGATGATTTGGGTGTGTTGGAACCCGTGCCTGACACATCGTTCCTCTATTACACGTCGCAAAATCCTCTCAGGGGAATGCAAACGAAGAATGACCTCTTTAACTATAACTCATCAGTGGGTGGCCTGGTGTTTTCCCCGCAGTCGCGATCGGTGCTGTTCTTCGGCGGGCATGCAACGGGTGAGTGGTGTTATGGAGATCCGGAAGATTGCAACGATACGGTTCGCGGAGGGAAAGGAAACCATGACGTCGGTAGCAACTACGTCTTGCAAGTTTGGGCATATGATGCCGTCGATCTCTTGGCGGTGAAGAATGGGGAACTCAATCCCTGGGATCTGGAGCCGTATGCCGTGTGGAGACCTGAGGTGCCGATTTCGGTAAGCAATCCTGTCTTGGGCGGGGTCGCCTACGACCCCGAAACGGAGCGGATTTTCGTGGCCCAGATGGGTGCGGACACGGCAACGGAATCCAGGCCGCTGATTCACGTCTATCAGATCCAACGGCGTGCTGTGGAGATTTCTTCTCTCTCCCCCGCAGACAACACAGCCGGCATCACCACCACGGCGAATCTCGTCATCACGTTCAACGATACGATTGGCGCTACGGGAACGGGAACAGTGACCATCAAAAAGGCAGCCGATGATTCCACGGTGGAAACCATCAACGTCGCCAGCGGTCCGGTCACCGGTACGGGAACGACGCAGATCACGATCAACCCGACCGCCAACCTCGACCCCGGCACCGCATACTACGTTCAGATTCACCCCAACGCATTCCCGAACCTGGGCGGTAACAGCTTCGCCGGGATCAGCGATACGACGACCTGGAACTTTACTACGCTGGAGACCGGTGCTCCCACGGTTTCCACACTCTCCCCCGCAGACAATGCCACTGGCGTTGCGACCACGGCCAACCTCGTCATCAGTTTTAACGAATCCGTCCTTCCACAATCGGGAGTGAATAACGATATTGTCATCAAGCAATCCAGCGACAATTCCACCGTGGAAACCATTGACGCGCTTTCCAATCAAGTCACGGGCTCAGGCACTGCGCAGATTACCGTCAATCCCAGCGTGACACTGGCTGAGAATACGTCGTATTACGTTCAGATTGGCGGAGATGCTTTCGACGACACGGAAGGAACCAGCTTTGCCGGGATTAACGACACCGTCAGCTGGAATTTTACAACCACCGACAGTACGAATCCTACCGTGTCGAGTTTTTCGCCGGTAGATAACGCCACCGGTGTCGCCACCACGGCCAACCTCGTCATCCACTTTAGCGAACCCGTCGATGCGGAGAGCGGGAATCTCACGATCAAACAATCCAGCGACAACTCGATCGTGGAGACGATCGACGTTACCTCGGGACAGGTGACGGGGGGCGGCACGGATTCCCTCACGGTCAACCCAGGCGTCACCCTGGAAAATTCCACTGCCTACTATGTTCAGATTGCCTCTACGGCGTTCGATGATGCAGCGGGCAACAGCTACCCGGGGATCAGTGATACGACGACCTGGAACTTCACCACCGTGAGCGGTGATGTTGCTCCCCCAGATACCTTCTCGCTCTCCCCGGCAGACAACGCCACTGGCGTCGCTACTACAGCCAACCTCGTCATCAGTTTTAACGAATCCGTCCTTCCGCAATCGGGAGTGAATAACGATATTGTGATCAAACAATCCAGCGACAATTCCACCGTGTAAACCATCGACGCGCTTTCCAACCAAGTTACGGGCTCAGGCACTGCGCAGATTACCGTCAACCCCAGTGTGACACTGGCTGAAAATACGTCGTATTACGTTCAGATTGGCGGGGACGCTTTCGATGATGCAGTGGGCAACAGCTACCCCGGGATCAGTGATACGACGACTTGGAACTTCACAACTACTTCAGCGTCGTCCGGTTCCGACAGCGTTGGTGGTGGCGGCGCTCGTCACGCCCGCCAGCGGCGAAGCGGGTCGGGTGGTGGCGGTGGTGGCTCGCGCTCGCACACCGCAGCACCGGCCCTGTCCGATGTCGGGATTGCAGACCACATCGTCCCCAATACGTCCCCCATCGGTGGTATCTACGACCCCTCCCTGCGTTCGAACGAAGGGGAGGCCGTCTCCCGTCAGGTCGAGAAAGTCCTGGATGCCCTGAGTGGACAACGGGAACAGGAAACAGCCCTGCGATTCTCCGCACCGCCCGTTCCGGATCGAAGCGGCCTTCTTCTGGCAACCGTCGGTTCGCGGCAGGTTGTGTACCACGATGTGCCGGCAAATGCGTGGTTTGCACCATTTGTCGCCACGGTGATCAGTGACGAGATCGCAACGGGATATGCCGATGCAGACGGGAACCTGACAGGCGAATTTGGCGTCGCAAATCCTGTCACCTACGCGGAGTTGCTGCGGATGGCGCTGCAGACGGCGGGAAGCGTGCTTCAGGACGGCATACCCCACAACACAACCGCCAGGGATACCTGGGCTGCTCCCTATGTTGCCACCGCAGAGACCCTCGGACTCTCACTGGTCTCCAGCGACAGAGATCTCCACCAGTCTGCGACACGCGGAGAGGTGATTCATACCCTCCTGGCACTACTGGATGTGTCCCTTGCAGAAGGGGGTGCGAGTCCCTTCACGGATCTTCCCGCAGATCACCGCTACCGCAACGACATTCTCACCGCCGTGACGCTGGGGCTTATTGCCGGTGATACGGATGTGGAGGGCAACCCGCTTGGTACGGTGCGCCCCGATGCTCCGGTCAACCGAGCAGAGGTGGCGAAGATCATCGCCATTGCACGACGGTTACGCAGAGATGTCGATTGACATCGAACACACCGCGGCTTCCCTTTGTTCCATTTCAGAATCCGAGAGGCTGCTGCACCTTCCATTCTGTAAACAATAAATGTCACATCGCTTGCGGCCCGATCGAATCTCCGGCATGCTATTGACCCATGACCAGCAATGACACCACACCTGCGACAAAGGCCGACATTGAAGCAGTTCTGTCGAAGCTCGACACGCTGGCGACGAAGGACGCGCTTTCCCAATTGGAAGAACGATGGACGGGGCAAATGACGGACGGGTTTGCAGTAGTAAATGAACGCCTTGATGTCTTGAACAAGGACATGCTTGCCATCGTTAACAATCTCGCGAACAACTTCAATAAAATTAATGATCGGTTGGAAGACCACGAGACACGCATAGGTCAATTGGAAGAAGGCAACCGGCAAATACTCCGACCAGAAATGACCACCAGTTGACGACGTGCTCGCCGTCTTTGCAGTGTACGCCCCACGCAAGGAGCTTCCCCTCCGGGTACTCCTCCTTGACTGTTGGGCCGTGGAAGGAACGTGTCGGCGAGCCAACGTCGGTTTTTCTATTTCTTTCCTTTTTTCAAAATGGCTAACGCTAAAGACACATCATCGGCCCACACGCCCGGATCATGGGCAATACAAGAAGTCACAGATTGCCGCTGCGAAGACCTCATTGCCGTAGGACCTTGTGATCCAATCATAGCATGGGTTGAACCGTGGACTGCGGACCCAGAAACGGCCAAGGAAGCAATGGCAAACGCACGCCTCTTTACCGCCGCTCCTGATCTTCTGGATGACCTGAAGCAAATGATTGCACTGACAGATTCGGTCGTTGGAAACTGGGAGAATGGTCAAGAGCTTGCATGGGCCGTAAATGCTCTTGAACGCTATGCGGAAGCGGCCAGAGAGACGATTGCGAAGGCTGAAGGCAACTAAGCCCCTCACGGGGCTTTTTTTCTGCTCACAAGGGGAGTGGTCTAACGCACTTTCCATTATGCGAATAATCGCAACCTGTGTTATGCTCACTCCCGATGACGACCAGAATGCCATCGGACTTTATGCAGGCGATTGACCGATATCTGTCGTATTTGCAGTCCGAGGAAAACAAATCGCCACTGACGATTACCAGTTATGGCCGGTCATTGCGATTCACCAACTCACTCCTCAACGTGGATGATCCCCGCGCCATCAACAAGGACACCGTGCGGCTGCTCAAACAACGGCTTCACGCCTATCGCACGCGCCAGGACCGTGAACTGACTGTCGGCACCAAGAATCACCACCTCACGATTCTGAGGGCGTTCCTGCGGTATCTGTTGCAGGAAGAAGAAATCGACGTGTATCCCCCGGATCATATCCGGCGTCTCAAGCAAGACCCGCGCAAAGTGAAGGTACTCTCCACCGCGCAACTCGCCTCACTGCTGTCGAGTCCGGACACCACCACCCGGATCGGCAAACGTGACAGGGCGATACTGGAATTGTTCTTCTCCACCGGGCTGCGGTTATCTGAACTGCGGTCCCTCAATCGGGATGATCTGAATTTCAAAACGCGCGAAATTCCGGTTCGCGGAAAACGGGGCAAGGTCCGTGTCGTTTTCCTCACCGATCAGGCAGAGATGGCTTTGCGGGAATACCTTGCGTCCCGCAGCGATCACCTGAGTACCCTCTTCATCCGGAACCTGGAACGGGCCGGTAACGTCCTCCCGCCGGGTGAAACGTTCCGGCTGTCTGTCGTCTCGATTCGGAACATCGTGCAGAAGTACGCGGCGCAAGCCGGCATTGTGAGAGGTGCCTCCCCACACACCCTCCGGCATGCCTTTGCTACGGAGTTGCTGCACAACGGAGCTGACCTGCGGTCCGTGCAGGAAATGCTGGGCCACAAAGATCTCTCCACAACGCAGATTTACACGCACGTCACGAATCCACAGTTGAAGCAAGTGCATCGCCGCTACCATCCGCGGCAGGCTGCGTGACTTGCATCAAGATCGAAGAAATTCCCGAACACCGTTCTCAGATCGAATTAGATTTGAAAGCAAAATACGGGCTTCAATAAGTCTTATGGTGCCAGAATCGTTTTTCCACAATTCACTGCATTTGACTGAACCGGGCTTGAATTTCTGAAATGACGACTCAATACTAAACAAAGACAATACGTGCTGTTATGAACATTAATGATTGTGAACGAATTCCCCGGTCTCGAACCCAATGAGACCGGATCTAGCTGATTATCCAAGAGTCTGTCAATACACGACTTAATGATCTCGCTTAGTTCCAGAAAGGAAGTGTTCTCATGCAAGCAGTATTACTGATTTCGTCACTTCTGGCCGCTCCGGACCTGACACAAAGTGACTGGACCTCCATGGATGGCAAGCACTTTCTGGCATTTCGTCCCATGGCTTCCAAAACCCAGGGCGTGGTCTGGTATTTCCGGACGCATCGTACCTCCGGTCAACTTGAACCATTGGCATTTTCCGGGAAGTACGTCCAATCCGGATCGGATCGACTTCGGGTCTGTTTTACACGCTCTTTTCAACCGATGGTCGGACCTGCGCGGACCATGTGGTGGTCGCGTGATTTTTCCTATCGTGATGATCCGGCTGATGATGAGGTTTTATATGCACTCGATCTGGAACTGGATCAAACCCCGGACGGTTTTGTGGCGACCGCAATTTCGAGCACCTGGATTAATGGGGAAGGAAACGTCGTCAGAGGAGACCGGGATGCACTGCAAAGTGCGTCGGTCCATCTTTCGGTGGGACGCATACTTGATATGCAACGCTCAGGAAATCATTCAACGATACTTCAAAATATGCTCAGAGTCCGTCCCCCCGGCTTTGTCTCGCGCGAGCGCTGGAAACAGACGGCCGGTTATTCCCCCACTGCCGTTATTAATTCTCATTACTTCCAAGGCGACTTTTATGGCTGGGGCTATGATTCCGGAGATCGGGTTCCCAATCGTCCCAAATACTGTGTGCTCTCATTTCAAGCGAGCACTAATTGGTTTGAGGGAACCGCTTGGTTGTTGTCCGTTTTGGAAGACTCCAAAGGTGTCGCCCGCTTTCGGGCCGTGAAGGGCAAGTATAATCTTTATAATAATAAATACCGGGAGCAGGACGTGCAGATGCTCTGTCTGGTGGGCAGCCGCGTTTACCGGGGCGCGCTGTCCGGAAGTCGCATCCAATGGCGGCTTGATACGAATCTGGAACGGACGGCCCTGAATCTGGAAATCCCGCTTGAGGACCACCATGTCCCCGCACTCATCACGATGTATGTGGAATCTTTGGATTATGTAGATGCGTCAGGGAAGCAGGTTGCCAAATACGCGTCTAATGGATTATTCAGTTTACCCCAGCGGACGTATCCCATGTCTCTCGGAAATCATAGTGCCGCGGATACCTACAGTTTGCGTTACGGTCAACTCTATGCGGGGCCGGGTGAGTTGAAAGCGTTAGAGCAACGTTATCGGGATTATTTGAAAAACGCGCCGCCTCCCGGATTTCGGTTTCGGCCTGCCATTATAAAGCGGACCACCGCCAAGATTCCCGTTACCGGGAAGACGACGACTGTCAACAAAGATTCTGCCACCTATCATTGGGACCAGGCTCAAAACTACGATGACAACAAAGAATATGCAAAAGCGGCCGCAGGGTATGCGGAGGTCATTAAACGCTCTCCGAGTTACGCACCTGCCTACAACGCACTGGCCTGGCTGCGGGCCACTTGTCCGGTGGCTACATCACGCAACGGTTCTGAGGCAGTGACATTGGCCAAGAAAGCCTGCGAACTGACTAAATACCAAGAGGCCTATATCCTGGATACATTGGCGGCCGCCTATGCGGAGACCGGTGATTTCCAATCTGCTGTCAAGTGGCAGAAACAAGCAGTCGAACTGGCTTCCGAAACATTAAAACCACAACTCTTACAGAATTTAGTGCGATTCTATGAAAAGAAGCCGATTCGGGAACCCTAGTCTGAGTGTTTTTTCAACGGATGTTTGCTGAGAATGAATGAGGGGGAAGCATGTCGTCTCTCATGGAACTCGTGGAACAAGGTGAAACGCTGACGCTGCTGTTCATCATTGCTGTGTTGTATTATGTGGGCCAATTAGCGGTTGCCCACAACGGGCAGCTCAAAAAATGGGGCCTCCGAATTTCGCTCCTGACATTGACAGCTTATGTGCTCTTTGAAGCCTCCCGGAATGGAATTGACGATGCCACAGCATTGTTGGCCATTGTGCTGCGTGGTCTGATTCTGGCCGGGTTGGCACTGGGTATGAGTTGGATTTTACTGTCCGCACTTGATTTCCTGTTTGCTCCGTTGGGTCGGTGGAATCGATCATGGCAAGCCACTGTCAGGCAAAGGCAACACAACAAAGCCCAGAAACAAAGGGAGCGTACGGAAAAAGAACACAGGCAGCGTGAACAGGATGAATGGAACCGCATGGCTCCCGAACGCGAGCAGCAACAAAGAGCTCAGCAACAGGCAGAAGCACAACGGCAGGCCGATCAACGCCAGCGCGAAGAAATCCGTTTAAGTTGTCAGCTGTTGTATGACCAGCATGCTCCGGCATTACAGGCACGTTTTCCCCGCGAACGCCTGGCAGACTACTTCGCGCAATATCTGACGGATGCGTTTCCCCCGAACCTCGTGGAAACACGGGCCGCACTGCTCAAAGAGACGCTGGTGGCTTCACTGGAACAGACGACAGGCAACAAACAGAAATTTTCCAGCCTGAATGAGATCGCGGAATATTTTCAGGAACAGAAACAGGAGATCGAGTCCCTCAACTATGATGCTCAGACCAGGCAATCGTTTCTCAGTTCTCTCAATGTCCAGGAGGACCGTGCGATCAGGGAGTTTCTGTCAACATGATGCCACTCTTACTGGGAACCGACCAAAAAACGGGCCAGAACATCCACCTCGATCCGGATCAGTTTCGCACGCACTTTCATCTGATTGGTGCCACCGGTTCAGGCAAGTCAACGGCCATCCAGACGTTACTGCGGCCGCTCTTGATGCAGACGCGGTCGGAAATGTGTGCCCTGTTTTTGATTGATCCCATAGGAAATCTCTCGCGAGATTTACTCGGTTGGATGGCCAGTGAACGGCTCTGTCCGCAACATGTACGGGACCGGCTGGTTTACATTGAACCGGCGCGAGAAGATATCATCATGCCCTTTAATCCCCTCTCACATACGTCCGAAGCAAACCGGTATTACCAGACGATGCGTTCGGTCGATATTGTGCTCCGCGCCTGGGCCGCGCAAGATGTGGCACAGCAGCCCCGTTTGTTGCAATGGACGTATAAAGCCTTTTGTGCGGCCGCGATGATGGGGCTACCGATTGCGATGTGCAAATATCTGTTGCATCCGGGTACGCAGGAGCATGCCGCCATTCTTTCTCATATTCCGGGTGATATTCGCGCGCATTGGGAAGAGATCTTACGGGCTCGGGGCAATGAAGCGGTGCGGATTCTGGAATCGACACGGAATCGTCTCGATCCTTTTTTTGAATCAATTAATCTCAGGCGCATGTTCGGTTCCACACAGAGTCTGTTTGATTGTGAGCGGTTTATTCAAGAACGTAAGATCGTGGTCCTCAATCTGGGCAAGCATGGAAAAGTTCCCGGCTTCGTGGCCGATACCATCGGGGCTCTGGCACTCAATGAAATTGTGGAGACCGCCAGCCGACTTTCAACCAACGCTGGAAAACAGGCCGTGGATCCGACGTATGTGGTGATGGATGAATTTCAGAAATATGTCTCCGTTGATATTGAGGATGCACTGCCGACCGTCAGACAAATGGGATTGCGGCTGATTCTGGCACATCAATCCTTCTCGCAACTGGAACGGGAAGACGTCGATTTGACGCAAATGATCTGGCAGGCCCGCAGCCGTCTGATGTTTGCCAACAATGCCCGGGATGCGGACATCATCGCGGATGAGCTGGCCAAACTGACCTATGAGGCCCGGAAAATCAAAGAAGTTCTCAAGAGCAAAAAACAGTTGATTGTGGGCTACCGCAAAGAGTGGCTGGAAAGTGAGTCCCACACCAGCACCCATTCGCATGCCCAGATGGAACAGGATGCGACCGGTTTTAATCAGTCTCGTGGTGAGTCGCTTCCACCCGACACGTATCGTCCGACCACTTCGAAAGGAGAGGGAAACGTCTCTTCCAGCTCACGCGGCCAGACGCATGCAGAGAGTTCCGGGACCACAACAGGCCGCAGTCAAGCGAATGTGCCGATTCACGATACGTTCGAAGAGATCAGCCGCATCACCTACGAAAGTTTTGAGGAGCAGGCGCTCGAGTGGGGCAAACAGATTCGTCAGCTGCAAACAGGGGAAGCGTTTGGGATGTTTGCCGGTGACCCCAACGTGCATTTTGTGAACGTCGATCATTTGCCGATGTATGAGTCCCCGCAATTACGGGATGCCGTGGACGCCTTGATCGAACAGAATTTTCAGTCCGAATTCTTTATCTCTGCTGCTGAAGCGGATCGGGAAACAGAACGTTACCGTCAACAACTGTTGCAAGGCTCGCCGTTTTTGTTGCCGCAAGGTGACTACTCCCTCGGTTCGGAGGGAACGGTGGTGGAAGCAGACAAATCCTCCGATCCGTTTCGTTGAGCGAGGACATGTGTGCGATTCGCGATTTCGCGGAGTGAGAGATGGCCCTGTTTGGCAACCTGTTCGAGCAGCTGCTGGAATTGTTGTCGTTCGTCTGCCCTGACTCCGAACTGCATCAGGTACTGCATGTTGAGCTCATGTTCCGCCTGTTGCCGGGCGATGTTGTCGGTGATTTGCTCATTGATCATTTCCTGTTGTTTGACTGCCAATTCTGCTTGCAAAATTTCGTTTAATCGCAGGCGGGCATCACCCCGCCGGAGGGCGATGCCACAGCCAGAGTGCGCTGAGTGTTGCTCAAATAGTGTTTTGGCATAGCTGTCGAGCGGCCTGTGAGCAGAAGTGTTGCGCATGGTGACAGTTTATGGTGAAATCGTTTGTTTTGTCACTTGCACGTTGTCAGTAAATGTGGTGTGGCCACCATGGCTTGTGTGAGGTGTGTAGATTTCGTCACGATTTAACAGTCAGGCGGGGGAGGCAGGTCAGCCACAAGGCGCATGCTGTTAAAACGCTTTGTTTCTTGACCATTTTTCTGTGTTGAAAAACCTCTCTGAAAACAACTGAATCCGCCGCCGCAGATCGGGCCTGGCTGACCGGTGGTGAGAGGGTCTGTTGATAGCTCAGAAAATTCATGATGAATTTTCGTCTGTTCGCTGGCTGTTCATTCCATCAATTCTGTGTGACCATTTCACAAGCCGCAGGTCCCGGTCGGACTGGTCGAATTTTCGCTCGGCATAATCGTTTCTGCTGCCGCAGGCACCGACCGGCGAACGCCGGTCCGGGAGTGTATCCGGGGCGGGTCATTGCGCCGGACACCCTGCTGGTGTTCTAACACATTCCCACCCAGCCGTTTCGGGGTCGCCAGGGTTATGATTTCGTACCTCATCAAACCCTGGCATTATAGATGCGTAGGAGGTGGATGCCAGTGCTCGTTTTCTCGCACTGGCGTAGCCCACCCATGGTCGGTCGTTCCACACCACGATTCCGTCTATAATGCCAGGGTTCGCACCCTGGCGACCCATCGCACGACGAAACATTTGAGTGTCGATTCACGGCAGGGTTGAGTGTTTACTGATTTTCATGCTGATCGCCGGGTGCGATCTCGGCGCGCCTGTCGGCTTTCCGAGTCTAAACGGCTCCTCCCTCTTGTCGCTGGGAACCTCCCGAATTTCTTTAGAATGGAACTGCTGGCAATTCGAAAAATCCTGTCAGGTCTTTCAAAATGTTCTTGACAATTTCTGTCAGCTGGATACAAATAGATTATCGACCTTTCGAGGTTGCCTCCAGTTGACAGTTTCTCCGTTCCGGCCATCCGGCTGTGAAGAGATTTTGCCTGGTTGTAATTTTTGTCCTTCGGGATCGTTTTACCGAGCACTCCCCTTTTCGGAGTTTCGCTCGGTACTTTTTTCTGTATGAAGATTCTCTTCACAGAAACAGACTGGCGAATACCAGATAACTAAAAAAACGATCTGTCTCGCGGATGAGAACATAGAAACTCATTTTTCGTTCATCGCGGACACAAACCGGCACATGCCGGACGATCCCTGGAGTTGACGATGGTCATAACAGACACCGATCTTCAAATACTGGAAGTACTGGCTCAGTATTATGTGCTGACTCGGGAACAGATTCAGCGGTTCTCAGCGGCTCCGATCAGTTCTGGGCGTTCTGTGCGCAGACGATTGCTGAAAATGAGCTTGGCCGAATTGATCAGAAAACATCGTATTCCGGTCGCTTTACCAGGTAAGAATGGCGCTGCCCCCGTTTATTACCTGACAAAAAATGGTACGGAAGTCCTGGCTGATCATTTCAATGATGGGACCTATCTGGGTTTACCAACCCGCCAACCCCGTGTCGACCGATTGAATCATTGGGTGGCCCTCAATGAAACGCGCTGGACGATCGAGCAGGCAATCGCCTCGCAGTCAGAGGTAGGACTTGAGCGTTGGATCAACGAGTGGGAAACGGTTAACAAATCCGCCCATGAAAAAGAACAGTTCTATTTGCAAACCAAATTGAGCGAGAATCCCCCACTCTCCTGTTCTCCGGATGCCGGGTTTGTGATGTCTTTGCGGGGGCACAAAAAAGTCTTTTATCTGGAGCAGGATTTGGGGACCAGTTCGCCCAAACAAATTGCGGCCCGTAAAACCAAAGGGTACGCAGAACTGGCAAACAGAAAGCTGCATCGCAAACATTTTCCGGAAACCACGCTGGATACCTTCACCATTCTCTTCATCACGACTACAGCGTACCGCTCTCAAACGACGGCAGAGCGAATCAGGACCAGGCCACGCCCCGATTTATGGCTCTGCATTGACCAACATGAATTGACACCCGAATCGTTTTTATACGGGCCTATCACACTCAATTACCAAGGTGAACGGGCAGCGCTCGTCAAACCCATTGAAACACAAAAAGAGATCCCATGTTAACACCAGTTATTAAGCAGCCACACCAAATCACTGTTGTATCTGACGACTCTGTTCAGGGACAGATGAAGTCACAGCAACAGCGTGTGGAGTTTTGTGACAACGCTACTTCCATGGTAGAGTTGTCTTCATTTAGTTTTGTTCCCCCTTTTACTATGTCAGATCAGACTGATTCCAACAAGCCCGTAAAGTCGTTCCGACTGCGCGGCATCACTGCTTCTGTCTTTGAAAACAGTTCCGAAGATGGAAAATCGACCTTCTTTAAGGTCACGCTCCAGCGCTCTTACAAGCAGGACGATGACTGGAAATCAACCAATAGCTTCGGTCGCGATGATCTCCCGATAGTCAGTTTGCTCACCAAGCAGGCCTGGGAATTCATTCTCAATACCGAAGCCAACGGTCAGAAGGAGGAAAAGTAAATAATAGTTGAAACGGGTGACCCTGATCACCCGTTTCAACCCTTCCCGTTTGGGAAGCGAGGCCAGGCGTAACTGATCGAGTCCCCCCTTCGAGGCTGACCAATCAGCAATCACTGGCTGAAATGGGATAATTTCCGAGACAGGCAGACCTTTCCTGTACTGCTCTCAATCTTTTCAATCTGAATCTAAACATTTTTTCGGGAAAGGTCCGAACCATGAACGTCAATATTTCGGAACATCACACGTCAGAAACCTGCACGTGGTGTGAGAACACCAAAGAGTGCGTGACCGCCGATTTCCATGACGCTTTCATTGGCAAAGCCGCCATGTGCTGGAGTTGCCTGCAGAAAGCAATCAAGGTTCAGAGTCGTAAAGAAACTCAAGAATCAGTTGGTAATGGGTTAAAGGTCTCCGACAAATAATCAACGCTCACTCCCCTCTTTTGAGGGACGCCAGGCGAAAGCAGATGGAGTCTGTCCTTTGCGGCTGACCAATCAGTGATCACTGGCCGTTTTAACGATTCATTCATTGAATCCCTTTCTGTTCTGGATTCCCTTTCTCGGAACCTCCAGGCCTTCTTTTGGAAAATGTCACGATTACCTTGCGCAGTTTGCGGACTCGTGGCATTGTCGTTCTCTGTCTGCACGATTTGTTTTTACCAGTGCAGACAGGAACACGAATCTGACGGATTGCAGTCTCATTCCGAGAAGCATTCCACAACTGTTCCTTACACAGAAAGGTTATTCCCATGGCTAAGAACAGCAGTAAGAAATCTGAGGGCGTCAAGAAACCAGAAAAAGTCTTTCGGATCGGTTTTGTATCGGCTTCGGTCTTCGCTCACGAAATCGAAACCGACGAAGGCCCGATCACTATTCGGAGCGTCAATGTGCAGAAACGTTACAAGGATGGGGATGATGTGAAATACACCTCGTCCTTTAACCTGGCGGAATTGCCGCAAGCAGTTCGCGCTCTGCAACTGGCCCAAGGTTACGTCGAACGGGCTGAAGTGGAAATGATTCTGGACTAACACTCGAACAGATTCGTTTTCGGACGGTGATTGAAACTTCGATCACCGTCCCCTGTTTTTCTTCAGTTTACAAAACTTGAAAGGTGTGAAGATGAATATGCCGGATATTGAGAACCGACTTGAAAAGATCGAAACGCTTCTCTCTGAACTGATCCAACAAAAGACTCAGAAGGAATGGTATAGCACAGCGGAACTATCTGAACTCACAGGCCGTGCCGAATTTACAGTCCGCGAATGGTGCCGCCTCGGTCGGGTCACAGCAGAAAAGGAATCCCATGGACGGAAACATGAATGGCGCGTTAGTTATGAGGAAGTCCAACGCATTCTGAATCATGGTCCAAGACCTCTCCTTCCTCGAAATTGAAAGCTATACCATCAATACGACAAATCTGGACTTCACAATGTTTTTCCTGCAAAGTGAGTTTACCTCTCATGGCTTCACTTGAGAACCGCACTGGCTATTTCAACGTCGTGTTTCGATTCGGCGGCAAGAAGTATACGCGGTCTCTACATACCGATGACGAGAAGGAAGCCAATCGATTACTGGCGAATCTTGAACAGACGGTTCGAGACGTCAAGAGTGGCCGGATTTTTTTGCCAGCTGATGCCGATATACCGACGTTCTTGCTCTCTGATGGAAAACTCACAACTCCCCATGTCAGTAGTAGCGATTCCATTTCTGAAATTCAACTTTCTCTACATGATCTTTTCGAATCTTTTTTTACTTCTTTGCCAGACAATTCTTTGGAGTTATCAACGATCTCACAAATGAAGACGCATCAAAATAACCTATTGCGTGTTTTAGGGAGCGAAACAATCACTGACAACATCGATTTAAATATGCTTGATTCTTACTGTCAAAAACGGCGTAAGGACAAAGGTCGCCGGAACAGAAAAGTCAGCGCGAGCACAATCAAGAAAGAGCTTGTTACTTTGCGACGTGTTTGGCTGTGGGGGAAGAAACGTGGCAAACTCACATCTGAATTGCCTGAAATCCGAGACGTGCACCTTCCAAAATCGACCGAACGACCCGTCTTTCAGACTTATGATGAAATCACATTGCAGATTAATCAGGATAATCTGACTCAGGAACAGCAAGACGATCTCTGGGAGTGCCTGTATCTGGGAACAGATGAGATTGATGAATTGATTCAACATGTGCGTAAGAAATCATCCCGCACTTTTCTTTATCCAATGGTTGTCGCGGCAGCTCACACTGGTGCACGGCGTAGTGAACTCATGCGATCGCAACTATCCGACCTTCGTGGTGATGTGTTAATCATACGTGAGAAAAAGCGTCGTCGTGGACAAGAATCAACACGCAGAGTCCCGATGTCTGGATTATTGAAAGAAACACTCAATCAATGGAAAAGTGAGCATCCAGGAGGACAACAAATGTTTGTCATCGAGGATTCAACAGGCCAACAACGATCTGGTTCAGGCCGATCGCTTTCACGTGACGATGCTCACTACCACTTCAAGGGCGTTCTTAAAGACAGTAAATGGGATGTTATTCGAGGCTGGCATTGTCTACGACATTCCTTCATCAGCAACCTTGCATCACATTCCGTCGATCAGCGACTTATCGACGAATTTGTGGGCCACACTACCGAAGAGATGCGTCGTCGTTATCTTCATCTCTTTCCAGATGTGAAGAGGGCCGCGATTACAAATGTGTTTGGATGAGCAATGTTGGAACAGTATTTCCAACGTAATCTTAATATCAATGCAATTGTGTCCGCGATTTGTCCGCGGTGAATTGCTGCGCATCAAAAAAGGACTCACGCCCAATTAACGTAAGTCCTTTCATAATATAGTACCGGAGGTGGGACTCGAACCCACACGGGGTTTACCCCCACTGGATTTTGAATCCAGCGCGTCTGCCGATTCCGCCACTCCGGCTTGTGGAATAAAAGTATATAGTCTAACGCTTTATGGAATTCAATGGAAACACGGAAAAATCTTTCAATGCGCGTCACCTCTACTGTATTTATACTAGAGATTGACTTAAATGAGACTAAGCGGCTTCAATTGCAGCGGGAGAGAGTGGAAATTTCAAAGTAAATGCAGTCCCTTTTCCAACAGCACTTTCCACTCGGATTCTGCCATTGTGTGCTTCCATCACTTCTTTCGCTAGTGAGAGTCCCAGTCCAGTTCCACCCTGACCGTTTTCATCAGCTTCTTTTGTCGTATAAAACTGATTGAAAATCTGATGCAATTGTTCGGAAGCAATCCCGTCTCCGCTGTCACGGACAATGACTTCTGCCATATTGGATTCTTCATTAAGTCGAACAGCTAAATCAAGTCTACCACCAGAAGGCATTGCTTGTCGTGCATTCACGATTAAGTTGACAAGGACCTGTTGAATCTGGTTCGGATTTAATACGACTTCCGGATTCGCTTCAAAATGTGTATGCAAATTGACTCGATTCATCTGAAGGTCTTTTTCAACTAGCGCAATGACACTTTTTACCAGCAGGAGGAGATCAGCCGGTTCCTGGCGACTTTCACTTCCACGAGCGTAAGAAAGCATGCCAGTTGTAATTTTGGCAGCACGTTGACCTGCAGATAGTATTTTAGTGAAGGCTTTTTCTCGGCGCTCTTCTTCTTTGTGTCGTAGTCCTAATTTTGCATAGTTGATGACAGTGGTGAGAATATTATTGAACTCATGAGTAATTGAAGATGCTAGTGCGCCCACAGAACTCATTTTTTGGGCGTGAATTAATTGTTTTTGATAGTCTTCAACTTGTGTTTCCAACTCTTGAATTCGTTTTTCCATCGATTCGATTGTTTGGTTTGACATAAACGTGCCCACATCCTTGTATGACAATCAAATTACTTTTTTAAGTCGTAGCCCAAGATGGCTCGTCTCTTTAAGCAAATATGACAAGTGCTTTCACTCACTGTTATTTAGATATCGGCCTCTTCTATTCTGGAATCCAGAGTGTGCCATAAGTCGGAATGATTGCATCATGATAATTAGTAAGCGCGATCTACTTATGTTGAATAGAGAGAATTGTAAAAATAGGATAAATAGGATCTTGTTGGTGATGTCAAGTTGCTTTCATAATGCAATTAAGCTTTTGCAACTCGCTATGCATTTCAATCAGTTTCACTTTTTCTATTTATATCAGTGCATGCTTAACTGATTGTAACTCTCTATCTATAAGTGAGTTTGAGAGGATTTCTAATGCGCAAGCGTTTGAGGTTATTTTACTTTTACTGTTAACTTTTTCTGAAAGACTATTGCTATTGCAGGCGCAAAAAACGAATCAGCGGAATGGTTTTTCTTATTCATTCGATTCACAGGCCAAATAGAACTCTTTGTGTAAAATGTCTAAATTATCACACCTGCGGCCATTGATTTAGATGAATGTGAGCGGGCTTGAGCGATTGAGAGCAAAACGCATTTTACACATGAAGGATATTGTCGATCTGGTAGTGATCCTGTTCTGGACTTCTCAGATCAGAATAGTGATGGTAAAGCAGGTGAAGTGGTTGCATTTACTGATAGGTTGAAGCACACGATGAGTATCGCTGTAAAAACAACTGGGCTCAAATATCAGAAAACATTAAAGTAACGACTTCAGGCAGCGGATCGTTGTTCTGGAGGTCCTTCGTCCTGCTGATCTTGTACTTGAACTGGCTGCTTTACCGTCTTGAGTCGGTAGGTGATTTCTTTTGTAATTGCTTTATTAAAAGAAATCTGGAATTGCTGATAAGAGTATTGCGCGGCACAACACCAACCGATCACCGCCTGACAACGTTGAGGGCGTAGCTCTAATTCCTGTAGGGCAGAGACAATTGATAATACACTTTTCTCTTCAAAGTAGATTCCACTACCCAATCCATGTTGTTCAAAGCAGACAACAGATTTGGCTGCCTCACAGTTGGCATAAATGACGACGGGTGTACCACAGCTTTGTGCTTCAATGGCAGAAAGGTCGAAGTCAACATCGCGTGGACAGATTACTCCTGAGCAGAGTCGATATTGTTCTCGTAGCATCTGGTCGTCGACAGGGCCGATAATTTCAACATGTGGTTCTTTTTGTAAGTTCGCAGGCAACTGCTCTTCAGCAATGCCAATAATCGATAAGCTCAGCTTTAATTCTTTGCAGGCATCTACTGCCAGCTGATCTTCTGCAGACCATTCTCCATCTACAATCAGGAGATAGAATGAGCTTCGTTTTTCAGAGCCGGAGCAAAAAAAATCGGTATCGACTGGAGGTTTTACGAATGAAGTAAATCGATCACGATTCAAGTTCTGAATTGTCTTGGTTGGAACAACAAATTCGACTTCGGTTAAAGAGTTTACCAATTGCTGATTGATAGGAGACTGGTTGCTGGAACGTGGTTCCAGATAGCACAGATGTAATTGGTCTGCATTGCATTGAACAGATGCAGCAGCTTCCAGGCTCGTACTGATGATTAAGTTTGACTGTGTGAAATCAGGCGATTGTTCAGAAGAGAAACCGGTGCCAAATCGGGCGATAGTCGATGCCTTGGGCCAAGCCTGATTCAGTGCCTCCCAAATACAATACTCAGTACGAGTATGTGATATGCCGGTATGCACTAATGTGACACTCATTTTGTTTCCTCCTTGAAACGATGATGAGCCTGAATTCAATCCTGTTGAATTACTACTAACTGCGTCTTCATCAGTAGTTGTACGCTGTTTTTCAGCGATTGAGAGGTGAAAGTGGATTCATTGAAGTATTGACAGATCTCGATACAGACAACAGAGAAAGGAACCAGTACTAGGACAGAAAATCATTTAAAGCTGCCCAGATATAAGTAATTGGAAAATGATGGAGAAAATAGTGTGCTTCACTCCTTCATCGTGATCTTGACAAATCTCAAAAAATTGGTCAATGCGAATCTGAGTTGATTGGAGGTCGACTTAGCGATTGTCAGCAAAATAGTCTTGAATGCAGTCTTTATAGCCTAACTGGATTAAATGATCTTTAATAGCAAGGTGTGGACAAATGGTTTGTGGTGTTCTCGATTAATGTTCGAGGACAGTTTGTATTTGTCTTAGGTTAGCACTTTGGACTCTCGAAATGTATCAGTAAGGATCGATTCGAAATCTGGAACAGAGATTCCTTGTTCTGCCTGATGGATGAGTGCAGCCATTTCCCAGGCAGTGACATAGTAATATTTCCATTCCGGGTGATGTGCTGCCTCTTGGTGTAATGCAGAGTGGAACGCCTCCGTTTCCGGTCCGAGCAACGTATCAATATTCCCCGGTTTGGCACCATGGGTATGAAGTTTGATGAATGTCCAATCAGGACGACCAGCGACGTGTACGTCGGCTGAAAGCCAGTGTTGAAATCGTTTCAGTGAGGCAGGACGACCACCGTGAAGATCGGAATTTTCAATGCGTGGTAAACAACCCCATTTGCGTTGATTCCAGTCAAGGCATAAGGGACCTTGAATCATTAGCAGGCTGTTATCTTCGGGTGATTTGCCTACACGAGCCAGAGTACCCTGATCATGAGATTTTCGTTCGTTTGGTCGGTGTTTTGCGTAATAAATACTGTTGATAATTTGAGTCTGAGTATCACTGGGGGCAGAGGGCATTGTCAGGTCGGCATAACAACCTGTTTCCAGTAGGATTTCAATCTCGTTATCAACACCACACCATCGCCCATCTGGGCGGGAGTTGCACAAAGCCCAGTTCCCATGGATGAATCCATAAACGATCTCTCCTGTCAGTGGATCTTTTCTTAAGAGTCCATGTCGGTGATAAAGAGTCTCTCGGAACTCGTTCATCTTTTGACGGAGACCTTCCGCTGTATCCTGATCATGGTGTAAATGCACATCAACATCACCATAGCCTTGTTTGCAGAGTTCAGCTAGACGATCTAAATATTCAGGAGAGTACTGATCTTGTGGAAAGAAAAAAGTATGCTGCGGTACCTGGCCGCGAGAATCGCTGAATTTCGAAAAGCGGGCAGGGTATTCCTGGCACCAGCGATCAACGCGGGCCAATGCTTCAGATTTAACAGGATTTCCCCATTCCGGTTCGAAATGATCACAGACAGCGATGAAAATATGTCGTGGCTCTTCTGAAGTAAAAGTTACTGACTCTTTTCTTCTTTTCAGCCGATAATAACTGGGAAGCCAATATTGCATATTGCGCGAGCGAATAATGAGAAAAAAAACACAAACACTACTTACGAATATGAGTAAGCAAATTGTAATAACGGATAACAGAAGTGATGACATATCGGATCAGCTTTTCGTAGTTTGAATTAAGGCTGTATGAGAAGATTCGGTCTCAATGGGATCAAGGCCTGCTTCTCTCTGATTTAATTCTTCAATTGGTAATGGTGTGGATTGCTCTCGCTCAGTTCGCTCCCATGTGCCGTTTTGCCGTATGAAGAGGCAACGAAACAGGCCGATTGCCAGAGCAAAATTCATTTGTACGAACATACCCGGAATTCGAAAAATTTTAGAATGCCGCCCGCGAATCACAAAATGGATACCGATCAGTGCTGATAGATAAAATAGCTCCTGTAAAATCAAAGTCGACTGATAGAATTCATAATTGAATAAATAAATGTTGGTGAGCAAAGCGATCAGCATAAAGACCGGACAAAACCAACGCAGCACTTTATGCGACCAAAAAGCAAAAGCAACGTATCCATATCTCGGATGCAGGAGCCCTTTGAGGTGTTTCAAGCATTGAAAACCTCCCGTGCCGATTCTGACTCGACGTTGAAATTCTGCCTGAACCGAAGGTGCGGTTTCTTCAGTTGCAAAGGCTGATTTCTCATAAATGACACGTTGGCCAGCCAGATGGACCCGCATTCCAATGAGAAAGTCATCATTGATTAATTCTGGTGGGATTGGCCTATAGAGTTCTTTTCGGAGTGCGTACAGGGCACCATTCACTCCCAAAACAGCACCAAGTTGGGTTTCGCACTGTTTCAGGAAGTTCTCATATTTCCAGTAGATTCCATCGACATTATTACCCGCGACTGCATCTTCCAGGATGAGTTGACCGCAGACGCATCCCGTGTCCTCATCCTGAAAATGTTTCACCAGCTGTTTAATACATTGTGGGTCCATTTTTGTGTTTGCATCGGAAAAGACAATAATTTCTCCTTTTGCTTCAGGAACACAATCATTGAGAACTGATGCTTTGCCACGGCGTTTTTCAAACTGGATCAGCCGGATGCGGTCATCATCATACGTACTGACAAGTTCCCCCGTCAGGTCTAAGTTGCCATCACAGCCAATCAAGACTTCAAATTTGTCGCTAGGATAATCAATTTTCGCCAGATTATTAAGCCGCTCCAAAATAACAGATTCTTCACGATAAGCGGCAATTATTACCGTTACAGATGGCAGGGAATTCGCATCGATTGTTTTTTTCTCTTCAATGGACTGATTGAGATTATTTTGTCTTCGTCGACGAGATAAAAACCAGACGATCAACGGATAGCCTACATAAGAATACACGATGAGAGAGAGGGATGTCCAAAACAGGAATTCCATAAAGAAGATCATCATAGTACCGATCCTTTCTGATACTGAGTATGTGTAGGATCTTCCTCTGATCGTATGTCGTTTTCCTGCTTGATTCGTAGGTTCTCAGAGTGAACTTTCAGGACCCGAGCTGGAATTCCTCCAACCGTAGTATGTGGTGCCACGTTTTTGACAACGACGGCATTGGCTCCAATTTTTGAGTTCGATCCAACATTAACCGGGCCGATAATCTTTGCACCGGCACCGATAAAAATATCTGAACCGAGAGTTGGAGAAACATTATGCTCTGCTCCAATCGTCACCTGATGTTCCAGTTTGATGTCATCCCCGGCAGTGACTGAGCTATTAATCACAATTCCCTGGCTGTGAATAATGACAAGACGATGCCCAAATTCTGCACCCCGTCCGATAATGCATTGGCAGAAAATAGCGTTACATTTATTGAAAATCATAGCTAAAGGAAATAGTTTCCAATGACTGGCCCACTGCATCAGGCGATACCAGAGCATAGCCATCGTGCCATCGGTGAGGCACGTTTTCAGAACAGTGCGCATGGAAACATTTCCATAACACCACTCTGATTTTGCTTTGAGATCTTCCCAGAATTTCATATGATTCTCACTTTACTGTTCACAGATTGACCTGACTTCATGCTATCTGATCAGGAAATTAGGTGTGATTCTGAACGAGCTCACCCAGTAACTCTGCCAATTCCCCCGCCTGAGACTCCCTGTTAAATTGGTCGATCTTTTCAGGGTTCGAGATCGAAGAAGCGGTCTGACTATTTAGACGTTCTGTTAACCAAAGTGCGATTTCCTCAGTATCATCGGCTCTGAAATTTCCTGCTGGCCAGAATCCGTTTAAAATATGAGCTGTCTCACCAGCCGGTGTGATTGATAAGATTTCACGCTTGGTAGCTAGGTACTCAAATAATTTTGCCGGTGCAACACGATTTGCTCCTTCAACATCGCTTAGTAACAAACAGAGTGCATCTGCTGTTCCCATTTTTTTCAATGCTTCTTGATGAGCACAATATTCTTCAGTGACCAGAGTACAGTCTGTTTGATGAATTCGTTCGAGTAGCGTCAATTGTTCTGGAGTTTTTCTGCCGATAAACTGGAATTCCAGCTTGTTTAGAAGTTCGGGGTTCACTTGATGAATTGATTCAACGGCTTTGACCAAAGGTTCCACAGTGGTCAAATTCCAAAGTGTCCCCGTATAAATGATACGAAATCGTTTTGGTGTATCCGAAGATCTCTGGGGTAGATCCAATTCTTCCAGAAGGTCGAAATCGTCCTGATCGAATCCGTTATAAATGCATTTTCCAATCGCATCTGTTCCAAACTGATGTGCGCGGCTCAAAAGACGTTCTGTACTGGCCTGGGTTGTGGCAACAATGGCATCAGAGGCTTTCATAACCGATTTTTGTAAGTGCGTTTGAATTAGATTTGAAATGCGATCTTGTTGATGATTTTCCAGATATTTACTACTTAGATCCCATTCATCTCGAAAGTCAGCAATGAAGGGGATTTGAAAGATTTGTTTTAGTTTTTTGGCGAGGATTAAGTTCGAGTAGGGAGGGGCAGTGGCCATAATCGCATCATGAGGCAAACTCCTCAGTAGTTTTTTTCCTGCTTTTAACGCATTAGGGTACCATAAGATTTGTGCATCTGGCTGTAGGAGTAATCCAGCACCCGCTTTAATCGCTTTGCGGCAGGCTGATTTAACGGGCGTCAGCAAGCCGGTTCGCTGTCCGCTTGATTTTTGAGCTGCCACATTCTTTTTAAGGGCATAATCTGGTTCCCATGTTCGGGCTCGTTCCAGGAGTGTGTCTTCAGGAATGTCGACAAGTAGACTGTTGTCAAATACGGGAACTGAAGGGTTAGCCGCCATCAATACACTCACATCCCAGCCAAAACGTCGTAGATACTTCACGAATTTGACGGGCCGCTGAACTCCAGCGCCTCCGACAGGAGGAAAATGATAGCTGATTAATAACAGGCGTTTTCTATTTCTACTCGCGTACTCATTCGCACTTGAGTCTTGTGATTCAATCGATTGCGAAATCATTGTGGACATGAATAAGTATTCCTCGAATATGTATAATCAGGCAGACGCTTGTTGGGTCAAGATGGCTTGATCACTTTTGGGGGCTAGCCAATGACTGACAATATGAGATTGGATTTGGAACTCTTGATGCTCTGAAAGTTGCTTGACCGCTTCGATTGCATAGGGATGGTTGTCGTGTAGTAAGCAGAAGTTTCCTTCTACTGGATGATAGTGCTGACACCAGTTCTTCATTTCAGCAAGATCTGACATTAAATAATCGCGTGGGTCAGTATCCCAGAGGACAACAGTACGACGCTGGAGCCAGAGTCCCAGCATTTTTCCGAGAGTCAATTTGCCCTTCGGAGGGCGAACGAGGTTTGTCTCATTTCCGGTGATCTGTTTCAGTATTTGATCGGTTTGTTTGATTTCATCCAGAAAGCAACGTGTCGATGACTGGGAAGGTTCTTGATGAGTGAATGTGTGATTCCCGATTTCATGTCCTTCATTGATGATCCGCTCAATGAGTTCTGGATATTGATGGGCCTTTTCACCAATCACAAAAAATGTACCTCGTTGTTGATATTGATTTAGGAGATCAAGTACTCGAGGCGTATATTCAGGATGAGGACCATCATCGAATGTAAAAGAGATGTTAATCGCAGATCGATTCGCCTTTTGCTGAGGCGCACCATGAACCAGAAACAGTTTTTGAGGGATCGCTGTTGAAATCGTTTTTTTGATGAGTTGACGAATCGGATTCATGATTGTGAATTTCAGGTTTACTGTTCTATTTTTCTTTTTTTGTGTTGATCTACTGAACTGGATTTCTGTTTAATCGTTAATCCTGATGTAAATTGAACGCTACAGTCAGAGAGAATTTGACTGAGTTGCATTGCAGATTCTTTCCAGGAATTAGGTTTAAAAATTCGTTTTTCATTTTGATCAGGAAAATCAAGCATGTCAGAGATCGCCTCCGCCAATCTCTCAGGATTGTCAGGAGGCACTAACTGGTCACAGCGGGGATCTGCTATTTCCGGTATGCCACCCACATTGCTAGCTACAAAACTCCTACCACAGGAAATGGCCTCTAGAAGTACATTGGGAATACCCTCTGAAAGACTGGGCAAAACGATGAAGTCAGCGGCTCGATACCAGTCAGCCAGTCGAGACTGCTGTTGTGATCCGGTTAACTGGAAAAACTCTCCTAATCCATATTGTTTTATTTTTTGGTTTAATACGGTTTTTAATGAACCGTCTCCTAAAACATAGCACGTAAAAGGAGTGCCCTGTTTACTTATTTTGTGGCAGGCATCGAGAAGAACGGAATGCCCTTTGACTGGTTCCAAACGCCCAACACTGACTATGATTTTTCTGTTATGAGGTAGTCCCAGTCTCTGACGCGCTTCCTGTTGATTACCAGTAGTGAATAAATTCTGGTCCACTCCTCGATAGACTGTGTTTATTTTTTCTGAGTGAATGTCCAGGTTTTTCACAGCTTGTTTAATATCATTACTGACTGTGATCACTCCATCCGCCTGTTGCAGTACTGATTTAATCGCACGTTTTCGACTATGATTTTTGGTTAGTAGCAAAATGTCACTGCCACCGGTCATTACAACAACGGGTATCCCGTGTTCGCGTGCTGCCTTCACAGCGACTTCTCCATCTGGATGGAGCCAATATGACAAGATTATGTCAGGTTGAAATTGTGAAATGGTTTCATGAAGTCTTCGATTGATCGACCAATGTAGAAATTGTCCATAAAACTGATGGAATAGTTTCGGTAAATAATAAAAGCGCGGATACTCTATGCTGAGTGAGTCAGTGATATCTGTCGGTAGCCATTCACGGTTCAGACGCGTTTTATCTTTGAAGTAGTGTGAAAACTCATCCATCCAAGATACCGGAGAGACAACATGTGTTTGATGCAGCTCGGACAATGCTTGAATCATTGAATAATTAAATGTGCCTTTTCCAGGTTGCAGCGAATTTGGAAATACACTGGAAATGAATAAAATTTTCATAGCAGGCCTGCTGATCGTGAGTAGTGAAACTGAACTGTTCTTTATGGTGGATTATCTGCTTCCTAATTTTCCATAACGCAGTAATTGCCGAACGGCTGTGTAAGTTCCGGTGGCTTTTAATATTTTTCTAATGTTACGATCTACAACACGTGATGATTTTAAATAAAACAATAAGAGTTTGTTTTTGATCGTGGGGGCGAGCAGTAGCACTGATCCACTTTGTGTAATTTCGGAACTATAACGCTGTTTGTATTCCGCATCTCCTTCACCAAAATCAAATGTGTGAGGGGGATCATGTTGTATGAGATCATCTAATGTCATCAACAAGAGGGCTTCTCCTGGAGACTTGCTGGCATAATCCAAATCAAATCCAACTTCAACATCACGGAAGATTCCTTTGTGCTGGTGTCCGATTTTAAATGCGACAGGTTGATCATCTTTCTTTAGCATGTAGCAACGTAAAAAACCGTTCGATGCCAGGAAGACAAGTTCTTCGAGTTCCATGTCATCATTTTTGATGCGGAGTCCCAGACGCTGAGTTTGCCAGGTATTGAGGGATATCTGATGTGCTGCTTCCAGAAAATCTGCTACCTGGTCAGGTTCTGTTACGCGGATGAAAGTCATCTCACTGTTTTGTCGTAAGAGTCTTCTTTGTTTACCCCTTGATTTTGAACGAAATTGTTTCCAGTAATCGATTGGGTTCTTTGGAAAATGAATCAAACTACGGTCTTGAAAACCGGTATGTGAAAACTTTAAAAAACGAGTTTCTGAGTCTTGAGCAATTTTGTTAAGAGGGTCATTTACGAGTAAATCATCCAATAATAGAAATACTGATTTTTGTTGATGACAAAACGTAGTTGCTGACTCCAGAAGCGACTTCAAAAGCGTTTCGTCTTGCTGGAATTCCGGCTGCACCAGAAATCGGTTACCAGAGAGATAGTAGCCTGGAAGCAGACGGGCAGGTCCCAGCCCCTTGAGAACTTTTGTGCTCATATTTTTGGGTAGTAAAATTCCTGCTGCGATTAGGGTTCCTTGCCTATAGCATTGCATCAAGTATCCCGGGTATTGGGGATGTGCTTTCTCAAGGATTGGGAGCAAAGGAATAATGTAATCCGGGTGTTGATAAAGATCCGAGTCGATATCATTTTTATAGAGTTGCATCCACGTCTGATACAATTCTGAAATAGGTTGTAGTTGTGCGCAATCCAAGGCATGGAATTGAAACTGGATTCCATCTGATAGTTCATGACTATTAGATGGTTCAACATCCTGGGTGTTCACGATGTCTTGTTGTTCTGGATTTAATTTAGTTTTCATGGTTACTTACTTTGAGTGATGAAGCTAAAGTTTCAAGATAAAGGTTTTCGTACTCTTTGATCATGGATTGAATGTTAAAGTGCTGTTCGACTCGATCTCGGGCTGCTTGACCCATTTGTTGCCAGCATTCTTTTTGGTGGCACATTTGGAGCACGGCTTCTGCTAATTTTGCAGCATCAGCAGAAGGTACAAGTATTCCCGTTTCTGGTTGCTGAACAATTTCCGGATTTCCCCCTACGGAAGTTGCTACAATTGGAAGTCCTACCGACATCGCTTCCAGTAGAGTCAGCGAGATTCCTTCTGTGAGCGAAGACGAAACATAGAAACCTGACTGACTGAGTAGGGAAGGCACGTCGTTTCGTTCGCCCAGGAATTGCACATTCGATTCGAGCTGAAGTGCAGCCGTTTTCTGTTCCAGCACAGTTCGTTCTGGTCCATCTCCCACGATATGTAGTTGAAAGGTGGGAATCGAGTTCACAACAATTCTGACTGCCTCCAACATAGTCAGCAGGTCCTTTTCAGGTGATAACCGTGAAACGGTAACTGCCGTCAAGTCATCAGTCGGACCCGTGAAAACGAAGCGATCGACGTCAATTCCGTTCCAAATACGGGTGATTTTACTATCAGGTAACCAGCCAATTTTTTTACAGCGTTTTCCGGTATCATCCGAAACAGGGACTACACGGTCTGCAATTCGGCTGGCTATGGCGAATTGGATACGTTCATTCAAGGTGTTTCCAAAACGTCTTCCGTGCCGGGTATGAATGATTGCTGGGATCTTTGCCCGATATGCTGCCAGACTACCATAGAAATGAGGGTAGGCATTATGAGTGTGTAATAGATCGAAATTTCTAACTTTCAAAAAATTTGCCAGTTGATTGATTCGAGCCAGTTTACCAGGGGCCGTCAACGGATATTCAATAACCGGACAACCCCAATTTTGAATCTCTTTTGCAGGCTGTCCCGTTTCTCCCAATGCAATAAATTCCAACTCGAATTGGTCTGGATTATGATAGCGTGCAAAATCAACCAGCAATCGTTCTAAACCTCCCGTGCATAATGTAAGGCTCAGGTGGCAGATGCGCAATCGTCTGCCACCGGCCAGAATCTGGTCGGAAGTGCCTCGAATGTCAGTCGCTTCGATTGTGCTCATATCAACTAATCCAAAAAACTCTTTTCTATTTGTTCAATTTCCAGCATCTCATTTTTCTGAGTGATGATTCTCTTTATTAATTAGTTTCAGCGATTGTTTAATTCTTCTTAAGGCATTTAAAGCTATGAATTTCCACCGTGGCCGTTTGATTTGAGCCCAGGTGAGATAGCTATGCGTTGTGCTCATTTTCTGCTTATGGTGACTGTTTCCTGCCAGAAAGTCATAAGCATCAAAGCCTCGGTTGAAGCATTCTTCGATACAGAGATAGTCGGCGATCACTCCCGGACTGAGTTTGCCTTTATATTCCGCGGAACCACCCTGATAACAGAGTACACGATTCCGATCGATGAGTACTTGAACACAGCCAATCACTTCTCCTTCAATTTTGACTCGGAAGAGTCCCATTTGGCCTGATGGAATCAATCTTTGAATGAGCGCTTTGTGAAAATTTGTGAAGCGTTCACTGGCATAAGAACCTGGTTGCCCCTCTTTCTGCCAACGAGCCTGATGGAGTGTGACGAGGTCAGTGAAAATAGAGTTGGCTTGTTCTATATCCTCAGCCCACTCTGTTGTGAGGTTGCCATAGGATTTCATGTTCTTCCGCAAGTTTTTGCGAGTGGAATATCCAAAACCGGAAATGACTTCCCGTTCCTCATCACGAATCTGTTTTAAATCGAAATAGTGACTTTCCACTTTTCGAATCGATGTTTCCTGTTGTGGGAGATTCCATGATTCCAACTCCTCGCTGGCAAAACCATCAAATTGGAATGAATCCCATACATCGTTTTTCGAAAGCTCGTTTAACAGCTCATTGATAAAGCTGGGTTGGTCTTCGGGTTGAACGAGCAACGAATTGTATTCGACACAGACACTGTCAGCCGCTGGTTCTCCTGCTGTGCCCAGGTGTCGAGTTTTGAGAGACAGAGGGCCATCGTGTTGGTCCACGCCTTCGGCGAGTAAACAGATTCCACAGGGGACATCGTTTTTTGATGCGACAACGAAGGAGTAGGGGACTAGATCCTGGTAGTGTTCAATCCAGGTAGACGTCCAGACAGATGAGCACATCAAGGGGACATATTCAAATTGTGCTTCCAGGGTTTTCCACAACTTGAGGCAATCGTCTTTTTGTTTGCTGTCGTGAATTTTGATTTTCAGTACCTGCGTTGTACTTTGATCTGAATTAATATCAGACTGATTTGCAGCTCGTTGATCTTGGTATTGAATTGTCGTCATCGAATTACTCATGGATATGGATCAATAAAAATTACGTGTTCAGAGATTTTGAAAGGGAACGATGTAAAATCATGGTTCCTTTTTCACAAACGAACCAGGTACCAATAAGAAATACACCACCTCCTGCAGCCACTCCAATTAATGTGAACCAGGTATTATTAACTTCAATGAATTGGGGTAAGAAATAGGAATACGCCAACAGTGCCAATAGCGGTGCAACAGTTGGTCCTATGGCCGACCGTAATAATTGGCTTATAGAGATGTCTAATTTTTTCATAGCGTACGGCAAGATGATGCCGAGTTCAGCGACTAAAATGGGAATCGCGGTTCCTAAAGCGACGCCAATGAGCCCTAGTGAATGAATCAGTATTAATGACAGAACCAAGTTGGCGACTGCCTCACTCATATAGATTAATGAAGGAACTTTTACATTTCCCATGCCATAGAGGACGGATCGAAATGTGGCAACAGGTAAGGCTACAATACGGGCTCCCAGTAATATTAATAACAGCAAATGACTTTGAGGGTAGTCAGGGCCGATCCAGGTCGTAATCAGGGTGTTTCCAAAGAAGTAAACACCGATAAAAAAACCAGCGACTAATAAAAATGAGAGAGAGACTCCATTTAGAACTAATTTTCGCAGAGCATGAAGTTCGTTGTTGGCATGTAATTCGCCAGCACGCGGCATGAATACTTTACCAATTTGTGATATCGGCATATTGATGAACTGTGTCACGCGCAATGCGATATAATAAGGGACAATCGCTGCGGGGCTGTAGAAGATTCCAATAACAATTGAGTCGGTGGCTTCAATCAGCGTCCAGGCAATCGCGTCTATAAAAGCATAACCACTAAATGACCCACATTCTTTAAGAATAGACCAGTCCATAAACTGACGGCCAATTCGGAGTGTTTTGACCTGACGAAATGCAAAAAATAAATGTCCCAGATTTTCAACCAGGGTGACTGTAAAAAAGATAATGGCAATCGTCAGTAGGCCCCATTCGGCTTTCAGGAATGCAACGGTTAAGATTAAACGCAGAATGGCTCCCGTCAAATTGACGCCCCGTTCGATGTCGAAGCGTTGGATTCCCATTAAAACTCCGCCAAACACACTTCCTGCGAGACCGACAAAGACATTCAAGCCAAGTATGAGAATGACCATTCGGATTTCAAAAAGTGAAATGGTTCCCCAGTCACTCAAGTGGGGTGCCAGCCAGGCGATAATTCCCGCTGCAAACAATGCCAGTAATCCCATACCCAGGTAAATGGCAAAAATCACGTTCGAGACGCTGTTGAGTTTCACCCATTCTTGTTTGGCATGGTAATGCGACACGTAGCGACTAATGGTCTGCCCGAAACCGAGATAGAGTAACCCTGAATAGCCTGCGATTGCATTAATAAAAATCCAGCTTCCGTATTGCGCATCTCCCAGGATGTGCAATACGTAAGGCATTAGAAACACGCCGATTAACAAGCTCACTCCGTGAGTGAGCCAGTTAGCAAACAGATTCAATTTTACTGATCGACGTTGATTCATTATGAAACTTTCAGAGTGGAGCTCTCTCAATATGATTTAATGTGCAAAAATCCGTACAAAAATGAAGAATGCGATTAACAGCGCGAAGCTGACACCTATCAGACGTACTAGATGCTGTTTGTTCCAATAAATCACAGGGGTTGGTTTAGCCAAGCTGGCCCCGGCCAGATTTAAATAAACTGCTGAAACTCCAACAATCATGTAAGTGGGAACGACATAACATCGAGACAACGACATCATTCCACCACACCAGGCAGCAAGCACGGCACCTGCGTATGGCAGATAACGCTCCAGTTCCTGATTTCGGAAAATGGGTTTACCCTGGCAGGAATTCTGGAAACGTGCCAAGCGATACAGCCCCAGACCGGCAAAGAAAAAACAACCTATGAACAAGGTACCGCCAAAGATGCCGAGTTCAGTAAATGCATGTACGAATGAGTTATGGGCGGCCAAACCTGCCAGATCGGAATACAATCCCTGGCCAATTCCGAAAAATAAGTCGGGAGATTTCAAGGCACTCAATCCTTCTCTCCACAGCAGAATTCGATCATGTCCAGTTCCGGAATTTAAATCGATATTTCCTTGCCGTCCGGCAAGTACAGTCAGTCCTGCGAGACCGACAAGTGCGCAGGTAATGGCTGCTTTTTTTCCATATTTCGGTAATACAAAAGCCATGCTGGCGATGCCGAGAGTTAACAATCCTCCCCGAGATCGTGTATAGAGTAATCCAACTCCCAGCACGATTAAGCTGACGATCCAGAAAAAACGTAATGAGCCGGCTGTGGGATCGTTGAAAAAGTACAAACAGAGAATTCCCGTTGTGACAATCAAGACAGACAAGTCGTTAGGATCCTGAAAAATTCCGGTACCACGCATCCGGAAGACACGTAGATCTTCACCTGCATCAGAAACGCCATCACGGTCACTGACATGCTTGATAAATTCAAAATCAAAAACACCCGAGTAGTCGACGACGCAAAACAGAATCATGATCGATGCCGCGATGGCGACTGTCTTTAATAGTCCTTTCAGGCGTTGAGGAGAGTCGATAATTGAAACGAGCAAGAGGTAATAAATTAATGTCTTCAGGAACGCGAAGGTTGATGTATGAATTCCATAAAAATACATATGAGATGCATGTGAAAGTGCCACTGCCGCCAATAAGCCAATCACACAAAATGTGATTGGCTGTCGTTTAAGCATGGGGACTTGAAGCGTTCTTTTTATCTGATCGAGTGAAAAGAGGAACGATGATATAATGAGCACTTCATAGATCGGTAAATTTGCTAAGCTCGGAATCAGTTCTGCTGGTCTCAGGAATAACGTAATATTAACCATCAAGAACAGGTAGTAGGCGTAATCTGGTGCTGAAGTGCCTCCCATAATTGAGAGGGGATACTGTGAAAGTCGCTTTTTTGAACGAGCCGTCTTTGGGACTGATGGGCGCGCAGTCTGACTCGGCGCAGTCGATTGAGGATGATCGACTTCACAAACAGAGGAATGAGTTGAATTGGATTCATTCACCATTAATGATTTATGCCAGTAAAACGGTTGTTCTACGCAAATCGTTGAGATGGACCGCACTTAATGCCGGTAATCCCCCGAAATAGTTTAAATGGGTACAGTTTTTTAAAAGATAGAACAGGAACGGGCGGCATGTGTGGTGAATTAAAGGTTTCCCAGGCATTCCGGCTGGTAATAATCGATTCAACCGGCATGATTCATTTAGAACCGAAATTAAGATTGCCTCTTAGCGCAATTCCGGCACGCATGATCAATTGAATCATTTCCCGCATCACGTTATCTTCTCTGTCCTCGTGTATACGGGCGAATTAACGATTTCCTGTTTCAAATGTTGAGAAGAGTGATGGCGACCCTGATTGAAATATCAAATGTGACAAAGAGTTATGGCGCACAGGAATTATTGAAAGAAGCATCCATTGCACTCGGCGATGAGCAAAAAATTGGATTTATTGGGCGTAATGGTGCTGGTAAATCGACATTATTGCGTATTTTGCTTGAGGAGGAGACAGTCGATAGCGGCCAGGTAATTCGTCATCCCAATCTCATGATTGGATATCTGCGTCAGCACGATCCTTTTGAGCCGGGTGAAAGCGCGCTCGAATTTCTGATGCGTGATAGTGGTCAGCCTGAGTGGAAATGTGGAGAAGTTGCTGGAGAGTTCGAATTGAAAGGCCGGTTTCTGAATGGTCCGGTTAAAGAACTGTCTGGTGGCTGGCAGACACGTGTCAAACTGGCGTCTTTGTTGCTGCATGAACCAAATTTTCTCATGCTGGACGAACCAACGAACTTCCTTGACTTAAGAACACAATTGCTGCTGGAAGATTTTTTAAAGCACTATCGTGGGGCCTGTCTTGTTGTATCTCACGATCGTTCGTTCCTCAAAGCTATTTGCACACAAACGCTCGAATTAAAGCGGGGAAAGCTGACACTATTTAATGGAAATGTAGATCAGTATCTCGAAAATCAGGAAATTCTAAAGGAACGTGATGCACGAACCAATGCCACCGTCATGGCAAAACGTCGACAGTTAGAAACGTTTATCGCTAAGAATAAAGCGGGAGCCAATACGGCTTCGCAAGCCAGAAGTAAAGAGAAACAGCTGGCACGCCTGACGCTGACGGAGATTGAAGGAGCGGAGTCCACAGTCAATATTGTGATTCCCCAGACGGAGAAACGACAGGGAACCGCTCTGACCTGTGATGATTTGGCAATTGGATATCCGGATTTACGCGTTGCTGAAAAAATTACGCTCGAAATTGAGCATGGATCAAGGGCTGCCATTGTTGGGGACAATGGACAGGGAAAAACAACCTTTCTACGCACCATTGCGGGATCGTTGAAAGCGTTAGAGGGAGATCTCAAATGGGGTTATCACTGTAAAATCGCCTGTTATGCGCAGCATGTTTATACCTCTTTACCAGATGACCAGACGATTCGAGACTACCTGGAAATGGAGTCGGCTCCTGGAACCACAAATCAGCAAATTCTGAACGTCGCAGGTAGCTTTCTGTTTAAAGAGCAGGCATTAGATAAACCTATCAAAGTGTTGAGTGGGGGAGAACGAGCACGTTTATGCCTGGCTGGAATTTTGTTGGGAAATTACTCAATTTTGATTTTGGACGAACCAGGGAACCATCTCGATGTCGAAACAGTGGAAGCCTTGGGAGACGCACTGGTGAAATTTCAGGGAACAGTGATCTTCACCAGTCACGATCGTCATTTTATGGGCAAAGTGGCGACAGATGTGATTGAAGTCGTCAATGGAAGTGTCAAAGCCTATGAAGGCGATTACGAATCTTATCTTTATCGCGTGAAAAAGGAAGTCGCTGATGGGCACCGTGAACAACATCAGGAGTCTGTGGCTAGGCAGGAACAGAAAAGCTCTAAAAAGCGTGAGAAAGGGATAGGGGGTAAAATCAAAAATGCGCGAAAGGAACTTTCAGCCATCGAACGAAAAATCGCGCAGCTTGATGAGAAAAAGAACAAAATTAACGAACAATTTTTGAAGGCGACCAGTTCCCAGGAAGCACAAGAACACCATGCAGAAATGCAGCCGCTTATTGAAGAAATTGCGGAACTGGAATCCCGTTGGATGGAACTTTATGAGATATTAGAACAATAAAAAGGCTTGTTTTAAGTGTTCTCAGGCGGTTTTCCGTCGATCCAGGGGCCGGCCAGTTTTTGATATTTGGGTGGTATGAGAATACTGCCTTTGTCTCCTGCTTTCCAACCGGCAACGTGTCGCGGTTTGCTGCGTTCTTTGGACATCTTTTCCCAATTGGCGGCCCAACTCTGATCTCCATCCTGGATTTGTTTTGTCTTTTCATCTACTTGAAAGACTTTTCCGTTACGATAACTGAGTACTGCCAGATTCACCAGCATTACTGCCGCTGCACCCAGTTCTGGAGAATTATTAACCATCGCGGGGTCACCAGCTTTGATTGCATCAATGAAATTCTCAAAGTGAAGCAAAGTCTGATCGGGTACACGTTGCGAGATTACTTCTTCTTTTTTCAGTTTACTGTTTAACGTCACCTGGGGACGTTCCGGAATAAATTCATACGCTTGTTTCTTACCGAATACGTCTTTATCAAACACAATCGTACCATGGTGACCTCGAATCAAGTGTCGAATGGGGACCGCGCTGGAAATCATAGTACTGGAAACGAGTCCTTGAACACCCTCGTGAAAATCAGCAATGATGGAAGCCACATCAGTGACTTCGCGGTCATCGTATTCCAGAAAAATACCCCCGCCTCCCACAACACGTCCCGGGTACATCAAGCCAGTGGCCTTGAGCATTGCTGTAACGCGGTGTACGAAAAGGTCTGAGTACATACCGTAGCCAAAGGGCCAGTAGCAGCGCCATTGACCAAATGTGGCGCGGTCGAATGGTAAATCTGGGGCGAGTCCTTCTTCGACACCCAGCCAGCGTTTCCAGTCAACGGTTTTCGGAGTCATCTCTTTTGTGATGACATTATGACGAGACATTCCCCCGAGAGAATTACGAAAACTTTCCGCCTGAAACTGGACGATTTTTCCCAGTTTCCCTTCGTTGACCAGGGCTCGCACCTCATTCCAGATCGGCATACTCGTTGATTGGACACCGACTTGAACAACCAGTCCGGACTTCTTCCAGGCATCAACGACATCCATTGCCTCCGAAATATGATGGGTCATTGGTTTTTCACAATATATGTGCTTCCCCGCTTTAAGGGAATCTAATACTTGCTTAGCATGCCAATGATCGGGTGTTGCAATACACACAGCATCGATTTCTTTGTCATTCAGTAGATCGCGGTAATCAGCATAAGTTTTAGGTGCCTGCTTTGTTTGTTTTTTGATATAGTCAACGGCCTGGTCCCGGTGGACCGAATAGACATCGTTAATGGCAGTGATATCGAGATTGACTCCTTTTTCATTACGTAATTTGACGAGTGACTTGACATGAGAACCGAAGCCGCGTCTTCCAGGGCCTATGATACCGATCCTGATTCGTTCATTGGCTTGATAAGCATTTGAGGGGGCAACTGCCGAAAACTGACTAGCTGCGACAGAAGCTATCGCGGATTTTTTAAGAAAAGTACGGCGGCTTTCTTTGCTTTGATTCATGTTTCCCCCAAGAGTAAATTTCTAAACCGAATGAATTAAAATTCTCTAATCAGGATGTTTTTATATTCGACATGGCTTCCATGCCCCAAGAGCCCGATATGTCCTCGTTGATTCTGTAAACCCGGATGTTTTTCGAGCACATTTGCATCTTTGATTTTAGAGAGATCGGTGTTTAAAACAGCAATATCATTTACAATAACTGTAATCTGTGAGCCGCGGCAAATGATTTCTTCGTGATTCCATTCGCCGGCAGGTTTCAGAGCTCCTTTTTTGGCGGGGATCACATCATAAACTGACCCATGGTATTGTGTCGGTTTGAGTTTTTTCGAGTAACCTTTGTTATCCAGTACTTGAATTTCCATACCTTCATAAGCAGGACGTCGATCAACGAGAGGACAGCGAATGGCAATGCCATTATTGGCTCCTTTGGACAATTTAAAATCGAACTTGAGAATGAAATCGCCATATTCCTTTTCTGTGAATAAAAAACCGCCTCCATCGGCTGGGCAGATCAGTTTCCCTGCATCAACATGATACCCTTGGCGGTCGGCGCGTTTTAACGTCCAGCCGGTTAAGTCGCGACCGTTGAACAAAGGAGTATATTCCGCTTGTTTTTTTGCAGCTTTGCTGTCACAGGAAATCGGAAGTGTGTACTGCTTCAACCATAAATCATCAGTATCTTGTAGATGTTGTAGCAATTTTTCAGAGAGCTCTCTGCGAACATTCTGGTATTCAGGTTGATAAGCTAAATTGATCACTTCATCCGGATCATTCTTGAGATCGTATAATTCGACTTCATCACGATAGAGAAATTTCTTCACAGTCCGCTGTCCGAGGAGTGGTTCCTCTAAACGAAGTGTTTCGTTCCAGGTGGCACGGGATAAGGTATCGATGGGCAGCGGATATTTCGAACGCCATTCCAGATTCCAGATTAATTTATAATTGCGTGTCCGAATCGTACGCATCGGATAATACATGGTTACTTCATGGAATACGTGACTCAAATAAGCTTCATCCCAACCTGAAGTAGTCGTTTTTCCAATTGTTGGTAGAATACTGCGACCGTGTAGCGGATAATTCGGGCCTTTGGTATTCGTCCACTCAAGGACCGTTGGTGTGACATCCAGTAGGGAGACCATGGAATCCGAGACGACACCCTCTGTCTCCTTTTTCTGTTTAGGGTTTCGGACAATAAATGGTACGCGCACTCCCGGTTCATAATGATTGGCCATCGCGCCCGGTTCCGAACTACCATGGTCACTAGTGAAAATAACCAGAGTGTTATCTGCTTGACCTGAATCTTCCAGAGCTTTCAAAATTTGACCGATGGCTTGATCCAAGTAACTGATTTGCTGGTAATAACCAGCCAGACCTTGTCTCACTTCGGGGCGGTCAGGTAAGTAACGGGGGACTTTGATTTTTTCTAGATCATAGGTTTCTAGAGACATTCCTGGTTCTTTTACTTTAACTCCCCATTCCGGTTGTGTGCGAGAAGTAGGATGTGGATCGTGAAAACCCATTACCAGAAAAAATGGTTGGTCACTTTTTTGATTGACAAATTCAGAAGCCAGATCAGCCATACCTTTTGCGCGATGACCATTGATTTTCGGCTGAAAGTCAATCGTTGTGTCTTCTGGATAAAGATGATACTTGCCGATCATTCCCGTGCGATAATTGTTTTTCGCAAGCAAAGAAAAGATAGTTTTCACCTTTGGTTTTAAACGGAAATTATGATCGCCATGTGGGTGCCCGTATTGACCGTTGGCGTGCACATGAAGACCCGTGTAAAACACACCACGACAAGGCCCACATGAAGCAGTGGTGGCGAACGCATGCTGGTAACGCGTGCCCTCTCGTGCCAGTTGATCAATGTTTGGTGTTTTAACAACCGAATTTCCATAACAACCGCAATCATCCCAGTTCTGATTGTCGGAAAACAGGATGAGCACATTTCGCTGTTCCGCCGATAACAGGGATGGTGGCCCTAGCACCAAAGTTATTATGACGGTGAGATAAGAGAAAGGTCTCATTGCAATTTCCTAAGCTTTTATTAGATGATTGACTGTCAGGTTGCTTCTACTTTTTCTGGCCAGTGGCCTGATTGACGAGGATCCGTTTGCGGACTTTTCCCGAGACTGGTTTACCGGCGAGAATGTCTTCTTCTTTAAACGTTGCCATTAGAATCTTTTTATCGCCTGTTCGAGAGTAATCGTAAATCAGATAAATCGTGCCGTCTTTACTTTGGACTCCATCAGGATAGGAGACACCTGGTCGCTCATCGAGTAGTAAGCCACCCTGCCAGGTCTTTCCATCATCAGTTGAGAGGTATGCAGTCAAGTCTCGACGTGTTTTACGATTTTCGGGGTTGTGTCGCACCAGTAACAGGTTTCCCGACTTCAATCTACGAATAAAAAAGCGAGCGTTAATATGCGGGATTGAAGAAGCACTTCCTTTTGACCAGGTTTTACCACCATCTTCAGAGAATGTCTCTCCGATCCCATATTTCGTTCTGACCAACGTCCACAGGCTTTTGTCTTTGCGTTCTACAATCATGTGTTCGTCGAATGTTCTTTGGGGGACTTTGGTTTGACCCAGCAGTTGAAAAGAATCTCCATTATCTTTCGAGATGAATATATTTCCGCCTCGTTCTTTTGGTAAATCAAAACGATGTTCAATCGAGTCCTTTGCTTTCTGATCCCAGATAGCCACCGGTAGCAACCAGTCACCGTTGGAAAGCACCGTCGGTTTATTCATCATAATGCCATTGCAGATACGTCGCGGATGACTCCACTTGGGATTTTCCTTATCGGATTCCCTGGTTGTAATGGCCCAGACACCACTTCGACCATCCCACCAGCGGTAAGACTGAGCCCAGAACAACCAGAGACGTCCACTGGGGTCATGCCAGATGGCTGGATCATAAGCGCGAACAGGGCCGGGGGGATCGATGACCAGTTTCGGAGCGGACCAGGTTTTTCCATCATCATCACTGGTGACCAGCACGACATAATTCAGTTCGCCTTCGCCAGTTCCTCCTGCATACCAGAGTGCCCAGAGACGTCCATTGGCCGCGCGCTCGATTCCCGGAATACCCTGGAAAAGACGAGTCCTGTCTGCATACTCTTTTCCCGGATGTGTATTGATCGGAGGGGCGACAAGTGCAGGATCATCTGTTTTTTGGGTTTCTTGCGCGAAACTCATTTTCGAGAAATTTGTCAGCAGTGTTGATAAAGTGAGAATTGATAAAAGCAGAGAAGCGATTCGCACGATGTGAGTCCTGAAAAAATATCGTTAATTTTATTTGATGATTGCTAATATAAAGAAGGTCGTTCGTTATCATTAATACTAACAAAACCGAGGCTGTGAGGCGAGCATCTTAGCGAAAGTATGAAAATAAGTGCGGCTTACCTTTGAAGGCAGAATTGAAATGCTGAGTGGAATAACAGAGATCTCTAAGTGCGGCTGGACAGACAGTCTTTACTGACATAAAGTATTTATGCATGGATTATATAGGGAACCTTTCAGACTGAACGCCGATCACTCGCAATCTTATTTCAATATCGCTTGAGACTAGATAGAAATACGAGGCTCATAATGACAATAGCAGAATTGATCATCTTACTGATCGTTGCCGGGATTTGCGGAAGCATCGCGCGGGCACTCGCAGGTGGTTCGCGAGGCGGGTGTCTGGTTTCGATTGCTTTAGGCTTCATTGGGGCATTATTGGGAAGTAAAATAGCGATAATGTTGGGGTTACCAGAAATTTTTTCCATTTCGTTTGGTGGGAGTGATTATCCCATAGTCTGGTCAATCATTGGAGCATCGATTTTTGTAGCCATTCTTGGCTTGTTGACAGGTCGATCTCGACGTTGAAATTTGATTGATATTGTGAATTCATAGAGCTCTCAATCAATCCATGAGTGAGGGCATTGCAGAATTCTGATTCCTTTCACATACTATGGCTGCGTCCGAATGACTCCCGACTTCTTGAGTCGGGTTTTTTTATTAATGTGTGGCTGGAAGTACTGCTGTATGTCTCTGTTGAGTATGAATCAGGTCTCTTTTACCTGGGGGGGGGCTCCCCTGTTAGACAAAATCAATCTGGAGATTAATCCTGGTGAGCGAATTGGTCTGTTAGGAAGAAACGGAGCCGGGAAGTCGACACTGATGAAATTGATCGCCGGCGAAATTGATCCGGATGATGGTGAAATAAAACCAGAGAAGGATTTGCGAATTGCCAGGCTGGTCCAGGAAGTTCCTTCAGGTTGCGCACAACGCGTTCACGATTACGTTGCAGAGGAGGCGGCCCCTTTTTATGAACATGAGTGGGAAGCCGAACACGCGGTTGAGAAAATTCTGTCACGCATGAGCTTGCAAGGTGATGCTCCCTTTGATTCTTTATCTTCAGGGATGAAGCGGCGTGTTTTATTAGCGCGATCCATTGTGCAGTCTCCCGATATCTTACTGTTGGATGAACCAACAAATCATCTGGATATACCCTCCATCAGATGGCTAGAACAGTTTCTACAGTCGTATTCCAGTACGTTGTTATTTGTGACTCATGACCGAATGTTTTTACAGACCCTGGCGATGCGGATTGTCGAAATCGACCGTGGTCATTTATATGATTGGACTTGCGATTACGACACATTTCTCAAACGTAAAGAGGCATTTCTGGAGGCAGAAGAGAAACAGAATGCGTTATTTGATAAAAAGCTGGCTGAAGAAGAAGTCTGGATTCGAAAGGGGATCAAAGCACGTCGAACGCGAAATGAAGGTCGTGTTCGCGCGTTGAAAAAAATGCGTGAGGAACGGAGACAACGACGCAGTCAGGTTGGTAATGTTAACATGCAGGTAGCCAACGCAGAGCGTTCAGGGCAATTAGTCATTGAGGCCAAAGACGTTGCATTTTCTTATGACAACAATCCCGTGATTCAAGACTTTTCGACTTTAATTACACGAGGCGATAAGATCGGCATCATTGGCAGAAATGGTGCCGGTAAAACAACATTACTGAAACTGCTTTTGGGAGAGCTCAAGCCTGACACTGGTACAATTCGCCTGGGAACCAATCTGGAAATTCTCTATTTTGATCAACTGAGAGAGCAGCTTGATGAGGAGAAAACGGTTGTTGAAAACGTAGGTGAGGGACAAGAGACACTTGTCATCAACGGGAAGCCCAAAAACATTTATGGATATTTGCAGGACTTTCTCTTCACTCCGGAACGGGCGCGCAGGCCCGCCCGCTACCTATCCGGAGGTGAACGGAATCGGCTGTTGTTGGCAAAATTGTTCAAACGCCCTACGAATCTTATGATATTTGATGAACCGACGAATGATCTGGATGCGGAAACATTGGAGTTGCTCGAAGAATTAATCGGTAATCATTCGGGAACATTATTGCTTGTCAGTCACGATCGGGCCTTTCTCAATAATGTCGTCTCTGCGACGTTGGTCTTTGAAGAAAAAGGACGGGTCAAAGAGTACGCCGGTGGCTATGATGATTATTTGTTACAGTCAGGAAGTAATGATGACACACAAAAAAGTGACACTGTCTCAAAAGCAAGAATAGAACCACCCAATGTACAGACAAAAAAGGCAGCCAAGTTAAGTTTCAAAGAACAGCGTGAGTTAGAACAGATTCCCCAACGTATCGAAGAGTTAGAACAGGAGCAGGCAGAGTTACACACAGCGATGGCGTCACCCGAATTTTTTAAACAGTCAAATGAGGTTATTGCGGAAGCTTCTGCACGCGTTGAAACAGTGCAGCAGGAATTGGAGTCTCTCCTTGAGCGTTGGGAAGAGTTAGACGCACGATCATAACGAGAAGGAGTCGATAATGCGTTTATTTCAAGGCACTCCCTTTGATCGCCCCCCACGTTGTGAAAAGTGTGATCAATTAGAAGAGGAATGTATTTGTCCGCCAGAGCCTCCCTTTCGTATTCCGCCTGAACAACAGACTGCCAGACTGGCCATTGAAAAACGGAAGAAGGGAAAACGTGTGACCGTAGTACGTGGGTTACCTGAAGAGGGTAACGATCTTCCCGAGTTGTTGAAACAACTAAAGTCCCAATGCGGAGCCGGTGGTGCTTTAAAGGAGGAAGAGCTCGAAATTCAAGGCGATCAACTGGACCGCGTTCGTGAGGTTTTGAAAGCAATGGGATTTCAAGTGAAAGGGTAACTAAACCCTGGTCTAAATATCTGGCGCACTATCGTAGGGGATTTCAACGGGATAAAAATCCTGTTTTCTATGTTGATGATTAAGCTTGGCAAAATCATGTGTATGAATCGCTTTGGCTTCGACATTGAAAATCGAGCCAGCAAATGGTTCAAAGCTGGCTCGGAAATGAGCCGAGGATTTGACTGAGATATAATTCATCGATTCACAGTCGATTCCCAGCGTTTTGGAGAATGCGGGACCGAAGGGTTGCTCTCGTGCCGTGACCACAACGACTGAGACACCATCCTGTTGAATCCAGGCTGAGGGACCCATATTACCGGCTAGTCCTGCATACATCGGCCCATCATATTTAAACTTTCCCTCTGAAAGTGCTTTGACTTCTGCCTTCATTTTGACTGGTGGGCCTTGTGTGGGATGAGATTTACCTCCCACTTCAGTTTCGATGACCCCACCAACGCCCGCTTTCTGTGCCAGCGCAACAACTTCAGGATCGACAATATACAAAATTAAGGCCTTATCCAGTTTTTGATCGAGAAACGTTTGCAGGATTTCTGTGGAATCACCGGCTGTTCCGCCACCGGTGTTGTCTGCATGGTCGGCAAGAATAATGGGATATTTTCCCATATCCTGTCCTTGCTTGATGGCATCTTTCACAGAAAAGGGAAGTTGGTACCATCTTCGACGTCGTTCCCAGATCCAGGAACCGAATTCCTCAGCCGTTTTATCTGCCAAACTTTGGTCATTGTCAGCGACGACGATAATGGAGGGACCAACATCAGGCACATCTGCCCAGGGAAACCCAGTGGAGACTGTCACACTCAGAATCCCGGGGCGAGATTCGATTTCGTGCGCGTAGTCCATGACTTCCTTCATAGGTTGATGCACAGTGACCTGACAGGCAGTGCTCCAAAAGAAGGGAAGTTGGTATAAAGACATGACTGGTTTTACATCGTCTTGAATAATACGGACGATGAGATCGGCTGCTTCCTGGCCACGTTCATTCATGTCAATATGAGGATACGTGTCGTACCCTAAAATCGCAGTTGCTTCCTGGACGCGTAGTGGAGTGTGATTGCCATGTAAATCGGGCGTGACTAGAATGGGACGATCTGGACCGATGTACTCTCGAACTTTTGAAATGAAGTGCCCGTCTCCATCTTCAATACCTTCAATCACCATCGCCCCGTGAAGATCTAACAGAACACCATCAAGGGGACCTGCCTGTTCTGCTTCTTTGAGACGTTGCAGAAATTCTTCCAATAAAGCATCGTATGTCTTTCGTTCGATCAATCCACTGGGAAAGGCAAATGTCCACAGGAGCGGAACTAACTCAAAGCCATGTTTTTTTGCCCCATCAATGAAACCACCGATACAAACATTCGAGCCAGGGAACGTCTCCATAATTTCCTGCCCGCGATATAAGCCACGGTCGTTAATGAAGTCATCAAGCGTAGTCGGAAGAGAAGAATAGGTACTTGTTTCATGTAGCACACCACCGGCCGCAATTCTCATGGTTGTTATTCCTGGATGGATATAATGCAATTGAGCGTTGTGATTCACAGATCAGTACAGTGATTATTAAGATAGACGATCTATGTTTGAAAAGAAAGCAAGACTTTGCAATAGAATTTCATCTTCTAAAGAAAGGGTATATTCGCTATGAAAACGATTTCAGTGACATTTGAGTCTTCATCAAACCTAATTTCTCCTGATTGAGCCAGCGTTATGAAAATTGCGATTGCAGGATGCGGCATTGCGGGAACTGCGGCTGGTTATCTTCTGGCTCAACAAGGGCATGAGGTGACTATTTTTGAGCAGGCACAGCGCTGTGGGCCTATTGGTGCAGGGATTCTCGTCCAACCAATTGGACAGGCAGTTTTGAAATCACTAGGAATATATGATGAGATTTATCAGCGGTCTGCACAATTAAATTGTATTGAAGCCCTCAAACATTCTGGAAAACGGTTGATTCGTTTAGAGTATCAACGACTTCGAACGGGGCTCTATGGTTTAGGTGTCCACCGTGGTCTGTTATTTAAATCATTGCTGGAATTGGCAAAACAGGGCGGAGTCGTGGTTCGTGAAGATGCGCGCATCGCGGCTTACCATCTTTCTGATTCAGGAGTTTCATTAAAATTGGATTCAAATGGGCACACAGAATCATTCGATTTCATGATTGCCACAGACGGAGCACGCTCAGCGCTACGGATCGCTTCAGGAATTCGTCATCACACTATTGAATATGCCTATGGTGCTCTCTGGGCAACGGGCACTTGTTCTTCAATTGAAGATAGATTGTTTCAGGTAGTGGAAGGAACAAAAAGACTGGTGGGAATCTTACCGATTGGCAATCAGGAGTGCAGTTTCTTCTGGGGATTGACGGCGGCTCAGCTAGAGAGTTTTAAGCAAAGTGGCCTTGATGTCTGGAAAGATGAAGTCTTGAAACTTTGTCCTCAAGGAGAGGAATTAGTGACTCGAATCAATTCCTTCGAAGAATTGACGTTTACGACCTATCGTAGTGTTTCAATGCGATCCTGGTCTGCAGATCGTATCATCTTTCTGGGAGATGCCGCGCATCCGACAAGCCCGCATTTAGGGCAGGGCGCCAATTTTGCGCTTGAAGATGCGTGGGTGTTTTCGGAATGCTTGAAACAGGAAACGAATTTTAGTGCTGCTTGCTTACACTATGAGTCACTCAGGAAAAATAAGATCCGTTTTTACCAACAGATTACAAGTTGGTTAACTCCTTTTTTTCAATCAGATGGGTTTGTAAAAGGCTGGGGCCGTGATATCACTTTGCCTGTGATGTCTCAGATTCCAATTTTACGCGAACAAATGTTAAAGACACTTTGTGGATTTAAAACGGGTTGGTTAAAGAGTCAGATTGGTGAAAAATAGTAGAATGATGTGCCTACTTCGCTTTTTGATTAAGTCCCTTTTTAAAAGATAGATGGATTAAGAATCCCAGAGCCAAACCCGCTGCCACCATGGCCCAGAAAGGAATTGGAGTCATGTATTGTTCGTACCCGTGACGAAAATTTGAACCAAAGATGGTACTCAAAGTAGCTATCGGGAAAAAGTACGCGATCAGTAAGTTTAAACGATGTGAAGACAGCTCAATTCGAGCAGAAACTTCTGCCTGTTCTTCTGCTCGTTTTGCGATGAGATATTCCAACGAGTTTTTTGCATCTTCGATCAGTAATTCTGCTGTTCGTTCCAGACGATAAGAATTATCACGATAATCAATGAGAATTTTATCTTTGGGAACGGCTTCGCGTGCCATCTGCAACGCCTGAGTTGCATGGCACAGGGAGCGATGCACCGGTCCCAGATGATTTAAGACTTCAAGGTATTCCACCGAACTGGTTGCCTGGTCTATTTTTTCGTCAAAGTCTTCCAGTATTTCTTCATATTCCTGGAGATGACGATTCAAGGCATCGGGTCCCCCCTGAAATTCAGTATCATGCCAGATCGCGTCTGGTTCTCTCCAGAAAAATCGTCCTTTGCGATTCATGTCGTCCGGATTGGGAGCAGCATGTAAAATTATGAGCAGGTGTCCTTCTGCCACCATAGTACGTTGGCGACCTGCTCGTTTACCAAGTCGATCGGGAAATTCCTCAGGCACATTCCAGGTTGCCGGCAGGAGGGAAGATTCATGCATCTTTCTATCCAATCTCTTTTTCAAGGATATGGGAATTGCAATTCAAGTGTTTTTATTTGTAGTATGCCTGTTAAACCATTCAAAGGGAATTGAAAGCATTCAGGACTCATCAATTCTCAAGACAAATCTGTCTTGTATGATATCAAAGGGAGAGCTGTGAACGAACTACCCAAAAGATTACTTTCTCTGAAAATACTTGGCTGGCTTTGCCCTCTTATAATTTGTTCCGGTTGCAATGCACCACCACCTCCGGCTCCGATGAAACCTCCCACTGTCACAGTCGCAGAACCACTGCAAAAAACTGTGATCTTTAATGAGGATTTCACTGGAACGCTTGCTTCAGTTGCCACTGTCGATATACGAGCGCGTGTTGATGGCATTCTTGAAAAAGTCGATTTTGAACAATCAACGCTGGTGAAGAAAGGTGATTTACTGTTTCAGATTGAACGAGATCAATATCAGGCTGCCTTAGATAAAGCCAATTCTGTGCTGGCAGCGAGTAATGCGCAGTTAATTGACTCTCAGGCAACATTAGAACGGAATGAAATTCTGTTTAAAAAGAAAGCTGTCACCCCTCAGGATTTAAACGATGCGACGGCAGAGCGCGATAAAGCCAAAGCCAGTGTGATGGGAGCCAAGGCGGATGTGGAACAGGCAACCATCAATTTGAATTACACACGTATTTATGCCCCCATCACTGGTGAAATTGGACGGACGTTAGTCGATGCCGGTAACCTGGTCGGCTCAGGAGAAAATACGTTATTGACAACCATTGTGACGATGGATCCGATTTATGTTTACTTTGATGCCAGCGAACGTTTACTCCTGGAAGCTTTAAAAAAGAAACAGACTCCCCATGAAAAAAATCCACTAAAAGTATTTGTAGGCTTATCAAATGAGGAAGGTTTTCCCCATAAGGGAGTTCTCGATTATGCAAGTAACACAGTCGATCCAGGTACTGGAACTATCCAATTGAGAGCGATATTTGAAAACAAAAAAGGATTGCTCTATCCCGGGGTCTATGTACGCGTACGAGTTCCGGGGAATCCTGTCCCTAATGCAGTATTAGTCCACGATGTTGCCATTGGAACCGATCTCGCGGGAAAATATCTCCTCATTGTTGGTAAAGATAACATTGTCGAAAAACGGCAGGTTGAGTTGGGGCAGCTAGAAAACAATATGCGGGTAATTTTGAAGGGAGTCAAACCCGGAGAGAAATATATTTATGAAGGGATTCAGCGCGCCCGTCCAGGTCGTCCTGTGACCATTAAGAATGAACCACCAAAGCAGACGAGTTCTCAAAAACAACCACAGCCAAAAACACAAACCAGCAATAATAAGCCAAAACCGGTTCCCGCCTCAAAGTGAAGAGGGATTTAATTGATCGATCTATTTTACATTCATTAACTGAAATTCACTGATCTGAAAATTCAAGAACGAAACGGATTACGATGTTTTCCCGGTTTTTTATCTATCATCCTATCTTTGCCAGTGTCATCTCGATTGTAATTGCCATTGTCGGTGCACTGGCTCTCCCATTGTTACCAGTGGAATTATTTCCAGATATCACACCACCGACCGTTGCCGTTACCGCGACATATCGGGGAGCTGATGCTCAAGTGGTTGCCGATACTGTGGCCACTCCCATTGAACAGCAGGTGAATGGTGTAGAAGACATGCTTTATATGTCGTCGAGTAGTACCAGTGACGGCAACATGACGTTAACTGTGACGTTTGATGTTGGTACAGATCTGGACATGGCAAACGTGCTGGTCCAGAACCGGGTTGCGATTGCGAATCCTCAACTACCTGAAGATGTGAAACGAGAAGGGGTGACCACAAAGAAAAAGTCAACGAATATGACATTGGTGGTCGCCTTGAACTCACCCGATGAAACGTTTGATGAACTTTATTTGAGCAATTACGCCTCGATTAACATCAATGATGAATTGAAACGAATTGATGGTGTCAGCGATGTGACTGTGATCAATGCCAAAGACTTTGGCATGCGTATCTGGCTGAACCCGAATCAGCTCGATACACGAAACATTACAACAACGGACGTAGTCAATGCGCTTCGTGAACAGAATGTGCAAGTGGCTGCAGGGCAGATCGGCCAGGAGCCAAATCCAGATAATCAGGACTTTCAATTAACCATTACGACTCTAGGACGGTTATCAGATCCCAAAGAGTTCGCCAACATTATTATCAAAACCGGCGAAGATGGCCAAATTACTCAAATTAAAGATGTGGCTACGGTACAATTAGGCGCGCAAAGCTATGACGGTTACTCTCAATTAGATGGGAAGCCAGCCGCTCTGATTGCCATCTATCAGTTGCCTGGGGCAAATGCTCTCGAAGTTGCGGAAAAGTCAAAAAAACTGTTGGAAAAACTCAAAGCAGATTTTCCGAAAGGTCTCGATTATTCTGTACCCTATGATTCAACCGAATTTGTGACTGCTTCTATTACGGAAGTAGTTGAAACATTATTCATTGCACTCGGTCTTGTGTTTGTCACGATCTTTGTCTTTTTACAAGACTTCAGAGCGACTCTGATCCCCGCAGTGACGATCCCGGTTTCTCTGTTAGGAACAATGGCGGTCATGCTGGCGATGGGATATACGATCAATACTCTGTCATTGTTTGGAATTGTGCTTGTGATCGGGATCGTGGTCGATGATGCCATCGTCGTTGTAGAGAACGTTACTCGTATATTAGACACGGAAAAGTGTTCTCCCAAAAAAGCCACTGAACTTGCCATGATCGAAATCACTGGCCCTGTGGTTGCGACCACTCTTGTGTTACTGGCCGTATTCGTCCCTACGATGGTTCTGCCGGGAATTACCGGGCGTTTATATCGTCAGTTTGCGTTAACTATTTCAATCGCGACTCTCTTTTCTTCTGTCTGTGCTTTAACGTTGAGTCCAGCGATGTGCGGTATCATGTTGCGACCTACTCAGGAAAGACGTGGTTTCTTCTTTCGTGCATTTAACTGGTGTTTTGACCGATCTTTGAACGTCTATATGAAATTCGTTAAGGTATTTGTCCGGCGCGCATTTTTTATGATTATCCCATTAGGAGCGATTTTTGCGGCGACGGGAGTCGGATTTCTTTCAGTTCCTGGTGGCTTTTTGCCAGATGAGGACCAGGGGTACATTTTTATAAATACACAATTGCCAGACGGTGCCTCTTTAAATCGAACACGTGCTGTTCAGAATCGAATTAACAAGATTGCTGCTGACCTGCCTGCTGTAACCAATGTGATTACAATGGGAGGCTTTTCAATGTTGAACAATTCTAATGCCTCTAATTATTCCACGACCATTGTTGCCCTGGAGAATTGGGACCAGCGGCAAGAGCCTGGTCTGAGTGTGTTTGCATTGGTGCGCAGACTACATGTTTCTTTATCACAAATCCAGGAATCGATTTCCTTTCCTTTCATTCCTCCCGCGATTCAGGGGCTTGGTAATGCAGGGGGATTCCAGATACAGATTCAGGATCGTGGTTCGGCTGGATCTGATGTCTTACAAATGGCGACGATGGATCTAATGGATCGTGGAAATTCTGATCCCGTTTTATCGGGATTGAACACCAGTTTTAGCGCCACAGTTCCGCAAATCTATCTCGATATTGATCGCGAGAAAGCCATCAAGATGGGAGTGCCCCTTGATTCGATCTTTGACACCTTGCAGGCAGAACTGGGGTCTATGTACGTCAATGATTTCAATATCTTTAATCGCGTGTTTAAGGTGATGGTTCAGGCTGATGAGAATTTCCGAAGCAAGGTGGAAGACATTACCCGTTTAAAAGTACGAGACCGTAGAGGGAGCATGGTGCCCCTTCACACGCTGGTGAAAGTCAATAATTCAGCCGGTCCTCAAAATGTGAGCCACTACAACCTGTATCCGACAGCTTCTATCACCGGGAACTCAGCGCCCGGATACAGTTCTGGGCAAGCCATTACTCGAATGGAACAACTTTCAGATGAGGTTTTACCGCAGGGATTTGGATATGAATGGACGGGAATCTCTTATCAGCAGATTGAAGCGGGAAATATGGCGCCCTTCATTTTTGCGATGGCGCTGGTATTTGTCTATTTATTCTTATGTGCTCAATACGAAAGCTGGTCAATTCCCCTTTCGGTGATTCTGTCCGTACCTCTCGGAATCTTTGGTGCCATTTTTGCCACGATGCTACGTGGATTCGACAATAATATTTATACACAAGTTGGATTTGTTTTGTTGATTGCATTGGCTAGTAAAAATGCGATTCTGATTGTGGAATTTGCAAAGCTCCAACGTGAGTCGGGGAAATCAATCACTGATGCGGCAATTGAAGCCTGTTTTCTACGTTTCCGTCCTATTCTGATGACAGCCATTAGTGCGATTCTGGGTGCTGTACCATTGGCGATTGCCTCTGGTGCTGGAGCAGCGAGTCGACAGGCTTTGGGCACAGCCGTCGTAGCAGGATTAACGGCTGCAACATTCTTCGGTGTGTTTATGGTTCCTGTGATGTACGTGATTGTTCAGAAAATCAGCGAATGGATTGGTGGCAGGCAGCAAGTACATGAAGAAGGGACAGATAATTCTCCTGCACCTTCAACTTGAATTATCAAACAAAAAAGTACGATACATCAACTGAAGTGGCGCTGTCGATTAGCCTCGTAAAGCAGTATTCCAGCAGAGACCGCTACATTGAGCGACTCCGTTTTTCCCTGTTGTGGAATGCGCACGAGGTGGGAACATTTTTCCAGAAGTGCAGCCTGAATTCCGGTACCTTCGTTTCCCACAATGACAGCGGTCGGCTGCTGAAAATCATATTCTGAAAGCGATTGTTGAGCGTGCATTGTTGTGCCCACTACACAAACTCCTTTATTTTTCAAGTCATGACATAATTGAACCAGGTCGGGAGTTTGAGCAATCGGGATGCGGTTCAGGGCACCGACCGAAGTACGGCAGACGAGACTGGTGACTTCACATTGTTCATCGGTTCCTACAAAAATGCCGTGTGTTCCTAAAACTTCGGCTGATCTAATCATCGCACCAAAATTATAGGGATCTTGAATTCGATCCAGAACTAAATATAAGGGGGATTTGGTTTGTTTCTGGAACAGATCCTGAGTAGAGGCGTACGGAAAAGGTGACATCTTTGCAATCATTCCCTGATGATCACTAGTCCGGCATTTTTGTGTGATTGCATCGGTCGAAGTGATCGAGACAGGAACTGATAATCGATTCGCAAGATGTTCTGCCTGAGCAATCACGTCTGATTCCAACTGGTCTGACAGATGCAGTTCCCACATTGGCCAGAAACCCGCGGATAATGTTTCCATGACGGCGTTCCGACCCCAAATCCAACACTTTTGATGGTTTCCGAGAAGGGGCTTTTTTTTCTTTGATCTAGATTGCTTTCCGACCATAGGAATTCTATTTCGTTTTGACTATTCTATGAAGGCAACTGGTGACTTATCAAATTCTGAAAATCAATTTTATAATGCTTTCGAGAGGAAAATCGATCCTTGTTGAAGATCGCAATTTCATATTATCGAATCAAGTAACCCTCGTTATGCTATAATAAGTTACTAGCAGTTTTTTACTGAAAATAATACAGAGGCGGTTATTTTGTCTGGAAATCCAATTATATATAAACCATACGAGTGGGAACGACTCAGAATCGCATCCCAATTTAACGCGAAATTGATGGACCATTTACGCCCTTTTGTCAAGCCGGGTGTTACCACTGATGAAATTAATGAAGTCGTTCATGAATATACAGTGTCTCATGGTCATGTTCCGGCAACACTGGGATATATGGGGTATCCCAAAAGCTGCTGTATCAGTATTAATGAAGTCGTCTGCCATGGCATTCCAGATGAGACTGTTCTGAAAGAAGGTGATATTGTTAACGTCGATATCACTAGTATTGTCGGTGGTTGGTATGGTGATCAATCGGAGACATTTCTGGTAGGAGAGGTCTCCGAAGATGCGCGAAAGCTGGTACAAGTGACGTTTGACTCACTGTTTCTGGCCATTAATACCATTCGACCTTCATCCAGTGTCGTTGAAATTGGGGAAGCGATCTATGGCTATGCGACAGGGTTGGGTTATGGTGTCGTACGTCAATATCAAGGTCATGGGATCGGTCGAGAATTTCATACTGATCCCGGGATTCCACATTATCCCACCTCGGCATCAGAGCGAGATATCCTGCTTCCTGGGATGTGCTTTACGATCGAGCCGATGCTAAATGCCGGCACCTGGAAAACCGTAGAAGACCGTAGTGATGGATGGACCGTCCGCACGAAAGATAATAAATTATCAGCGCAGTTTGAACACACAATTCTAATGACTGAAGATGGTCCTGAAATCTTGACTTTAACGAAAGAAGGGCCTCAACCCGGTCATCAATTCTGATAGGCACAATTGGTTTTCATTTTCAGAACAATTCTTGTTTTGTTCTGAAATTCAGGTCGCATCTTGCTTTTCATGCATTAAATAACGCTTGTTGTACTCACAGTATGAAATGTGGCACTTCACTCTAGAGTAATAAATCGCTTTTGCTCTTTTCATTTTGCTGCAGGCTATTGCAGTTTCTTAAGAACATATAGTATCTTAAGATCATAATTCTTTTTCGTTGATGATAACAATGTGCTAGCCGTTTCTTGATGTTGCTTGAACAAAAAAAAGCGAGATTTGGAGTCAACATGATGCGACTTACGATGTTGATAGCGGGTGTCATTTTTTCGATGACAATTTCTGTTTTTGCAGAAGAGAAAACTCTAGACTGGGTTCAAGTCACTGAGAAAGCAGGTTGGCAACCACGTGATTCACAGGGCGAGTTAGTCTATAAAGATCAATTGTGGATTTTTGGTGGCTGGTTCAATTCTTATGAAGCACCACCTCGTGATGTATGGAACTCATCTGACGGAAAGAAGTGGAATCTTGTTACCAAACAGGCACCCTGGATTCATAGTGACTTGCCAATGTCAATCGTCTTTGATGACAAAATGTGGATGATGGGGGGGTGGTATAACGGCAGACTCAAAGGGCATTCTGCAGGAAATCAAGTCTGGTCATCGGTGAATGGCAAAGATTGGGATCTCGTGACCGAGCAAGCTAAATGGACCCCGCGCCTGGCTGCAGCGATTGTGGAATTCAAGGGGAAGATGTGGTTACTGGGGGGCATTGAAAATTATTATTTTGGTGATGATAAAAGTCTAAAAAATGATGTTTGGTATTCTTCAAATGGCAAAGATTGGAAACTGGCAACTGCTGATGCAGGGTGGTCACCTCGCGCGTACCATCAGGCTGCTGTATTGAATGGGAAGATCTATGTATTTGGAGGTGGCAATTATACACCCAAATATCATGCAACGAATGATGTATGGAGTTCTGAAGATGGAATCCATTGGAAACAGGAAACAGCGCAGGCTCCCTGGCACGAAAGGCTGTGGTTTTCTTCGGTGGTCTACCGAGATCGAATGTGGGTTATTGGTGGTTGGTCTAATCATCCCGCAAAAAATAAAAATGATGCTTGGTATTCAAAAGATGGAAAGCATTGGAATAAACTCAAAACGAATAAAGTCTGGAAAGAACGCCACGAGCTTTCCGCGTTTGTTTTCAAAGATAAAATCTGGATTGCAGGAGGGCATGCACAACCTCTCAATAGTGAGGTCTGGACGCTTGACATTCCGAGGGACTGGTTCAAAAAGGAAGAGAGTGGCGCCTCTCTGAAACGGGGTCTACCAAAGACTATTGAAAAACTAAAGTCCGGAAAACCGACAAAAATCGTTTGTTTTGGAGATAGTGTCACCGGGGTTTACTATCACACGGGGAGCCGGCGTGCTTATACAGATATGTTAGGCATCGCATTAGAAAAAACGATTCCTGAGGCGAACCTTCATATGATTAACGCCGGTATCAGTGGGCATACCACCGTCAATGCTTTATCACGAATTGATCGGGACGTGCTTCAACATCAACCTGACCTCGTCACGGTGATGTTTGGTTTAAATGACATGAGTGGTGGTAAAAGACATGTTCCATTGGAACAATACCGGAAAAATTTACAATCAATTATTAACAAGTGTCGTGCTGAAGGAGCAGAAGTTCTACTTTGCACACCGAATACTGTAATTACAACTCAAAGTCGCCCTGCAGAGAAATTGGTTGAGTATTGTGATGTTGTGAGAGCAGTTGGCAATGAAATGAATGTACCTGTGTGCGACTGCTATCAAAAACTGAATCAATTGCGCGATCAAAATCCATTCGCATGGCGATTACTGATGAGCGACGAAATTCATCCCACAATGGCAGGGCACAAGAAAATAGCGGAATTCATTTCTGAAGCAATTACGGGGAAAGAGATTTCACTGACCGAAGTCGAACCACCTGTACTCGCGATTCCGCGCACGAAGTCGTTACTGAAAACAAATCAGCCGATTCGTGTTGTCGCAATGCCTCCCTTGGATGAGATGATCCAGAAAGTCGTTAAGCAAGTTGCGCCTCAGACTCAATTACAAATGACTGTCTGGAAGACAGATAGTAAAACAATCAAGCAAATTGAAGCAGATGCCAAAACAATGATTCGTCCGCAGAAGCCAGATTTGGTTTTATTGGCGATTCCGCGCACAGCAGCTTCAGATTCGAAGGAAAAATTCATACATAGTTATATCTGGACGATGAACTATTCCCTGAATTTTGGAAAAGGGGGCTGGGATTGTGTCGTTTTTCATCCGAACGTCTTTGATCCTCAGAACGCAGATCCTGACTTTGACAAGCTAATACGCCAATTGGTCCGCGGGCAGGATTTGACGCTAGTCGATCGTAAACCTGATCAGGAAACAGAAGCAGAAACGATTTTGTTGCAATGGTTGCAATCTCAACTGGATTGAGTCGTGCTTGATTTGCTCTGTTTCTAAAAAAAACAGCAGCTTGCTTTGACTTCAATCTCTCTGCATCGATATCAATTACGCTTGAAAATCATTAGTTCGAATTTTCCTGATTTGGGACATTTTCGTAAGTTTCGATATGCGTATTTAATGCTCTTGAGATGTGTGCGGTCAAACATTTGGTTGCCAGCTTAAGATCACGTTTTCGAATCGCCTGCAGGATGGATTTGTGCTCTATCGCATAAGTGTGGGGCTGATGTTGTGAACTGAATTGACCTTTAAAGGCAAACCGTTTCCGAATCAGAGGTGCAATCACTTCCAGGAGCGTCTGACTACCCGTACTTTCGACCAGCGTGCGATGGAAACGCATGTCGTTATCAAGACGTTCATAGCGCGAAATATTTCCATTAGCAGCAATCACAGCATCACATTCTGCCTCTAATCGATCGATCGTTTCATCAGTGATATGTTTCATGGCCTCTTTTAAAGCGACCGGTTCAAGTAATAGTCGACAATGATATAAATCAGTAATTTCAGAGACCGTGAGTGAAACAATTTGCCAGCCGCGACGTGGAATGCGTACAAACATGCCGTCTTTGCAGAGCCAGTCCAGTGCTTGTCGAACCGTAATTAAGCTGACACTGAATTTTTTGACGAGATCTTGCGCACGTACTGTCTGACCCGGAAGGTATTCGCCGCGCAGTACCTTTTCCTGAATCTCTCGATAAGTGCGTTCTGTCTGGTTTTTAAATTCGAATGTCTCATCAGTCGGAACTGCGCCATTTGTAGGTATTTTGACCACAACAGGGTGACGGCGTTCATCAATTTCGACCCACTTATCCTGAATAAGCTGGTCGATTGCTTTTCTGATGGTCGTGCGACTTGTACCCAGTTCCCGTGCCAGAGTGGTTGCATTTAAGTGTGTACCTTTTGAAAGCTCATCTGAGGCTAATTTCGCAAGTAAGTGCTGATGCACACGAGAGACCAGAGTTGGTTGAGAATTTGATGACATGAATTGGCGCCTCTTGAAATCAAAATCGAATGGAAGACAAACCTGACTTCTGCATAGAAACACATTTGTTCGAAGTGATTTTGTCTGCTGCAATTATAGAGAGCATTTAGTGGAACGAAACCTATGGAAAATATAAAATGACAAAATGATATTATTAATAAAAAAGTCATTGACATGTACGTCTCTATGATTTATTAATAATGTTATTCATAAAAAAGTCATTATTTTAAACGATTATGATCTTAATACTCTTCTACAGTAAATAGCTGTTCTACTGTGCTCGTTTATTTTTCTTTTCCAGGTTATTGGGAGTACATCAGCCATGCGAACTCAAAAAAATCCCCGTTCTGCTTTTACTTTAATTGAATTATTGGTCGTGATTGCGATCATTGCCATTCTGATTGCTTTACTTCTACCGGCTGTTCAGCAGGCCAGGGAAGCAGCCCGTCGTAGTACCTGCAAAAACAATCTTAAGCAATTAGGATTAGCAATTCATAATTATCATGAGGCACATAGTGTTTACCCACCTTCTTCAATAAACAGAGGTGCCGGTAGTCCCAATGGTTGTTCTGGCTGGGGAGTTCCCGCGATCAGCGGTCTTACGATGTTACTGCCTTATATGGACCAGGCTAATGTTTATAACCTCTATGATTTTGATATTGGACAAACTGATCCTTCCGTGAATGTCGCTGCTATGAATACGGATATTCCCTCGTTGGTCTGCCCCACTGATTCCAATTCAGTCGTCCAAATTACAGGAGCCTGTTACAAATTTGCCAGCCCCTGGCAGGCAGCTCAACATAATGGAGGTACAAATTATGTATTTTGCACAGGAACAGGGACTGGTTGGACTTATTTGGGATCAGCGGGAAACGCACCAGATCTCGGAGGAATCTTTCTGGAAAATGGAAAGAAAAAAATACGTGATGTGACCGATGGTACGTCTAACACAATTGCGATGGGAGAAGTTCTATGGGTTGATCATGCCAATAATGCCCCCAGTAATGGCGAAGGCGGAAAACCAGCCTGGGCGGTTGGCGTAGGGACACAACTTGGATTCTCATCAACAGCAGGCATCAATTTCGATTGGGAACAATTTGCTGGTTCCCCGGGACAATGCCGTGGTCCGAATACGACAAGTGGCAGTAGTTGTGGTGGTGCACGTCCTGCGGCATTACAAAGTATTCACGTTGGGGGCTGCCATGTGCTCCTGGCAGATGGTGCGGTCAGATTTCTATCTGAAAATATTGATCAATTGACTTTGGATTACCTGTCACAACGGGCAGATGGCGAGGTAGTAGGCGAGTTTTAATTTAGTTTGCAATCCAGACACTCGCATCGTTTTAAGTCAAATCATCATAGTCGATCAAGGGAGGTATGAGCGTGACTACTTTGATGAAAGCGTCAGTTGTTTTCAGTATGCTGTTGACATTAAGTGCATACTTAGTGGGGTGTAGTGCTTCTTCAGTAGATGATGCACCCGAGAGAGCAATTACATCTGGCATTGTTTCGTTTTCCGGAAATCCGATTACCCAAGGGCAGATTAGTTTCATACCTAAGCAGGGGCCGACTGCGATGGGACCGATTAAAGATGGGAACTATCGTATTGACTCAAAAGGAGGTGTGCCTGTTGGCAAGTGCCAGGTGAAAATCCTGGCATATGAGGAAACTGGTAAGGAGTATACAGTGGGTGCTGGTGGAAAAAAGGCAAAGGAAACCAAACAGATCATTCCGAACAAGTATAATAAACGGTCAACATTGCATGCCGAAATCAATGCCGGTAAAGAAAATAAACATGATTTTGATCTGAAATAGATTTGATCAAATTCTATTTGAAATGATGAGGATGGCTAAGTGAGTCATCCTTTTTTCATAGGCTATAAGTTGTCTGTTCTCAATAAATGTGAAGTTTCGATTGATGCAGTTCACAAACATTTTCTTATGAGAAGTTGATATTGATTTCTATTAAGAGCTGATTTGTTTATGATTTGATTTTGAATGTAAATCCTTCCTTTTGCTCGCCACCATTCTTATACCGTATTGTCGCACACCTCGAGTTCACTCCAGAAGCCAGGATCAAATCAATGTTAATTGGATATGTCAGTGATGAAAATTACCGTGCCTTATTTGATGTCGCTGTGGAGTTTCAGGCGGATGGTCAGCATTTCAGTACTCGTTCCACTGCATCCGGGGCTGTGATTGCAGATCTGTCTGAGGGAACTTATGAAGTGATTTTGCAGCATCATGATTTTTGTTCAAAACGAGTCCAGCTTCAGGTACAAGAAGGTCAGGTGCATCAGTTCCGACTTCTATCTACAAAACTCTATGGCTATGCCTGGCCACGATGTGTCAGTGTTGGAGAGTCTTCCGAATTTCGAGTCCACTCTACATCCGAATATTATTTAGAACTTTGGCGTTATGGGAAAAAGAAGGAATACGTCCGTCGGATCGGTACTTTTGATGATCATGCTCCTTTAGCAAATCTGCAGATCACTCCAGATGGTGATTATACCCAGAACGGTGTCGACTGGAATCACGTTGGTTATAAAACGGTCACACAGAAACAAAGGGTAACCGCACCGGATCGAACGGGCTTGTATATGTTTCATCTCAGTAATCAAGAAGGAAAAGTATTTACGTTTCCCTGGGTGGTTTCTCCCGAAACACCACAAGCAGATGTTGCGATTCTTGCCAGTGATTTAACCTGGAACGCTTACAATAATTTTGGGGGCCGGAGTAACTACCTGAATCCGGAAGGTCTGCCTCAAACTCCTGTTGTGAATAGCCGTCAGGAGTTACGACGTTACCTTCAGCCTTCGTTTGGGGTCTATTGTTTTGATGAGTATGCACCACTTTCTTTAGAGCGTCCGCAGCCGTATTTACACATTGATCTGGAAGAACAATTACGCGACCCGATTCACAGCCGCATGGGGTGTGGGATGCTGCATTCAGAGTGGCGTTTATTAGGCTGGATGGAAGAACAAGAGATCGCTTACGACTATTATAGTGAGACCCAGTTTCACTTTGACCAGGTTCCGCTCGATCAATATAAGGTGTTGATTTTGGGATCGCATCCTGAATACTGGTCAAAGCAAATGTATGATCGGCTCAAGTCCTGGGTCTTTGAATCGGGAGGGGGTTTGATTTACCTGGGGGGGAATGGACTGAACTGTGAAGTGGAGTTTCTGGATGATCATCGGATCGTGCATCACGATACCGATTGCACAAAGTGGTGCGGAGTGGCGATGGATCCACCGATTCCGGAGTCAGAGTCCAGGTATGAAAGTCGCTATCACGCGCGTCAGGAGTCTGAAGCCAACCTGTTGGGAGTTGTTTTCTCCTTTGCCGGCATTATGACGGGAGCCCCATATAAAGTAGTCGATGATCAGCACTGGTGTTTTCAAGGGACAAACTTAAAACAAAACGATCTATTTGGGACGGAAAGTCAGCACATGCGAATTCCGGGAGGTGCTTCCGGACACGAGACGGATAAAATATCTCCCAGTTCACCAGCGAATGTGCATCTTGTGGCGCAAGGAATGAACCCCGATCAAGGTGGCGCTGATATGGTCCATTTTCAAACTCCCTCTGGGGGGGAAGTCTTTTCTGTCGGCTCGATTTGCTGGATTACATCAATGCTAGTCGACGAAAATGTATCGAAGGTCTCACGTAATGTGATTGATCATTTTATCGAATCATAAATCTAATAGTTGAAGAAACTCATGAAACGCATTCTTCGAGAACATACAACGGCTGTTTTTTCCGCTCAGGCTGAACCTGTGTTATCAGTGAGTCCCGGCGAAACCTTTATGATTGAAACTGAAGACTCGCGCGGCGGTCGAACCAGGAAACCCGAACAATGTACTCCCGATGCGTTACATAAGATGCGCCAAGAGGGGTATGCTGGTAATCCCGTCGTCGGGCCTGTGTTTGTGGATGGGGCAGAGCCTGGGGATACTCTAGCCGTTCAGATTCAAGAGATGGCCTGTGATACACAGGGATACTACGGCTATTGGCCGTTCGAGCAACATCTACAGGATCTGATTGAAGAGCCAGTAACACGTCTGGTCAAGATTGTTGATGACAAAGTGAAATACTCATTTCAGGCTGGCGGAAAAACGCATGAGTTGGTCCTTCCTGTCGCACCTGTCATCGGAACGATAGGAACAGCCCCGCAGGAGGAAGTGGTTTATACCTATCATACAGGAACACATGGAGGGAACCTCGATGTACCTGAGATCGGACCCGGCTGTACAATCTATCTGCCTGTGGCAGTCGAAGGTGCGTTATTATCGTTAGGAGACTGTCATGCGCGGCAAGGCGATGGTGAACTGTGCGCGGTTGAGATGCGTTCCGAGGTGAAATTGTCAGTGCAAGTGCTTAAGAATTGGACCAAGCAACAACAATGGTTGCGTGCGGAGACAGATGAGGAACTACTCACCATTGCCTGTGATCGCCCTTTGGAATCTGCGCAGTGGTTGGCTATTCGAGAGATGATTTCCTGGCTCGAAGAACGGCAGGGATGGACCAAAAGCGAAGCCCGTGAATTTCTGAGCATAGCCAGCGATGTTAAGCCGGGACAGTCACTTGCTGGGCCTTATTCGATGCGTGTACTCGTTCCTAAAAAAATTCTGCCTTGAGAACAATCAGACGACCATCATTGATTCTTCACGGTCCAGGATCGGTCGCACGAGATTGCCAATCTCTTTGCATTCCAGATTTGTTAATTGACGTTGAGGAGCACGAGCAGGGCCAAAGTCTTTTCCGGCGATGTGCATTGCATATTTTAACATGCTGATACTAAAACTCTCACCATTGCGCGCTCGATATTGTTCAATCGGCAGAATGATCCGTTGCAGTGTCATTGCTTCTTCAAAATTCTGACCGGCTAGTGCGGTATATAAAGCGAGTACTAAACGAGGGCAGAGATTGACGGCACCGGAAGTGAAACCTGTCGCGCCAGCCAACATATAATAGGGGGCAAATCGTTCTGCAGAACCACAGAGCCATTCACAGTCACCAGAACTCCGCTCCACAATAGATTGAAACTGATCCATGTGATTCACCGCATATTTCACTCCGCAAATGTAGGGGTTAACGGCCAATTTCAATAGTAGCTTATCACTGGGAATCTCTCGCGTTTTGTAGATCACAGTAGCAGCACGTGTTGAGTCGATGAGACGCAGGTAGTAGTCGGAGGCTCCTTCGTCACACAGGTACGGATGCGGTAAAGGCATCACCATAAGACCGGCAGCACCACGTTTCATAGCCTCTTTTGCTAGTTGAATTGCATCTCCGATGGCGCCACTGATGGGGGCCAGGATGAACGCGTCTGGGCCTGTTGCACGACAGGTGGCTTCCACGATGTCCACGATTTCTGAATGAGAGAGACTGTGAAATTCACTAGTACCGGCTGCGGGCAAAAAAACGCGAATACCAGCTGCATACATTTTATTAATATGGTGCTCATAAAGATCGAAATTGATCTTATCTGATTGATCATAGGGTGTGAGTGGGACTGCGTGAACGGTTCTTAAATCAGAGCCAGAAATCAACTGCGACATGAGATTACCTTTATTGTTTCAAAGAGGAGTTAGCTATCGGTGCGCCACTGCTGTAACTGGTCTTCATCTAACTCAACTCCCAGACCGGGGGCGGTAGGCAATTCCGCAGTAACTGGTCCGAGAGACAGAGGTTGTTGAATTAGATCTGCTTCATGGAATAAAGGTCCCAGGCAGTCAGCGGGAAATCGCTCGCTATCGATCACTTTCATCGAGGCAGCGACTTGTAACATGGCTGCGCTGCCAATCCCCAATTCCAGATTACTACCAATCGAGCAGGTGAGCCCGGCTGCCTCAGCCAGATGACAAATCGCGACGGTTCGAGAAATTCCTCCGTTTTTTCCAGGGTAAACACTGAGAATATCAGCAGAACGTTGGCGACAAATTTCCCAGGCATCTGTAACAGTAAATACACTTTCGTCAGCCATCAAAGGAATCGCGGTCAACTTTCTCAATTCGTTCCATGCGTCATGCTGACCTATCTGAATTGGTTGTTCGCAAAACGATAACTGAAACGGTTCCATTCTTGATAATGCTGTGCAGGCAGTGTTGAAATCCCAGCCACAGTTGGCATCGATACCCATACTTATCGCAGGCCCAATGGTTTTTCGGACGGTGTCGAGACGTTCCAGATCATTTTCTAGATCAAGGCCAACCTTGACTTTTAAACTCGTAAATCCCTGATCTAGAAAATACTGGGTTAACTTGATTACCTTTTCAGGTGAAAAGGCACCGATCACGGTTTTGACGGGTATCGAATTGCGTACTTTGCCTCCAAGGAGTTGATAGATGGGCTGACCGGCTGCCTTACCTAACAGATCCCACAGTGCCATTTCGATCGCAGCTTTTGTAAACGGGTTAAGCTTAATGGTATGATCCATTTTTTGAACTGCAACATTGAGATTGAGTGGATCTTCACCTATTAAGGCAGGAGCAATGAGTTGGTTTATCGCTGCCAGACAGCTTTCACTGGTCTCCCCACTCCAGCGTGGTGCGAGTGTTGCTTCCCCTAGCCCAATCAACCCTTCATCCGTGAAAACGCGAACGATGACATAGGGAGAATCGGCGTGTTCTCCATGTGCCGTTTTAGTTGTTAGAAAAGGCTTTAAAGGCACTTTGATCGGAATGGCTTGGATCCTGGTGATTTTCATAGTAGGCTCTTCAAGTCGTCGCTGTTTTCAGTCCCAACTCTTGTGGAGAGAGAACCTGTTTCCAGTTTTCATAAATAATGCGGTCAATCACTTCCTGGGGGAACTTGGGAAATGCAGTTCCTTCCACCACTTGATTGACTTTGTTTAATCCGGAGATCACCTGTTCGGGAGTCGCAGAAGGGAAATCAGAGCCGTAAATCAATTTGTCTTCGACACCATATTCGAGCGCAGTCATAAAGGCCTGGTAGTGTCTGAGCGGTCGATAGTGAAGCGCCGACACATTCGAGTATAGGTTGGGATGTTTGCGGATCAGGACGACACATTCAGTTTCCCAGGGATGTCCCATATGCGAAATGATCATCCTGAGATCCGGGCAGGCGACGGCGATGTCTTCTAATTGAATCGGGTTTGAATACTTTAAAGGCCCGGGACGAACGAACGAAGTCCCCTGATGAATATTAATTGGTATATTCAGTTCTTCCGCTTTTTTGAATAAAGGCAGATGCTTGGGATCTTGTGGGTTCCAGTTCTGATAAATGGGAGAGACTTTCAGACCTTTCATGCCCAAATTCTGGACGTAGTGCGTCAGCTGATCAACACAGTCGGCGTCATTCGGGTCAACAGAACACCAAGCGACAAAGCGGTCGGAATGCTCTTTTGCAAACTGAGCAATCAATTCCTGATCGCAGTTGATGCCACAAAAGGGGGCTTTGATTCCAAACACGATGACTTTCGTACAATTTTGGGTCGCTTCAAGTAACGCATCCGGTGTTGAATCAAAGGCATTCTGCTGATCAGTTTCAGAACCGGCAAAATAGACATCGGCCGAATTCTTCATTTTTGCTTTTTTGGCCGCCCAGGCAAATTCAACGAATTCATCAGACAGATGATCTGGGTACCACATTAAATTGGTATGTGTATCAATTAGCATGCGTATTTCATCCAAGCAGAAACTGTATTTTCAATAACAAGAAACTAAAGATTTCGACTTTAATTGTGAGGCTTATTCCGTTTCATATTGTGTTTTGGCGCGAAGTAGATGTGCCCGCATTCGTTCGCGGGCTAATTCCACATCTCGATTTTGCAACACTCGGGCAATTGCCAGATGTTCTTTCATTCCTTTTAAAGATGTTTTTGGGGGCAATTCCTGGTAGACGCCAAATAACGCCATCTTCATGATTAAGGGATCAATCGTTTCCAGAAGAACAGAACTTTCAGAAAGTTCCAGCAGGGTCCGATGAAAGGTGTAATCGATCTGCCTTCGATCTGAATCGTTGAGATCGTCAAATTGTTCAATGATGCGTTTACAGTCCTTGACCAGATTTTCAAGTTCAAGATCGTTGGCTTTGATAACCACTCGATCGATGACCTCTGATTCAAGTAAGAGACGAAGCCGATAAATATCGACGATTTCCTCGGGAGTCGCATCAACAACTTGCCAGCCTCGTCTGGGAACGCGAATAAAAAGGCCCCGTGCACAAAGCCAGTCCAGTGCCTGACGAACTGTTCCAAGGCTGGCGTTGAGATCATTGGAAATTTCTTGCGCACTTACGTTTTGTCCTAAAAGGAATTCACCATTCAATAGCTTTTCAAAGATCCTGCGGTAAGTGGCTTCTGTTTCTGTTTCTCGATTAAAGTCTGACGCGGATACATTTTCCGGATGTTTCGTTTTCGGTTGTTTAACAGCTGTGATACGACCATTGTCACTTGTTGTGACCCAGCCCTCTTCAGCGAGAAGATTGATCGCCTGCCGCACGGTGGTGCGTGAAATATTCAACTCACGTGCAATCTTAAATGGAACAAGAGTGTCACCGATGGCAATTTGATCGTGAAGAAGCTGAGAGAACAAATAGTTGTAGACGCGAGTTGTTAACGGCCCACGATCCGGATTCAATAAGTCCTCGGATTCTTCGGTCTCTGGTTCCTGCTTTCTGTCGGTCCAGTCAGATAGTTTGAGGCGGATCATGTAATTGTATCTTATTTTAGATTGAGATGAGGTTGTTGTGTTTTTATGCCATTGAACAATGGGATGAATCATAGGGATATTAAAAAGTAGTTGAAAATTAGTTTTATTAAAATAGATTTAGTGTATTTAGTTTATAAAAAACACTTGTTGTGTCAACTGTTATTATATGGTTTTCCAGTCTCTATTCTTTTTTACTTTCTGGTGACCCGTTGAAAGTGGTTGTTCAGACAAATTGACCTCTGATTGCAAAAAAGTCATTTAATCTGATACACTTTGATTCGGATTAATGAAAGCCCAGCAGAGGGTTGCTGCCAGGTAGATTCCTGCAAATAAATAAAGAGTCAGATTCCAGTTAGGAGTATTCATTTCTTTAATGTATGTGAAGAGATTAGCGACGACGATTGGTGACACATAAGTCCCCACACTGCCCAGCATGTTCCCGACCGCGATTACTACTGAAGTATGCTTGCCTCCCAGATCCATTGCAGTAACCCATGTAGAAGGATTACCTACTCCGGAAAGAAACGTGCCACACGAAATTAGATAAACGGCGGAAAACGGTTCTGCCCAGGCTGCTCCCAGAATGCAGATGGCGCATATCAGATGCGAGAAAACACCGACAAGTGATCGACTAAAATATTTGTTACCAGTCCGACTATAGATCAGGTCAATTAATTTTCCTCCTGTCAAAGTGCCCAGGACCACTCCTATTAATGGCAACATGGCAAGCAAGCCTGCTTCCTGAACAGAGGCCCCACTGGAATTTTGCAAATAGGAAGGAAACCAGGTAATAAAAAAAGCATAACCAAAACCACGAAAAGCCAATTGCAAACAAAACAGCCAGATATTTCGATTAGAAATCATCTGATAAGTCAGAGAGCTTTTATTAATCTGTGCTTCTTGCTTGGTATCATTCTTTTTATCTTTGTTTTGATTTCCGATTAAATTGACTTCTTCAGAATTGGTATATGGGTGATCTTCAGGCTGGTCTCGAAAGAACAGAAAAAAAAGAATCACCCAGCAGAGTGAAAATATGCTGAAGAGAATTAATGGAAATCTCCAGCCAAAGGGGACTACGAGAGAAGCGGTTAATCCCGTAGCAATAATACTGCCAACTGACATGAAGCTTCCCATGAGAGAGCTGGCGATGCCACGTTGGGATTCTGGTATCCAGTTTTTGATCACTTGAGCAGTACAGGGGACCATGCCTGCCTGAGCAAGACCCAGAATGAGTCTTGAGATCCAGATTAAGCCAAACGAATACGCAACTGCAGTCAAGAGATTTGCAAATGCGGCAAGCAGGTGCAAGAGCGGGAGCGCTATACGGTTTCCCAGTTTTTGTCCTAACAATCCGCCTGGAATTTGAAACAAAAAGTAACCTGCAAAAAAGACTGCTAAAATACGGCCCATTTGCAGATCGTCAAAGGACAAATCTTTTTTAATAGTACTGGCAAGTGGGGCAAGGCCGGCTCTAGGCAAGTATGCGAGAACAAACCCTAAACTTAATGCAGCCAGGACCACATAACGCGTGTGAGTTGAGGCTGATTTCGAAGTATTCTGGTTTTCAGAAAGCGGATTCATCTACGATGATTCCTGCCTAAGATGATCGGAACAATATTTAGCCTCAGAATGAAACTCAATCAAAGAGACGAATTGAAATGATGTGCGTTAAATAACCATATTCATTGACAGTAATGGTTACGTGATAATATCCAGAATTGGTTTTCCATAATCGATTTCCAGTCGTTTGCGACCGGGGATATCTAACCTATGTTGATCGAGTCCCAGTAAACGATAGAGAGTTGCATGGATGTCTGTCACATAATGTGGCGATTCGACGGCATGAAAACCTAATTCATCTGTCGCGCCGTGTACGTGTCCCTGCTTAATTCCTGCACCAGCGAACCAGACTGTGAAACCATGCGGGTGGTGATCGCGACCACTGGGCATCTTCGTACTGCTACCACGTACTTCGACTGCAGGAGTACGACCAAATTCGGTACAGAAGACAACAACAGTATCATCCCACATTCCACGACGTTTCAAATCTTTCAATAGTCCGGCGATTGGTTTATCGACGCGTTTACAGGAACGGGTATGATTCTCTTTCAACTTTTGATGGGAGTCCCATTCACCATATCCACTTAAATAGACCTGGGTGTAACGTACACCGCGTTCTGCCAAGCGACGTGCAGCCAGCAGGCGACGCCCGTAAACTGCCGTTTCTTTATCATCAATGCCATACAGACTTTGAGTCTCTTTGGTTTCTTCTGTCATATCGAGAACTTCAGGAACGGAAGATTGCATGCGGTATGCTAATTCATAGGAATTAATACGGGCACGCAATTTTTCATCGCTGGGATATTCCACCGCAGAAAGCTGATTGAGTTCATTGATAAACGCGTATTGATTTGCCTGTTCCTGCTCTAAAATTGTTTTCGGCCTCGCACCAAATGGGAGCGGATTTTTAGGATCCAATGAAAGTTCCACGCCCATGTATTTCGGACCGAGGTAGTTCGGATTGAAGTTTTCTTTCACTCGAGAGTCAGTATAAGAACCCAAAAACACATATTCAGGTAGATTTTTATTGAGACTACCTAAGCCGTAGCTTAGCCAGGAGCCCACTACCGGTTGTTTTTGATCAAGTTTATGTCGACCATGATGAATCTGGAATTCGGCGGCATGATCGTTGTCTGTTGTGTACATCGATCGTACAAACGAGATATCGTCAACGCAGGTCGCGAGGTGTGGCCACCAGTCGGTGATTTCAATTCCCGACTCGCCATGCTTTTTAAAACCCACTTGCATGGGCATGATCTTGGAATGTTCGCGTTTGACCATAACCACAGACCGTGCCCGTTCCCTATAACGAGGGTCTTTGAAAGGATCGGGATAAATGGTATCGGAAAACGTTTTTCCTCCGTACTTATTCAATTCCGGTTTGGGGTCAAATGTTTCCATCTGACTATAGCCACCGGAGAGAAAGACCCAAATGACTGATTTTGCCTTTGGTGTAAAATGAGGGCCTTTTGTTGGGTCACTACTTTGCGTACCGGCAGCTTGTGTTAGATTCTCCTGGCCTAAGAGTGTGCTCAGTGCCATACCTGTTGCGCCGAAGCCAAGATCTGCTAAAAAACTACGGCGATGAATCTGATTACATTGAGGGAAATTCGTGGTAGGGCGATATTTCATGAGATCTATCCTGCTATATTTGAACGCAGATGAATTCTAAATCTATTATCGGATGGTGACAAAATCATTATGGCTGAATAATGCCTGGACGAAACTTTCTCTTGCTCGAACTTCTGGTTCTGTGGCTGGTTGATTAAAATCGTTCTTTATTTGTTTTTTCGTTTGAGGAGCTGGTTTCGTTTTCGCTTGTGAGAAGAGTCGTTCTTGACCAGAGAGGAATTTTGTTGCTGCGATTTGCTCTTTATCGCTGGCAGGTCGAGTGAGGATCAGCTCAAATGCGCTTTGTATAAAGGCCTGGTTCTTTTGCTCACGAGTTTTGTTCAGGCCAACAACCTGTGACCATAACTGGTTTGCTATCTGTCGTCCTTTTTGAACAGAAAGTTGACTGTTTGTTAAGGCAAGTGCCTGTTGTGGCATGATACTGCTTTTGCGTTCATAGCAGTCGGTGGCGCTGGCTGCATCAAACAGTTCCAGGAATTCCATTTTTGCCTCGCCATGATGAGAGTAGTAAATACTTCTTCGGTTAGTAATTAATCCTTGATCTTGTTCAAGCTCCTGCCCAAACATTTTCGGGTCTAAGTCTTTGGCGAGATAAAAAAGACTATCGCGAATTACTTCCGCTTCCATACGGTTCGTGGGGAATTTCCAGAGTAGTTGATTATCACGGTCTTTACTATGATTCACATGTTGTGGATCAACGCCTCGCGAACTACGCTGATAGGTTTTGCTGAGGACGATCTGACGGTGAAGATGTTTCATACTCCATTGGTGGTCCATCAATTCCACTGCGAGCCAATCAAGGAGTGCCGGATGTGTTGGTTTAGCTCCACTTCGGCCAAAATTATACACTGATTTGACAATCGGTTGTCCAAAGTGCCGCATCCAGATGTGATTCACGGCAACTCTTGCAGTTAATGGATTATTGCGATCGACAATCCACTGCGCGAGTGCTGTTCGTTTTCCAGTGCTTTGTTTGGGATACTGCGGACTTAACTTTGAATAGGTTGTCGTTGTTTCCTTAACAGCTTTTTGGGCAGTTTTCAGTTCTCCTTGAGATTGTGAAAGCTGTTTTTCAGCGGCTTGAATTTTCTTGGCACGTGCTTTGTCTTCTGATGGTAGCTGTTTTGCTTCCAGCAGAGCAAGCTTAGCTGATTTCAGCTTAGATTCAGATCGACTCAGGTTTGCTTGACGTTCAGCCTGACTGGCGGCCTGTTCCAGCGATTCAAAATTCTTTGTTTGATCGATATAGCGTGCTTTCGCGGCTTGAACGCGTGCAGCGTATTCCTGTTTGGCATCACGGGCTGCCTTCATTTTGAATTGGATCACGTCCCGTTTCAATTTTGCCAGATCACGTTTCTCAGTAGCGGCTTTGATCTCTTGTTGTAACTTTTGCTCTGCTTCTGTTAATGGTTTGTGTAACACGACCTGCGAAGTTGCCGGGGCACTACTGAACCGAGTCGCCTGCCAGTTTTCAATTCCAGGAATGTCTTCACCCTGGCGATAATTGGGAAACTCAAAGTCAAAGCGCTGGATCTCTTCAGAGCCATTTTGCATAAAGACAATGTCGTCAAATTCGGCAACACTTCCAGGGTGGGCATCCAGGAAAATTCCTCGGTTTTTTGCACCAATGGGATTCCAACCATTCAAAGCAATAGGTTTATGATCGACGATGACTTTGGAATCAGCGATTTGAGTGATTGTTAGCTCGGCAATGTCTTTTTCAGGTTGCAGGAGAATATTGATTTGAAAATGTAATTTACCTGAATCCGTTTTGTAAGAACCGATTTCTGCTTTGCTGGTTGTTCCTGGTGCAAACGTGATAATCTTGCCGGCGTGAAAGGCAACATACAAGTTTGTTCTGCCTGCGGACAAATCATTCGACAATTGGAAATTCACTAAACTGTCTGACAGAATTTTGAGTTGAAATCGAACCAGTGTTTCTGTGTCAAATGATTTCCAACCCGACATTTCGTGTGAGAGCGTACGACGCCCCTGAGTCGCTTTCAGTCGGAGTGCCTGGCGATTGATTAAACGAGGTTGTTTTGAATTGGCTTGTGAAATTTCAGCTTTCTGTTTTACTGTCAGATTTAAAATCGTTTTTGCCAGTAATGCTTCCTGTTTTTTTAGCGATTGCTCCAAATGGGATTTCTGTTGTTCCCAGGCTTTCAGTGCGGCTTGATAGTCTGATTCTCTCTTTTGAGTCTCTTCTTTGATTACAAAGGGTTTCAGACCGGGGTACCAGGCAGTGACAGGAAGATCAACCTTACCAAACTGAAGTTGGTCACCCTTTAAAAACTTGATCGCCGCAGCTTCAGCAGGAGGTTTGTCTTTGACGAGATTCTGTTCGAGACCTCCGGTGTAAAATTTCGCTTTTGCATCCAGCTTTTTGTCATAGATGCGGACCATTCCGGTTCGGACAGGCCCATTTCTGACACCTAATTTATATTCAGGAAATTCGCCAGGATCGGCTTCACCGGGAACGCGATCATGTCTGAGGTCAATCGGTTCGAAAAATGAACGGAACGAGAAATATTCTTCCTGACCGATGGGGTCATATTTATGGTCGTGACATTCACAGCAATTCATGGTGAGACCGAGAAACGCTTTGCTGGTATGTTCTACATTGTCTTTAAGCCATGTGTGGTAATTCCAGCGATAGAAATTCCGAACGATAAAACCAGTGGCGACTAGATTTTCCAAATCGTTGGGAGCAATCTCATCAGCGGCAAGCATTTCCATAACCATGCGATCGTAGCCTTTGTCCTCATTGAGAGAACGGATTATCCAATCGCGCCAACGCCAGGTCAGCGAATAACTGTTGGTCATATCTTTCGCACCTCGGCGTCCATACCAGTCGCTATACCGCCAGACATCCATCCAATGTCGCCCCCAACGTTCACCATACTGCGGGCGTTTGAGTAAGTCTTCTACGACTCTCTGGAAAGCATTTGGACTGGAGTCGTTCAAAAACGCGTGCAGTTCCTCAGGAGTGGGAGGCAGGCCGATTAAATCGAGATAGACTCTTCTTAGAAGTGTCGCTTTGTCTGTCTCGGGTTGGGGAATTAATCCCGCGTGTTCCTGTTGATAAGCAACAAATGCGTCAATGGGATTAATTACTTTTGTCTGCACTGTGGGAATGGAGGGGCGTTTGATCTGTTGAAAAGCCCAATGATCAGCGGGGTCTGCTTCTGGCCGATCGTTATCAGGAAATTTTGCACCTTGTTCTATCCAGCGTTTGATTAAGTTCACTTCGTCTGGTTTTAATTTTCGCCCCTGACCTTTGGGGGGCATTTCGAAGTCAGCATCATCGGTGAGAACTTGATACAGCAGGCTTTCTTTCGAATTACCGGCGACGAGAGCAGGGCCAATCTCTCCCCCTTTCAGCATGTGATTTCCGGAATCCAGCCTCAGGTTTGATTCTTGTTTCAGAGTTCCATGACATGCGAAGCAATGTGCTTGCAGTAATGGCTTGATTTGTGCTTTATAATCAACAACGGGAGGCGCTGTTTGTGCGTAAAGCGGAAGGCCCGTCAGTGAAATCCATCCAACCATCGTTTTGGCAAATTGCCACTTCATAGGACAACTCCTCATCATTTTATGATCAGGTTGTAGCGAGTGAGTGTCTTTTATTCACAACGTACATTTAATTACCAGGATCGTCAATAGGGAAGCCTTTGATTTCCCAAATCAGTAATAAGGTTTCCTTAAATATAAAACTCATTCAAATACGATCTGAATCGATAGCACTTAGTTCGTTTCTTTACGCACCAGTTTCCAGACATCTGATTCAAAGTTATTGCCAGTCACCATCCATAAGCCATTGTCAAAAACAAACACACTGGCGGCGTGTCTGGGTTTCCATGGTGTATCGGGTAATTCGTACCAGTTCACTCCATCATCAGAATACCAGACATCATTTCGATTTCCGCCTTTTCTGTTATAGCCTTCCATGACCCACATCCGGCCATCGAAGACGGCCACATCATGATATTGGCGAGGATACCAGGGAGCCGCTTTGGTGTGTTGTTTCCAGTGGACGCCGTCAGCTGAACTCCAGACATCATTATAGAAGTTCCGTGTGGGAGTGGTTGGCGTGTCATAAGTACCGCCTCCCAGAATCCACATTCGATCTTTGAAAACGACGTTGCCGCCAATCATTCCTCGTGCAGACCAATAGGGTTCTTGGGGTTCAATCTTGTTCCAATGGATGCCATCTTTCGAATTCCAAATGTCGCGATAGAATATTTCTTTGGAAGGACCAAATGCCGGCATCGTCTGGCCGCCGATAACCCAGATTTTATCTTTAAATGCCAGCGTGTAATGCAAGGCACGCGGAGCCCAGGGAACATCTTTGGGACTCAGCCTGTGCCAGGTTTTTCCATCTGATGAGTTCCAGACATCGTTTTGGTAGTGCCCCTGATTGACATCCCCCCCCACGATCCACATTTTATCTTGAAAGACGACATAACCAGCGGTATGTCTTCCTTCCCAGTCTTTGAACGGGTCGAACTGTTTGTCTATAAAGGTATTCTGTTTGATCAGATTCCAATGCAGGCCATCGGATGAATTCCAGACTTCGTTGTTACAGATACGTGGGAAATGCTTTTTATCGCCGGGATTCCAACCTCCCAGTAGCCAGAGTTTATTCTGGTACACCAGTGCGCCAGCACCATCGCGTACGGCAAAGGGGGCTTTCATCGTGATGTTTTTCCAGGTGTAGCTGGGAACTTTACGAGATGCACTAATTGCGACATTGATTGTTGATGAGACCTGATTACCAACAGCTTGCAGGCGCAGTAAACAGGATGCCGTTAGTGTATTGGGAACATTCCACAAACAACTCCCTTGTTTTATGGGGACCGATGCAATTTGTTGCCAGCTTATTCCGTTATCGCTTGAGCAGGCAAGATTGAGCATTTTTTCAGGAGCGATGTTTGTCTTGCTCCAGACGATCTGATGGATGCTTTCTGCTGCTAAAGTCGCTTGATCTTTGGGGGACACGATTTCGAGTTCGGCTCCGCTTAACCACTTGACATCAGCCAACACAAGAAAACCAGCGACGACTAATAATGTACGATGAATCATTCTAGCCATGTTTTAATCTTTCATTAGATCGTGTTCAGGAGTGAAAGCGAACGTAGGGGGGGACGATGGTCTAACGCAATACATTCTGGTTTTCTATGAGGATTTTCCTTATCGGCAATTTAGTGTTTATTATTCACAATAAACACATTGAATGCATTCGTCAAGCAAAATTACAGTTGATTTTTAAATATGCTAAGAAATTGTTGCTGAGGTTTATTCACATTCGACACCGTATCAACAACAAAACAAGTTGTGCTGATGAGCGATATCAGTAGCCGTTGTGTCGTATGCTCTTGAAAAAATCAGTTCACTCTGTACCAGGATTCCTCTCTCATTGTGTAGACTGGGAAGAAACAACAGACAGAGTACAGAGTACCTCGTTAATCCTACCTTGATTTGAGACATGAAAGCCCGCCATGAAAACACCATGCCATCAGTCTACTACTTATGAATTCATTTTCTTCCTGTGTTGTATGGCATTGGTTCTTCTGTTTTCCAAACCGATTTTGGCGGGAGAGAACAAAGGGAAAGCAGCCGCATCTACCCGTTCAATTATCTGGATTCAACAAGAAGGAGGTCACAAGCATGATAAAATTCGCGGCATGGTTGTGGACGGAGCCGGTAATTGTTACGTCACCGGGGAATTTACTGAAGAGGCCCAATTTGCTGATAAAACGGTGACCAGCCGCGGCAGTATGGATTTTGTGCTTGCCAAATATAGTCCCGCAGGAAAATTACTTTGGTTGCAGACAGCAGGTGGGACCGATATCGACCGAGGTTACAGTGTGGCCGTCGATCAAGTAGGAAACTCGTATGTGACCGGTCATTTTCAGAGCCCTACATTTCAAATCGGGGACAAAACTTTAAGAAACCACGGGGACTATGATTATTTCATTGCGAAATATGACCCGTCAGGCAAACTGTTGTGGACCCAAAGTGCAGGGGGGGCCGGTTATGATTACGGACACGGAATTGCAGTGACACCACAGGGAGAATGTTACGTAGCTGGTTCATTTGCGGGAGAGATTACATTTGGAAACTCTCAATCGAAAAACAAAAAGGGTCGTTCGTTGTTTGTTGCCAAATATGACACCGATGGAAAGTTACTTTGGAGTCAATTGGCGGGAAATGGACGCAGTCAAAGTGGTCATCAAATTGCCGTTGATGCGAAAGGGAGCTGTTATGTTTGTGGTTTTATTACAGGCATTGTCGAGTTCGCTGGGAAACAAGTCGGATCTGATACCAGACAACAGGATATCTTTCTCGCCAAATTAACACCGGATGGGAAACTTGTCTGGTCGGCGAATTCCGGTGGTCAGGCGAATGGTTTGAGCACTGGAGTCGCCGTCGACCAGCGGGGGAATTGTTATCTGACAGGAATGTTTAAAAATAAGGCCGTATTTGGAAAAGCAACACTCGAAAGTGCTGGAGAGTATGATATTTTTGTGGCCCGCATCAATGCAGATGGTACTCCTGCCTGGGCTTATTCCGGTGGCGGAGAAAAAATTGATTATGGGCTGGGGATAGCAATCGATCGCGCGGGGAACTGCTATGTGACCGGAGAATTCACCAATGATGTGATGTTTATGGGAAAACATCTGACGCATCTTGGAGGGCGAGATCTGTTTATCACTCGGTTTTCTCCAGAAGGCAAACTTGATTGGTTGGAAATGATGGGGGGAAAGCATAGTGACTTGAGTTATGCGATCGCCGTGGATGGTAATAATCATTGTTTCATTTCGGGGGCGTTTTCTCCGGCAACTCAATATCAGAGTCATCAACTGAAGAGCCGCGGAAGTAACGACATTTTTTTGATTAAGATGAGTCAATAATATGAGACAACGCTACTGCATCTTACTTTGTATTTTCAGTTCTTACTTTTCAGCTGCTTATGCGCAATCAGTGGTTGAGAAGCCGGGAGTAAAGCCAGCGCAACTGGGAGGAGCGCCTCTGGCAGAAACGCGTCGCAAAGCGATTAATGTGCTACCGTTTCAACGCCAGCTGGATGCCAGTAAAATCAAAAAATGGCTGGAGATCAGCTCGCAGTGTACGATGTCTGAATTTGAATTGTTTTTGTCTCCGCTTTCTGCTCAAGAAAAAGAGTTGTTGAAAGTCATTGAAAGCAAGCCAGCTCCAATTGTGAACCGACTGAAATTTCAGAATCTACGACATGTTCTAAAACAGAAAGCACTCGTTTCTTTACGCGTAGAAGAAGAATCTGCGCATGATCAATTGGCCCATACGACTCCTGCTGTCGAAAATTTGCTCTATGGTGCTTTTGATGTCGTGTTTGCGAGTGTTGGACCTCCCCATGGTTCACCACGTTATGGCGATGTGATTATCCGCCTCAAAGATTCAGTTCGGGAAAACGGTTGGGCCACTCCGTTTAGTGGCATGCATTTCATGTATGCGATTCGTCATAAGAACGCCCGCAAAATGCAAGATATGTTGGCGGCCGGGAAAACCTTACCAAAGTCACCTTATAATCCACTCAACCTGGGTTTTGATGACCGTTTGCATTTTTCGCATTATGTCGTCACTGAAAAATCCTGGAACAAGGCGCTTGCCTATCAGGCAATCCTCGTGCATCGTAACTTGGACGATTCTCTCGCCAGTAAAAAAGTCAAGCAGCGTTTTGCAGAAATGTTGTCAGAGAAAAATTCACAAAAATTCTGGAGCCTGTTTATTCCTCCTCGCCTGAAGAATGGAACGCCACAACAGGATGCCGAAAATGTACCGTTTGGTTATCTGGAAGGCAAATTTGACGGTCAGGTTTCGAGTGACTTTTTTACTTCGATTGAAGTCCCTGCTGAGAAGCTGTCTGAAGTTCAATCCTGGCCTGAGGCCCAACCATTTCTCCACTTGATTCACCCCAAACCGGCCGGTCAGCCCTGAAAATAACTAGAATATCTTTCAGGTTAATGACTTGTGTACGCTTCGATGATCACTTATTTTCACGCAAGTGATACGCTTTGATCTCAGTATGAACGCCATTTCGTATCAATTGAAATGGCGTTGAAAGACGTTGATGACGTCGTTTTTGTCGCGATGAACAGAGTGAACTTTTTCGTGTGGCGAACATGACTATACTCTTTGAGTACAAGAAGTTACAAGGCTTTCTTTGGTACAGGTCATTCAAATTAAGCGTAATCAATGTGGCGTGGGGCATTTCGAGATAACTAATGCGATCAACTGGAGATAATACAAAAATAAAGCTTTGTTACGCGCGCGACGCAGAATTCAGGATTTTATGTTGCGTCAGCGACGTGTCAAGCTGTCTATTTTGAAGTAGAGGGAACGATGTTTTTTGACTCTTTATAATGTCCAGTCAGTAATAAGTGAAAAAAGTGACAAGAGTCAAAAAATGAATCGAACAATTCAATGCAGATATTTGAATCTAAAATAGGCTGAATAAATTGTGACGCGCAAAAATGTTTTGATGTGAATTTTTGGAGAGCTCTCAGGGCATACCAGTCAGGAGTGTTGACAGAATGACAGGCTTGCTACTAAAAAAGTAAAAGCCGTTCGAAAAGAGTGAGTCTGTCATATCTACAAGAATTGAATTCTGGGTTCAAAGCGGGATTAAGAATCTCACAACGCGGTCATCTGATTTAATTCTTACTATGATAAAACTTCAGTTCGTATAACAATATGCCAGGGGAGAACTCCGTCCATGCAATCCATTCAACCTGCTAGTTCATTTCTAAAAATTATGGGAATGACGTTTTTAACAGCTGTTTGTCTTCTCAACCTGAGCATTGTTTTTTGTGCTGCTTCATTTGCAGACTGGCCTCAATTACGAGGTGAGAATTGTGATGGCCATGCCAAGGAATCAAGTATCCTCTCTCGCACATCGGATGTGCAATTAAAAATAGGTTGGAAAAAAGCACTTGGAAGTGGTTATTCGAGTGTGGTCGTCGTAGGAGACCGTATTGTGACAGGTTACTGTGACGACAAAGAGGGATATCTTGTTTGTTTCTCTGCAGAAGATGGTCGTGAACTTTGGAAGCATCATACCGGGCCCAGATGGAAAGGTTCTAATGGATCATTTGATGGTCCGATTGCAACTCCTGCGGTCGGTTTTGGTCGCGTTTTTATGATCACTCCTGCGGGCGATCTCTTCGCAGTGAATTCGAAGAGCGGGGAATTAGACTGGAAATTAAATGTTGCAGAAAAATTAGGGATCAAGCCTATTTTTTATGGGTTTGGTGCTTCCCCCATTATTCATGGCAAGCATCTTTTTATTCAACTGGGACCACCGACGGGAACGCTGTGTGCGCTGAATCCGACGGACGGGGAAGTGGTCTGGTCTCAAGGAACTGATTCTGTCGGTTATCAGAATCCTGTACCGATTGTTTTTAATGGAAAAACGGTTTTGTTGTCTGCCGGAAATACACAGATTGCCGGCGTAGATACACAAAGCGGAAAAGCATTATTTGAATTTACACATCAGGGCCAGGGAGCCCGTGGTGCCTGGAGCCTGATTCCAGTTCCGATGCCTGGCAATCGGGTGTTTCTTGCGCATGATGACACTCGTTCCAAACTGATTGCGCTTAAAACTGGAAATCAAACACAGCCGATTGATGTGGAAGAGGTTTGGGAAGAGCGATCGATACGTAACTCCTACAATGTTCCGGTTGCGGTGGGGGAAAATATTTTTGCGTTCAGCTCACGCATTCTTACATGTGTCGATGATAAGGGAAAATTATTATGGCGTTCACGAAAGCCGGGGGATGGGTTTATTTCAGCAGTTGATAATCATCTGATTCTGTTGACCAAAGCCGGCACGATGCACATTGCGCGTGCCAGCGTGAGCGGTTATGAAGAGATCACACAGGAAAAAATCTTTGATGATGTGACTTGGTCGCTTCCCGCCATACATAAGAACTCTATTTTTGTACGAAGTATAGGCGAGATTGCGCGTGTTAATATCGTTCCTGGAAAAACATCTCCACAGCGGCTTGTCAAAAGTGAACCTGTTGGTGAGAAATTCCAGGCATTCCTTGCCCGTGTTGAGAACGCGAAAGCAGCTGACAAAAATAAGGAAGTCGATCAATTTTTCGCTAAAATTTCATCAACACCTTATATCGAGAACGGTATTGTGCACTTCCTGTTAAGAGGAAATTATCAAGATACTGCGGTCGCCAGCGATCTTTTTGGAGCGCGACAAGAGCGCCGGATGCAACCCGTAAAAGGAACTGATTTATTCTACTTCGCAGCAAAAATCCCGAATGACACACGAGTAAGCTACGTTTTTATCGCTGACTATAAGACGATCCCTGATCCTTTGAATCCTCGAAAAAATAAGAGTTCATTGTTTGTGGAGGATATTGAGATCGTGCATTTGGTTGGCGGCGAAACACTAACGATGTCATGGTTTGATATGCCTGGGCGGCCAAAGTCAATTGAGCCCGACAGTAGTCAAGCTCTTATAGGTCAGTTGTCTACAACTCATCTCGTCAGTAAAAATATGAAAGGCGAGAAGATTCCGCTTACGGTTTATACCCCACCTCATTATCCCCAGTCAGGTAAGTCCTATCCCGTAGTCTTCGTCCATGATGGAGAAGCAGCGATCAAATTGGGAAAACTGCCACATATTGTTGAAAAACTGATTCAGTCTAAGACCATTCCAGAGGTGGTTGTTGTTTTCATTCACAGGCCATTTAATCCTATGCTGGGGGCATTCGGTTACGAGCAGATGTTTGGGACTGAGCTGATACCGATGATCGAGCAAAAGTATCAAATTTCGAAAAAACGTAACGATCATAGTTCGTTAGGAGGTGGTTTCGCTGGTCTGATTGCTCTTACCTCTGCGATGTCGAATCGAGATCAAATTGGTCGTCTCGCAATACAATCTGTTCATGCATTCGAGCTTCATCAGCCAATGATTGATGGCGCTCTGGCAACCGCGGGGCCTAAAAGCGATATTTTGATGCAGTGGGGAAAATTCGAGGTCACCAACCCCGAAGAAAATTGGGATATGGCGAAAACATCGGACCGCATCAGTAAGCAGCTTTCAAAGTCAGGTCACAATATACAAGCGCGGGTAGTTAACGATGGGAGCGATTGGATCTGCTGGCGAAGCCATACTGCCGAGATACTTCAATTTCTTTTAGCGGAGTCAAAATGATTACCTCTGTTAGTATCTTATACAAACAGAAAACACTTTTTAAGAAAAAAGAATTTACTCAGCGAAAGCTTGGAAATTCTACGTTTTCGTTCAGCTTTCAGGATTTCCTAACAGGTGGTTACCAGAGCTGACACGCAGAGAAGTAGAAGTGATGTGCCTTCAATCTGACTAACAAAATATCTTCGACTAACTAAAGTGTTGAATCCGTTTTGACCCTAAAACTGTGATTGGATTTTTGAAAGTGAGTCGATGGCTTGAGTTGAATAAATCAGCGTTTTTAGAAGGTCAAAAACCCAACACGATACAGCTTGGAGTGTTAATTTGCCGGATTTGTAAATCTTGAAAAGCTAACCATACGAGCGTCCATTGGGGGCCAGTTCTTTCTGAGTTCCTGCTCCAAAATAAAACGCAAGGAATACAAGAGGAGCCCAGGCGATTACCAGGATCCAAGGTCCCCATGTTGTCCAGACCAAAGTGCTTCCAGCTAATGGAAAGAGCCAAAAAATATTAATCAGAACAACATAAAGAGATACTTTTCGATGAGCCACAACACGGCCTTTATGCGTGCCATCAAGCAATTCCAGCCAGCGTGATACTTTTTGATACGCATGACTTTTGTGTGCCTGGTACCAGCGTTCTCCATTTAACATTCGTCTTAAAAGGGTGGTTGTTGCATCAACAGAGAAAACGCCTGAAAGAATCAACCATGTCCAAATATTTAATGAGTTATTAATAATTGTGGACACCGCTATCATTCCTAAAATATATCCCAAAAATGTACTTCCCACATCACCCATAAATATTTGCGCCGGAGCCCAGTTAAAGGCTATAAAGCCGAGCAAACTGACGATTAGTAAAAAAATGAGTATCCCTTCATCAGAAAGAAGATTGCGTCCACCAATTAGTGTAATTGCTGACAGGAGGACGCAAATGGACTCGGTTGATGCGAGGCCATCAATTCCATCCATGAAGTTAAATAAATTGAGCCACCAAACTAAAAGTAAAGTGGTGAAAATCCATGAAAAATAAGGAACATTTAACACAAGGCCTGGCAATTCAATCGGTGGTAAAGGGGAAAAGGCAAGGAGAGTCGTTGATATGATCAATATTTGAGTGATGAGGCGTGATTTTACTGACAGGTTAAGAGCATCGTCGAGAAGGCCAAGCACCGAGATCAAAAAACTGCCAATGCCAATGCTGAGGGCAATATTCGCTGTAATATAGTTCCATGAGAACAAAAGAATTACGAAAACTAAAAAACTAGCTACAAAAGCCAAGCCACCTCCTTTGGGAGTTGGAGTGACGTGAGCACATCGCTCTGTAGGCTCACAAATTAAACCGACTCTAGAAGCATTCCTGATAATTAATTTCGTACATCCCATCGATGCAATAAATGCTAAAAAATATAGAATCCCAAGTAGAGTTAAATCCTCTTTTGTCATTTACCAACATCATCCTTACTTAATTCAAATCCTCTTGGCTCAAATTCAAAATCACGCTTAACATCCTTATTTGAGAAAGTAAGGTCCTGGTTCATTCTTTTAGCCATTCCGACTGACACTTTTTTAAAGCGTGGAAAGATATGCAAGAATGTTATGATAATGCGAAAAAACATCAGAGGTAAGTGAAAAAAAAATGGTTTTATGCCCAAAGTGGTAAATATCCTTTCGACCATTTTTTTGTATGACAACGATTCTCCACCTGAAATATTGTATGCTTTGTTGGTAATGTTTTTTTTGAAGAGTGCCAGGTGGCAAAACTGTGCAACATCATCGACATGGATAGGTTGTCTTAAGCCTTCGGCCTTGCCTAAAAGTGGAACAAAACCAAAGCGTTGAATAAATCGAGAAATCATTGTAATGTTTTGGTCACGTCCCCAGCCATAGATCATAGTGGTTCGAACTATAATCCATTCGATTTGATGTTGCTCTGCCCAGCTGATTAATTGGTGCTCACCATCTGCTAAGCGATTTGCGAGTTTTTGTTCTGTAAGATCGATGGAATGTTCTTTTGTAAAACGGCTGGTTGAACTGAGTGCAACAATGCGGCGTGCACCACGTGATTTTAACAAGGGAAAATATTCAGGTAAGACCCAAATTGGTGCTAGGCAAATCCAGTATTCTATCTTCTGTTTGTCAGCTGCCAGAGGATTATCATTTAGCATACACCAGTGGACCCTGCCGGTCTCTTCATCCGTCAATTTCTGTAAATTTCGACTGAATGCAATCCAGGAGTAATCTCGATCAGAGATTTGCGTGAATTCTCGCGCAAAGAGCCGGTTGCCAACGAAGCTCGTGGCTCCCAGAACTCCAACTACTAATTCAGGCTCTGGCACTCGATGTCCATCTAAAAAACTTAGTGTTAGTGGGGCAGGGGTTGAGGTGAAACGCCTCATCATTTTGAGTCTGTCTTTGTTTGCAGAGGCCTGCCACCAAATGAGTAATCCCGTTGTACTATTCTTGCAATCAGAGTGTATATATATCAGTTCCCCCCCTTTTCACAAGGCGGGTTTCTGTCGTTATAAAGAACGAGACTTACGGATTTGGTGTGACAATGGCTGAATCGATGCAAGATGAGGCAGTTTATGCTGTTAATACAGGAAACAATTTCAATTGCACTATCAAGAACAATTTGATATACATCCCTTGAAGGCAGGGAATACTTCTATTTTTTATTCAAATATACAGCATCAAAACTAGGGTATCCTGTTATGCGTATTTGGATTTAAATAAGTTATATTGGGTAGTTTTGTTGATTCTTATATGACAAGGTCTATCTAGAGCAAACCCCTTAGCAAGTAAGCTAAGTGTATCTGTGAAGGAGTACAGAGTGGTAGATACTTCTGACGAACTGAGAGTGTTGCTCTCAGATAGCAGTCCCTTGGTGGAAGATTCGCGAGTCGATGCTCCTGGAGTTTATTATGGGCAGGGAGTCAGTATCGATAAGTCCGCAAAAATTGGTCCCAATGCTGTCATTCTTGGTCATGACGAAAACGGAAATCAGGCTGCTGTCATTAAGGAAGAGGCAGAGATCGGCGCGAATGCAACAATTCTTTCAGGTGTCACCGTGGGATTTCGTGCCCGCGTCTCTCCTGGCTCTGTAGTGACACGTTCCGTCCCTCCCCTTGCCATTGTTGAGGGGAATCCAGCCAAAATTATCGGGTATGTCGAAACCCACGAATCTGAAAACCAGACAATTAGCATCAATAACGTCGATTCAACCCCCTTGGGTTTTCGCCAGACTCGCGTACGGGGTGTCACCGTTCACCATTTTCATAAGGTTCCTGATCTCCGAGGCAGCCTTTCGGTAGGTGAATTTGAGCATGAGATTCCTTTCGTCCCCAAACGTTATTTTCTCGTATACGATGTTCCCACAGCAGAAGTACGCGGAGAACATGCCCACCTTGAGTGTGGACAATTCCTGATTGCTGTAAAAGGGAGTGTGAGCGTCGTGGTAGACGACGGTAATCTGCGTGATGAAATTTTACTTAATCGGCCTCAAATGGGAGTGTACCTCCCCCCCATGACATGGGGTATTCAATACAACTACTCAACAGATGCTGTTTTACTTGTTTTTGCGTCTGAGTTTTACGATGCAGAAGATTATATTCGAGACTATTCAAAATTTTTAGACTTAGTGAAGCGGCGTGCTGCTTAAGATACGCACTTGTCCCAGGTCAGAAATGACCTCATTGAACTGGGGATTTATGTGGATTTCTTTTGAAGTAAACACATACTGGCAAGCAAAAAAACACCTCTCTCAGTCTAGCAATTTATGAATCCATAACTGGTTGAAGCAATAACCTTTGAATTACTATTACTAAAGACACGATCCATTATGCAGAACAATAACATCACAATAGAAAACATCCTGACCCCTGAATTTTTGAGTGATATTGATTCTTGGCATGGACATATTCCATTTGCATTTGAATTAATCAAAAATTTGAAACCTAAACGTTTCGTAGAGTTAGGAACACATAAAGGGGATTCTTATCTAGCTTTTTGTCAGGCGGTCAATCACTACCAAACTGAAACGGAGTGTTTTTCAGTCGATACATGGCAGGGTGATGAACATGCCGGCGAAGCGCCTGAGCTGTATGGCGAAAATATCTATGAGACACTGGCAGCTTATCATGATGAAAAATATCACACATTTTCAACTCTTATGAAAATGAAGTTTGATGATGCACTCTCCAGCTTTGAGGATGGTAGCATTGATTTGTTGCACATCGATGGCTTGCACACTTATGAGGCAGTAAAGCACGATTTTGAAACCTGGTTGCCAAAACTGTCAAATAGGGGGGTCATCTTATTTCATGATACCATTGTAAATTATGGCAATTTTGGAGTCTGGAAGTTATGGGATGAATTACTGGAACACTATCCAGGATTTGGATTCTCCCACTCTTATGGGCTGGGTGTATTAGCCGTCGGCAAAGAGACGCCTGAATGGATTGGCGACATATGCTCCCTCGATAAAACACAATTTGATTTATGGAAAAATAAATTTGAATATTTTGGAAATTCTGTTTTAAGTCACTCATTTAAGAGACAAATTCACTACTTCAAAAATCTATTTGAACAAAGGGATGAGCAATTAAGAGACTTAAATGAAGAAAAAGATCAGCAATTAAAAGAGCTGGGTGAGAACAGAGATAGACAATTGGAGAATAAAGATAAACAGTTAAATGATTTGAACGAGAAGCTGGAACAAGCCACAAAAGCTCTCGCTTTTGCGCAGATGATTGTTAAGAGAAGAGATCAACGATTGGCTGATCTCAATAGCCAGCTGGAACAGATCGGAAAACAATACACTGGTGCTCAACAAATTGCTACTGAGCGAGAGTGCCAAATTTTAGAACTAACCTCGCAGTTTTCCAAGTAACGATAAAGGCTCAATATTAAATGGAATTAATAGATATTATCATTCCCGTTTATGATGGTCTGAGAGATACCCAGAATTGCTTAATATCCTTAAGTGAGTCGCTAAAACTGAATGACATCCGTTGTAACGTAATTGTCATTAATGATAAAAGTCCAAATCAGGACCTTACTGAGTGGCTAAGATCTTATAGTGCACTGAATCAATTCCAGCTTATTGAAAATGAAACAAATCTCGGATTCGTGGCCACAGTGAATAAAGGAATGGGCTTAAGTAGAAGCAGAGATGTGATCCTACTCAACAGTGATACTGTTGTTGTCAATGATTGGATCGATCGACTGATCGATTGTGCCTACTCTAATCCTAGAGCGGGTACAGTGACACCCGTTTCTAACAATGCCACGATTTGTAGTTTTCCTAAGTTCTGTCAGGAAAACGTGATTCCGAAAATAGGTGTTTCCAAACTTGATAACATATTTTCTTCCGTAAATTACGGATGTAGTGTTGAAATCCCGACAGGAGTCGGTTTCTGTATGCTTATCAAACGAGACTGCCTGAATGAAATTGGATTGTTTAATGAAGAAGCATTTGGTAGAGGGTATGGGGAAGAAAATGATTTTTGTCGCCGTGCGGTAGAAATCGGCTGGGAAAACATTTACTGTCTCGATACTTTTGTTGCTCATGTCGGGAGTGTGAGTTTTTCATCCGATAAAAAGCCTTTAGTTGATAAGGCGATGGTCAAGATAGAAGAATTACATCCCGGTTACCATCAGCGAGTCGAATCACATATTAGAAAAGACCCAGCAAGATTATTCCGAATTCGTGCTTACCTCGATATGTTTCATCAATCAACTGTTCCCAACATTTTATTAGTCAGTCATAACCTGGGTGGTGGTGTTGAGACTCATGTTCAAGAATTGATTCAAATCTACGATGATCTGGCGAACTTTTTAGTGCTTAAATGTAAAGAAGACCAGACTTACGTTTTATCGCTTGGACAGATAGAAGAAGAATTTCATTTTGAAATTCCGAATCAATATGATGAGCTGATTTATCTCTTAAACATCATTGGATTATCGAGAGTCCACTTTCACCATATTATGGGATTGCATCCGATTCTTTGGAGGTTGGCCCAAGACCTTAGCATTTTGATGGACTGTACAGTACACGATTTTTATTTCATCAATAGCAGTCCTACATTAACGGATAAAGAGGGTTTCTTTTGTTCTGATATAGAAACGCGAGATCAATTATGCTCCGAAGTTTACCCTTTACCTAGTGGCTTGAGCCCCGAGGGCTGGCGAGACGCAACCAGGGAGTTTTTAAATCGGTGCAATCGTATTATTTTTCCTTCTCGTAGTGCAGCGGAAATCTTCAAAACGTACTTTCCAGAATATGATGTCACTGTGGCATATCACCCTGATTCAGAAATGGGAAATTTTCCTGAACCCACAGGATGGAAGCCAAACAAAAAAGAATTGAATATTCTAACGCTGGGAGCGATTAGCCGGGAAAAAGGAGCCGACTTGTTAGAGCAGACAGCAAAACTTGCTGAAGAGAATAACCTCTCAATTCATTTTCACTTACTCGGTTACGCCTATCGCCCGTTACATGACAGTGTTTCCGTTTATGGGCCCTACCACTCTGAGAATCTGGCAGAAAAGCTGGCTAATATAAATCCCGATCTGATCTGGTTACCCGCTTTATGGCCTGAGACTTACAGCTACACTTTAAGTGAATCCTTGTTTTCAGGAGTTCCAGTCATAGTACCAGATATTGGTGCTTTTCCAGAGCGAATTGCTGGTAGGCCTTGGGCTCAGGTTTATCCCTGGAAGTCATCACCAGAAAAAATGGTGGAATTATTTTCTATGCTGAAGAGAGAGGGGATCTCTCAGGTATATGAACAAACCAGCAACAAGTTATCAGATAATTTCGATAAATCTTTTTATCGAAATTACTATTTGCCAGAAGTTGTTACCAATGTAAAACCCGCTGCCTATTACATAAGTAACGAATGGATCGACTCATTTTTGGCTCCTAAAACAGGAGAAAATGATCTGTCACAATCTGAAAAAATATTAGTAAAAATGTTCAATTTTAGGGGGACAATGGCTGGCCGCGCACTGAGTCAAATGATTCCGATCCGTTTCCAGAGAAAAATTAAAAAGTGGTTATCACAGAGACCCATACATGAACTTACTAGTTAAAAATAATGATCCAGCTGTTGGAGTGATCATTGTTAACTATAATTCGGGTAACAAGCTTCTGCTCTGTGTAGAATCACTCTTGAGCGTGGAGTCTGAATTACATATTGTTATCGTTGATAATGCATCGACTGACCAAAGTCTCGCTAAATTGAACTCTACTATTTCTAATGACTCGAGAGTTCAACTCATACAAAACCAAGAGAATCTTGGTTTTGCTGTAGCCTGCAATATGGGAGCCCGACTTGCACGAGGCGACTACCTCTTATATTTAAATCCTGATTGTAAGATTCATAAAGAAGCCATATCGAAATTGCTAAACTGCCTCGCAAATGACTCCAAGATTGGTATGGCGGGAGGGCATTTACTGAATAGCGATGGTTCGGAACAGATTGGTGGCCGACGTGCTGTTCCCACTCCCTGGCGCTCATTAGTACGCGTATTTCATCTTTCTTTTCTCTCAAATCGCTATCCACGCCTGTTTTCAGACTTCAATCTACATCTTCAACCGTTGCCCAACCATCCCATTGAAGTGGAAGCCATCTCTGGTGCATGCATGATGGTTTCGCGGACGGCCTATGAAGATGTCGGTGGGCTGGATGAAGGATACTTTCTACATTGCGAAGACTTGGATTGGTGTATGAGTTTTCGGAAGAAGGGCTGGAAGGTGAAGTTTGTACCTGCTGCGAAAATATCACACTTTCAAGGTGCCTGTAGTCGTTCTCGGCGTGTGTTTGTAGAATGGTACAAACATAAAGGGATGATGCGCTTTTATCAGAAGCATTTTCGACATCAATATCCTGGTATTATAATGTGGTTTGTCGTTCTCGGCGTATGGATACGCTTTGGATTGCTCGCATGTTACTTCTCAGTACGGCGTTTTCTGATAAGTGGCAAACAAATGGGCTGATCGACCATATTGGTAACCCATAGATTCGCAAACATGAATCACGGCACGGTTAGTTGATTGTGTTGTATTGACGATACATGACATTCCCTGTTCCTGCATCCAAAGCATTAATGCACTATTCAACCACCGATACCAACCTCTACGTGCTTCGCTCACTGCTACTAAAACCAGTCTTCCCACGCGAATTTCTTGCAGAGAATCTACGTTTACAGCGCCGCAAACAAATGCACCCGGTAGTGCTTCATCAACTGCAGGAACTAACACAATGTCAGTGAGTCCTTTCACACATTGCTCTACATATTCGGCTATAAATTGATCTGCCGTATCTGTCGAGAAAAAAGGATCGGCGTGAAATCGATCAAAGTCATTTCTTGCATGGATGGCCACCTGTCGAAGATTTGGAATATCTATTTCTGATGCCATTCTCACAGGATGATTCTGAACAAGATTAATTTTTTCCGAATAATTATAAAAATAGGTGATCCGCGTTTCAATCAGTCGCATTTTTGCCAATCCGAACGCCTGAAGTACAATAGTATCTTCAGAAGGTACTTCTGAAAACAAATAGTAGGACTGATATTTTTCGTATAACTCTGATTGAAAAGCTAGAATTGTTTCAGCAATTTGTATTTCGGGATTCTCAATATTTGTATCCCAATCAATATAATCTAGCCTGAATGTAGAGCAATTAAAATAACGACTATCCCATTCCAGTTTTTTAAACCAAAGTTGCACGCCGTCACCAAAACATTGCAAATCACCATTTGATTTTGAATGAGCATGTTGGTTTAAAACGGAATCGGTAATCTCCGTTTCATGGCCACGCAAAAAACTCAAAGGAGAGTAATAAAATGCACGCTGCGGAAACGGCGTGAGCTTCGAATTCATAATTCTCTCCTGGAATGATTGAATTCATGTTGCTGCATTACGATATGCAAAGGTCTCGACTTTGTATTTTCATAGGTGCGCCAAGCATAAGAGCCAACAATACCTAGAGCGAATATATTGAATGCACCAAAAAAAATAATCGCAATAATAGTGGCGGTGTAACCTGGAACTTCAATCCAATTCATCATTCGAAATAGGATCACTAACAGTCCAAATAAAGCGGATAAGCCAGAAGTTACCCCACCTACTTGAATTAGTAACCTAATCGGTAGATCAGTAAACGCAAATGTACTGTCCATTAAGTAATGAATCTTTTTACTTAGCGTCCATGCAGACTTTCCGTGTTTTCTCTCCTGGCGTTTGTAGCTGATGAACTTGCGGCGAAACCCGACCCAGAACATTTGAGCGATTAAAGAACTGTGCCTCTCCTCCAGTTGTAGGAGTTGATCTCGAAATTGCTGATTGCATCCGAATATATCAACGCCACCTGGAGGGACTTCCGGCACTACAAAACGTCGATATAAGCCCCAGAAAATGCTGGAAGGCAATTTTGTTAAAAAAGGATCGTTACGCGCCTCACGGACGGCAATGACAACATCGAAAGTATTCTTAGCTAATTCAGACCACATCTGCAAAACCAGTTCTGGTGGTTCTTGGAGATCCGCCGCCATGACTGCAAAATACTCGCCGATTCCCGCTTGCAGACCAGCACGTATGGCAGAGAATGAACCGAAATTGCGTGATAACAAAATCAATTGAGAAGAAAATTGATAACTTTTAAGTTCTTTCAAAAGTATTTCATAACAACGATCTGGACTGCCATCAATCACAAAAACCACTTCGAGATCATGTGGCATGTTCTTGTGCAGAGAAGCCAATGCAGCTAACAGATCCGGAATATTACTCTCATTTTTATATACGGGAATGATGAGAGAGTATGTGGGATTTGCCAATTTATTATTCCTTTGTGATTACTGAAATTTTCGTCTGGAAAATCTGCCTGATGAAGTCCAGCTCTGCACGAGTGATTCCGGTATAGCAGGGTAAAGAAAAGATTTCTTTAGTGGCTTGATTCGAATGTTTTAGTTCAAGCGAACGATATGATTTTGCATTCATCGATATTTGATCTATGTCCAGGATTGGATAGTGAATATCCGTGGCAATTCCGTTCTCATTAAGTGTCTTGCATATTTCCTCACGATTTTTGTGCCGGACCACAAACAGGTGGCTGACATGATCGTCATTAGGAGTTGTAACAACATCAACAATTCCTCGGCATGTTTCGTGGAGATGAGTGCATATAGAACGCCGTTTTTGATTATAGGCGTCAAGTTGCTTTAACTTGACACGAAGAATGGCAGCGTGAATTTCATCAAGACGACTATTTTGACCATCGGAGACTGTACTGCAATATTTTGAAATCCACCCATACTGTCGTAAACTTTGACATCGCTCAGCTAATTTTTCACAAGATGTCGTGATCGCTCCCCCATCCCCAAGCGCACCTAAGTTCTTGGTGGGATAAAAACTGAAAGTGGCAATATCACCCAGTGAACCAACCTTTTCCCCCTCGGAAGTCGCACCATGTGCCTGTGCACAATCTTCAAGAATTTTAACCTCTGTATGCCCGGCGGCATCTAATAATGCTCTTAGTTTTTTTATGTCGACAACTTGCCCATAGAGATGTGTGGCAATCACACATTTTGTTTTAGGCGAAATAGCTGATGGAACCAGGTCAACGTTCAATAAGAGACGATGTTTATCGACATCAATGTAAACTGGCGTTGCCCCTACCAGATTACACGCGGTTGTGGAATAACCTCCTGCATTTGCCACTGTGATGACTTCGTCGTTCTTGACAATACCTAAGGCACGGAGTGCGATTACCAGTGCATCCGTCCCATTGCCGACGGTGTAACAGTATTTAGTGTTACAGTACTCAGCAAACTCCTCTTCAAAAGTGGTGACATTATTTCCCAGGATATAAATACCACTTTTGAGCACATTTTTGATGGCAGCGTCGATTTCAAGAGAAAGCTCATCGTTTTCTCTCTTAGGTTGATTAAAGAGAATTTTCATTTGGTTTATACATCTCTAATTTTATGATCTGATAGATTCCGGGTATATTTCCGGGATCAAATCTTAAAGACTCTTCCAGAAGCTGAACTGGAACAGAAAACAGAAGATTATTAACACCCTTATATAGCTTAACTTGAATCTGGTTGGAACCTGTGTAATCGGTTTCACCAGGATAGCGATAAAACAAAAACATCGTAGTGTCCTGGGGCGCATCAAGAACGATGCGCATCAGCACACGATCCACGTTTAATGGTTTGATTTGCGGCAATATGATTTGTGTGCCAGGCGTTGATGCATTGAGAACGATCTGATCACCTTCGATTTTGTATGTTGCATTGAGAAACTGTGCTTCACTCAAATTATCGTTCAACTGGAATACACGCTCTCTCTTGTCCTTATCAACCCAAGAGTCTTCGTCAAGAATTCTAATTCCACCTTTACCTGGATTGTATATAATTCGACAAAGTGCACAGGGGAGGGTACCGGCACAAAGAGGAACCAGTTGCGAATTGGTGTAGTTGCCGAGCTTCACAATCGACACTCCATTCTTGAGAGCAACTGAACCGGCTTGTGGCCAGATGGGCATCGTATCAGCAAACTGCATAATTGATCTTTGTTGCTCTAAAGTCGCTGGTTCGTATTCGTCAATTCCCATCGATCGCATCAGTGACAATACTCTATGAACGTTGCCTTGATCCCAATTATAAAATGAGGCGCCTATGGTTTGTCTCTCTACAATCAATGAATACTTGGGGCGGGATATGTTTCCCACTAATGCATAAACACGTTTACTATTGGTTTTATTTTCCTGCCCGTAATCAAGTTCATCCAACCGATTTAAAATTCGCATGCTTAGCGCACGGTCTGCCTGCCATGAAATATAATCAGCGAAAGCAAATCGATTATTGATTGTTATAAATTGAAATGTTGTTGCACAGACAAGCAGAATAATTAAAAATCTCAGAACAATTGAGGAGGCGGAGAGTGAAAGAAAAACGAACCCACTTAATACCAAGGGAACTGCCAGCAAGGCTCTGGTTGGCATAACTCCAGCACTGATAAGATTTAGGGAAAAAGGAGTCGCCAAAATTAATAGCACTATCAGGAGTCCCAATAATTTAGTGGATAGAGGTTGCTTTGTTTTAAGAACTTGAAATATCAGTGATAATAAAGTGGTAAAAAACAGCAAAAGGAGAGATAGTATATTTTGATCGTAAATATCATTTTTTCCCAGATAGTGATTCTTCATTGAATAAAGTGTCTGTTTGAAAGTCTGTAACAAATAATCCAGACTCAAATTATATTTGACGAATCCATCAATGTAATCATTCGAGTTCAATTTAAGTGCGAGACGAAAACCTTTCGAAATCAAATAATAGAATACCAGACCAGAAACCAATAACCCGATAAATGAAATGAATGTCTTTAGTATTTCTTTGAATGTGACTTTTGATTCGAAAATCAATCGAAGTGCTGAAAAGCAAAATAGAACTAAGATCCAGGGGAGAAAGGCCTGATAGATTCCTATCGAAAATGCGATTAATATCGCTGGAACAAACCATCTGCTCATTCCTCGGCGAAAGGTAAATAAATAAATCGCCAGAGCGCCCGCTAAGAACCCAATCCCAATCCCGAAGTTCAATGTATTGAAGCTGTAAACGTAATATAATGTTGGGCAAGCTATAAACAGAGGGGCAGCCCAAAAATCATTGATTGTCCTGTTGGAAGAAAATAATCGTACAACTATTGAAAAAGCCAACGCTGAACAGACCAGCGTGAAGAAAAGAGGAGCGAAGGGGACGATCGGATTAATTGGGTATAAATAGCTGAGTAAATACATTGACCAACGCCCCTGCCTTACCCATTCATTATTCAATATGGGGCCCGATCGCTCAGCATAAAATTCTTCATCTACCGTCAATGTAAAATTAAACAACTCATAAGCAAATGACGTGAAACAGAGAATTAAAAGATAGCTCAACCAGTAGCGTTCTTTTTTAATCCAACGAATTATATCAGTCTGAGTTTGAGACAAGCGATCGTCTAACTTCTCCATATCATCGCCCCTGTGATTTCTTATTACTGTTAAAATGTCTTGCAAATTGCTTTTCGTTTTCAGTGGCTAATTAATACTGAGGCTCATTAATTTGTGTTGCAAGTAACATTTGATTTCGCTTTTCAATTTAATCCAGGTACTAAAAACGGGTTTACGTGCAACCAGGACGCTGTCCATCCAAAGTTCGCTTCCATCATCGTATCCCTGTGATTCCCAATGTGTCTCGACTTTCAAGACCTCCAACTGTGCAAACTTGGCCATGGCTGTGAATCCATCAGGATAGAATCTCCAGCAGTCCACCGGATATTTGTGTTCATACCCTCCCGCGGGCGCGATGATACAGCAAATTCCACCTGGTTTTAATACTCGAAATACTTCAAGTATAGTGATCCAGAAATATTCAATATGTTCAAATGCCTGTCCAGAAACTAATACATCGACAGAGTTACTTTTGACCTCCCTCCACGAATACGGTTTTTTGAATACAAGATCGACTCCATTTCCCGGTTCCATATCTGTTCCAATATAGTTCCAGTTGGGGGAATCTAAGATGCTCCTGTAAGTTCCATTGACATCCATGGAACCAATATCTAGGACTTGAAGTGTTTGATCTCGCTTCGATGCTAAAAATTCATCGTGAAAAGATTGCATATTTGCTAGTGAGCTGGCGTGCATGATAGATCCTATTTTTTGTTTATATTATTAAGCTGGATGTCGAGCATAGGAATTCCTAAAAGCCCATGCACTATGCTGCTTGCTTCAGATTTGAATATGATCGCGTCATGAATCCAAACATGTTGGATATGATCTGTGTGAGTTCCATCTGCCATTGCGACTGAGATCGAATAGTCCCCTACAGGTAATAAAGGGAAACGAAATATAAATTTCGTAAAAAATTGATCATCAGTGGTGACAGAAAGGGCTTTAGTAAAATAGGTGTTGTCACCAAAAATGGTTTGGCCTAGACGGTCTTTAACAAAAAAACCTACGATTAGTGATCCCAGATTTTCTTTAGCCTTTGCTGTGACAAGTAAACTTGCCACTTCCCCTCCGACAACCCAGGATAATTTTTCTCCCGACTCGTTGCAGAGAGAAATATCAGTAATCTCTACCCCCCCTGCACCAAAGCTTTCCGCGTCCGGGTCAAATTGAAAAAGTTTGATATCATTGCGATATTGTGTCGAATTGATAAATGCGAGCCGACCGTCAACAAATTCTTGACTACTGTCTTTTTTTAATTTCATTTCAGTATTCATAGAACTGAGACTGGGGTTATTTTGTACGTTCTGTTGAGCTGCATATAGTCCTTCAAAATACTTTTCGCATACGGTTTTGGCGTCAGCGGCAATTCTTACTTTTCCTGTGTCCAACCAGACAGCGCGTTCACACAGGTTTGTGATAGCAGAATTGTCATGGCTGACAAACAGTAGTGTTCCGTGTTTCATAAATGTACGCAAAAACCGCATACATTTCTGGGTAAAGAACGCATCGCCGACTGATAGCGCTTCATCAATGATTAAAATATCTGCATCAACATGAGCAATTACAGCAAAGGCCAACCTGACATACATCCCACTGGAGTAGGTTTTGACTGGCTGGTCAATGAAATCGCCAATTTCTGCAAAGGCTGCGATTTTATCAAAACGATCTTCAATTTCTGCTTTTGTTAATCCCAGAATCGCCCCGTTCATAAATACGTTTTCACGACCGGTAAATTCAGGGTTAAATCCAGAACCAAGTTCTAGCAAGGCCGCGATTCGACCATTGATGTTCACGGTTCCGAAAGTGGGACTCATGGTTCCACAAATGATTTGGAGCAGAGTTGATTTACCGGCACCGTTACGGCCAATAATTCCAACGGTCTCTCCTTTCTTTATTTCCAGCGAGATGTCTTCTAATGCTTTAAACTCTTTATAAAATTGTTTTTTACCACGAAACAGTCCTTGCATCAGCCGGTGATGAGGTTTTTCATAGATCTGGAAATATTTACAGACTCCTTCCAGCTTAATCGCAATATCGTTTTTAAGTGAATTCCCATCAGAGGACATCAGCAAATCCCCTGCGCGTTTTTTGGAATGATGAAAAGCCCAACCAAGCGACAAACAAGCTGATGATGAGGGAGAGGAGCAATCCCTCCCAGTTGGGTACTTGCCCCCACATCAAGACGGCCCTTGACTGTTCAATGATGAATGTAAGGGGATTGGCATAAAGATACGGCTGAAAACGTTCTGGGATATTTGAGATGGGGTAGAAAACAGGGGACATGAATAATAAAACGGTGGTAAAGACACTTGTAACTTGTCCCACGTCTCTCAGGTAAACTCCTAAAGCAGCCAAAAACCAGGTGAGCCCCAGCGTGAAAAAAATAAGAGGTGCAAAAATGAACGGCAGAAACAGGGCAGTCCATTGGAATGTTTGATTGACTGCAATAAAGAACAGTCCCCATACGAACAGACTGACTAATGTATGAAACAAAGTCGCCCCCATGGCGACCCAGGGTAAAATTTCCAGAGGAAACACTACTTTTTTCACATAGTTGACGTTGTTAAGTATCAGGCTGGGGGCTCGATTTACGCTCTCTGCCAGTAAGCCATGTACAATCATGCCAATGAAGAGTGCCAGGGCAAATTCAGATTTACTGTCAGAACCAGTTTGCCAGCGTGCTTTAAACGCGATACTGAATACGAATGTGTAAACAGCCAGCATGATTAAAGGGTTAAAGAAAGACCAGGTCAGTCCCAAGGTGGAACCTTTATATCTTCCAATGACATCGCGCTTGGTCATTTGCCAGATCAGTTGACGGTTCTTTATTAAACTATGAACCATTTCTATGGGGTTCATTGATAATAAGGAATTTGGATTGATGACATCCCCTCCTTGTAATGTCCTAATTGCATGATCGAGGCTGGTATGGCACTCCTGTGCGTCAGCCTTGTTTGTCTTGGGACTTGTTTATTCTGAAAAAGATAGTAAACAGAATGTGTTCTTTAAAGCAGTAGTGTGCTATTACTATCGTTATTTACTCTTCAAATTAGTAATCTCGAATGAGGGCCGAACGCTATTCATAAGAAAGTCCCTCCATTACCTTGAGCAAGTATTGGCCATAATTCGTTTTGCTGAGTAGTTCAGCTTGTTGTGCCATCTGTGCCTTTGTGATCCATCCTGCCTGATAGGCGATTTCTTCTAAACAGGCAATTTTCAGTCCCTGGCGTTTTTCAATCGTTTGGAAAAAGTGACTCGCATCTTGTAAGCTTTCATGTGTCCCGGTATCAAACCAGGCATGCCCTCGCCCTAATAGTTCGACATTTAAGTTTCCCCGCTGTAAATAGGCATTATTCACCGACGTAATTTCCAGTTCACCGCGAGCAGAGGGTTTCACATTCTTCGCGATTTCAACGACATCATTATCATAAAAATAGAGCCCTGTGACGGCATAATTCGACTTTGGAACTTTAGGTTTCTCTTCGATGGAAATCGCACGTTTTTGGCTATCAAACTCGACGACTCCAAAACGCTCCGGATCATGCACTTGGTAACCAAATACAGTCGCCCCAGAGTCACGTTTAGAGGCCGTCAGTAAACTGTCGGTTAATCCATGGCCATAGAATATGTTGTCACCTAAAATGAGGCAAACTGGATCACTGCCAATGAACTCTTCTCCAATCAGTAAAGCTTGTGCGAGACCATCTGGTGAAGGCTGAGCAGCATATTTAAACTGCATGCCCCACTGCGCTCCATCTTCTAAGAGATCTTGAAACATGGGTAGATCATGAGGTGTGGAAATGATTAGTGTCTCTTTAATTCCTGCTAACATCAGAGATGAAAGAGGATAAAAAATCATTGGTTTGTCATAAATGGGGAGTAACTGTTTTGAAATTACCTTTGTAACAGGATGGAGTCGAGTACCAGACCCTCCCGCCAAAATAATACCTTTTCTTGACATCATCTTCCCTAGAATACCTTGAGTGAGAGTACTACCAATTTGCGCAAACGCTTCACCAGCTTCTCTTAAACTTATTTTGATTTAAGACTCGTATTTTGACTCGGCTCAAATGGTGACCAATCTTGATAAACGTACTGATCATAAGCATTTAGTATTGAATTACACAAAATAAAGCAACAGGTTTTTAGGTATTTAGCAAAGAAATTTGCTCAGGTGTCGATATTGGCCTCATCTTGTCCGTCGAATCCAGCAATGGCTTTACTTTTTCCGGGTTTTGGGGGTTGGAAAAGGCCTGTTAAGCATCATTGATTCGAATGAATTATTAAGTCTTCATTAGGTCTGGGAGAGGTTTTTTGAGTGGATGCGGGATTAAAGAATACAGATGCATAACGGCAGGCCGAAGTTTCCTAGGATTAAAGGTGTTAAAAACTTTGTTCTTAAGCTCGTTCTCATCAGAATGATATCTTGCGCGGTTATCCAGTTCTTGGTGGCCCCAGAAAATCCTAGCGGCAAAAATGTTGACCATGGGCCTGGTGAGGAATTTCACCTCAGCTATCGGAAGGGGCCGTTCTTAAACGGCTTAAAGGTCGGGATGACAAGATTTGAACTTGCGACCTCTGCGTCCCGAACGCAGCACTCTACCAGGCTGAGCTACATCCCGTTGAGGTTCTATTCTATCAGGGGGGGATGTCGGGTCAACGCATTGGTTGTAATTCAGAGTGTCAGATCTCTCAGTAGAAACCTAATAAGGTTGTACAACCGGTGGTGTTCCAGCCGTTGATGGTGCGGTGGGAAAGTGTGCTGGATCGACATTAACTGGTTCGGGTGAATTTGCAACAGTGGGCGGTCCTAGCTGAACTGGTTGACCTGCAATACCAGGGGCAACCAGCACCGGTTGTAATGCCATTGTTTCACCGGGTAGTGCCTGCGCCTGGCTCATGTGTGAAGGGCTCGTCATGGCGACTGTTCCCGAAGTCATGCTGCTATAGGTGGGCAGGGGGTAAGCATTACTTGCTTGAGCAGTACGAGATTGATAACGAAATCTACTGCCATTGCCAAGGGGGCCATGTGACCAACCTTTGGCTGCAATGCGATTGGTTCCGGTTGATGTTGAATACGGTTTTTTGATCGAAGCGATACGTGCCTGCACCTGTGGTTGATACCATTCGGAGTGCATTGATTGTTGGTACATTGCCAGGGCCTCTTCAGAGCGTCCTGTCTGTTGATAAAGCTGACCTAGATGTGCAAGTACTTTGGGATGGTTTGGATCGGCATTTGACGCAGCCTTTAATGATTGTTCTGCACCGCTTAAGTCACCGGACTGCTGTTGCAACCATGCCATTTCCAAGTGGGATTCAGCAATATAGGGTTGGGTGTCTCTCCAGGAGGTAACATGCTGTATTGCCTCTTGCTGACGTCCCTGGCTGATCATTAATTCTGCTAACCCGTGATGCGAAGGTTGATGGGAAGGATCTATCATTAACGCATTTTTATAGGTTTGTTCTGCTCCTGCCAGATCGCCTTCTTTTTGCATGGTGACAGCGAGATTATGGACATAATCCGGATTCCCCGGATTGTCTGCGATCGCACGACTGAAAGCAGCTCGCGCATTTGCATAGTCGCCACGTTGATAATAGCCATTTCCCATTTCGTTACTGGCGACTCCGTGCATAGAGTTGCATCCGGAAAGTGTTAACGTTCCCAATGAGAACGAAATGACCAAGTTACTAATAAATAGAAATTTTATCCGGGTTGAGTGCATCGTGCACATCTCCATCGTTTGTAAGTATGAACAAGAATCAATGGCTGATTCCAGTTTCATTCTGTCGGGAAAACGTTTTGGATAGGGGCTTGATATTTGCGATTTCAGCTGTGTGTGATGATATGACTATGAGAGAAGTGCGAGAAAGATATCAATCCCTTGAAATTACGGCAAGAGGAATTTGAACAATTTTCGTTGGATTCACGATCCAGATAAAAAAAGAATCGAAGACCCTAAATTCTTATTTAAATAGAAGATAGGGTCTTATCACCTGGTAGGCATTAACAGTGATCTTCAGCAGGGATATCTTATTTTTCTGTGCTTTCGGGACTAGTTGCAGAAGCGGGTTTCCCCTCTTCATCCGGTGCAACTAGTGATCCATGTTTTTCAAGATGCGAAAACCATCTGCGGGCAGTCGAACGTCTTTGAGCGGGTGTGGCGATTGCTGAGTAGTCTATGGGCCTGCCTGTCAATTGATGGATTGCATTGAAGGCAAGTTCTCGCACGGTTGCGTTGTCATGTTCGAGCCATTCCACCAGTCTACCTGATATAAATCGATCCTGAGCATCACTTTTTTGGAATCCCCAGAGTAGGCGTTCCATGATTTCTGCCATTTCAGGTGAAAATTGTGTATTCAATGCTTTTTTGAGGTGTTCACCATTCTCAGGACTACGAGGTAACCAATTTCGGATTCCATTTATTGCCGCAATACGAGATTCATGGTGGTCAACCTCACCAAGAACTTTAACCAGCGCCTCATAGCGGTTAGTTAATGCTAGAGACTTGGTTGCCAAATCAGAAATATTAGGCTTTAAGTCTTTGGTAATGGCGGGCATCGTTAGGGAAATGAGTTGATCATCATCTAATTCTTTGACAAATGCTGCGATAGATCGGCGAGAGAGGTAAGAGTTGTCTTTAAACTCAGGTTCAACCCAACGCGGGACACGTAAGGGTTTCGGGCGATCAGAAGGATGGATCACACCAGCGGCTCGATCTTTTGCTGACAGCGACATCCATTGACCTGCATCAACAGTCTTGACCTCGCCTTTACCATCTGAAAAACGAATCATACCAGAATAAGCATATAAAACTCCTGTGTAACCGTTGGAACCGAGTACTTCTCCGGGTTTGTTTGGTTGAACGGGAGTGATTTCAATACCACAAACACTATCTCGGGTGACGAGTTCAATTCTCCACAGATCACCATTCACTTTGATGGATAAGATCGGACCAGCCGCATCATTAGCGTCATTCAAGCCACGGGATGCTTCAATGCGGAGGCGGCCTTCTTGAATTTCAAAACCCATTTCTGCTGCTTTGTTTTTGCCAACATAAGTAACAGCTGTACCTGGAAGAAGTTCAACTTTGCAATGTGCTTCAGGAATATTGATCCTGGCTGTGAATGGTTCTGGTGATGCCACAGGGGTGCCAGCTTGGATGGGGCTGACTTTTGAATGAATGACCCAATCATTCTTGTCTGCAATGTCAGGCATATTAGAGACACTCGCCAGAAAGAAGCCATCTTCTGATTCAATTTGCGCAGCGGGAGCCTTGGCGGGGACATCAGCTAGTTCAATTTTTGGGGTAGCCTTTTTAGCTGTGTTATCAGTTTTGTTGATAGCGACTGTTTTGCTGTCCTGACTAGCTGGAGGGGGAGGTGTAGCGGGGGGCGCTGGTGTTTTAGGAGGAAGATTCGTATCAACTGGAGGAGTAGCAGGGACAACCTTGGTCACTGTTTCACTCTCTGCATCAGCTGGTGGTGGAGGATCGAATGCAGGCGGTTTTTCTTTAATTGCAGGGGTAGGCTGTTGCGCCTCGTTTACTGGAGTATTCGACTTATCCACTGTTTTAGAATCAGCTTCGTTTTTGGCAGGAGCTGTTTCGGCTGGTTGATTTTCTCCGGGTATTGGAATTTTAAGTTCCGGATTTTCAGCCATATTATTTGCTAATTGTGTTGATGAATTGCCCCCAGAAAAAAGTTCTGGGAAAAAAGTGGGGTCGCCAAAGAACAGGCCCGCCCAAACAATACCTGCAAGTAGAATCAAGAAATAGGGAGTGAATCGTTTCCACAATGGTTTTGTTTTGAGGTAGTCGGGGATGCGAGAAGAAAATGGTTCAGGGGTATCCACAGGAACTGTCTGTTGACTTGCGGGTACATTGTTTTTTTGACTTGGTGATACAGCTTGTGTTGTTGCTGACGGGGAATCGGTTTGTGCTGTTTCAGATGCTGTTTCGGAAATCGCAACGTCAAGTTCATCCCCGGTTGAAATGGGGCCCAGAGCATAAATCCGCTCTCTTGTATCTGGATTAATAGTGGCTGGTTCTCCCAATACCAGCGTCAGTATTTGGTGTGATGCAGCGACTTCAACAAGATTGACATCGGAATTCAAGCAGATCTTTTCAACGTCCGCAACGCTTTCTGGAGAGAGGGTATTATCCAGGTATTCGGCGACCGTATTAGGGTCTGGATTAGAGCCAGGACCTTCCACTTCTGGTGCGGTGAGTCGGCGTCGGCGTAAAACATCTTTGATTCGCTCAACAAGAGAAGAGGCGTAGCCACTTTCATCAAGCTTTTTGCCAATTTCTTTGATTTGAGTTGGTTCGAGAACATCATCTAAATAGGCGATTAAAGTTCTTAGGGTCAAACGCATAGGTCACCAATAGTTGTTAGGTTGAAGAAAAGGCGATCTGAGTCTTTACTCTCATTGAGTACTGAACTCAAATGTAAACCGGTCTCTACAGTAATTAGTGACCGCGCAGGCCAAATTCCGTACAAAAAAATGGAAGAATTCAAAAGAAAATATAGGAAAATAGCCCATTAGCTGATTTCCAACTTTGTTACCACTCTCAATTTACGGCGGCTTAGTTGGCTTTGGGAGCGGTTGGCTCTTGTTTTTGTGCGGTCTGTGGGTCAGGACCTTGAACAATGAGCGGAACATAAAGTTCAGGGAAGTCGGAATCATTTGTTTTGATAACGACCAGCCCATTATGTTTTCCCGGTGGAACTACATTTTCCACAATCACATCTAACTTTTGCTGTCTGAGGCCATCGCTGACTTCCAGTTCTTTAAGTTCCACCTTCGCGTATTTTAGTGTACTTTCCACACTGGTGATTTCAAACTCTTTCCCTGCTCGGTAATCAGAGACTGTGATGGGGTGCACCGTACGTCCTGGTGTAAACTGGTAAACAACCAGCGCTTTGGGTTTTACAACAAGTCTACGGATGGGGAGTTCCAGTTTGAAAGTGAGTCGAGTCGAACGCTCCTTTGTGTCTTCATATTTGAAATCAACAAAGTATTCTTTCTGTCCGGGGGACTCTCCTGCCGTCTCCATTTTTAGCCGAAATTCGCCGACTTCATTGGGGAGATATACTTTTTTCTCCAGACGCGGTTTCAGGCAACCACAACTTGGGACTAATTCCTTAATTGTCACCGTTTGATCGCTGAGATTTTTGAAACGAAAACGGGCTGATACGACGCGAGTGGTTTCTTTGACGCGACCGGTGTCAACGAGGTAAGTTTCGAAGGCCAATGCTGGTTTTGCTTCACCAGCTATTGCCGTTTGGACGCGTGAACCAGCCCAGAATGCATAACTGGCTATGACAAATGGTGATGTTGCCAGAACAAGCAGAACAGGTCTGGTCCATTTTGATTGTAAAATTTGATCACGCATGTCGGCATCCCTGCCTGTCAAAATGTCAATTTCAGAATTCGAAATCCAAACTGAGCGTATCTTTAACAGAACATAAAAGTTAGGACAAGACCGGGTTTGCAGACTGGCCTTACTGGACAATGTTCAAGTTTCAATTGCTGTGTCAGTGGCATGCGACTTAAGAAAACCCAACAATAAAAGGCCAAGAACCATGATGACAGCACCAACCCAATAGGGGGATGTAATACTTCCTTGTATAAAACCGTTTTTTGTTCCTTTAAAAAGAACGATACCTGCTAGTGGACCTAGAATTCGTGCCAGAGCAGAAATGCTCTGGCCGACTCCCAGGATACCTCCTTGCTCATCCTCTGAAGTGTTGAGAGATAACAGTGACTGTAGAGAAGGGGTTGTCGCTGAAAAACCAATTACAGAGATAGGTAGCACTGCATATAGCAATGTGTAAGAGTCTGATTTCCCAGCAACTCCGATCAATAAAAGACCCACCACCATCAGTACAATACCAGCCAGTCCCATGCGGTATTCTCCCATTTTGGGAATCAGTCTTCTGACGAGAATTCCCTGGCTTAGGGTCAAAATCAATCCGATGTAAGCAAAAATATAAAAGTTACTACGGGCAGCGAATCCCAGTTCCTGTGTTAGCAGGGACAGCGTGGATTCAAATTGTGCAAAAGCGAATGTGGTCAAAAAGATGGTCAGCAGAATGATCCCAATTTTTGGTCGGGCAAGAGCGTGACGAAAACTGGCGACATCAAACCAATGATGACGTTTTGAAAGTGAGACAGAGGTTTCTTTATCAAGTGATTCTGGTAATAAGAAGATTGAGAGCAGGGCAGCAATTCCTGATAGTACGCAAGCGACATATCCAGGGGCGGCACTTGGGGTGGCACCCGTCTCTGCGGAGACGAACGCGGCTCCGATTAAGGGGCCAAAAGTGAAGCCAATTCCGAATGCAGCACCAATGAGAGCCATTCCTTTTCCACGTTCCTTGGGGCCTGTAATGTCTGCTATATAAGCTTGAGCTGTTGGAATCGTTGCACCCGCAATACCTGCACCGATGCGTGTGATGAAAAGCCAGGACAAAGCTCCAATTCCAAGAAAGATACCTTCTTTACCCAGCGATGTTGCAAAGCCGAACATTCCATAAAAAACTGTTGAGCCTAATAAACCAAGAATCAGGATGGGGCGACGTCCTATGCGGTCTGAGATGCGACCCCAGATAGGAGCGAAGAGAAATTGCATCGCAGAGAACGATGCCATTAATAAGCCCAGCGTACCGCCATCTGCTTCAAAGTGTTCTCCGTATCGTGGTAATAATGGTAAGACAATTCCAAAACCGAGCAAATCGATAAAGACAGTCACAAAAATGAGTGACAGGCCTGCCTTGCGTCTTTTCGACACGTGGTTCCCCTTTGAACTAAGTAGTTGGGTTAAAAAGAAACAATGCCGAGGAGAGAATTCCTCGACATTGCTGAATCATTATAGAAAATTGGTTTGAATTCAATAGACAACTTTTACGCAAGTTTATCTGAGAACTCTGCTTCTGGAGTCGCTGGATCGTTAGGATCGAACCATTCTGGCTTGAATTCAATGCGAATTTTATGCTTCATTGCAAGATTAGAGGTCAATGCCATGATTGCATCCGCCATTGCAACTGTTCCGTTACATTTCAAACCGCCTTCAAAGGGACCTTTGAAATTATTCGTACGGATACAATGGCAGAAATGTTCCATTTCCTCAGTGTAACCACGACTGATCTTGTCACCCATTGCTTGTGAGGTATCTGAAGCACCTGCAGAAGGGGCCGTGGTTTCATATGCATCCAACACAGGTCCACTGCCATCGTTTGAGTTAATAACCCATAGTCGTTGATCAGGGCCTCCGCCGCCGGTAGATGGACTGGATTCTTTGAAGAGCAAGGCTTCTTTTTCAGTCTTCATGATCAGTGTGCCTCGACTACCCAAGACGGTTTCACCATAAGGCTCCCAGCGATTCGTGTTGATTGAGGAATACGTCACAATACAGACATCGCGTGGATTCGTTTCCGCATCATAATTGGGGCCGGGAAATTCAAAGGTCACATAGACATGGTCGTCGATTTCTCGATCATCTTCCTGCTTGTCTTTTGAACCGATGCCTTCTACACCGTAGAAGTTTTTACCGCCATAGCCCTGGACAGCCAATGGATGGACTTTTCCTAGAAAAATACTACAGGCGTCTAATTGATGGCTTCCCAGTTCAGCCATCAAGCCCCCTCCCGTTTTGTTATAGAGACGCCAGTTAACCAGCTCATCCATGTCGTCATAGCCAAATTCTTTTACTTTATCGGCTAGCGCTTGAGCATCTTCTTTAGGAACTTTCTTACGCCAACTGTCACGGCCTGGAAAACTGTTATTGCGATGCCATTGGGCACGAATATGTCTGATATCACCAAGCAGACCCGTTTTGACAAGCTGGTTTGCGTTGTCATAGAGCACACTATAATGACGCTGATGACCGACGGCGAGGAGGAGTTTTTTCTCTTCCGCTTTTTTTATCAGATCTTTACATTCAGTGATATTGTGAGCCATCAACTTTTCTGAAAGCACATGCAATCCCGCATCTAAAGCGGCCATTGCAATCGGTGCATGCTGACTGAGCGGTACGGCGATCACAACAGCTTCCAGTCCCAACTGATCTTTTGCGGCAATGAGTTGTTTGTGATCTTCGAATTGTTGGATTTGTGATGCTTTTTCTTGCCCCAGTTTATTAATCAGACCGACACGGTGTTCATTTCCATGCCCGTGAATAGCCTTCTTTCTATTGGAAGGCCTCAGGTCGGCAATCGCTACAATTTCCATGTATTCTGGCGGATGCTGAGTGATAAGCACGCTACCTTCATCACCAGTCCCAATGAAGCCAACTTTAACAGGTTTCCCCTTGAGCTTCTCATACCCAAAATAGGCGGCACCTAAACCGGTTGTTGTCGCAGCGGCAGCAGTGATGAAATCACGTCTTGTTAAAGAGACTGCCTCGTTAAAATTGTCTTTTCCGATTTGTTCTTGTTCGGGAGTTAAATTCATATTTTTGCTCCTAATACGCAATGCGTATTTTTACCGGTTTAAATGACTTTTTCAGTATTATATGTGGAATAAAGGTCTTTTGTTAGATGTACCCGAGTTTCCTACGAATATTTGACTTTTTAAACTAGTTTTGTTTTATGAGTTTTTGTTTTTGTTGAAAAAACGATAAAACATACGATCGATGCCAAACCAGCTTCCTGTTGGCAGACAGGCGATCGCTAGTAACGCAATCACTTCAATCAGGTTTTTATTGACGATAAAACTGTGTTCAGGTCCCGGTGCAGCAGGAACTCCGGGCCAGGGGGGCATCACAAGATAAAACGACAGTAGCATTCCTGCGGCGGCAATGGCGGCAATTCGGGTTCCCAATCCAATTAAAAGTAAAATCCCCAGTATTGTCAGAGCAGCAATCGTCATCATGTTAATGCGATGCATTTCGGTGTTTTCTGGAGGAACGGGGCCAGCAGCCAGTTGTTCTGGTGTCAGAAGCTTGTAGGCTTCCGCTTTCATGTCATCTTCCATCGCACGAATGGGGTTGACCAAACTGGCTCTCATTTCCTGTATTTCAGCCCAGATTTTATCAAGATGATCTCTTTTAAAATCCTGATCTGCCTCCTTTAGCTTCTTTTCATATCTCTCTAAGGCAATTTGATATTGTTCAAGTTCACCGATGCGCTTGCCATCAATGGTACCTTCTTGTTTTTTGTCAACATGGCCGGCTACTTCAGGATTTCCACGCAGGGAAGCCTGCATTTTCTCGATATAACTCAGTCGCGCAGAGCGTGCATAAACTTTTTCAACGGCTGTATAAAAATCCTGATCCAGCTTTGTACCGCCAGACAGTTTCCCATTTGCTTCTTTTGTCACTGGGACCATTGATTGCAGTCGATATTTTTCAGCAGGTGTTAAATGTTGATCGCCTTTGACAATCAACCGTTTTCGCTTAGGGTCAAACTGAATTGCTTTACCTAGACTACCTCTTATTTCGACTCCCGGAGGTAGGGCACTCAGTTCTGCCGCAAATGAATCACTGCCACTCACCATTTGATGCAATTTCGATTTTTGGGCGTCTGTGATATTGGGGAAATGGTTCAGGAACCGTTGTTCCCAGCCAGACCACTTTGCTTTGACCTTATCTGCATCCAGCCAGTTCATATCATTGGGATCGCCCGTCATATTACGGAAATGGTCCCGAAATGGTCCCTTAGCGTTTTTTAGATATCCTGCAGCAGTCCATGGTCTGTTGGAACTTAAAGTATCAATTTTCCAAAGGCCTTCATAAAGCAGCTGCCAGCCAATCGAAAGTCGTAGCAACACGATTAGTAGGATGGCAATACCTGAGATTTTTTTTAAATCTTTCACAAGTAAACCCTTTATTTTTAAGGGGGATTTCTTAAAGAGAACATCCTTTACTTTCGTCAAAAAGTACAGGGTTCTGGCAAGCTGGCTTGAACACTTTATATAAAGCGAACGTGAATTCTATCTCACAACGAGCCTGTCTTTTATTATTTCATTTATAACGACTAATCATTATGACAACAATTGGTCGCGATCCAGGAACAGAAACTCATTCGGAATTCCACGAATCACCGGTGAAAGTTTTCGGCCTTGGGTGGGGGCTGGAATTAAAATCGTACCGACTTCACTATGATTTTCGCAATACTCCAGAGCTTTTTCGATCCCGATTACATAAAAAGCAGTCGAAAGTGCATCAGCCAGAGCTGCAGAGGGAGCAATAACCGTTACAGACAGCAATTCCGAAACAGGCCATCCGGTTCGAGGATCGAGGATATGCCCATAACGTTTTCCTTCATGTCGGAAGTGTTGCACTGAGGATCCACTGGTCGACATTGCATAATTCTTCAATAAGATTGTTCCCAATCGTTGACTGGTAAAAAGTGGATTTTTGATCCCTACCGGCCAACCTTGGAGCTGATTATGAGAACCTCTGGCAAGAATACTGCTAAATCCCCCATAAAAAAGCCAGTTTTCTAACTTTTGTTCTTTTAAAAACTGTCCTGCGACATCTAATGCATATCCTTTACCAATTCCACCAAGGTTCAATTCATTCTCGGGAAATCGATAATGTATAGTCTGATTTGTGTGGTCAAATTCAAATTGATCGATGCCTGTATGAGCGAGGCACGAATCGATTTCTGTTTGGGTTGGAATACGTCCCAGTCTTCTGCGATCTTGCCAAAGTGCAATGAGAGGGCCGGAAGAAGGGTCGAAACCGCCTTCTGTATCTAAACAGATTTGACGAGACTGGTCGAGTACTTCAAACAGACGAGAATCAATTGAAACGGGACCTGCAGCAGCTTCTGCATTGACTCGCGACATCTCGCTGTTGCTTCTGTAGACCGTCATTAACTGCTCCAGTTCATGAAGCATGTCCAAGGCATCAGAGGCTTGGATTACCTGTTGACTACGGCCGGGATTCATGACCACAGCAAATTCCGTTGCCATAGCACGTGTACTCAATCTAATGGTCGAACCACCCGATGGTACTGTTATTTCTTCGGTCGCATTACTCAAGTAATCAGCCAGATTCTCTCCGGCTTGCTCAGCGGCTTGTTTTATAACACGTCCAGTTAGAAAGTCGCGCCGATTACTTTCCGATTTCTTTTCAGGCATAAAAATCACATTAGAAAAGGTGGGTCGGATTTCTGCTTTTCGTAGGAAATTCAAGCAAAAGATGTAAAGTAAGGCACAGTTGTTGCGCGTTCTTTTATTTCCTCTTTGCTTTTGAGTAATTGTGCCAGAAAGTCATAGGATCCCGAAGTCAGAGCAGTGCGTGCATTGTCTGGTAAAGTGCAGTCAAATTCTTGATCACCACAACTGATTTTCATCGTGAGCAGGTCAACGGTGATTTCCTGATCTGGTTGATTCTTAATCGCTTGATCCAAAGTTTCGAGTGTTTCCTGGCTGGCGCAGACAGCCGGAACTCCCAGTGAAGTACAGTTACCGAAAAAGATTTCGGCATAAGATTCGGCAATGATCGCTTTAATTCCCCAGCGTATCAATGATTGAGGTGCATGTTCACGAGAAGAGCCGCAGCCAAAGTTACGTCCTCCCACTAAAATGGATGCATCCTTATAGCTTGGGTCGTCAAAAGGGTGGTTTGGGTCTTGGATGCGGTCATCTTCAAAAGCATGTTCCCCCAAACCTTCAAAAGTGACACAACGCAAAAAACGGGCCGGGATAATCCGATCGGTATCAATATCATCTAATAACAATGGGATTCCAGTCCCGGTGATGCTTTCAACTTTTTTCATTTGTCGTTCTTTATTCTTTTATATGTGATTGAAGGAGCGAATTTTTAGTAAATTAAACTGTGACTGGGCTGATTACTTCTCGCACATCAGTCACACAGCCGTTAACGGCGGCGGCGGCAACCATTGTCGGGCTCATCAGCAGGGTGCGGCCTGTGGGGCTACCCTGTCTACCTTTGAAGTTTCGATTGCTGGACGATGCACAAAGTTCATTACCGACCAGCTTATCGGGATTCATTGCCAGACACATGGAGCAACCAGCTTCTCTCCATTCAAAGCCCGCGTCAGAAAAGATTTTGTCGAGCCCCTCTTCAATGGCTTGTTTACGAACCAGTTGTGAGCCAGGAACTACAAGTGCTTTTACATGTTCTGCAACATGACGTCCTTCAACAACTTTCGCTGCTTCTCGCAAGTCAGAAATCCTTGAATTCGTGCAAGAGCCAATAAAGGCAACATCGATTTTTTGTCCCTTAATGGGCTGATTTTCTTCCAGTTCCATATAGCGAAACGCCTCTGTAATCAGCGTTTGCTCATGTTCCGGATAGCTTGAAATGGGTGGCAATGTTTCTGAGACACCGACTGATTGTGCTGGAGTGATACCCCAAGTGACAGTAGGCTCGATTTCGGCTGCATCCAACTCAACAACATGATCAAACTTCGCATCAGGCCCAGATGCCAGGCTCAACCACCACTCAGAGGCTTTGTCAAAAGCATCTCCTTGAGGAGAACAAGGGCGGTCCTTCAGGTAGTCGATCGTAGTTTGATCGGGGTTGATATAGCCACAGCGGGCGCCCCCTTCGATGCTCATATTGCAAACGGTCATGCGTTCTTCCATCGACATGCGCTCAAAGACTTCTCCCGCATATTCATAAGCATAGCCAACGCCTCCTTGAACACCTAGTTTTCGGATCACATGCAGGGTTACATCTTTTGCTGTTACGCCAGGACCAAGCTCACCATTGATTAAAATTTGACGTACTTTAGGACGCTCCAGCGCCATCGTCTGTGTCGCTAATACATGTGCGACTTGACTTGTTCCAATACCGAGTGCAATTGAGCCGAATGCACCATGTGTACTGGTATGGCTGTCACCACAAACTATCGTCATACCAGGTTGGGTTAGTCCTTGCTCTGGACCGACAACATGGACGATTCCCTGGCGAATATCATCTACATCTAACAGAGTGACTCCAAATTCAAGACAGTTTTTTTCGATGGCTGTCATCATTTGTTCAGCGAGATTGTCTGCAAATGGCCGTGCCTGATTCTTTGTGGGAACAATATGATCAACAGTTGCAATTGTTCGTTCGGGAAACAAGACTTTCAAACCACGTTCACGGAGCATTTCAAATGCTTGCGGACTGGTCACTTCATGAATCAGGTGTAAGCCGATCAGGAGTTGGTCCTGTCCCGATTCAAGAGTTTTAATGAAGTGTAAGTCCCAAACTTTGTCGAACAGGTTTTTCGTGTTACTCATCTTGGTTTTTAACTCAAAATATTTAATGGACAGATGAATTGAAGTATCAATTACACAATGACAGATTCAGTTTTGGCAGGATTGTTTTCGGTTGGACACCGTAACCAGTAGAACGGTTCCTGTATCTCATCAAGAGAGATCGTTTTCCCGGTGAAAATGCGTGATCAAGAACCATACACGATTTGAGGCCTGAATATAAGGTTTGCAGACCTGACAAATCTGAAAATCAAAAGCATTTGCTCCGTAAAATTCAAATATTCAGTATAACTAAAAGATTATAGGTGGGCTTACTATGTCTGAGTGCGTTTTTCTGAAGAATTCTTATAACTCTTATAACATTGTAGGAATTTTGATGAGCAAATGGGATAAGAATTTTAAAAAGAAGTGCTGCAACCGTTGTGTATTATTCGGTCACCTTTTAAACTCCACAGTTTGATACAAGTTATTACCTCATCATAACTTTGCGAATACCAGCATCATCGAGAGAATCGCTTTGACGTTTTAACTCTCTTTCAGTGCATAGGTTATGTGTGAGTTTTGCGCTCGCATTCTATCGTCAGATACCCTACCAGAGGTAGTACTTCCGTAGTTTTTTGTTTTGTGTTCAGTTGTTTTCATGATTAGCGATTTGGATATCACAGGTGTTTGAAGGATTAACAGGCAATCTGAAAAATGCGCTCAGCGGTCTTGCCCGTGGTGGGAAACTAACCGAAGGCAATATCAAGGATGGTCTGCGCGAAGTCCGACAGGCGCTGCTGGAAGCTGATGTTAATTATGAAGTTGCCACTAAATTCATCGAACGGGTTACAGAGCAGTCCGTTGGAGAAAAAGTCCTTAAGTCAATTCGACCTGATGAGCAGATTGTCGGGATTGTCCATCAGGAATTGATCAACCTGATGGGGCCAGTCGAACCTGATTTGGCTTTCAAACCTTCCGGAATCACGATCCTGATGATGTGTGGGCTTCAGGGAAGTGGAAAGACTACTACCTGTGGTAAGCTGGCACGCCTGCTCAAAGAGCAGGGACGAAAGCCAATGTTAGTGGCGGCGGATTTGCAACGTCCTGCAGCCATTGAACAATTGAAGGTGATTGCCGGGCAAGTTGGAGTTCCTGCGCATACAGAAGCCCCCGAAGGAAACAACGCGGTTAAGGTTTGCCAAAACGGGCTGAGCCAGGCAAAAAAACTTGGGAATGTTGATACCGTCATCCTCGACACGGCAGGTCGTTTGCACGTTGACGAACAGTTGATGCAGGAATTGGAGCAGATTGAACGCAAGCTTCAGCCTGATCAAGTGATTTTTGCCTGTGATGCCATGACCGGGCAGGATGCCGTTAACAGTGCGAAAGCCTTTAACGAAGCTCTGGAACTAGATGGCGTCATTTTAACAAAACTAGACGGTGATACTCGAGGCGGGGCGGCTTTGAGTGTCAAAGAAGTAACCGGCGTTCCGATCAAGTTTATCGGTGTCGGAGAAGCTCTGGATCGATTGGAGCCATTTCACCCTGATCGGATGGCTGGTCGTATCCTGGGTATGGGAGACGTGGTCTCTCTGGTCGAGAAAGCACAGCAGCAGTTTGATGAAGAACAAGCTGCTGATCTTCAAAACCGGATGGCTTCAGGAAAATTCAGTCTGAGTGACTTCCAAAAGCAGATGGCAACCATCCGAAAAATGGGGCCGATGCGGGAAATTATGAAGATGATACCCGGTATGGGAGGACTCCTGGATACAAATCCGGACGTTGATCCGGGATCAGAAATGAAACGCATTGATGCGATCATTAGTTCGATGACTCCAGCCGAACGAGAAAATCCTGATCTCATTGATCATAGTCGCCGTCGCCGAATTGCGATGGGGAGTGGTACTGATCCTTCCGAAATCAGTCGTCTCGTAAAAGATTTTAATAATATGGCCGGTGTTATGCAAAAAATGGCTGGTATGGGGATGCGTGACAAAATGAAAGCCATGAAAGAGTTGTCTTCCGGAGGAATGATGGATCCCATGGGAGGGCTTACAAAGCAGAAAGCACGTAGCAAGCGTGGTGGTGACCCAGTCAAGTTGCGTGAGAAAAAGAAAAAAGAGAGAAAAGCAAAAAAGAAGCAACGTAAGAAAAATCGTTAGTGAAACTGACGTGATATGAATCTGAAGTTGTTTAAAAGTAAATAACGTAAATATTGTATCTTCCATAAGATGAGAGTTAGTATCCAATAAGGAGAATTTAGTGGCAGTTCGTATTCGTATGAAAAGAATGGGGCGTAAGCATCGACCCTTCTATCGGATTTGTGTAATGGATTCACGCAAACAACGTGATGGAGAAGCAATTGAGGAAATCGGTACTTACGATACCTCTGTTGCGGATAAATCAAAGCGCGTGGCGATTAACATGGAACGTGTTGATTACTGGATGTCAGTCGGAGCGAAACCTTCTGATAACGTGGCAACACTGATCAAAAAAGTGAAACAAAACAAGTTTGGAACAGCAGCAGCACCCGCTCCGTTGATTGCTCCTAAAGAACCTGCTCCCGAGCCAGAACCAGAAGCTCAGGAAGAGAGTGCAGAAGCAACAACTGACGAAAGTGCTACAGCTGAAGAAGCTCCTTCGGAAGAGGCTTCTGAGTGATTTAGAGAAAAGTTCGCTCCCTGAGAGAGCACAATGCGATTTGATATCCTGACACTGTTTCCCGAACTGTTTGATAGCTATCTTGAGCAGGGTTTGCTCAAAAGGGCGATCCAAAATCAATTAGTAGAGATTCAGCGTTGGAATTATAGAGACTGGGCAACAGACAAACATTCCTCAGTTGATGACCGCCCTTATGGTGGGGGCCCGGGAATGTTGATTGGCTGCGAGACAGTTTTTAAGTGCGTAGAACATGTTCAAGAGGTGATTCCTGAGACTGGTAAGTTGATCATGTTAACCCCGCAAGGGAAAACATTGGATCAAAAACTGGCCTTGGAATTATCAAAAGAACAACAACTGACATTATTATGTGGAAGATATGAAGGATTCGACGAACGAATCCGCATTGGACTAAAACCAATGGAAGTTTCAGCAGGTGACTTCATTACCAATGGAGGGGAAGTGCCTGCGATGTTGATTATTGAGACTGTGATCCGGTTAATTCCGGGAGTATTAGGTGATGAAAGCAGTGCCAAATATGATTCTTTTTCAGAATCGGGGTTGTTGGAGTACCCACAATACACGCGGCCTCAAAACTTTCGTGGAATGGAAGTTCCGGATGTGTTATTAAGTGGGAATCATCAGGAGATTTCACGTTGGCGGCACGAACAGAGTTTAATTCGAACTCGTGAACGACGTGGAGACCTTTTAACTGAGTCGGAATCAAATTCAACTTGAACTAAACTTAATGTAATCAAGTACGTTTTGAGTCTTCATTTCCGAGGGCAGAGAAACGTGCAAAGAGGATTTTGAGTCATGCAGGAATTAATGAAAAAAGTAGAGGAATCCAGTCTTCGCGAAGAGCCACTTCAATTTGAAATCGGTGATACAGTAGATGTACATACCCGAATTCAGGAAGGTGACAAAGAGCGCATTCAGATTTTCAGCGGTGTCATCATTGCACGACGCGGAAGTGGAACGCGTGAAAATTTCACAGTTCGACGTATTGTCGCTGGTGAAGGTGTTGAGCGAATTTTTCCAGTCAATTCCCCCAAAATCGCCAAGCTAGAAATTAAGCGACATGGTCGTGTTCGCAGGGCAAAACTTTACTACTTGCGTGATCGGGTTGGAAAATCAACACGTCTTACAGAGCGACGAGCGAAAAAAGGCGAAGAGTAAGTCATTCTATCTCAGCATTGCAGAAGTACTAAGATCAGTTCAGTGCTTCTGCATCAGGCTGTCAGGAATCTGTTTCGTTTACATCACAACTTCCGTTTATGAGTAGTCACTCATGGCTGGTAAATGGCTCAGCAAGTTGTTGGGAGATCAGGGCGAACGCGCTGCCATCAAATTTCTAAAGCAAGCCGGTTACTCGATTCTCGCGAAACAGTATCGCACGGGGCAGGGTGAGATTGATGTGATTGCCTTAGATGGGCAGACAGTCGTATTTGTCGAAGTGAAAACACGGCGGAGTGATTCTAAGGGAAAGCCGTTTGAAGCAATCACGCCACAAAAACAGAGCCAGCTCACTCGACTGGCCAGTTCCTTCCTAAAAAAACACAAGCTACTTCAACAGCCCGCTCGGTTTGATGTCATTTCTATTCTATGGCCTCGTGCACGTGCAAATTCAGCAAAACCCGAAATACAGCATTTTCAAAATGCATTTGCTCCTTCAGGTAAGTTTCAGTTCTTTACTTAACAGGACTGGATTATAAATTGTAAGTCTGTTTGCTTTGGTTTACATTAACAAAAAATTTCGTAACAAAACTTCGTATTTGAAGGAAACGAGTATGTCTGTTGAACAGAAAGCTGCTGAGTTAGGCCTTACTTTTGAACCGATTGAACCTGGTTATTTGAATCTCTGCATTAAAACAGGAAACTTGTTGATGACTTCTGGTCATGTCAGTGACCAGAAAGGACGTTTGGGTGAAAACGTTAGTGTAGAAGAAGGACAGGCAGCTGCTCGTGATTGTGCAGTCAAGATTTTACGATCAGTTCGGCATGAGCATGGAAGTCTTAATGGCTTGAAAGTCATCAAGTTGCTTGGCTGTGTGAATTCAACTCCCGATTTTACTGATCAGCATCTTGTGATTAATGGAGCATCTGATTTGTTTCATGAGTTGTTTGGTAAAACCAGTGATGGGTATCATGCACGCAGTGCACTTGGTTTTGCCGCTTTACCGACTGGAGTCGCAGTTGAGATTGAAGCTATTTTTGAAATCGTCGATGCATAAGTGTCTTTGTGAATAAAATGTGTTCAAAATATCACATCTTTGAGGTGATTTACGGTAATAATGTGAGTCTCAGGCTTTTCTGAGAATTAGCTTGACAAAATGGATTACAAAGTGTGTAATGATTATCGATTGGTATCAATTAGGTGCGAGATATGGTTGATGGGGACCTCAATTATATTTATTGGCTTGATTTGATTTCACTCGAACCTACGAAAAGGATTTCCAACCTACTAATTTGGGAGTTTAGCTCTCTATCACACCTTTGCTTTTTAAAGCACCTTCCTTTAATTCTGGCTCATTCTGTGCGAAGCTTTGTCTTTGCAATAGCGTGATCAAAAACAGCGGCAGTGTTATAACCTGTTTGTTTTTGCTCGTTTAAGGATTAAATAGTGTGGGTTTGAGATCACTCTCAGATTTCTGGTTGTTGTTTTCCGATAATAAACTAAGAGAAGGAACTCAAATAAGAAGTTACTCTCAGAGTGATAACAGATTTTGTGTTAGTCTGAGGATTCCAACAGTCTTACAACTACAGTTTTAAAGCAATGATGTTAAAGGATTTGCATTGTTTTTCCTGTAGAAGATTTAGGGTCAAGCTAAGATGGCTGGGTCAAATCAAACACGTGTTGTTATTTCCGGTATTGGAGTGGTCTCTCCAATAGGTATCGGTATCGATGCTTTTTGGGGAAGCATGCGTTCAGGTGACTCGGGGATTGATCGACTCAAAGCAGTTCCTACCGAGAATTTGCCTTCCAAGTTGGCTGCGGAAGTAAAAGACTTTCAACCTGAAGCGCACCTTTACAACAAAAAGTTCCTGAAGTTTATGTCGCGTGATATCCAGCTTGGGGTTTCTGCGGCTTCAGATGCAGTCCATGATGCGGGAATTTCGAGTGGTGTCGTCGATCCAGAACGCTTTGGTGTTTCATTCGGAGCCGGACATATTCCGACGAGTCCGGATGAACTTGTCGAGGCAGTCAAACGCTGTGGCGAAGATAATTCTTTCGAATTGACACGCTGGGGCGAAGACACAATGGGGCAGATCACTCCCTTATGGATGCTCCGACAACTTCCCAACATGCCAGCTTGCCATATCTCGATCGAACACAACGCACAAGGCCCGAATAATACGATTACCAGTCAGGACTCCTCAGCACTGCTGGCTTTGTCTGAGGCTATGCGTTGGATAAAACGTGGTGCTGTTGATTGTATGGTGGTAGGAGCCTGTACTTCGAACATCAATCCCATTGATCTCTCTCGTAAGAATTTGATGGATCTCTTGTCACGAGACGAAGACCCCAGGCGCGCTTGCAGGCCATTTGACCGTGATCGAAACGGCACGATTCTGGGTGAAGGTGCTGCGGCATTTGTCGTTGAAAATTATGATCATGCTGTTCGTCGCGGTGCGGAAATCTATGCGGAAGTCATTGGGCTTGGTGCAGGGTGTGACGGGCATTCCGTTTCCAACAGCAATCAGCAAAATGATACAGGTTTAGTTCGAGCTATTGAATCAGCAATGCGTCAAGCTGATTTAAAGCCAAGTGAGCTTGGTCACATCAATGCACATGGTAAAAGTACAAAAATTGACGATCAGGTCGAAGCAAGAGCCTATCATCGTTTGTTTGGTGATGATGCTGCGAAAATCCCAATAACTGCACTCAAGAGTTACTTTGGTCATTTTGATGCGGGGTCCGGTGCCGTTGAATTGGCTGCAAGTATTCTTTCCATCCGTCATAACGCAACACCTGCCACACTCAATTATGAAACACCAGATCCATTATGTAATCTCGATGTGGTACATGGGGAAATTCGTCCGCTCACGATTCCGACCGCTATGACTGTCAGTCGAACTTCATTCGGTCAAAGTGCCGCAGCAATTCTGCGAGCGATTTAAGTTTAAGCATCTTAGCCAAACGCTAGAACTTTTTTTGTTTTAGCGTTTTTTTGTGCGCTTCTTGTCTTCCCTCTTGAGAACATGAATGAAACCTATCAGAATATTGATAGGGGGACGAGCAGTAGTAGCTCTACTTTTATGAAGCATTTCGTCCTTTGAAATTGATCCCGCTCTTCATTTTCTCAGGAGATTGAGTCATGGCGACAGACATTCTTGATACCGTAGCAGTTGCTCCTCGCATTCGACAGACTCAGCTACTCATTGACGGAGAGTGGCGAGACGCGGTTAGTGGTAAAACCTTTGAGACCGTAAATCCTGCTACGGAAGAAGTGATTGCGAATGTTGCAGAGGGAGATGCTGCTGATATCGATCTAGCGGTCAAAGCCGCTCGAAACGCATTTGAATCTGGTCCATGGTCAAAAATGGATGCACGTGACCGAGGTCAGTTAATTTATCGTCTGGCTGATTTAGTTGAAAAAAATATCGAAGAACTAGCGGCATTAGAGTCATTAGACAATGGAAAGCCAATTCGAGATAGTCTTGCTGCAGATTTACCACTCGTAATTGATTGCCTGCGCTACTACGCTGGCTGGTCAGATAAAATAGAAGGGACCACGATTCCAATTCGTGGCAATCATTTTTGTTATACCCGTCGAGAGCCACTGGGTGTTGCGGGGCAAATCATTCCCTGGAATTTTCCGCTATTGATGGTGGCCTGGAAGTGGGCACCTGCATTAACCGCGGGTTGTACGATCGTGATGAAACCAGCTGAGCAGACACCACTATCATGCCTGAGGATGGCGGAATTGGCGATGGAAGCGGGGATTCCACCTGGTGTAATTAATGTCATTCCAGGCTATGGCCCTACAGCAGGTGCATCTCTGGTGAAACATCCTGATGTAGATAAAATTGCTTTCACCGGAGAAGATGCAACCGCAAGAATTATTATGGCTGATGCAGCGGCGACTTTGAAACGACTCACATTCGAGCTGGGTGGCAAAAGTCCGAATATTGTCTTTGCAGACAGTGATCTCGACGCTGCGGTTGCAGGAGCGGAATTTGGTTTGTTCTTTAATCAAGGGCAATGTTGCTGTGCGGGAAGCCGACTGTTCGTGGAGGAATCAGTCCATAAGGAATTTGTTGCCAAGCTTGTTGAGAGAGCAGCGTCTCGCAAGTTAGGTGATCCATTAAATCCGGAAACGACTCAAGGTCCACAGGTTGATCACGCTCAGATGGAGAAAATTCTAAATTACATCCAAAAAGGGAACGCGGCAGGCGCACATTGTGTCACAGGGGGGACACGATTTGGTGACAAGGGATATTTTGTCGAGCCGACGATTTTTGATTATGTAACCGATGATATGCCCATTGCAACTGATGAAATTTTCGGTCCGGTGCTCAGTATATTGCCTTTCAAAAGTATCGATGAAGTCGTGAACCGGGCAAACAATACTCATTTTGGATTAGCTGCGGCAATCTGGACCAGTGATGTCAAAAAAGCGCACCATTTGGCTAACCGCATCAAAGCGGGGACAGTTTGGGTGAACTGTTACGATGTATTTGATGCAGCGGCTCCCTTTGGGGGATTTAAACAAAGTGGAATCGGTCGTGAATTAGGTGCAGCCGGTCTGGAAAATTATACTGAACTAAAAACAGTAACAATGAGTTTGGATTAAGCGGTCCAATAGAGTAAATCGCTGTATGAACTGAGGCAGAAAAGGTGAAGCGTTCGAACTTATTGTATCGTAGTAGTTTAGTATGAATATTTTATGAGCCCATTTTTATTGTAAGCATCGACCAGCAAGCATTCTTTGCTATAATCGCCCGCAATTGTATTCAGAACACAGCGAACAGGAAGTTCAAATGGGCTCATGGCATATCATATTTACATTGGGAATCTTTCTGGCTGCTGGATTGCTATCGGGCACATTGGGAGAATTATTTCGTCTTCCCAAAGTGACTGCCTATTTATTAGTAGGTGTCATTCTTGGGCCAGCAGTCTTTGGTGTTATTCCACGCGAACACCTTGAAGAGTTAAGCCCGCTTGCCGACTTGGCAATGGCCTTGGTGTTATTTAACTTAGGATGTCACTTCACACTGTCGCGTCTCAAACGCCTGTTTCATCGTGTGCTTCCGATATCTTTGAGTGAAATACTTGCTACTTTTTTTGCGGTTTATGTAGGACTAATGCTCATTGGCGAATCAGGAAGTGCTGCCATTTTGCTTGGTACTATGGCAATAGCCACAGCCCCGGCAACAACAATTCTGGTTCTTAAAGAAATGGAATCAGAAGGCCCTATTTCCGAATATACGGGCATCATGGTTGCAATCAATAACTTAGTCTCCATTATCGCATTTGAGATTATTTTTGTTGCCGTTTACTTTTTTCAAAGTGATAGTCAGGTAGCTTCTGCATTCACTCAACTTGGACATCTGAGTCTGGACATCTTTGGCTCCATTTTTATCGGTGTCTTTGGTGGTTTGATGATTAGTTATGGAAACGCAGTCATCAAAGGTAGTCGTCGGATTATTATGCTCATCGCGTTAATTGCATTAGCGTTGGGACTGTGTCGGACAACAGGCCTGCCTTATATGCTGACTTTTCTTGCAATGGGTTTTACGGTAGCCAACTCTCTGGTTGAAGAAGATGTTCCGAAAGTAGAAATGGAATTAAACCCACTGACAGGTTTTTTATGTGTGCTGTTTTTCATTATCCATGGTGCTGAACTAGAGCCCGAACGATTTATACATGCGGGCTTGATTGGAGGCGGCTATATCGTACTTCGATTATTGGGTAAATATTTTGGTGTCTTTATTTCTGCTAAGGTACGAAAGGAAGAGCCAGAAGTTTCTCAATGGCTGGGAACGGCTCTTTTTGCACAGGCAGGTGCAGCCATTACGCTTTCAGCTATTGCAGTCAGTCGAGACCCTGTACTGGGCGGCCATTTACAGACAATTATTCTGGGGTCCGTTGTGTTTTTTGAAATTGTCGGGCCAATAATGATTCGTCAATCTGTATTGCGGGCGGGTGAAGTTCCTTTGATTCATGCCATTCATCATACAGCCGGTGATCCGATCAGTGAATTTCAAGCAATGATTCGACGTTTTCTGGTATCTTTTGGATTGCTTTCAGAGAATGATCAACCACATGACGAAATTAATGTCGAACAACTCTATCGGAAAAACGTCAAAGGAATATTACAGACTGCTACATTTAATGAAGTCATTTCGTTTATTGAGCACAGTCACGATAATACGTTTCCGGTGATTGGTTCCAACGAAGAAGTGGTAGGCGTAATTCGCTATCAGGACTTGAGTAACACATTATTTGATCCCAAAATAGGTTCATTAGTGAGAGCGGCGGACTTGGCAAATAATCTCGAAACAGTCGTTTATCCTGATGACTCTTTAGCGCTTGTCTGGAGTAAATTCCGTGAAGGCTCTTACGATTGTCTACCGGTAGTTTCACGCGAGCAACCACATCGGATGTTAGGTGTGATTAGACGCTGGGAGATATTGAAGTATTACATTAAAGGACATCGATCAGCGCAAGGTATCGAAACGAAGCAAGGTCACTGAACTTAACACAGTAGGTGACATGGGATAGATACAGGCAGACTCTTGCGAATCAGCAGAAAACTTCTAAACTGAATAAAGTAGTATAATCACAGTTCTAATATTAGAATTTCTCACACTTCGATACAGGATCTTTTGCGGTGAATCGAGTTGCTTTAATCTCAGGGATTAATGGTCAGGATGGTTATTACCTTTCCAAGTTGCTGAAAAATAAAAATTATAAAGTTCATGGAATCACCTCGTGCAGTAAACCTGGAATTGGGGAGCCTCCACAAAATCAATATTATTGCGATTTTGCGGAAGGATCGAACCTCAATGAGATCCTGGATCAAGTTCAGCCTGATGAAGTTTATCATTTAGCAGCTCAAAGTCATGTCCGCCTTTCATTTGATATTCCCGTTTACACTGCAGAGGTAACAGGGGTGGGAACCCTCAGATTGCTGGAAGCATTACGGCATTATGAAAAGAGAAGTCAAAAAAAGATTCGTTTTTATCAGGCTTCTTCCAGCGAAATGTTTGGTAAAGTTGTTGAGTCTCCACAGAGCGAAACAACTCCCTTTCATCCACGAAGCCCTTACGCTTGTGCAAAGGTCTTTTCTTATTGGCAGACAATTAACTATCGAGAATCATATGGTATGTATGCGTGTAATGGGATTCTCTTTAACCATGAATCTCCCCGACGAGGAGAAGCTTTTGTAACTCGAAAAATTACTAAAGCGGTCTCGCGTATTAAATTGGGAATGCAAGATAAGTTGTATCTTGGGAATATTGATGCAAAAAGAGATTGGGGTTTTGCTGGAGATTACGTGGAGGCGATGTGGCTCATCTTACAACAGGAAAAACCAGATGATTTTGTGATTGGTACGGGAGAGACTCACTCTGTAAGAGAGTTTTTGGAGGCTGCGTTTGGTGCCGTCGAATTGGATTGGAAAAAATATGTAGAGATCGATCCACAATATTATCGACCTGCAGAGGTTGAATTGCTTTGTGCTGATCCAACGAAAGCACGTCAAAAGCTGAATTGGGAACCTAAGGTTACATTTGAAGAATTAGCGCGTTTAATGGTCGAGGCAGACATGAAACTGAGCCAGCAGGAAAAAATACTAAACGAAGCAAATTCTTGAGATCTCCATTTCTTTTCTTCTTCCAACGCGGATTATCAACATGTCAATTCGAAAAGAAATCGAAGAACTTCGTAACAAAATCGAATATCACAACCGCCTCTACTATATTCAGGCAAAGCCGGAAATATCTGATCGTGACTTTGATCAATTGATGAAACGGCTAGAAAAGTTAGAAGCCGAACATCCGGAATTTGATTCACCTGACAGCCCCACGAAAAAAGTAGGGGGGGCTCCCATTGAGGGTTTTCAGACTGTTGAGCATCGTTTGCCAATGTTATCAATTGATAATATTTTTGAGCAAGAAGGACTCAAAGACTTTGAAACTCGTATTCGTAAGCTCCTTGGCGAAGAACAGATTGAGTTGACAGCCGAGTATAAAATCGATGGAGTGGCAGTGTCTTTGATCTATGAGCAGGGGCATTTGATACAGGGAGTTACACGTGGTGATGGTCAGCAAGGAGATGATATTACGCACAATGCGCGAACCATTGGTGGCGTTCCACTACGGTTAAACACAAAGTGTCCCCCTGATTTATTAGAAATCAGAGGAGAAGCGTTTATTTCCAATTCAGATTTTCAAGTTTTGAATGTGGAAACGCAAGAACAGGGAAAAGAACCGTTTGCAAATCCACGGAATACGACTGCCGGGGGATTAAAGCTGCTTGATCCCAAACTTTGCGCAATGCGTAAGATCCGATTTTTTGCGCACGGAATTGGAGCCGTTGAAGGAGTCGATTTTCAAACGCACATCAACTACCTGGCTGCACTTCAAAAAATGGGAGTTCCTGTAACACCCAATGTAGAAGCATTTCCAAATTTGGATTCGACACTAGAACATGTCCAGAAAATGATGGATGACTTACATACATTGGACTTTGAAGTCGATGGTATCGTGCTGAAGGTGAACCAATTTGAACAACGTGAATTGCTGGGAAATACTTCCAAGAGTCCTCGGTGGGTTGTCGCTTATAAATGGGAGCGGTATGAAGCGGTAACTAAGGTTGATTCTATTAATTTTCAGGTTGGTAAAACAGGCACTGTTACTCCCGTTGCGAATTTAGAACCAGTTCAAATTGCTGGTACTACGGTTTCCAGGGCAAGTTTACATAATCGGGATGAAATGGAACGCCTGGAAATCCAAATTGGTGATTGGGTCGTAGTTGAAAAGGCCGGGAAGATTATACCTCATGTTGTTCGTGTGGAAGAGCATCTACGGGATGGAACACAGCAAGAATTGGAGTTTCCAACACGCTGTCCCGAATGTAAAGCGACTCTCGTACAGGATGAGGGAGGTGTTTATATCCGTTGTCCTAATCCAAATTGTCCTGCCTCGTTACGCGAAACATTGCGTTACTTTGCATCCCGTCAGGCAATGGATATTGAGGGCATGGGGATTAAAATGGTTGAGCAACTACTCGATCAGGGGATCATTAAAGGACTGGCGGACGTATATCGGCTTCATGAACATCGTGATCAGCTCATCAGCCTGGAGCGCCAGGGGGAAAAATCGATTGAAAATTTGCTGGAGGGGATCGAACGCTCCAAACAACAACCATTATGGCGGCTATTAACGGGTTTGAATATTCGACACGTAGGTACTAGTAATGCACGTATTCTTGAAAAGCAGTTTGGTACGATTGGTGAAATTTCCAAACAAAGAGTTGAAGATCTGGCGGCAGTAGACGAAATTGGTCCTGTGATTGCAGAGTCAGTCTATACCTTCTTTCACTCTGAGTTTGGTGTGGAACTCATTCAAGAGTTGCAAACACTGGGACTGAATATGGGGAGTCCCGTAGAAAAAACTAAGAAAACAAAGGGAGTTCTCGATGGGAAAACTGTTGTCGTAACAGGCAGCTTATCACAATTCACAAGAGATGAAGCCAAAGAACTAATTCAAAAACACGGTGGTAAGGCGTCCGGAAGTGTTTCTTCGAAAACCAGTTATTTGCTGGCTGGTGAAAAGGCAGGCAGCAAATTAAGCAAAGCACAGGAACTGAATATTCCTGTGTTGTCAGAATCTGAATTTTTAGAACTGTTGGATAAATAGGGTTAGGGCTTCAGCAGAGTGATCATGCTGTCGAAACTTTCTGGAGTAGATTCATCTGTTGTAATCGTTCCAACCGATCATGCAGATTGATCTCATTTTGATAAAGTCGATCCAGATCCCAAAGGTCCATAAAAACTCTTCCTTGCTTTAAATTCAAGCAGGCCTCCAATGTTTCTTCAACAGAGGAGAGAAGGGGATGAGAAAACTGCCCTGTCTGTTCCAGTTGTTCGAGAATACCGTTTCCAGAACGTGTCGGAATCAGAGAGCAGCAATTTACTCCCAGAGAAAATGCATATTCAACAGAACGTATGGCCCACTCAATTCCCTCTTGCTCATTCATGAATGGTGGCTTCAATAATATAAATGCCCTAATCTGAATGGAGTGGTTTGCCAAGAATTCGACGGCTTTTGAGAAATCTTCTAGAGTCATTTGCTTATTCAGAGCTTGTAAGACATTTTCGTGGATGATTTCCAGTCCTAATGCGATTTCCAGTTGTCCGCTTATCATTTGTTGAAAGTCCAGGCAGTCCTGATTGCACAACAACGGATGGTTTTCAACGATCACTCTTTCAAAATTTTGAACCTGAGAGGCAATACGCGGAATGTCTTTTTCTGGAATCGCTTTGCGATCAAAGAAGTTACCGCTGTTATACAGTTTCACTTGTTGAGCCGGTGGCAGTTGCTTAAGGGCATAGTCGATTTGATGTGTGATCATGCCTGGAGTAAGTGTCTCGTCCAATGTGTTTTGCCAGAGATCACACATCAGACATCGAAAAGGACACTCACGGTTTGTAAGAAAGATCGTAGATATTTCAGTCAGGGCTCCATCTGAATCGCACTCTGTTTCATTTAAGAAAGCATAAGGCATTTCGGGAGATACCTGATTTTTAGCAGAGCGGGCCGCTTGAATTTGCTGATTCGTAAATGAGGGAAGAATGTGATCCATGCCAGGTTGTGTTTTGAGCCTCGTTTCTCTATTGGTAAAGCGATAAAAACGTTTGACGATATTCATTTTCTGTATCAGAGAATACCGATTCGAAAGAATCGTGATTTAGAGTTCCCTCTTGAAAACGACGTTTTGGATAGACTGGCATGGCTAGACCAGTAATCTGCTTGATTCCTCTACATACAATATCACCTTTGAGGGCATATAGTTTGTTGTGATCCCAATTTGTCAACTCGATAAAAGGGATTCCTTCTGCAACTTCAATGACATTGGGTAATGCATAAGGGCTAAATCCTTGAAATCCAAGACTTCGAGCAGGTGCATAGGTTCGAACGTGTCCACGGCTCTGGCCCCCTGAATAAGTTAACGAATGCTTAACAGCTTCAACTCCCCAGCCTTCCTGGTAGAGCATCAAATTATTGAGCACACTGCGTATAGTAAGCTCAGGATTCGCTTCAATAGGGTAGTCTTTCAGATTCTCGTCTCCTCCATCGCCGTCGACCAAATGAGTCCAACGTGGATAAAGGGTACGGATTTTTTTGCACAAAGCGTAAGTCATCGTCGCAGCTTCAACATCAAGTGATTTATAGTCTTCCAGAACTTTCACTGTTTCTTCAAAATCCAGGCTTCTGCGAGGGACTTCAAGCACTTCGAGAAACAGATTCAAATTCATCTGTTCCAGAAACTGATATGCTTGTTGGCAATCACTACCTTCCCCATCTATGGAAAGGGAAAACGCTTTGAGACGGGAAGGCGATTCATTGCGAGTGATCAGTGCATGGTACATGAGCAGAAACAGGGCGCCACTATCAACACCACCGGAAAAGAGCACGCCGATAGGCTCAACTGGAGGAATGGAATCTAGCCACTTATGAATTTCCTCAGAGACCGTCCCGATATACTGTTTTCCAATTTCATCTAACTGATTTGGAAGAGAGTTTCGAGTGGGAGTAAAGAATCGAGTTGTCTTGGGATTGGGGTCGGGGCAGCCAATTAATTGTAGCTCAAGAATGTAATGCGCAGGAACCATTCTTGTATAGGAAGGATGAAACTGTGTATCGAGGCCTTCGCTTTTGAGAAACTCATATATTTCGTCAATTCTTTCAGCAACGACAAGGCAGGGTCCCTCAGCGCGTTTTGCCAGAAAAAATCTCATTGGTCTACCAATAGACCGGGCCATCCGAATACAAGTACCCTCTTTATGAATCAGAGCAAATTGACCTTCGATTTCCCTTACAGCCTCTGGTGAACCTGTTCCCACTCGCTCTGTTGCCTCTTCAAAAGTCATATTGAAGAGAAGATTTGCTTGAGGATCCAGCAAATTAACAAGTCGTTCCACATATTCTTCATGAATCATTAAATCTAATCCTGAGATTTAACCAGCTTTTCTCCAGTATTTTGATGACTCAAAAATTTTAAGCACCAACATTAGAAATGAAAACTCTTAGTGAGTAAAACCTCCATACATAAATAGAGAAATCAGGCTAAAAGAATGCAATTATTTTATGAGGAATATACAATGGTCAAGTTGTTCCTGCTATTAACATGAGCTCTGTTGGCAAGCTATCAGTGAATTTAGATAAAAGAGAACCACATCGAATAGGGCACTCTTACAATTAAGGTCGATTCATTTTTTCTGCGACTAAGCATAAATAAATATTTTTCTTATAAGGTTCCGTTTCTCATACATCACGAAAATAGTTTATAAGCGGCAAAATCAGGATGAAGTCATAATAGCTAATTTATCGGCTTTGCAATGATTTATTTAACGTTATTTGTGGGTGACCTCTTCTGGTGCTTGACCGCTGGAGCTATCTAATTCGACCGTTGACGCCTCAGTAATTTCGAATATACTGCAGACATTACTGAAACAGTTTGTCCCGCGCCAGGACATCAGTCAAAAAACCATTCTTTGTGCGCTCGAGACGCAATCATGTGTTTCCACAGATCTTGCGCAGTGTCTCATTTCATTTTTTCAAAAGACTAGTAATTATGCTCAATCGAGAAGCACCTCGGCTTTCGCCTCCCAGGTCCCTGAAAGCAAATTCCGCACATTATAGTGAACAATTCCGACAGGCTTTAGGGCTTGATGAAAATGGGAATGCAACCTGTAATGAAGATCGGGATGAAATTTTACGATATTTGAATCTTCAACTGATTGCCAACGGATATCCAGCTGCCTTAACAGACGCTGATCGAACATTTATCGATATTGCAAAGGGTTTTTTAGATAACCATCGTCAAAAAAATCGATTGTTAGCGAATCATCGCTGCCCCATTGATCAACGGATTGAAAACTTTTTGCAGTCACACTTTAGTGATGTTGCAGGTTCAGAAAATCTGAAGTTACCGAATCGGTCTCTAGTATTGGATCGATTCGGACTGGCGCGCGAGCTTTCTCTTCCAATGGATTGTGATGAATTCACAAGTGAATTGGTGAAATCTTATCGCGTCAAAAATGGAGTGTTGCACAATCCGAAGCATGACCGGCGTACAACCAGTGGGACGTTTCATATTGCCGAAGGCGGATTGCCTGTTCCTGGAGATAAGCGCGCGGTTCCGCGTGAGACATTCGTAAAATTATTTCTCAACGCCATGAACCCTCCTGAGAACATGATGTTATTTCCATTTACATCGAAGCTGCCAGAGCCAGCATTAGGTTGGGCTTCATTGATGCTAAGACCGGTTGTCTGTCCTGAGGTGATGGGGGTGACACCGGAAAAGCGGATGGAAATACGGTTCTTCGCTCCGGGAACTTTGGTGAGCAATCTGGATTTTGTTGAGTCAATTTTTGGAAATGCAGGGGATCCTTTTGTTCCGGAAAATGATGCAGGTCTGGATGTCATGCATTGGACAGGGCATACCGGTGCGGTCATTTTAGCACCTCATCTGATTTCCCTTAAAAAACACGAAGTAGGGTTACCGCGTTGGGACGACGCTACCGAACGTCAACGTGATGATGGCATGTGCTGGAGGGAAAAAGACGAACTCTATAACGATGGTCAGGCTTTCAAATTGGCTTGTCGTACGGAGGCGGGGGTGGTTGTGACTCTGATCGCCGATAACTATTTTGGTTATTGTAAAAAAGAAGTGAAGACTCAAATCAGTTATTCTGCCAACTTATTTGGAAATGCTGAAGAAGAGCATGCCGGTGGAACACTTGCATATCCCAGTTACAACCTGGGCGAAGGATTTCAAGTCAATAGTGTTCGCTATAACGGTCGAACATTTGATGATGTAATGCGCGATTATGGAGAGCATATCGAAGGGCAAGAGGCAGGCTATGGAGTAGATCGGCGCTACCCTGAGTTAATTTATATTCCTGAGGACGCTTACGCTAGCCTTCCTGAGCAATGCATCCGCTGGGAACGGGAAGGAGAGAAACATTCGATTCCACTTCTACCGGGGCGCGTTTATATGGCACCTTCTGGTTATCATTTGCGCATGGAGAAGCATCCCGCTGCACCTTCCTGGAGGATTGTGGGTACTACGGGTGAGGGAATCTTCTGTCACAAACCTTGTACGGTTTCAGGTGGTGGTAAGAGTGAAATCAGCAAGTCGCTTTTAGATTACATGCTTTATGGACCCGTGTTTGTATCCGATTATGAAACAGACATGGAATATGTGCGAAAAATTATTGAGAAGGATTATTCCGATCGTTGGTTGGAACCATTACCGGAAGGGCATCCTGACCTACGTCCCAGTCGCCGGGTGCTGGATCAGGATCGCTCGCTGGGTAGTGTGATCAAGTTGCTAACTCCCTCTGCTGCCTACACATCAGAATTTAACGACTGGTTAAATGCAATTCCTGATCATATTCGGGCATTGGTCTTTATTATTAAACGAATCTATTGGTCCAGTTGGGGTGACGACTGGGCTGGTCACTTTGGTGTTGATATCGTAAACGGAACGCATGGGCATGAATTAAAGTACCGCGAGAGAAAACTTGTGGGAACCTATTTACGAGTTGGTTTGTTTTCTCTACTGGGGTGGCGAACTTTCAAAGTACGACAAGATTTTATTGCCTCCATGAAAATTCAAACAGAAGACGATATTAGTGCATCCGTTATCGTACCAACACGTGCACTCAATCATTTGGCAGAAGGCGAAAGTGGGTTTAGTTGTAAATTTGTAATCAACAGTGAGTATCGTTTATTTCAGCGGCCAGATGATGCTATTGTGAGGGGGCTTGATAAACAGACTGAAGCTGATCTCTCCCGGCCTGGAAATTTTATCTCCAATTTCGAGCCGCTGACTAATCAACAAGTACGTGAAATGAGTAAATACGTCGTTGACTTCGACGCATTCAGTCCTCCCATGCAGGAGATGTTACGGGCGGCAGAAGAGTCAAACAGCAGTTTTGTAGTTTGTTCTGCTAATCCACGTCAAATCGATGGGAAACCTACAAAAAATCCACGATATCTTCAGACACGTTCTGACTTGGTCAAGCCATTTCACACGTATGTGGCCAAGATGGCTACGCGACTGTTCCGGGCTGTTCCTGCAGACGAGCCAGTACACAATCCTGTGAATGCGATTATGGTAGGACGTCGTAACAACCCACCTGATCGAGAAAAAGGTATTCGCAGTCTTGCAGTGTACTCACCGATTCATTATCAGGAACTACCTGAGTTATTTATGGATTTTATCTGTTCGTTGACTGGGAAAAGCCCTTCGACAACCGGGGCAGGCAGTGAAGGTGCTTTGACCAAAGGGCCATTCAATGCGCTACGTCCCGCTGCTGATCTGAATAGTGCCCTGGTTGGATTCATATTAACAGGATATGCAGGCTTTTCGACAGCCGCCGGTCATATTGGTCCCAATGTGCGTGTAGATCATGATATCAGCCTTTTGATTCCTGAAATCTGGTGTCGAATGCAGCCAGAGGAACGTGATCCAAAGTATCTGATCAGTGAAGGCTTATTGGAACCAATATTAGACTTTGAATACCATGGCGAATCCATTCCTGCGAGCCGATTAGGGTACCGAATTACTGAGAAATTCCTGACTCGATTCTTTGGCCGCGTATTTGATAATCCGGCTTCAGTTTTTGATGAGACAATTTTAAAGCCAGAAAAGCAAGATCTTGAATCTTTTGTAGATGGCATACAGTATATTGCCGAGGCTCATCAACGTGTGGCATTACAATACATTGCGGATCATGCTTATGAAGAGGCCTGCCCTCCATTACAGGCCATTCTCTCAATTATGGCCCACGGTACATGGGAAGGGCATACGATCCATGATTCTGAAGTGCGTACATTGTTCACACGCGAATCGTTACTCAACAGTGATTGGTATCAAGCACGACTTGTGGCACGACAGAAATGTGAAGTTTCACTGTTAAAACGTCACATGGATTACCTCGATCAGTTTTCCAGGCATCCTGGCTATGAGAGAGAAGTGGAGCGTTTACACATTTCTGAAAGACGAAAGTGGGTCGAACAACGGCTTTTGCATACTTCAAATTCAGAATATTTGAATGAGCTGGTTGGCACGATTGGAGCCCAACCAGTGGAAGATTTGAATCGCTCTGCCGAATAAAAAGCATGTTGTATGCTGTTTCTCTATTCAGATGATTTGCTAGAATGCCCTTGATATTATTACAAGCATGTATAGTACATCGTTGTGATTGATATCGTGCCACTGTTAGCTTGTCTGATCATGTACGAGTCTATTGATTCATAAAGACGATATGAGTCTCACAGCTTTAAATGTGACGAAACAGATACCATTTTTAAAAGAGTACAGGTTTTATATATGTCTAATCGCTCTGCTCGAATTGAAGCTCTCTACAATGCGATCCAGGAACGGATTCTGATTCTGGATGGGGCGATGGGGACGATGATTCAGAATTATAAACTGAAAGAAGAGGATTACAGAGGAAAACGCTTCGCAGATTATCATATGGATATTGCAGGCAATAACGACTTGCTCTCGTTGACTCAGCCACAGATTATCCAGGACATTCACCGCGAATACCTGGAAGCGGGAGCTGATATTCTGGAAACCAATACGTTTAACGGGACTCGATTATCGCAAAGCGATTATGAAATGGAGTCACTGGTTCATGAACTAAATCTGGCATCAGCACAACTGGCGCGCACCGCTGCAGATGAAATGACCGCGAAAACACCAGACAAACCACGCTGGGTTGCTGGTGTTCTGGGTCCCACCAGTCGTACCTGTTCAATTTCACCTGATGTCAATGATCCGGGAGCTCGCAACGTTACCTATGACGAACTTGTCGAAAACTATTTAGAATCCATAGATGGACTTGTCAAAGGTGGAGCAGATTTACTTCTGATCGAGACGATATTCGATACTCTGAACGCCAAGGCTGCAGTCTATGCGGTGCGCACTTATTTTCAGCGCGAACAAGTCGAGTTACCAATAATGATCTCCGGTACGATTACGGATGCATCCGGTCGCACGTTGTCGGGACAGACCACAGAAGCCTTCTCGAACTCTCTGGCACATGCCAAGCCGTTTTCTATTGGACTCAACTGTGCTTTGGGGGCTCAAGAGCTACGACAATATGTTAAAGAACTATCTCGTGTCGCTGATACCTATGTCTCCGCTCATCCTAATGCTGGCTTACCCAATGAATTTGGTGAATATGATCAAACGGCTTCCGAAATGGCAAGCATCGTAGATGAATTCGCCAGCAGCGGGTTTGTCAATATTTTGGGAGGATGTTGTGGAACGACTCCAGCACACATCAAAGCGATTGCAGAATCGATGGCAAATCACCCTCCTCGTAAAGTACCAGAGATTGAACCTGCTTTACGTCTTTCGGGATTAGAACCGTTTAATGTCACAAAAGATAGTTTGTTTGTGAACGTGGGTGAACGTTGTAATGTAACCGGTTCAGCCCGTTTCAAACGTTTGATTAAAGAAGAGGATTACGACACGGCACTGGAAGTAGCTTTACAGCAAGTACAAAACGGTGCAGATGTGATGGATGTCAACATGGATGAGGGCATGCTGGATGCGGTCGCTGCCATGACATCTTTTCTGAATCTGGTTGCAACGGAACCGGAAATTGCTCGTGTTCCTGTAATGGTAGACTCGTCTAAATGGGACGTCATTGAAGCTGGATTAAAATGCATTCAGGGCAAGCCAATTGTAAATTCCATTAGTCTTAAAGAAGGAGAAACAGAATTCTTTGAGAGGGCACGGCAGTGTCAACTTTATGGAGCAGCTGTGGTGGTCATGGCTTTTGACGAAGAAGGACAGGCTGATACCACACAAAGAAAGATTGAAATCTGTGAACGATCTTATCGACTGCTAGTTGAAGAAATAGGATTTGCTCCACAGGACATTATTTTTGATCCGAATATTTTTGCTGTTGCGACGGGTATTGAAGAACATAATAACTATGCCGTTGATTTTATTGAGGCTACGGATTGGATTCGAAAAAACCTGCCATATGCAAGTGTGTCAGGTGGTGTTTCTAATGTATCGTTTTCATTCCGTGGTAATAATCCCGTTCGTGAGGCCATTCATTCGGTTTTTCTTTATCATGCCATCTGTGCTGGTATGAATATGGGGATTGTCAATGCCAGTCAGTTGGCTGTTTATGATAATCTTCCGAACGAACTGAGAGATAAAGTCGAAGATGTTATTCTGAATCGCACACCCGAGGGAACCGAAGCGCTGCTGGATATTGCAGAACGTTTTCGTGGAGATGGTTCGGCTGGTTCTACCAAAACAGAAGATCTGTCATGGCGCGAGTTGCCAGTTCAAAAACGGATCGAACATGCTCTTGTTAGGGGGATCTCTACATATATTGTTGAAGATGCTGAGGAAGCACGCCAGGAGTTGAATCGACCTCTCGATGTCATTGAAGGCCCGTTGATGGATGGCATGAACGTGGTGGGCGATTTGTTTGGATCTGGAAAAATGTTTTTGCCTCAAGTTGTGAAATCGGCCCGGGTGATGAAACAGGCTGTTGCCTACTTACAACCTTTCATTGAAGAAGAGAAAAAAGACGGAGAGGGGCAATCAAATGGGCGGATATTAATGGCAACGGTCAAAGGGGATGTTCACGATATCGGTAAAAATATCGTGGGTGTTGTTCTGCAATGTAATAACTTTGAAGTCATCGATTTGGGTGTTATGGTTCCTTGTGAGACGATTTTACAAACCGCACGTGAAAAGGAATGCGATATTATTGGACTTTCAGGGCTGATCACTCCCTCGCTGGATGAAATGGTGACGGTGGCCAGCGAGCTCGAGAGGCAAGAGATGAATTTGCCATTATTAATTGGGGGAGCAACAACATCCAAGGCACATACGGCTGTTAAAATCGATCCTCAATATCATCGGAATCAGGTTGTGTACGTCCCCGATGCATCTCGTGCCGTTGGCGTTGCGGCTTCGTTGATGTCAGATGAATTGCACGATAATTATGTGAAGCAGATTCAGGACGAGTACGTGACAGTTCGAGAACGGGTGGCCAACCGCAAGCCTCAGGGAGCACCGGTTTCTTATCACGAAGCGATGAAACAAGGCTTTCAAATTGATTGGGAGAATTACACACCTCCGGCTCCCACGTTTACAGGGACGAAAGTACTTGACAATTATCCGTTAGAAAAATTGGTGGATTATATTGACTGGACGCCATTTTTTATCAGTTGGGATCTTGTAGGGAAATATCCGAAGATTCTTGATGATGAAGTTGTAGGTGAAGCGGCACGCGAACTCTATGCGAACGCACAGACAATGTTGAAGAAAATCATTGATGAGAAACTGCTGACGGCACGTGCGGTGATTGGTTTCTGGCCAGCTAACCGGGTTAATGGGGATGACATTGAACTCTATGAGAACCAGAATCACAGTCAAGTGATTGCTCGGTTGCATCATATTCGTCAGCAAGTTCGAAAAAGGGGGCAGGAAGAGAAACCCCTTATGTCACTGGCCGATTTTATTGCTCCTAAAGAGAGTAAAAAGACAGACTATGTTGGTGGATTTGTTGTGACTGCTGGTATCGGGGCTGAGGAGTTGGCAAAATCGTACGAACAGGAACACGATGATTATAGTAGTATCATGGTCAAAGCCTTGGCAGATCGGTTGGCAGAAGCGTTTGCTGAGCATTTGCACGAACGAGTTCGAAAAGAGTTCTGGGGTTATCATCCGGATGAGTCCCTGGAAAATCAGGATTTGATCAGAGAAGAGTATCGGGGAATCCGTCCTGCACCAGGTTATCCAGCCTGTCCGGACCATACTGAGAAGGATACGTTGTTTAAGTTGTTGAATACCGAAGAGGAAATCGGAGTTAAACTAACAGAACACTTTGCTATGTACCCGGCAGCAGCGGTCTCTGGCTGGTATTTTTCTCATCCCGATTCGCGTTATTTCCATACGGGCAAAATTGACGAAGATCAATTGACGTCATTGGCAGAACGCAAAGGTATGAACATCGAAGAGATGACTCGCTGGTTACGTCCTGTGCTCATGGATGATAAATAATTATAAGTTTGTTATTTTGTTTCCTGTATCTGAATGCCTCTTTCATGTTCCTGATTGGGTTCCCATTTTTTTGTGATTTCATTAGTAGTTAGCTGGTCTTCAGATTGAAGTATTCTGCCCAGCACAAACCAGAAATCGGAAAGTCGATTCAGGTAGAGCGTTACCGCGGGATTGATCGCTTCTTCAATGTCCCATACCAGAGTCTCAGCTTGTCTGATCGTCGTTCGAATATCGTGAGCCAGTAAAACGCGCAAGCTGCCTTGAGGTAAAATGAAAGAATCCAGCGGTTCCAGAGTCGGAGTGAGTTTTGAGATAAGTTTCGTGATTTCTTCTGCTTTTTCAACGGGGAAGCGTAAAATGGTCTCTTCTGGTTTGATAGGAGTGCTCAAGTCCGAACCGAGGTCATACATCTCCTGTTGAAATGAATTGGCAAGCTGTTCCAGATTGAGTACACAGACTCCTTCTTCTGGAAGAGGCAGCTTTAATTGGTCTTGTCTACATTCATGAATGAAAAAACCTAGCTTTACAGATATAGTCTCAATCAGTGCCAGAGCTTTGATTCGAGTAGAAGCTTTGGATACGCGAGAACTATCGTTTAAATAGGCTTCCCCCTGATCACCAGTTTTTGTTACGATCATATTCAAATGAACTTTGCCTCGTTCTGACATTATCTACATCCTCAATTATTTTTTTGAGTTCACCGGCTGAGTGAATCGTAATAAGAATACTGCTTGAACTCGAATGAGTACCCCATATTTCAAATGATAGTAGAGATCATCTAAAAAAAGAGGGAATTATTTTTTCGATCTTTGATCAATTGTCAAAAAATTTCTTTTGGTTTGAATTTTCAAGGAAACTATAGGTAAAGACAGCTGTTTTCATTCAAAGTCGAGATCAATATGAGACTTTACAAGCCTGGAAAGAGTCTATATACTTTCGTCCGAAGCCCTGATTCTTATGGAGTTTCTGGCTTTTGGAGAGGTGGCAGAGTGGCCGAATGCACCGGTCTTGAAAACCGGCGTGCCGCAAGGTACCGGGGGTTCGAATCCCCCCCTCTCCGTTTACTTTTACACATGTTTTTTACTTTAAATAAGTGTTGTGAAATAATTTGCGTCTGCGAACCTGATTAGCATAGTTGAACTATGGCAATCAAATTTTTAGTGAGAAGAACTTTAGTCACTTTTCTTAGCATTGCTGGGGTTGATGTCTCCAGTTTTAGTAAAAAATTTCCCACACTCTATATGAGTTGAAACTGCTGCTTCCTGGTTGAGTAATGCGGGCCATTTGTCGTTGTGATTCTCCGTCATGCAGATGGTAATAACGATGCACTAGCTTCTCTCCAGTGTCTAAGCCACTTCTAAGGATACGTTCTGGGATTCCAGCATTGGCACAGACAGAGCAAAAGTAATATCTAAGTGAGTGCCGCCGACCATCGGTCGTGTGTGTTAATGTTTCAAGCACATTCCTCAGATCGGCATGACTCAGAAATAATCGGCTATAACCAGACTTGGCAGAACGCCGCTCGCGCGAACTTTGTGGACGGCTTGTGCTTTCATCACTCAAAGCGATCATGCCTCTGTTGAGATCAATGTCAGACCAGTGGAGGTCAGCCAACTCGCTGATGCCGAGCCCTGTTGTCGATAGCGCGAGTACCACTGATCGTAAACAAATTAATTTTGTTGCTTCACAGTCTTTCAAGATTGCCTCAACCTCTTTAGGACGCCAGCAGTAAGTGAAAACCGTTTTTCTCGATACTGAATTTTTCTGCGCCTGCGAATCTGAGTACTATAAAACCTACTGGTTTCAGCAGGATTTCTATTGGCAGCGCAAAAACAACTTCCCGATCTTCACTGTTTTTTGTACCCAAATTGACCTGATTAGTGACAAAATCAGACCACAATTGGTCACGAATTGACCAACCTTGAGACATTAAGGCGCATAAATCAAATTTACCTATTCCACCCCATTTGTAACAGTTGCCGAAACTCAACCAACAAACCATCCACCAACGAGAACACAAACGCAACAACATGAACACCAAACACCACATCCCCGAACTCCTTTCCCGGACAATCAAAAAAAATCAATGTGCGAACAGAACGAACCATCTTCTTACAGACAAAACAAATCCTGAGCGAAAAAGATTCTACCCGATATCACCCAACAACGCAGAGATAAAAATCCAGTAGTGGTGTTGAAAGTACAGTGAGCGAAATGGTCGACAACAAGGGTCGCCTATAGAGAAAGTCTGCGCAGGGCATCATTTCGCCGAGGGAAAACGGCTCGTCTAGCGTCCGTCGCCGGTTTTTAGCACAAGACGAACAAGAAAAAGGAAAAAATGACTGCGTGATTGACACGGCAGGGCGCGACATTATGATGGAAAGCAATTCCGGCGTGGAGTGGTTCCAGGCTCAATTCACTTCAACCCAAATAGGAAATATCTGGTTGAATCATTTTTCAATTATGGAGACCCTGCCATGCTTAGAAAAATCTCATTAGCCTGTGCGATCAATCTCGCCATATTATTCTCATCGGCGTCGGCCCATTATCTTTGGATCAATGTCGATACAAAATCTGGCGATCGAGGAACAACCAACTTGTATTTCGAAGAGGGGCCCAGGCCCGGCGATGGTAAATATTTAGATCCTTTCATCGAACGAGGTACCACCTGGATTCACACGGTTAAAAGCAATCAACCCATGCCGTTGAAAATGTCGGTCGTCAAAAAACCTGGCAAACGCTGGTTAGCAAACGAGTTGCAAGTTTCTGCCCCGCGAAGCATCGAAAGTTTCTGCAAATGGGGCGTTTACAGCTATGGCAAAACCGAAGTGCTGTTGCACTATTACGGCAAGCACATTGAAGCGGATTCGTTAAAAGACAAAAACTCACTGGCGCGGGCCAAGCAATTGGAATTGGATATCGTACCGACGTTTTCAGATGACGGCGTAGAAATTCAAGTTCTCTGGAAAGGCAAACCAGCTGCCGGACGTCCGTTTAAATTACGGGGCGTCGGCGGGTTGAATAAGAATCTCACAACCGACGAAGAAGGCCGCGTGAGGTTCAAGCCGTTAGCCAGTGGTTTTCATTCGATGAGAACCAGCGTCGATGAACCAGAGCGCAGCGGTACTTTTGAAGGAAAAGAGCATGACATCGCACGGCATCATAGTTCATTGACAGTGAACTTAACCGTAAAGAATACAGAAAAAGGTTCCTGACCTGCTCTGTAGAAAAGGTCATGTTTCGCTACAGGATCATGATATTATGCGTGATGATTCTGAGAACGATCTCTCGACACTGTGACCAATATCGAAAACAGTATAGGTGTCTGACCCCTTTACTGTATTCCCATGCCGATTGACCACGAAGTGAAACTCAAGTTGGCTGCATGAAATTATTGTTAAAATTATTCGCGAAACTCGTTATTTCCAAGACAGTAATTGCTAACGAAGGATTTCTCCGATTCTCAAGATAAAGGACGAAATTCATCCAATACTATGGCTGCCTCCGCGAATAGAATATAAGGGAGTGTGGGAAAGTGTCATTCCCAATTCCATTGGCTAATTCGCTTAGGATTGGTGAGGCGGAATCATTCTTATGGAGGTCGTCATAACAAGGACGAGTGACGATACGACAGTTACTGGAGCGACAAGGATTACGAGATGTTCTGCTGGTCGATAACACTATGGTGGGAGAATGTGCTCTCAAAGGGGCGATATCAATGATCGACCTGTGCCGCATACTCTTATTGTTCTTTGGGCTAGTCCTTATGCCAATTTTGCTTATCTTATCGACGCCCTTTATTCTGCTTTGGCCACGAGCAAAAACCGATGATTCTTACGGTCGGATAGTGTTGCATCGTTACGGAAAGATCATTCAGGTTCTTAGTCATATCGGGAATGCTATCGGATGAATGTATTGCTAGAACAGCGGTTTGGTATGGCGTCTTCGTTCGGAGCCTAAGTGAGCGATTCGTCCGAGTGACTCAGCAACAATAAAAGGACCTGACCTGCTCTGTATTAAACTGTGTTGTCATTCGTCGCCTCCAATATCCTTTGGGTAACTTCTTTGTGGGACGTCCTCATGTCGCAGGAATGATTGTTCGCATGCCGTATTCCTGGGACGCAAACAAGTGAGCTCCTTCGCTGTCATAGCCGGCGTCTGCGAGAATGGTTTCGACTCTCGCCCGCTTTGCTGCTTGTGCCACTGCCTGCCTGTAGTGCTTGTCATCTGGTTCCGGACCACGACCGGGCACCACTGCGAGTATCAGATGACTGGCACAGTCACAGATGATTCCTGCAGACGGATACCGTGTGTATGTTGTCGTTTCATACCCGGTTATACAGGCTCTTTTTCGGCGTTTTACAAAGTTGGCACTAATGTGACGCAACTCGAAACCTGTTCCATCGACGGCTGCTAACTTCACTCGTTTATTACAGGTATAGCAATCGGAAGTAGGTTTTCTACAGAGCAGACCTGACACCTTTTTTCTTCGGCAGAGAGTGTAAACCGCAGCCAAGGTGAATATGTTATCTTGGCCTTGAAAGTAGACCTGTTCGATTCTGTTGTCGCAGATTTTCAATTGTATTTATTGTATCTTTGAATTGATAGTGCTTCAAAACAATCACGTCGGTCGTTTCTCACGTTGCAGCAGCAGCGTGCTTACTGTGGTATTGCGTTGTCAACATTCCACCCATTCTCTACATCACCCTACGTTGTTGTTGACATCAATATTTATTCTACTCCGCAGTCTCAGAATGAACTGACCACTACATGATTCGGTTGGAGGATTATACAATTTTCTACAATTTCTAACAGAGGTTCGGATGAAAGTAGAACTGTACCGAGAGAAGCGATTTTTACTGGAGTGGCTTCAGTGGAATCTTTGGGTATCAACCGGGACTGAATCGCAATACCACCATCTATTTGGGTATATCTTAGTGTGAAGATGTGTTGGTCATGGTTATATTCAGAACTCATATATCTTACAGAAAGCCACTCTTCAGCGATGCCCTGTTTTCGAAGTAAAAGCAGTTCTCGATACCAGTCAAACATTTCGCGATCGCGTCGGTTCGTATCATGAAATTTGGCCTGGTAGAACGCTTCGTCGCTTGAGGGTAACAGAATCTCGCTCTCAATCTCTGGATGATGGTTTTCTATGCGACCTTGATCCACGTTTTTTCGAAGTGCGTTGTCTTCGAAGTCTGCAAAGAACGGAAATGGGGAGTCAACGGCGAATTCTTCTCCCATAAAAATTAAGGGGATGCTGGGATAAAGAATGACCAGTCCTGCTGCTGCCTTTTGAAATTGCTTTGAAGTCAGATGGTGAATACGACTGCCGTGTGGATGATTGCCAACAGAATCGTGTGTTTGCAGCGCCACGATTAATGAGTTGATATGACTTTGTTGGTCTCTTCCCGAATGAACGATCGCGCGCTGTGATTCGGAAACTCGCATCAATTCGGCACCAGAATAGACATATCCATATTGCAGTGTGTCGGCAAGATCTTGTGCACCATGATATTCACGATGCGTGAGACGCACGTCAGGCAATGCATACGAATAGATTGAGTACATCAGGCAGTCGCACCAGATTCCATCGTAGGCCGCTCTGTCTCCTTTCTGGGTTAGTAAGTCGTGATTATAGACATTGGTTTCCGCAATCAAGTGAATAGGCCAGTTTACAGAATCGGCGTATCCGCTCGCAGCTTGTCGGATTTCGTCAAGAATCGTTGGCTGGCTGTCATCATACATGCAATGTACGGCATCCAATCTTAGACCGTCGAGATGAAACGCTTCCAGCCAATAGAACGAATTGTCAATGATGAACTGCCTGACGTGTTGGGAATCGGGGCCATCAAAATTAAAGGCTTCGCCCCAGGCGGTATGATGCTTTTCTGAAAAATAGGGACCAAACTCTGAGAGGTAATTGCCTTCCGGCCCCACGTGGTTAGAGACGACATCCAGAATCACTGCTAAGCCTGCAGCGTGACATGCGTCGACGAACGCTTTGAAATCTTCAACGGTGCCATACGTATTTCGGACTGCAAATAGATCGACGCCATCGTAACCCCAGTTCCATTTACCTGGCGACTGGGCCACAGGCATGATTTCGATAGCTGTAATACCTAACTCAATTAATTCAGGAATACTTTTGATGGTGGCGCGAAAGGTGCCGGCTTCTGTGAAACTGCCAAGATGCAGTTCGTAGATGATCAGGCTCTCTTTCTTGATGCCCTGCCAATCTTGGTCTGTCCAGGGGAATTGATCAGCATTAATGACTTGAGAAACGCCATGCACTCCTTCGGGCTGGTATCGCGAAGCGGGATCGGGACGCCTGACATCATGGTCCAGACAGTATTGATACAGCGCGCCGGGACGTACATTTGAGATGGTACCGGCAAAGTAACCTTGCGCGTCGCGCGTCAATTCAAATTGGCTGGTTGTGTCTTGGTCGTGAATTTCTACAGCAATCGTTTTTTGTCGTGGAGCCCAGACGCGAAAGTATGTTTCATTGAATGTAACCGGCGTCGCTCCGAGTCGTTCGATTCGTGTGTCGGTCGGATCAGCTAATCCAAACCAGCGGCACCCTTCCAGTACGCCGCTGGTGGCGGTGCCGTGTGCGAGGTAAAGACGGTTGTTCCAGCCCGACTCCCTATGTAAATTATGGACACGCTGCGCGAGACTGCGGTCGGCGTTGCCAACAAGGATAGTCCGATAGCCGGCAGTGAGCGCGGTCAAGTCGTTTCCCGAATCACCGGCAAAAACGATGTCTTGCGGATTCAGTTCAAACGTTTCTGACCACCACTCCAGCGCGTGTGCCTTGGATACGGTTGCCGGCAACAAATCTATCAGGCCATCTCCATTAAAAGGATCGATGCTGTGAATAATGGAATAGGGGGCATCGGATTCGTCGAGGATCTGTTGGATCAGGTCAACCAGTTCGTCCAGTTGCGATGCGTCTGCATAGAAACTGAGTTTGAAGCGCCCTTGTTTTTCTGGTTCCTGCAGTTGCAAGCCAGAGATGTTTTGTAGTCGCTCACGCAATGCTGCAAGGGGCAGGGAAGTGATAATCTGGTCCTGATAATCCTGATAGGCGGTGACGGGAGTGAAGGTTCCCGAGTCCTGACGTTGAAAGATCGAAGTACCAACATCACAGATAATCCAGTCAGGTTGTGGTAGCTGGAACTCCTGTATCGCTTGTGTAACAGATTCAAAGTGACGCCCGGTAACAAAAATGAGTGAGTTCCCGTGTGCCTCAAATTGGCTTGTCAGAATCCGTAGATCGGAGCAGTTTTGCGCGTTGTTATCAAGGGGGATGAATGTGCCGTCCAGGTCCGTAGCCAGAATATGACCTCGAGAGGCTACGGCTGGTCTTTTCGATTGTTGTGTCGGGGGCATCAGTTCGTTCCGTCGGGTTAGACGCGATTCAGCCAAAGTATCTGGTAGGGTGCGAGTACTAGACGCTCTGAGGTCGCATACGTTTTGTCGTCGATTACATTTTGAAAGAACCGACCCAGGCCGGCGGTGCGAAGTTTGTTGCCTTCGATTTCCTGTGGTTCTTCAGAAAAGTTTGCTAACACGATTAATCGATTGCCATTGTTGAATCGTACATAACCAAGAATGTGTTCATTTGAAGTGGCAATCAAGTCCATTTCCTGGCCTGCCAGCGCCGGTAACGATTTTCGTAAAGCAATCAATCTTTGTGTGGATCTGAAAATCTGTTTGCGAATCGATCCATTTTCTGTGCCAATGCGGTCGTCCAGTACTTCCAGGAATTCCCATTTCATTTTAGGACGATGAATCCAACGTGAATCACCGGCTTTGGCAGGGTCTGTGACGAAGTCATAATCATTGAGCATGCCCCACTCCTCCCCCAGATACAGGAGCGGTATCCCACCGATGCTCAGCGAAACTCCATGAAGTAACAGCATGCGACGGATCGCCAGTTCTTTCTTTTCGTCGTCATCTTCCTCGATGGCTTGCTCCAACCCCGCCAATGATGCCATCGTTCCCGAAATGCGCATATCGCCTGTTTCATGATTTTCCTGAAACGGAACTCCCCGCGCGAACGATCCGGGAAACTGACCGGTATAGAAGTCGTTCAAGAAATTTCTGTGGTCATAAGCGTTGATGCCGATTGCCTCTGCATCCGCATTGTCGAACGTCCACCCAATATCATCATGACAGCGAAGATAATTCACCCAGGATGTATTAGGGGGTAAACGATGACGATGTTTGAGTGTTTGAACCAGCAGATTCACTTTGCGCGTTGCCAAAGATTCCCAGAGCAACGCCATCAGTGTTGGATTGTACGAAATCTGGCACTCATCTTCGTTAATGTATTTGACCACATCGTCAGGATGCACAATGGCCTCTGACTTGAATAACAAGCCGGGTGTCGCAATGCGTGCCAGACGGTTGAATGCCTGAATCAGCAAGTGGGCCTCTGGTAAATTTTCGCAGTTAGTCCCCATCTGTTTCCAGATAAAGGCCACCGCATCCAGCCGCAGGATGTCGACGCCCGTATTTGTGATGAATAGCATCTCTTCTAACATCGCACGAAACACGGCGGGATTGGTGTAATTCAAATCCCACTGAAAGCTATTGAATGTGGTCCAGACCCATTGCTGCATTCCATCATGCCAGGTGAAGTTTCCACGGCGTATGGTGGGAAAGATCTCACGTAGTGTGCGTTCATATTTTTCCGGTTCGGTCCGGTCGGGGAAGATGTAATAGTATTCCTGAAATTCACGATTGCCAGCCTGAGCGAGTTGAGCCCACTCGTGATCGTCGGATGTATGATTGAAGACGAAATCCAACACCAACGAAATACCGGCTTCGCGCAAGTCGGCTGCCAGTAGACGCAAGTCGTCAATCGTACCCAGACGAGGGTCAACCGAGCGATAAGTGCTGATCGCGTATCCGCCGTCATTATTGCCGGGCCTGACGGCAAACAGTGGCATGAAGTGCAAATACTTCAGGCCGAGTTCTTTAAAGTAGCTGACGTTTTCACGCAGCTTGGTCAGGTTTTCCCCAAACAGGTCCACATATAACGCACCACCACTGATCTTTTCTGATAGAAACCAGTTGGGCTCATTGATACGGTGACGATCTAATTCACAGAGACGATCAGGACGCTCCACCCATCCCCGGGCCGCAGTCAGTAATATCTGTTCGACATGGAAAAAGAAATCGTACCGGGAGCGATAAAGTCGAAATAGCAATCCAAAAAGAGGACGCCAATGTTCGCTTAGTCGTAGTTCAAATTCGTGTCGTTTGACTTCGCTGATTTGGCTGGTTTGCCAGACTGCTTCAAGCTGAGGTTGCAAACGTTGCAGGGTCAGGTCGGCTTTGAAGTCAATCTCATCTTGGGCCGTGCTCATTCGATCCGATCGTTGGGAATGGTGATCTTGTCCAAAAAGTTGTAATACTTAATTCCTTCGAGAATGCCGGCCGCATGTGAAGCCTTGGCGAAATAGATGCGGGGACGATTACGCAGCCGCTCCAATTCTTCACTGTGATTACCCACAACCACGCCCAGCGAACGTCCTAAGAGCATACCTGCATCATTACCAGAATCGCCGGAAACGAGAACATGTTCAGGGGCAAAGCCCCATTTCCAGAGAACGTGTCGCATTGTAAAATCGCTTCCACCCCGTACTGGTATGACGTCAAGATACATGCCGAGGGACATAATAACTTTAGCACGTAAACCGGCTTCTCGTAGCGTTTTTTTAATCGAACTGAGACTGGGGCTCAAGCTGGTATCAACTTCGTAGCTGATTTTAAATTCCGATTGGTGGTCTTCTTCCTGAGGAAAAAAACCAGGCAATTCGTCCAGGACATTTCGAATTTCCTCCGGCTTCCAGGCATAACCGATTGATTTCCGCCAACTGTTGTCTGGCATCAGGTTTTCGCCGTAGTGTAGTTGTGTTCCGGCATCGGTATCAATCAGGTCTGGTTGGGGAAGTCCTAATTCATTGATCAACTCCATGGCACTGTCTAGTCGCCGACCAGTCGCAATCCCAAAGCCGATATGTTCATTCTTTCGGATCAGCTCAATAAACTCTTGCAATGCTTCCGGATCGCCGGTCAGAGTGTTGTCCAGATCGGTGATAATCAACCGGTCGAACTCAGGCAATCGACGTGGCGTTGACTTGTCTTTCAAAACTGGAACTGGGGAGTGTTCGAGGATGTCGTGTAAATCACGTAAGTAACGATTAGCATGATTATTCCAGGAATAGTGCTCACGAGTGCCTTTGATTCCATTCTGAGACCAGATCGTCCATTCTTCAGGCTCTGTGAGTACCCGAAGTAGCGCGTGTTCAATGGCAGTCTGATCCATTGGGTCAACAAGTAGTCCATTTTGGCAGTTGGCAATGATATCCCGCGGTCCTCCATCGTTGGTTGCTACAATTGGCAGCCCCGTAGCACCCGCTTCCAAAAGTGTCAGTCCGAAGGGTTCTGTCAGGGCGGGATTGATAAACACTCCTTTGGCCATGGCCGCAAGCCGATATAACTCGGGGACATCATTGGGCTGATGAGATTTGGGGTAGGCTACTTTTCCATAAAGATCGTAGCGGTCAATCAGGTGCAGCACGTTATTAATTATTGACTGTTGCGCCTTGGGTAATTCACGAAGATCTTCTCGAGTGCCCATTACCATCACAAGGTTAGCAAGCTCTTGCAGCTGTTCGCTTTCACCGTAAACGCGGACGAGCATTTCCAGATTTTTTCGTTCATCAGGCCGTGCCATCGTCAGAATCATGGGCTTATCTGGATTACGCAGGAACTGAGCCAGATTATCGGCAATCAGAGGTGTCTGCCAGTCCTTATCTACCGGTGAAAACGAGGTTAAATCCACTCCAGGTGGAATGACCTCCATACGAGACGGTTGGTAATGATCGTACAATTCGTATTGTTGTTGCACTTCCTGACTGGTACTGGTCACTACCATAGAAGCCGTTTCCAGAGCAAGTTCTTCCGCCTCAATGCGTGTCGTAAATTTGTATTTCTTCTCCAGTGCAGCAGGATCTGTTTTTCCGAGAGAGAGACGTTGTCGTTTAACGCGACCGAGAGAGTGCCCGGTAAAGACATAAGGGATATGAAGTAATCGTGCCAGTTGTGCGCCTGCGGCGCCGGCATCCGCATAATGACCATGGATAATGTCAGGTAAACCAGTTCGTTTGAAGTGTTGCAGCGTCTGGTCAACGAATAACTCAAGATAAGGCCACAATGCTTCTTTCCGCAAGTAACGCTTCGGCCCGAATGGGATCCTGACGATCTTGGCATTTTCAGAAATCGGCTCTTCCACTTGAGCGTAATCATCGTCGATTTTGGGATCGATGATTTGTCGGGTTAAGATTTCCACTTCGCGAACGTGCGTGTGTGCTGCCAACTCACGTGCCAGCTCTAAAACATATTTAACTTGTCCCCCCGTGTCTGAATCACGTCCTAACTCCGGATTTTGTGCACGAATCAAACCATGCAAACTGATTAATGTTACCTTCAAGTCTTCGGGTTGAATAATTGGTGTGCCGGATGTGACTGTTTCGCTTATTGGCTCTAATTGCTTCCTGGGCGACCTACTTGTCTTATTTTGAACCATTATGATTGTCCTATTATTATCCTGTTTTGCTAATTTTGGGCGAGACACTAGCTAAATCATTATGAACACAAGGCTGTAGAGATGGAGCCATCTGAAGCCGTAACTGTCAAAAATAAATAGGTTTATGGCTTATTCAGATCTGAAGAGAGCGATCCAGCCTCGTGAATAGAACGGCGACAGATTCAAAATGAGTCGCATCAGACAACAAACCTCCATTTCTATATAACCGACGCAAATAGAAAACGAACGTTAATAGTTTGCTCATTATATTTATAAAGAATACATAAATCACGATGATTTTGAAATACACTACAAGTTTGCTCAGTTTCTTCCATCGCTTTGATGCCTGTCGACCGCTACTGAATCTTTTGGCTTGTAGACTTACTTCATGATCTATTTCATATTTTCGATATCAAGTTATATATCGGAATGCAGAATTCTCTAATACTCTCTGAATACAAAGTGATAAAAGTAGTATAGTCTTCGTGAGAAGAGAATATCGATATGCATATCGTGATGACCGCAATCACCTCGTTTCAAATGAATAACGAAATGAAGATTTTGGAGGGCTGATTCTATCACGAACGAATCTATGATTCGGTGTTTAAGCATATTGAATCATCAAATTCTATAATCTGTTTACGAAACTCGTCATTTGTCGTACAGTAAACGCAAACGAACTATTTCCCAGACTCACCTTGGTAGCGGAATGTATTCCTCTATTTCGTTGTAACAGTTGTACTTGGTCGAAATATTTGTACGTTGTTAGTGAATTCTGCAGATAGAAATGCATATCCGGAAGCGGGAGTTTGCCATGTCACACGTGGAAGACCTTTGGGATGGATCGGAATATGCACAGAATTCATCGATGCAGTATCGACAGACCTTAGAAGCTCGAGAGCGTATTGACGTTAGTTTGTACAAACGGGTACTCGATATCGGATGTGGAAACGGTGCCATCACCAAATATCTGAGTCAGCAAATACCCTCTAGCCAAGTCGTCGAGCAACAATAAATGGACCTGACCCCTTTTTTCTTCTCGATACTCTGCAAATCCTTGCCGATTCGAAGGTCTTTCAGGAAGTTTGCTGCATCGACCACGGTGACCATTGTGTCTGAAGCCGCGAGGTCCGACAGCGCCTGCCTTTCCTGAATCACGAATGGGTAGGGGGCCGCCATCGGAGCTAAGCATAACCCTCAATGCTCTAATCTGGCGTAGTTTTCAGGCCAAGGATCAGGAAATGATCCACCAGATCTCCAATGTTCGATTTCGTCTTCATCCAGAAAGCAGCGCTTAAGCGACTCAGCAAACCAATCAACCTGAGCTTTGTCACCAATGACAGTCAGGTGGCAGTGACGATCACCAAAACGTCCTGTCTCCTTTGCCAGTCTCTTCCTCAGCGCCTCAAGTTCCATTTCATCAAAACGATGATCTTCTTCTTCAAGGACTGCCGCACGCCAGTATCCAATTAATTCCAGATTGATCCCACCGGCCGCCTGGTTCCAGAGTAGCGACAAGTTGTCACGGCTCGCGAGATAAAAAAATCCCTTGCTTCGGTAGATGTTTTGGCCGAGATGTTGATTGCAAACATCCCACAAACGCTGAGGATGAAACGGACGATCATCTTTAATGGCTCTGGTTACCAGATTATAGGGCCGATCGTCCTGGCACTCTAATTCGAGGGCTGGTTTCAGCTCTTTGATTAACTGTGCCACTCGATGATAGTCGTACTCAGTCATCGCCAGTACTTCATCAAGGGGAAGGTTACCCCAAGGTACAGAAACGACAGGCACCAAAGGGTTCAGTTCGTGAATGGTCCTGGCGATGGTGTTTATTTTACTTTCAGCAATTCGGTCGACCTTGGTCAGCATCAGGTGACTGCAGAACATAATTTGTTCCACCAGTAAATTCGTCGTATCCCTCTGCTGATTCTTTAGATTGCGTTGCATGATAGGAACAAGCTCTTGTCCGCAGTCGTAGTCCTGATCAATCATCGCGCTGTCGACCAGTGTCAGTACGCCTATAAGCTTGAACTGTGGCTGTGTACTAAAAAACTCGATAAGCGGCATCGGGTGACAGCTTCCCGATGTCTCAATGATCAGCAATTCCAAGGGGCTATTTGATACCATTCGCTCCAGTGCATGACGAAGCTTGTTGATCCCTTGATTGCTACTTAGAACATGAGAATGAATGGATTCAAAATTGCAGGCATCCTTTTCGAAAAATTCCCGCTGAGCGACAAGCAGGCCATCGACATCCAACTCACTCATGTCATTGACCACGACCCCAACAGAAAGATTTCTCTTGAAAGACTGAACAAGCAGGCTTGTCAAAAGGGTTGTTTTACCTGAACCAAGGAATCCATTGATAATGAGAACCGGAACCTTCATCGTTGGGTCGATTGACGCTTTCTCTTTCATGAGTCTCACTCCGTCCTGCGTTTGTTGGCGGATTCAATTTTGAAGTGCACGGTGACGGATCGTTTTTTCATTACTTCTCAGTTGAAATTGTGAATGGCTTGAGTGCTAATGATAACGGTTGGTTTTGATGCTCCCAACCTTGACGGCCGAGAAAGCGCCATGCGGCCGCCATCTTCTCGGCACGGACGAACGGCCGTAGCCAATCATCCACGCATTCCCTCCGATAAGCGAGGCCAACGGTGGAGCGCACCCGGGTTTCATAGTTGGCAATCCAGAGTAAACATGATTTCCAGAGTTCGCGAGCACGCTGCCACTGCGGTCTGCCTCGTGGCCTAGTAAAGACCGGTAGTTCGTCGGGCCAGTGAATTGCCAGTGAGAGTGACTCGACAGGAGCCCATTGAGGACAAAAGTCGAAACGGTTGAGATAGAGGCCTCCCAGTTCACGTTGTCCGAAGAACATGCCGAAGCCCCATAATGAGACGTGCAACTGATCCTGATCGAGTCGATAACACGTGGACCGATCGTCGGTGCTGCGATCTCGATGGCGTTCAAAACCAAACCCCATCAGTAGATTTTCATCGGGGTGCTCTATATCCCTTCCCCAACACCAGAGCTGTTGTTCCATCAGCTTTCCGCCAAATCTGCGTACCGGCTGAGGCATGCACCATCCTTGGCGCGTGCGCGCTAGTGCTGGGCGGCGATGTCTCGCTGGTGCGGAATTAGTCATTAGCTAGACTCCCAGGGGGCCTCATCTTGGAAATAACATCTGGAAATCCTCAGAGATCTCGACGCCGAGCAATTGCCACGCGGGAGCCATCTCCTCTACCGGTATGACTGGTTGCTTGACATTGTCCCACTCGGCCAACGTCGATCGGCGATACTCGATTCCCAAAAGCTCTACAATGTTTGATTCGTAAGTTCGTATCCAATCGATCAAATCCAAGGTCAAGGACACACAGCAATTTCGCTGAGACTCCGTAGGTACGCTTAACTTCGGCAAGTCCTCACTGGACCAGGGTGGGCATTCTAGTCTCGCGTCTGTTGTGAATTTTGGCCGAAACTTGAAACGAGGCAGGAAGACACCGCCTCGCTGAGAATCTCCATAGAACACTCCAAACCCACGTAAAACAACACGTCGACCTTGCGGCAGTTCCAGGGTATACACGCTGGAACATTTTTTGCGATGGGCGGGTGGCTCAATGCGAGTAAAGCCCACCTCGAGTAGCCAATTGCCCTCGGCACGAAGAACGTCGCGTCCCCAGCACCAGACCTGCTGGCTCAGCAGACCCACTGCATGTTTAATGAATTCTGCTTCACTTCGTTTGTGATGATTCACTTGACGTGCAACCGACATCTCAATCAGCCTCGGCAGTGGTAATCGCTGCGATGTTTGCTAATAACCAGGCAGACGCAGCAGCCAACTGCAACCAATCCCCATTAGAGCTGATTCCGTAAGTCAGCACACTGGCAATCCAACAAAGGCTGGCAACCGTTTGCCCGAGCCACTCAATTCGTAGCGCTCGTGCCAGTCGGCTTTTCCCCGCGCCAGACGCGATCTCCCTGCTGTTGGTTCCATTCATCGTGTTCGCCCCACTCGGAGGCGCGGCGGGAGCCCGTACGGTGGCCCCTTCGTCATAACCTGTCAACATACCTCGCACTCCTCCCCACAACATGAGAGATCATCTAAATACATCCCCCATTGGCGATACTTTTCTAACTCTTCCGCCGGTAGTCCCAGCGAGCTGGCGATTGCTTTGGCAACGACAGCGAAACGCTGGCGATACTTGTAGATAAAGCAAAAGACGTGATTGTCATGTCGAACAGCGGGGCCGCAGAGGAACATCCCCGGTACGACAGTCGACTCATCCTGCTCACTCAGCAATGGATATCCATCGTCGCGTCGCTCGAACAAGTCCGCGACCAGCTTGTGACTTCCTGCAAACCCACCTGCCAAAAGCGGCGGAACACTTGTTTGAAACCGACTTCCATCCTGCGCTGTGACTTCATACTGTTTACCCACACGAGTCACCGATTTGATCGGCGTTTGTGGAAACAACTCCACGTAGTCTTCAAACCATTCTTCTCGCATTCGTTCGCGCGAATATGTAGAGAGCGCAACACTGGGATCGGAACGTTCGTCTTTCCACGGACAGTCTTTGTCGAACAAACGAACTCGTTTGTCATAAAACGCCAGGTGATAAGCTGCATCAACGCCACTCTCATAACCACCGATAATGATGAAGTCGTCTCCCTCAAGATCTTCATAGCTGGCAATTGTCGCAGTGTGTTGACAGAGTTCACTGCCAACGAACCCATTCAAGCGTGGATATTGGTATTCGCCCGCGGCCCAAATCACATGCTTGGCCCGCAAGGTTTCGTCAGCTGTCTCAATGTGAAAGTCTTCACCGGCTTTCCTGATCCGCTTGACCTCGGTTTTCTCTTGGATCGGTACCTCGAAAAACTTAGCAACTCCTCGTAAATGCGACGCGTATTCGCGACCCGTAGGATGCTCAACCTCCATGCTGAACGCGGGCGAAACACCAATCGCGATCGAGTTCAGATCGAGCATGCCAATCGAATTGCTCGGAAAAGAGGGGGTGATGAATCGAGTCTCGTCCGGCCATGAGGCAAACGACGCTCCAACCCTGTGTCGCTCGAGTACCACGAAATTCTCAGTGCCCGCATGCATCAGGGCTATCGCCACTCCCACACCCGCAGCACCACCTCCAACGACAACGACATCGTAAAGTTTTACCTTAACTGAAGTTGTCATCAGTCGACCTCCTCGATTTCGAGTTCGATTTGAGGTAAAGGATCTTCCAGGTCGGACCAGGCATCGGGACCCAGTTCGAATTCAGTATCTGTCAGCAAACACCGATCAAGGATCCTTTCGATACGTTCCTGATCCAGTCCTTGCCCGATAAACACCAGTTTCTGATGTCGGTCTCCATATTCACCGAGAAACCTCGAGTGAATCTCCGCAATTTCTTCTTCGTCGCTCGGCCATTCCTCCTCGGGAGCGGATGCCCACCAGAATCCAATCGGATTCAGGCGAATTGAACAACCCGCCTGTGACCAGTCGTAGGCCCAGTCATGGCGCGATGCGATCCACATCAACCCCTTACTCCGCAGAATACCGTCGAACAAGCCATCATCGAGATTGTCATCGAGGACGTCGTTTAATCGCTTGGGATGAAAGGGCCGGTCACGATGGTAAACAAAGCTGGATATCCCGTACTCTTCTGTCTCGGTTTGCTCCTCTCCCCGTGGCACTGCCAGCCACTCCGGCATTTCTTCTGCTTCCGACAACTGAAAACGGCCTGTGCCCAGAATTGCAGACAGAGGAACACGGCTTTCTGTGGTGTGCAGAATCTCAGAGTTCGGATTGAGTCGCCGGATAATCTGGTCCAGTTGCTCCAGTTCATACGGCGAGACGAGATCGGTTTTGTTAATGATGATCACATTGGCGAATTCAACCTGATCGACCAATAAATCAACGATATTGCGATCATCTTCTTCACTCAGGCCGATACGACGATCCGTCAGATCATCCCAGGAGCCGAAATCCTTCATGAAGCTTCCAGCATCAACAACGGTCACCATCGTGTCCAGTTCGGCGAGCTGAGACAAACTGTTTCCCTCTACGTCCTCAAACGTGAATGTTTCGGCGACCGGCATTGGTTCGCTGATTCCAGTCGATTCGATCAGCAGGTAGTCGAACCTCCCCTCACTGGCCAACCGACTCACTTCGAGCAGCAGATCTTCTCGCAAAGTGCAGCAGATACAACCGTTTGTCATCTCGACAAGTTGTTCTTCCGTTCGAGAGAGATCCGCACCGCCATCGCGTACCAAGGCTGCGTCGATGTTGACCTCGCTCATGTCATTGACGATCACGGCGATACGCATTTTTTCGCGGTTCGCCAGAATGTGATTCAGTAGTGTCGTCTTGCCAGCGCCGAGGAAACCGCTCAGCACGGTAACTGGTAAGTGGGATCGTGGCGATTCTTTCTTCTGCATAGGTAACTCCAACGCTCGGTTCGTGACGGGAGAAGGGCCTTCTGAGAAATGAGCAATTCCGAAATGGGTTTCGGTTGAATCGCCATCGGCTGGCAATCGCTCAGCACCTTCCCCGTCTGTTTTTAATGCAATTATAAGTCAAATGCAATTTAATTGCAAGTAAGGGCGGTTAAAATTGCGATCAGGCCACTGAAGGATCTCTTTTGGGCATAGCCTGCCGTTTGAGTGCTCTTGAAGCAGTGAGCTGGATTTGAGAGGCTGAACAAAAGGCAGTTGGCCTGAAGCATACATAGTGAGTGTTACTGGAGCGTTAAGATGAATTGGAGCCTCTATTCTGTTCGCATATCTCGTCAAATGCGGGACAGCCAAATCAAACAAACAATACACAGCTTAAACTCGAAATCATCCCGATACACTCCGAAGTAGTTGCTTTTCTGAATCTGAATATAATTCAGAGATAGCTTATCTTTGATTGGGATAACTGATTCATTCAGGTCTCAATGGGTTTTGTCGGATAGAGCCAACTTTTCAATAACCAACTTAATACGGGAATCATTACCCAGGTCATGAGAGGAACGGTAATTGTTGTCGTGATGGCACTACCAATGAGAAAATGCAACTCGCTGGTGACAGGGCGTATTAGATTGACGATAGGAATCACGGTCATATATACGGCAATCCAAACGATAATTGCCATTTTGTATTTGGGGGGATGCTGAGAAAGATGTTGCTCATCATGATGAGTGAATTCAAACCATGTTTCCAAACCGGCATTATGTTCAATCGCTGGCGGGACATGTTCGAGTGCATGTAAGCGTGAGACCCAATGTTCTCGTTCGGGTGAGCTTTTCCATGCCTCCAAATTTTCTAATTGATCAAATCGAATCACAATTTGATATGTTGGTTTCAGACGAGATTCCTGTTTGAGAACAGTCGTTCCCATGTGACCTGGAAATTTTAACGATGCCTGGATTGTGCTGGTTAAGGTCTGTTCCCATTCTTTTTCATTTCCTGCAGCAGGATGGGCTGTCACAACCATGGTGATGGGATCTGTATTGATGGAATTCATACAGTGAATACTTTCTGAAGTAGTTCAAGTGCTTCGAAATATTAAAATCAGCACAAAATTTGAAGAGTGGAAATTTTTAATATAAATGTACTCATATTACCGGCTCATTATATTACAAATGGCAGATTTCAAAAGAGTGTCGTTGTAAAATAAAACACTTACTAATCTTACGAGCGTCGCTTATTTTGTTTTCAGATCATTGAGATAATTCGGTTTGAAATTTCATCTATACAACAATGAAATTATCTGATAATGAATCGCCACTTTCCCGATACTTTTACAGGCGGTGCTTGTTTAATCACTGCTTCTCTGATCTAACAACCGGGATTGTAAAAAGTGCAAAGGTTGGGTGAAAGGATTCACACAAATGGACTACTTGACATATAAGAAAATGTTTTCGCTTTTGTTGCTCTGTTTAGTGCAAGTGGGCTGCAGTTCCATGAATCATACTCAGGCAGGTGCAGCAAACGGAGCAGGGATCGGTGCGGTGACTGGAGCGATTATTGGCAGTCATTCTGGTAATGGAGGCGCTGGTGCCTTAATTGGCGCAGCTACTGGTGGACTCGCGGGTAGTTTGATTGGAAATGCAGAGGATGCAAGAGAAGAACGTGATGTTGCCATTGCGCAGGCAAACCATGAGCGTATGGCGCGGTCGGCAATAAAAAATAGCGATGTGATTCACATGTCTCACAACGGTGTGAGCGATTCTGTTATTATTGGCGCCATTCAGAGTCGGGGAGGTGCCTTCGATCTAAGTCCTCAAACAATCATCTCACTGAAACAACAGGGAATTAGTGATCAGTTGATTGAATTTATGCAAAAACATAATTATGTTGCCGGAACTGAGCCGGTCATTGTGAAACAGAGACCAGCGACCGTCGTAACATCACCGTCTGTCGTCTATGTGACTCCACGCCCAAGGCCTCGATTCAGGCCTCGAACAGGAATTCATGGCCACTTTCATTTTTGAGGACTCGATGTAGTTGCTACCTGATTTGAGTCTGAATCCTTCTTTTTCCAGTCAACGGTAAGCCATAATATTGCCTGACCATCCTGACTGCCGGTTGCGACATAGCGTCCATTGGGAGAGAAGTCTACGGAAGTCACTCCCTGGGAGTGATTGCTGAGAGTTAGAATTTCTTTCCCCGATTCTGCATCCCAGAGCTTTGCTGTTCCATCATCGCTGGCGGTAAAAGCACGGCTGTCATCGGGAGAGAAGACGACTGAGGCAACGGGAGCTGTATGTCCTGCAAGGATCTTTTTTTTCTGTGTTACGATGTCCCAGATAATAGCGGTGTTGTCTTCGGAGCCCGAGATCAGTCGTTTGCCATCATGTGAATAAGCCACTTTTCGAATTGGCCATGCATGACCTTTAAAAGTCGACAGTTTTTTGCCAGATTTTGAATCCCACATCACTAATGTTTTGTCGTCTGAAGCCGTAACGATTTGTGAACCATCGGGAGAGAATATGGCACTTTTGACATGAGAACCATGGTGATCCAGGGTAAGAACGATATCGCCAGTCACCGCGTCCCAGACTTTTGCAGTTCCGTCATCGCTCGATGTCAAAATCAGTTTACCATTCGGAGAATATCGAGCAGTATTCACGAAACCCTGATGTTTCTGTTCCAGTTTCTTTTCCGCATGTCCCGTTTGAGTATTCCAGATCTTGGCAGAGTTATCCCAACTACCAGTCACGAGCCACTTGCCATCCGGTGAAAACGAGGCTGATGCAACGACGCCATGAGGATGAAAGGCCATTTCCTGTTTTGCCGTCATTCCGTTCCAGAGTCGTGCGTCACGACCTCCTACAGTCAAAATTGAATCATGATAAGGCGAGAAGATGGCCGTCCACAACATACCGCCTTTTGTTCTAAAATCCAGAAACGCATTCAGTTGACCATTACTACCGGGACTGAGTAGCTCTTTTCCTGTATCCAAGGCCCAGACCTGAATCACTCTCTGTTGCACATTTGCGGTGAGCAAACGTTTGTTATCATGCGAAACGCTTACCGAGTTGATCAAACCGTTTGCGGGTTGAATGGTTCGAATGATTTTAGGAGTGACAATATCCCAGACTCTCACCAATCCATCGGCACAACTCGTGACGGCTTGTGTCTCATTATTAAAGACTGACATTGAAAGAACAGAATCTGGATGCTTGAGAATTAAACTTTGATTTTCTTTACCTGTTGTGATGTCCCAATGTCCTACTGTGTTGTCACCACTGGCACTAAGCAGTGATTTGCCGTTGCTTAAGAACTTGAGGGCGGCAATTTTACGTGTGTGGCCATCTAACTTGTGTATTAACTCTCCTGTCTTAACATTCCAGAGCATGCAACGGCCTCGGACATCTCCACTGGCACAAAAATGCATATCGGGTGAAAACGCGACAGCACACACCTCAGACTTGTGGCCCTTTAATTCTTTAACCATCTCGCCAGTATCGATATTCCAAATACGAACGGTTTTTTTGTCACTACCAGTGATCAAAAAATGCGAATCAGCAGAAACATCAATGGCAGCGCTGCGTCCCGTGTGCTCGAAGCGTTTGTGTTCCGTTCCTGATTGAATGTTCCAAATCCGTACCGAATTATCAACGGCTGCCGTTGCCAGACGTTTTCGGTCAGGGAGGAAGATCGCATTTGATGCCAGGAAGGAGTGACCTTCGGTAAATTCTTTTCGGACCTTTCCTGTAGAGACATTCCAGGAAATGGCAGTTTTATCACGACTGGCTGTAACCAGTTGTTTTCCATCTTTGGAGAAGGAAACATCGAGAATCGCATCGACGTGATGGGCAAGGACGCGTCCCTTCAAAGTTCGGATTTCTTCATAGCCCGCAATATTCCAGAGCTTAAGATGGGCATCGTGACTTGCAGAGAGAATCCACTTGCCATCTCTCAATAGTGTAGCCGCCTGGACCCAACTGTCATGGCCACGTAATGTCTTCAATGCTTTTGTGGTGGCAATGTCCCAGAGTTTGACAGTATTGTCATGGCTGGCGCTGATGATCATTGTGCCATCATTTGTAAATTCGGCAGATTGAACACTTTCCTGATGACCCTCAAATGCGGTAAATGGAGGAGGTTCATTTTTCTTACCTGCTACGATTTTTGAATAGTCATAAGGAACGAGGTCTTCCGGTTTCCATAACAAAACACGCCGATCATAGCCACTGCTGGTGACATGCCTGCTTTCAGGATCAGGTGAGAAGTGGGCAGAATAGACGGGGCCCTGATGGCCGGTGAAGGGAGCCCCCTGTTTTCCTGTTTCTACAGACCAGATAATAGCAGTTCCATCCTGACTCGCTGTGACAATCCGGCGTTCATCTGTTGAAAAATTAGCATCCCAAACCCACCAGTTATGTCCCCAGAAGCGTTGTAGCTGTTTACCGGTTTCAACTTCCCAAAGCCGTGCCGTTTTATCATACGAACTGGAAAGCAGTCGCGTTCCATCTTTGGAAAATGAGAGACTTAACACACCTTCGGTGTGGCCTTTATCAAACGGTTTTTTCCCCTCTGAGTTTTGAAATGTTCTAGGGATTTGTGTTTGCGAATTCAGATCCCATATTTTGATAAAACCTTTTGGGTCTTCACTCCCTGTTGCCAATAACTTTCCATCTGGGCTGAGCGCGACTGCCAGTACAGGGTGTTTATTATGGTCGAATTCACCAATGACTTTCCCGCTCACCCGATCCCAGAGACGAGCGAAGCCATCTTTTCCACCGGTTACAAATTGCGAACCGTCTTTAGAAATTGCTAATGCATCGATTGGTGCTTTGGCGTTAAAGTCACGGCTGCTTTGAGAGCAGAGGTGCATTAAGCGTCCCCATTCCCAGTTTCTTAATTGTTCAGGGCATTCATTTAATAGTTCAATGGCACTTTCAAACGCGTTTTCTTCAATCTTCGCAGCAGCCAGACCAATACGGGCAATATAGGCTTCATACTCTTCAGACTTTTTTGCTTCTTCTGCTCTTTCTTTTTCAGAAATGGCCTTCTTTTCAGAGATAACTGCCTTGTCTCGATCAATTTTTGCCTGTGTTAAAGCAATCGCTTCTTGTTCTTTTGCATCTTCTGCTTTTTTACGTGCAATTTCTTCCAGAGCACGTGCATCATCCGCTTTTTTACGTTCTAGTACTGCAGTATCGCGTTCACTCTCAGCAACTTTTTCTGCTTCAAGGGCACGATTTGCTTCTGCTCGAATCCAGAAGAAGGCACCAGTGACGACAAACAGGAAGGTTGCCAGCATACCGACAAAAACCCGCTTTGCTGCACGGAGACGTTGCTGGCGCGCATCACGTTCTGTTTGAGCCGAACGAATCTTTGTGATCAATTCCACATGTGATGTGTCCTCTTCACTTAAGAGTGAGAGCCCGAGATCGTAATCTCCTTTTCCATATGCGGTACTGGCATAGCTTAATGTGGAATTCTGAATTCCTGCTCTCGCTGATGAATTTTCAGGCCAGAGTGAGAGAGCTTCCTGAAATCCAAATAATGCCCTTGAAAACGATTCGTAATTTTCCGTATTGATTGCGGAATTCAAATCTTCTTCAGCTCGTGTTGTTAAAGAAATACTTTCGGAGTGTGATTGATACTCCATGATGGCTTGTTGAAAAGCCTGCACGCTGGGATAGCGGTCCTGGGGTTGTGTTGCCATCGCTTTCATGGCGATGTCAACCAGTTCTCCTTTTTTTTCAGTTGGTACAATACTATTCTTTGCGGCTGCCATCAGACATTTCATCGCGGTTTTGCCTGTATGTGGCGGGCGTCCTGTGAGGATTTCGTAGAGAATGGCTCCTAACAAGTAAATATCAGATAGTGGCGAAATTCTGTCTACAGGCCCTGTTGCCATTTCAGGAGCCATATAAGCGGGAGTTCCACCCATACTCGACGTTGTAATAATACTGTTGGACTTCCGAAATCCGGTCGTAGATTGTGCCAGCCCCCAATCCATGACCAGTACTTCGCCAAATTCACCAAGCATCACATTTTCGGGCTTCAAGTCACGATGCACCACACTTCTTGAATGAGCAAAAGCAACCGCATCAGCGACTTTCATCAAGATGTTCAGATTTTCTGCAAGCGAGTTTTTACGAATACTCTTTAACCAGGGGCGACCTTCGACTTTTTTCATGGAGTAGAACAGGGCACCACTGTTGTTACTTCCGACGTCATAAATGGGAACGATATTTGGATGGTCCAGTTCACCGGTAACCACTGCTTCCGCAAGAAATTTGTGTCGTTGATCCTGGTTTTTTGCTGTTTTGCTTTTCAGCATTTTGACAGCGACCTGACGGTCAATTGATGTTTGTCGTGCCGTATAAACAACACCCATCCCACCCTGGCCAAGGACTTCAATCAGTTCATATTCAGCATCCTCAGAAAATTCAGCCGCTGTGGTATCACTGAAATTTCGTTTTTTGAT